>JAIOJF010000051.1 GCA_019911965.1 Paracoccaceae bacterium | reverse complement strand
GTATTAAGGTTGGTGAAAACGCGCGCGACGGCGGCCCCACCCGCAAGCCCGCCCAAAGCACCAGCTGCAGTGAGCTCTTTTTTGAAATCACACCACCAGCCAGATGGTGTGTTGATCAGTCCACCTTTGTCGACTCGCGATGTTTTCCACGTGTATTTCATCCGCGCCTGCACATCTTCGTATTCAGCCGTTTCCGATTCCATATCACGTTGGAATTTCACGTAGCCTTTGAACCGGCAGGCGTGGTTGACCCATTTATAGGCAAGAGCCGAAGTGTTGCCAGGGAAATGGCTGGTCGGAAACTTGAGCCACCAACCCTTAGACTTGACCAGCATGCCACCGTTTGTTCCAAATTCGAGCGTGAGTTCATCCAGTGCAGGGACGATTAAAGTCTGGCTGACCTGCATCTCTGCGAGCTTCCATTTTTCAGCCAGACCACCGGCGACCAGCTTGCCCTCCATATTGACCGATTGAGAGGTATTGGCCATGATCAGCACGATCTTCTGAACATCATCCAGCGTTTCACCTTCGCAGGGGCCGGTTTCCACATTACAGACCATGCGAATGTTCTTTCCACTCCAGTCCTCATAAATATATGAATCACCGCCCTTTTTCTTTAGATAAGCGTGAACGACGAATTCGGGATCGTCAGCCAGTTCGCCAACGACGACATTAAACCATTCCAGGCCACCGTCGATGTTCAGCATCGCATGCTGCCAACTGAGCGGTGGCAAGACCACATCGGTGCTGACAACCCCTTTTGACGGCACTTCAAATATCCGTCCGTCGGCACCGAATGCAGGCGTCAGGTTCTCACCGTTGGCTGCAAGCAAAGGTGAGCCTTCAATGCTAATCGGAGAGATCGGATCGCGGTTGAACATCAACTTGGTGAAGTCCGCCCACCTCATGTCCAGACCCATCTGGCTGGCCACCGCCGCGCCGTCTTTTGTCGAGCCATAAAGCGACATCAACGTCCGGAAACTGTCTTGATCTTGCTGCCAGAGGTAATAGACAAAAAGCGCGGCAAAATGCTCTGAATCAAGCAATCCGACGTCCTGATGCCGTGACGATAAAAAGAGGTACTCCTCAAACCGCGCGCGTTTATGAGTGTTCGGCGTGCTGAAATAATATTCAGCGACTTCCGCCGTTCCCTCAACCAGCCAATAATCTTGGTCGGTCAGTTGGGATGGATCCACAACGCCCGACCGGTAGGAAAGGTGGTGGAACAATTCATGTGTGATGGTGGTCTTGAGTGTTTCCAACCCGCCGATCAGGTCCGGATCAATAATGATCGTGAAGTTTGCATCGTCATTGGTCATGGCCAGCGGTTCCTGACCGCCGGTTACGATTGCGGCCAACTGGTAGGCGGTCAGTTCGGCATCGTTCATTATCTGGATTGGCACTTTCCCGGGCGATGGGTTCATGCCGCCGATTTGACTAAAAAAAATGAATATCGGACCATAGATTTGATCCACAAAACCCGCAACCGTCGACGCCGCTACAGCGCTTTCAGCCTCGAAACTGATTGATGCATGGACGCTTTCCAGAACCTCCGATTCTGCCGGCAGTACACTTAGAAATATTGCCAGAAAGGATGATAAAAGGCGGTATGAATTCATTGGGTTTCAATCCCCGCGATTTTTGCACCACCAACGGTTTCTGTGATGACCAAAACCGGTGCGAATGTTGAAATCCTGCTGCCCTTAAAGCTGAGACGCAATCGATCGCTTCCCAAATCCTCGATCTGTGCCTGCGATGGATCGGCACCGATGGCGACAACGATCGAGGACATGGTAAGGAACTGCGCCAGGGCTTTGCGCCCTTCGCGTGTCTCCGCAAAATAGGACGCGAGGATATCCGGGTTGGCCAACATCTGGGCCGTGGTCGGCGCGTTCTCACCTAATATCGCCGCTACCAACGATCGAACCAAGGTTTCTCCGCTTGAAGTATCAGCGGAAATTTCGGCGGGTTCAGGTTCTGGTGTTTGGCCCAAACGCTCGAGCGAGGCGATTTGCCATCCGTAGCGACGATCTTTTTTCAGGGTCACTGCAAATAGCTGCCGACTATTGGTAGTGCGCCTTGGAATTTCCACAAGGAAAGTTCCTTTGGCCCCCTCGGGCGTCATGGAAAAGTCTTCCAGACTGATCGTTTTCTCACGATCCAGGATCGATGCCGTCCAGAGTCCGCTGGCGGAAGCCTTGGCCGTCAGACAAGCCACGCGCTCAGAAAAAGTGCAATCAGTCTCGCGCCGCCAATAGCCGCCCCCGAACGCCCAATGGCGGTTCAGGTTTTCGAATAGCCAGGATTTGTCATCAAGCGCTTTTTGGCGTTCAGCGGCTGCGATCAGATTAGCCAACCAAGTGCGAAGAACAGCTTTCGGTTCAGCATCCGTTGACAAAGGCCGACGTTCCACAAGCCTTATCGCGCGTAGCTTCCATTCACCATGAGTTTGGATGAAATCGACGTTGACCGACCATTCAAAACCCGGCGTATCGCGGTACCTGACAGTCGCGGGAACTCGCGCGGCGTCTTTGGCAATCTGAGGCTCACCAATTGCAAAACCTTCGGCTCCGAACAACGCCATATGCCCGATGACTGCACCGATGCCGGGTTTGATCACGGGGTTCATCCAGCGGTGGTCGTCGCCAATCAAGCCGAGGAACTCTGGCGCGGTTTCGCGATTGCCAAGCGCCGCCTGCGCCGCTGAAGCCGCAAGAACTTCGTCAAGATATAGGATGGATACACTTCGTAGGTCCTGCCCAAGAGCAGGTGTCGCAACCGCCATTAAAAGGGCGCAAATCCAAACCTTATTCATGTTGCACGTCAATCGTATATGCCGAAAACAGCGGCCTTGTCTTTGGGGTGCGGTTTTCGATCAGCAATCGGATAGCCGCATTTGCCGACACACGGATCATGCCTTTAGTTGATCTGCCAAGCCGTTTTCCGGACGCCTCGTCAAAGACCGAAAGGCGGTACCGGAAGTCCGGGTTTTCAAATTCAACTGCGATTGTCAGATCGCTGGATGCGTCGACTTCGTATCGCCAGAGATCGCCAAGGTCCTCGTTTCCGATATGTCCTGCAGCCTGGCCATCACGCGATATCGTGGAAAAATCGTTGCCTTTGGGATCGCCTCCTGCATCGCCGCCAACACCATCGGCAAAGGGAACCACGGAAACTTCAAACAGCGCATCCGGTGACATCAGCCGGTAGTTGTCGCCGATACCGAAAATGAACCCTATGCCTTGGGTATCGACAAAAGTCGCATCGAATGCGGTTCCCGGAATACCGGCCCCGCGCGCCGATTGTGCCGCCGTCGGACGGCCATCCGGGTAAAGCATGTCAATCGTCATCGCTGTCGGCGCTGACGCACTTTCCCTCGGACCATCGTCGCCTGTTACATATTGTTGTGACTGTATCAGCCCACGAACGATACCGCGCTGTCCTTCTTCTGTGGCGACGCGGTAATAACGGTAGGTGCCAGGTTCCAGCAGTTCGCCCAGTGTGTAAATACCGGGTAGTAACAGCGTCGCTGCCTCCGGCGTTAGCCCGCCTTGAACTGGGTTTTCACAACTCGGCGCAATGCGAACCGTCTTTTCAACCGCGAATTCGACGATCTCCTTCAACGCCTCGGCGAGTGCATTTTTGTCGGCTGCGTCCAAATATTCTGTACCTCCAGCCTCTGCAACAGCTTCAAGCTGTTTGCGCTGCTCGGCATCAAGATCATAGCCAACAACATAGGTCGAGACGGCAACGCCAGCGCGGGTTAGGCGAGCCGCCGCCGCAATCGGATCGCCACCGCAGGTTTCCTCACCATCGCTAATCAGAACAACAATCCGCCGCGAGGCTCGCACCGATTGCAGGCTTTCGCCAACGGCACTTAGCGACGTGGCCAAGGGTGTATAGCCATAGGCGGTTAATGCGTTTGCTGCGCGCGCGACCCGGCGCGATTGGTTGCGCGCAAATGGCACGATTTCCTGGGTGTTGGGACAGCTCGCCTCGGCGGTTTTGGCCAAGCGCGTATCAAATCCGTATGCCCAGAGTGAGGTTATTACATTGGCCCCATCGATCCGGGTCACGGCTGCGGCAAGCGCCTCTTTCGCGATCGACATTTTTGCCCGCCCCGCCTGCCGCGCGGCCATGGAACCGCTGGCGTCCAGAATGAAGGCAAGCGCAACCGGGTCCGGCACCGGTAAAGTGTCCACTGGGTCAATGCCTTTGGAATAATCTAACAGATTGCGGCTAAGAAGATCAAAGGCCGGGCAACTTTTAATTCCTGTATCGATCCGGCCAAGCCCTTCGCCGCTATTGCCTCCAGAGAACAACGGTCCGCTGGGATTTGTCGAAACGGTCTCGCCTCCCTCGCCTGCCAATGGTGGCAGCTCACCGGGCGGCGTTTCACCAACATTTATCTCGCCGAAACTGCCGCCCTCGGGCAGCACGTCGTTAATCATCGGCCCACCCAGTTTGAAAAGGTCTTCGGGTGAAGTGATCAGGTAGAAATCTCCGCCCGAGGCCAGTGCAAGTTCGGCCAGGGAGTGCAGCTGTTCGGCCTTGCCGATGGCCACTATGTCAATTGCTACGTTCGGGCCGCTCCGTTCTGCGATCCACAGTGGATCATCGCGACAGCTGGATATCCCGTCAGTGAAATAGATAACCCGTCCACCACCAACCGCCCGCAAATCGTCTACAGCATTTTGCAACGCCGCACTTGGAGCCACTTGATGTCCATCGGCAACAAAGCTGCCCGCAAAAGCACTTATTTCTGCGCGGCCCAGGCGGGCACCTAGTGGGTAGTCAACTGTTGCCATCTTGCAGTCCACGTTCGGATCACCGCTTGTCCCTACAGACGCGCGCCTGAGCGAGACGTCGGCCCGGCCAGCCAACACTTCTGAAAACGCGTCAAGAATTCGTTGAACAGTTTTTACCTTGGGTGCAGGTGTCAGTGCCCATTTGCCGGGCCGCCCCTCCTGATCAAAAACTACAATTGTCGGCGTTTCTGATCGAACTAACCCATCGAAACCCTGCGCTAAGCCAACAGACGCAGGTAGATAAGCGACGAAAAGCCAAGTAAAAAACCACCTAACCGTCGACAGTTTTTTGTTCCTAAACATACCTAAACTTAGCGTGCCTTTACGTTCTGGGCTACCCAATTAGAGAATTAGAAGGATTTTGCACTTTTAACCAACCTCTCTCTCCCAAGGCCGAACCTTTGGCATAACCGCCGTCACCTCCATCTCCCGCAACATCCCGCCCGCCACCAGCCCTTCGCGCACCCAATCCAGCGCCTGCCACCATTCCTCATAGCAGCGCCGGGCGAAGGTGATCTGTTCCGGATGTGGTCGCCATGTCACCGGGCAGGCCAGAACCTCGACCCTGCGCCATTTGCCGCGTGATAGCACCCGTTCGGTTCCGACGACGATTGTGCTGGCCCGCTCGCCATGCTGGTTGCTCCTGGTCTCCACGGGAACACAACGCGGCACGACGCCCGGCATCCAGTCCGGCGTCAACCCTACACGCGCCAGTTCGGCGATGCTGATCGCCATGCGAATGCCGCCCAGCGCGTCGGGCATGCTGGCGACCGTGGCCGCCACAACCTCGGCGTCGGCATGGGTATAACTTCCCATCTTGTGCTGGCCCCCGTCGACCTAACAGCCCAGCGCGGTGCGCTGCAGCAGGACGTATTCTAGACCGAAGCCGAAACCTTCCTCGGACACATCCTTTTGCGCATATGCAAGTTGCAACTCATGTACTCGTCAGCGAACAAATCCGGAGATGCAGGGGCGTGGGCGTCTCACCCAGAAAATTCTCACCGGCGCTGTACCCGGCCGATTGCTTGGGCGGTTGGCCGCTTACGCCACGTTGGTGAAGTTGCGTGGCCGATCCGGGCGCGATATGCCGTCATCACCGGAACAAGCAAATCCGTACCAGCAGAAGGTAGTACTTCGTGAGGCAACTGAAGCGCGCTATCTGCACCGTCTCCTTGTCTGTGCTGGCTGCCTGCGCGGCCCCTCAGGATCAAACGGTTTCGGCAGTCCAGACAACCAAGACCATCTATGGCGCGGCATCGTGGTATGGGTCAGAGTTTCAGGGTCGACGGACGGCCAGCGGCGAAAAGTTTGACAAGGAAAGTCTAACCGCCGCCCACCCTACTCTGCCTTTCGCCACACTGGTCCGCGTCACAAATGAATCTAACGGCAAGTCTGTGGTCGTAAGGATTAATGACCGCGGCCCCTTCACGGGAAAGCGTATCATCGATTTGTCGCAAAGGGCCGCTCAGATAATCGGCATTATGCACAGTGGTGTCGGACCGGTGAAATTGGAAATCTTGCACGCCACACCCTGACCACCTCAATGTTTCCAAGGCCGAACCTTCGGCATCGCTGACGTCACCTCCATCTCCCGCAGCATGCCGCCCGCCACCAGTCCATCCCGCACCCAGTCCAGCGCCAGCCACCATTCCTCATAGCAACGCCGGGCGAAGGTGATCTGTTCCGGATGCGGCCGCCATGTCACCGGGCAGGCCAGAACTTCGACTCTGCGCCATTTGCCGCGTGATAGCACCCGCTCGGTCCCGACGACGATTGTGCTCGCCCGCTCGCCATGCTGGTTGCTCCTGGTTTCGACCGGCACACAGCGCGGTACGACGCCTGGCATCCAGTCCGGTGTCAGCCCTGAGCGCGCCAGTTCGGCGATGCTGATCGCCATGCGCTTGCCGCCCAGCGCGTTGGGCATGCTGGCGACCGTGGCCGCCACGACCTCGGCGTCGGCAAGGGTATAACTTCCCATCTTGTGCTGGCCTCCGTCGACCTTGCAGCCCAGCGCAGCGCGCTGCAGCAGGACGTATTCGAAACCGAAGCCGAAGCCTTCCTCTGACACATCCTCTGGCGCTGGCAATTCCAGCTGCGCCTTTTCCACCCGAAAGGCCCATTCCAGGATCGCCTGCACGCCCAGCGCGCGTTTCTGGCGCCCAGCTCGACTGATTGGCCGATGTATGGTCATAGAACCCCCCGCTGTCGAAGCCGCTCGGGCGTGACCAGGCCGCGAGACAGCATCGCATCACGCATGACATTGCCGATCATGCTGGCAGGCAGGTATCGATCCGAATTCACGAGATCGGCGTAAAACGCTGCCAGTTCCCCGTAGCTGCACCGAGGTATTTCCTTCGGTTTGCGTTTCTGGCTGTGTGCGTTTGTGGTGGCGGTCTGCGCCTCGCGCTGGGCGGCGCGTTCCATGAACCGGTCCAGCGCTTTTGGTCCATCAGGCGGGTTGGGATGATCGCGCCGGGTCTGGGTGGCGATCTCGATGATCCGATGCTGAGAGAGCCCCAGATTATCGCGCCATCG
>JAIOJF010000050.1 GCA_019911965.1 Paracoccaceae bacterium | reverse complement strand
GCGCCTTTTCCACCCGAAACGCCCATTCCAGGATCGCCTGCACACCCATCGCGCGTTTGACTTTTGCACCACCCGCGCGGCCAACCCGTCCTTGCATGCTCATGACGGCAATCCTTCAAAGAGGTTCATCTGCGCTGGGCCTTCCGGCCCCTCGCTCGGTCGCCAGATCCACGGGCCTGAGGCCATGGGCAGCCGCGAGAGCGCGCCACGCATGTGCTGCTGCCAGTGGGTGAACTCCGTTGCCGAGCAGGCGCAGAGCGCGTGCCCGATAAGCCAACCCATCAGCCATCCGACGAAGAGCGGATTGAGCCGCCGCCGTGCCCGGGCTTTCAGGATACGCCGCGAGACGACCCGCCCATGCGAGGCAATCATGAAAGCCCAGAGCGGGCGCGAGATCGGGGCGTGTGGCAAGCACCGCCGCCCATGCGTAGTGATCGCCGGGACCGGGTGGTTGAAGCCCTGTTCTGCCCGGTAATGCAGAATATCCATCCGGGACTTGCCGTCTGCCCGCGTCACGCTGGCCGGGCTGCTGCCCTTCCAGTTTTGCGCCGCCGGAGTCGGCCACCGGAGCGCCTGCGCACTCAGCTTGGGCTCGCCCCGGCTGTTGATCTTGCCGCGCAGCCGGTCGACCTGATCGTCCGCCACCGGCGTCTGCCATTGCGCCGCCTGCGCTGGCAGCGGTGGCTTTCCGCCCGAGCCATAGCTCTGGCCCGGCCCACCCTTTGCACCATCGGTCGCCTTCGGCGTCGACCAGTTGGCGATGCCCAGCGCCAGCGCTTCCGCCTTGCGGGTGAAGTCGCTGTTGCCCGCTGGGTTGTAGCGATCTGTGCCGGGATGCAGGCTCATCGGTGTGGGCCAGGATGAAGACGCGCATGCGCTGGTGCGGCGCGCCAACTTCTGCCGCGCTGAACAAGCCCGCCGCAGGCGTGTAGCCCATGCTCCAAAGCTCTCGCAGCACGGTTTCAAGACCGAGGCTGACATGACCGGCGACGTTTTCAAGGAAGACCCATTCCGCGCGACATTCACCGATGATGCGGGCGACCTCGGGCCAAAGGTGACGGGGATCGTTGACCCCGCCGCGTTTTCCGGCGGCGCTGAAGGGCTGGCAGGGATATCCGGCCAGGACGATGTCAAAGGCCCCGTGGAAGGGCCGCGCATCGAAGCTGCGCAGATCGTCCCAGATCGGGGCAGGGGCGAAATACCGCGCGGCTTGGGCAGCGATGAGGACAGTTCGGGGCCAGTCTTCCCACTCGACGAAGGCGCGGGTGTGATAGCCGGGTTCGGCGAGCATGAGGCCCATATCCAGGCCTCCGCCGCCTGCGCAGAGGGACAATCCGTGCCGGGGACGTGACACCATGCCATTCACCGCACCCCCCGCTGTCGAAGCCGCTCGGGCGTGACCAGGCCGCGAGACAACATCGCATCACGCATGACGTTGCCGATCATGCTGGCAGGCAGGTATCGATCCGAGTTCACAAGATCGGCGTAAAACGCTGCCAGTTCCCCGTAGCTGCGCTGAGGTGTGTCCTTCGGTTTGCGTTTCTGGCTGTTTGCGTTTGTGGTGGCGGTCTGCGCCTCGCGCTGGGCCGCACGCTCCATGAACCGGTCCAGCGCCTTGGGGCCGTCAGGCGGACTGGGGTGATCGTTCCGGGTTTCTGTCGCGACTTCGATGATCCGATCCTCAGACAGCCCGAGATCATCGCGCCATCGCCGGACATGTTCCCGGGCAGTCCCGCCCTGCCACCAGCCGGGCAGGGAGGTGTTGGGGTCCAGGCCCAGCGCTTTCAGCAACTCACCAAAAAACTCTTCCGAAAGAACCTCGCGCGCCTGCGCGTCCTCCTCCTCCTTTACTGGTTCCCTTAAAGGTTCTCTTACAAGGTTAATCTCCTGATTCCGGAGATGGCTTTGGGCAAAATCAGGAGAGGGCTTTGCCGCAAATCCGGAGATGGCTCCGTGTCCGGAATCAGGAGTTGGATCGACGTTTTGTTCTTCCTCCGTTCCTGCAATTCCATCTCCGGTTTTCGGAGTTGGCTCTGGTGGAAACCCATCCTCGAATCCCAGGATGTAGCGCGTTGCTTTGCGCTTGTGGGTGCGTGGATCATGGGTGCGAACCCGGTGGATCAGGCGCAGCTCCTCCAGCCTGGTGAGATGGTTGTTCAGCGCTGAGACCGACATTTCTGCGTCGTCGGCCAATCGTACCTGCGTCGGGAAACAGCCGAAATCCGGATTGTGCCGGTCGCACAAAAACCACAGGACGATCTTGGTCGCAGGCTTCAACCCGCGTTGCTGGATGGCCCAGACGGTTGCCTTGTGGCTCATGATGCAACCCTCCGCGCTGGGCGGACACGGCTGGTGAACCCGTGATCGGCCAACGCGCCCAGCGCATCGTCCAGGCTGCGCACCAGTGCCCAACCAAAGCCCTGCGCCAGCACGGCATCGCGAAACGCCTCCTGCGTGGGGCGCAAACGACCCTTCGGGGCCTTCAGCTCCAGAAACAGAACGCGCCCGTTGCAGAGCACCAACAGGTCGGCAAAACCCGCATGGACACCCATGCCGACGAGGATCGCCTGGCGCTTTGCACCGCGCGGCCCGGCCTCGGTTACCTCGTTGGCGCAGTGATGGATGATGGCGGTGCGGGGCAGGGCAACGCGCAACGCTTGTACGACGGCACGCTGCAGATCGGCCTCCGGGGTTCCACGCCGCGTCATTGCGCGCCCCTCCCATCATGATCCCGCTGCGGGGCGCTACGGGTTGGCTGCCGTGCGTCGATGACCACCAGCAGAATGCGGGCGTCCTCGCGTTCCTGTTCCGTCTCGCCATGCTGAACGAGCACATTGCAGGCGAGCCGGATCAGGTGATCGGAATGGTGGACCACGTCGGCCAGGACGGTGCGGGCCTCTGCCACACGGTCGGCAGGCCAGTCGGAATTGCGGGATCTGGTCATCATCACCGTCGCCCTCCGGCACGGCGGCGGCGCGGGGCGGCCTGCTCCTGTTCTTCCAGCCAGTCCTCGACTGCGGCGCGGCGGTAATAGACCTTGCGCCCGGCGCGCACGCAGGGCGGGCCGGTGCGCTGGGCCTCCCAGCGGCGCAGGGTGTCGACCGAAAGTCCGAGCTCCAGCGCCAGGTCGAGACGGCTGATCCAGCCGACCAGCAGCCTGCGGGGTTGTTCCTTCGGGGGTGGCATCGATCCGAGATGCGGCATTGGGGGTCTCCCTGTTCTGGCCCCGTGACCGTTCGTGTCGGGGGGCGTTTGCAGAGAACAGTGAGCGCAGAGACGAAGGGGTGGCGGCGAGGCGCAGGGTGGCGGAAAGGCGGCGACCTTTGTGCCACCCCTTGTTTTATTGGAGTTTGTTGGATTTTACGGGTCAGGTAGGGTGAAGCGCCGCCGCGCGGCCCGTGGTCATGGCGGACGCGAAACGCAGTCCAAAGCTGCAAACACCTGCAAACACCGGGATTTACAGGTGATTGACCGGCATTGGCGGGCAAAGAAGGGGTGGCACCCGGCACGGCACCCCTGCCACCCATTGAATTTGTTGGAGATTTACAAAATCGGCATGCTCTGCTGCGCTGATTCCGGGCCTTTTGGCATCTTTTTGCGCTCGCTATGGGCCAGTGGCCGCAATCGCTATTTCCGACGACCGCCCCGCCCAGCGCCGGATCGCCAATAAAACAAGGGGTGGCACAAAGGGGGCGACCTTTCCGCCACCCTGCGCCTCCCCGCCACCCTGCCGTTCATGCTTGCCTTGATAGTACGGCGAAACCACGCCTCATGTCGGATGCAGGAAGGATCAGACACATGGCCGAGCGCACCAAGCTGACGGAGAAAGTACTCCGCGAGGCCGTGCCCATCGTCGGGCGCGATTACCAGGTTTTCGACACCGACGTGCGCGGGTTTGCGGTCTGCATCTATCGCGGTGGCGGTCGGGCCTTCACGCTCGACTATCGCCACGCCGGGCGGCAGCGCCGGATGACCTTCGGGCGCTGGCCGGAATGGTCGGTGTCGGCGGCACGCGAGCGGGCCAAGGAAATCCGCCGCGAGATCGATGCCGGTGGTGACCCGTTGGCTCAGCGGGGTGCGCTGCGCGAAGCGCCGTGTGTGAACGATCTGATCGAGCGCTACTGCGCCCAGCATCTGCCAAAACTGGCGGAGCGCAACGCCGCCGACCAGTCCGCCTCGCTGGCCAAGCTGGTGGCCCCGGACTGGGGCCGGAAACTCGTGACGGAAATCACCTCGACCGACGTCGACAAGCTGCTGAACAAGGTGGCTGAAGGCCGGGCGCGGCCGCACAAGGAAAAACCCAACAACCGGGCGCGAAAGCTGCAGCCCGCAAAGCCCACGCCGGTGCGCGCCAACCGGATGGGAGAGGTGTTGCGCAAGATGTTCACGCTGGCGGTGGAATGGGGCTGGTGCGCCGACAACCCCGCCCAGCGCTTCCACCGCCGTATCGAGACGCCGCGCGAGCGGTTCCTGTCCAAGGGGGAAATCACCAGCCTTGCCGCCGCGCTGGATGCGGCAGAGGATCGGCGTGCCGCCGATATCATCCGCATGTGCATGCTGACCGGCGCACGGCTGGGCGAGGTGCGGCAGGCGCGGTTCGAGCAATTCAATCTTGAACACCTGAGCTGGTCGAAACCCCCGATGATGACAAAACAGCGCCGGGCGCATCGCGTGCCGATCTCGGACGAGACCGCCGCCATCGTGCGCCAGCGCCAGTTGTCGGTGCCAAACGGGACACCATGGCTGTTCCCCGGCGATACGCCCGGCCAGCCGGTGCAGGAGGTGCGGCGGTTCTGGGTACAGATCCAGAAGCAATGCGCGCTGCAAGACGTGCGCATCCACGACCTGCGCCACACCTTTGCCTCCCTGCTGGTCAGTGGCGGGGCCTCACTGGAAATGATCGGCAAACTGCTGGGCCACAGCCAGACACAGACCACGCTGCGCTATGCGCATCTGATGGATTCGCCCCTGCGTGCCGGTGTCGATGCCGTCGCCAGCGCGTTCAGGCCAAAGCCGAGGCTGGTTCACGACGCTGACGATCAGAGCGATATCAAGTCAGCCTGTCGCGGCCCGGCGCGGATCCGGACCATCACGCATCCTCTCGTCGCAGGGCTCTCCAGATTGGTGTGATCCGCCGCCGAATGCTGCGGCTGTCGGGCATCTTCTTGCCATCCGTCTGATCCGCGAACCACTCCTGCATCTCGGCGACCAGCTCGGCTTGGGTGGGGGGGAGCCCGTGGTCGTAAATGCGCAGGATCAGGGCGATGGTCATCCCCTGCCAATCATAGGGTGAGGTCACGCCCGGCCCGCTGGGCGTGCGGCGCACAATCTCGTTCTCTTCCTCGAAGGCATGAACATCATCCGCCAGGATCAGCATGTCGGCGACTGCGACCGGAACGCCGACCGCGGGATCGGTGATGATCTGCCATTCGGTGCTGCCGGCGGGCATGATCCGGCGGACCGTGCCCTCCGCCGGGCCGGTTCCGCAGCGACGAAACAGCGGCAGAACATCCATTGGGGAAATCGTGATCTGGCCAGCCACCGGCGCATCGCCGCAGTGTACAAGGCCGATCCCTGTCATGATGCGCAGCTTTCCGGCGAATGCCCAACCGGCAATGTCGGCCAGGTTGCAGCCCCAACGCGCGGCGGCCTCGAACAATGTGTAAAACACTCGATGCGGCAAGTTCATGAACGGTCCTTCCCCGAAAAAAGCACGGAGAGGGGAGACGCCAATACCGCCTGCTGCGCGCGAAAATACCCGCGCGTTCACCTGCCGAAACGACATGATCGGTTGAGCGCCAACGCGCTGCCCGATCTTTTGGTGCCGTAACGTAAGACCTGTTCTTGCTTTTGGTCGAGGGCTGCTCTCCTCAGGCGTGTATCGTGCCGTTGACTTCGATTCGGATCAAGAGGGTGGGGACAACGGAGCTGTGGATAAGGTCGGAGTTCGGACGGTCAGAGGTGCCGTAGGCAGGCATCCGCCGATGTTTCGGCGGAATCATCGGGCAAGGCGAATGGTTTCCCGGGCATAGGTCGCTTGGCGGTGAACCTCAAAATGCATCTGGGAATTCTGGCCTTGAACGGCGGCCGGCAGCTGTTGATCTCCGCCAAAAAACCGTTCCCGCGTCCGGCTGTCGCAGTCTCATTGGCGCGATCGGCCCAGAGCCGACTATGGCCGTGAGGTCTGACGCCGCATCGCAGCTTCACCGAAGCGGCCATTCATGCAGGCCGCAGCATTTCCGGTGCACGGAGGTCGGCTGAGCGGACGAAGCGGACGTCCGAATGCCTATATCAGCCCGCATTCCCCAAGTAGCCTGACGTTTTCGCGCCCCTGAAGGATGGCAATGTGTTATATTTCAGCATGTTAATTGAACTGAAGGCGGCAGATAATGGATCACCCGGAGGGTGCAGGCGAAGCGGGGGGTTTACGGCTCGGGTTTGACCGTCGGGAGCGGTTGGAATTCCACGGCCAGAAGATCAGTTCTGACGGCGGTCTGCTGCTGTTTCGGGAACTGGATGAGGTGCTGGGCCTGAGCGACCTGGCAGGCGGCGTGCTGCGCGATACCCGCCTTGGCCACAATCGTCTGCATTCTTTGGTCGGCCTGTTGCGGCAATCGGTCTTCGGTCGATTGGCGGGATACGAGGACGTGAATGACGCGGACCGCCTGGCGCCCGATCCTGTGATGCGGCAGGTCGTCGGTGGCCGAGCCGTGGATGCCAGCGCCGCCTCCGCAAGCCAGATGGGGCGGTTCGAGACCGAGGTGTTGGCGGCAGCCGACAATCGCGTTGCACTGGCTGATCTGGCTGGGCAGTGGATTGACCGCGTTCACGCGGCAGCGCCGCCCAAATGGATCACGCTCGACACGGACAGCTCGGTCAGCCCGACCCATGGCGACCAGGAAGGTGCCGCCTGGAACGGGCATTTCGATTGCACCTGCTATCACCCGAACTTTCTGTTCAACCAGTTCGGCATGCTGGAACGCTGCGCCCTTCGCAATGGCAACGTCCACAGCGCAGACGGCTGGCGGGACGTCCTCGATCCGGTGATCGCCCGGTATGCCACGCGGGACATCCTGCGGTTCTTCCGGGCCGACGCAGCCTATGCGATCCCCGCGATCTACGAACGGCTGGAAGAGGCGCAGTATTGCTACGCCATCCGGCTTCCCGCCAACGCGGTGCTCAAGGACAAGATCGCGCATCGGCTGACCCGGCCCGTGGGGCGACCCTCGCCGACCAAGGTCAAGCGCTTCTACGAGGACTTCCACTATCAGGCAGCGTCTTGGGACAAGGAGCGCCGGGTGATCGCCAAGATCGAATGGCATCCGGGCGAGCTGTTCCCACGTGTCGGCTTCATCGTCACCAACCTGCCGATGGACCCTGACTGGATCATCCATTTCTACAACCAGCGCGGCACCACCGAGCAGCACATCAAGGAAGGCAAATATGCCTTTCGGTGGACACGGCTGTCATGCCGGAAGTTCCACGACAACGAGGTGCGGCTGCAACTGCACGCGCTGGCCTACAACCTGGCCACCTTCCTGCGCCGCATCGAGCTACCCGAGGCCATGGCCGACTGGTCATTGACCAGCCTGCAACTCAAGCTGATCAAGATCGGCGCCCGCGTCGTCCGCCACGCCCGTGCCATCACCTTCCAACTGGCCGAGGTGGCCGTCACCGGCCCGATGGTCCGCGCCATCCTCGCCGCCATCCGCCGATTGCGAGCACCTCCGTCATGTGCATGACCACGATCCAGACCCAAACTGATGGAAAGCGGCAGGACAGGTCCGTTCTCCGCGCTGAAAAACTGCGCCGCCGGGCAGGGATGGTCCGGCTTTGCGGTCCAATCAACCCACATTCGGGAACTCTGACGATTGCAGCAGAGCTTGGGAGCACAAAACTCCTGATCACGCGGCAAGATCGGGCAAATCTGAGGTCAAGCGGCAGGCCACTTGGGGAATGTCGGTCAAGATGGTACCCGTCGTAATTTAAACACATTGTTAGATGATTATTCAAAAACTCGAATACAAGGGACTGCCGAATAGCGCAGGACAACGACCGGAGGGGAGCATTGGGAAACCGACAGGCAAACGTGGTCGCACAGGACTTTGTGTTGGCTGAACATTCATCGGTCGAAGGCACGTTCAATTCCACGGATCAACTCTCCTACCAGACCCCAGATGACAATTTTTGGAAATCGGCGATCGGACATCACGCAATTGTCAGCGTGGTTGATGTCAAGGGCAAGATAACATTCGTAAACGAAAAATTCTTAGAAATAAGTGGCTATGACGAATCAGAATTGCTCGGCCAGAATCCCAGCAAGCTTAAGTCCGGAGAACATTCAATAGAGTTCTATCAAAACTTGTGGAACACAATCAAAACGGGTAGATCCTGGACCGGAGAGATTAAGAATCTTCAGAAATCCGGCGAACCATACTGGGTAAAGGCGACGATCATTCCGCGACTGGATGAACGGGGTAAAATTCTAAAATATGTGGCAATTCAAACCGACGTCACGGAGATTAAGGAGGCGGAGCGTCTGAGGCAACTCGATACGACACTCAATCTGACCGACGATGAAATCTATATGTTTTGGCCCGAAAACTTGAAATTCTTTTATGCCAACAAAAAGGCAATTGATATCTCGGGTTTGACCGATGAAAGTATTCTGGGATTTACACCTATGGGCGTGTCGAGAAATATGGCTTCTGAAGCCGAATTTAGAGAGAGAATTGCACCCCTCGAAAGTGGGAAAGCGGAAAAAATATCCTATCGCACGAGACGTATTGCAGCCGACGGTCATGTATTTCCTACGGAAGTAACTATTCAGCTCATAAAACCGAAAGATGAACCGCCCAGATATGTTGCGTCTATAAAGGACATCAGTGAAATAATTGCATCAGAACTTGAGATCGAGAACGTTAAAGCACTACTGGACATGTTGCCGGTCTCGGTGACCATGCTTGACGCAGAGACACTCAATTTCTGTTATCTGAACAAATTGGTCATGGACCGATTTGGTTGGACGCAAGAAGAATACCTGTCAAAAACTCCAATGGATGTGCTGAAGAATTTTGACGAAGAAGAGTATCGAGACCTTATCTCGCCCTTGATTAATCAGGAAAAGAGCACGATCCACCATGAACTAATTGATCACATGGGCGTGACACATGAAGTCAATCTGCACTATGTCAAACTGGGAGGTAAAAATGCGCAAATTGTGACGATTGCAAGGAATCTCACCAAACAAAAACTGGCCGAAAGTAAAATTCAGGAACTTCGGACAACACTCGACAATGTTCCTGACGAGATTTTCATGTTCTGGCCGGATACAAAGTTAATATTCTTCGCAAACCAGTCAGTAAAAACGCGCCTGGGCATGAGTGACTCTGAGATAAAGAACCTTACCCCTTATGAGATTGAAGGTGGACTGCCCAAGGATCAATGCGATGCCCTTACGAATATGATGATAGAGGAAGGACTGAGATCACACGTGTTTGTTCGAGCTATCGAACAACCAAATGGCGAGATGCGCTCGGTCGAAACCAATCTTTCCTATATCGAGCCAGCCGGCCAACGACCGCGGTTTCTGGCAATCAATCGCGATGTCACGTCACAAGAACACGCCCGTGAGAAAATTCGGCAACTTGATGCGTCTCTTGATCTCATCAGAGTGGAGATTTATTCATTTTGGCCTTCCACATATGAATTTACGTATCTCAACCAGGCTGCGCTTAATCGAACTGGGTGGAGCAAAGATGAATGGATCGGAAAATCGACCTTTGACGCAATTACGCCGTCCCAACAGGAAAGGTTGGAACAATACTGCGAAGCTTTGATCAAAAGTCCTGAAAAATCGATAACCTATGAAATCTATGATCGAACTGGAACGCCGCTAGAAGTCTCGCTGCATTTTATCGCCCCGGAAGGCGAAAAACCTCGTTTTCTATCGACATATCAAGACATAACCAGCCGAAAATTGGCCGAAAAAGCCAAGTCAGAGTTCGTTTCAACAGTTAGCCACGAATTGAGAACACCACTCACGTCTATCAAGGGCGCACTTGACCTTTTAGGGATGGATGCTGTCGCAAGCGATCCCGGGAAATCCAGAAAGCTACTTGATGTCGCGTCTATCAACGCCGATCGTTTGGCCGTTCTTGTAAACGATATTCTCGACTGGGAAAAAATCTCTGCCGGGAGGATGACATACATTATGGATGTTGTGGATTTGGCCGACATAATTCGGGATTCCCTGACTGCAAATCAAACTTTTGGTCGACTAAATGGTGTCACTTATATCGCTACCAGTTGTCCCGAGGGACTCTGTGTTTCAGGGGACGCCATCCGACTAGTTCAAGTCATGACGAATCTTCTTTCAAATGCAGCAAAATTTTCCTCTAAAGGAGCGTCGGTTGAAGTCAGTTTGAGTCAAATTGGCGAAAATGCCAGAATTGCAATCAAAGATCACGGCTGCGGTATTACCAAGCATGCTCAGGCGACCATTTTTGACAGGTTTACTCAATCGGATTCTACTGATCGACGCCGTATCGGCGGAACGGGCCTTGGGTTAAGTATCGTCAAGGCAATTATTGATGCTCATGAAGGCTGTGTGGATTTCATTTCCGATGAAGGCAAAGGATCGGAGTTTTTCTTTGATTTGCGACTTCTTGCACAAAACTGATACCATTAGTTCGGTCACTTGAAGATCGAAACTGCAGGTTTCTGACCTTCGATCTACCAATCTTCCCTGCGCGATCCAGGCATATACGCCGTAGCTGTTCCATCCCGGATGATCACATAGCCCCTCGTCGGTCAGCGCTTTTCATGGCACGCTGGATTCTGAGTGAGGCGCGGGACGCAAGAGCGGACCAAAATTTTGGTGATTGGCAGTCGAACGCAAGCGCGACGGCGATCCCCTCCTGCCATTTCTGACTTGATCCAGCCATTCTGTGCGCACGCGTGTGACGGAGGGTATGGATCTTGGAAATAGACGGCAAAATGGGCGCCCATTTGGACGGCTCGATGGGTGTTGGAGCTTCGCGGCTGGAAGTGATCGAGGGGCCGAGTGGTCGGCGGCAGCGCACGAAAGCCGAGCGAGCGTGGATCGCGGTGGAGAGCATGATGCCGGGTGTGACGGTCGCTGATGTTGCGCGCAAGCATGGCACCCAATGGATGTGGGCAGAGCTCGGTCTTGAGAGTTACCGAAAATGACCGGGGAACACGCCATTTCCGATTATCATCGAACCGGAGCACGCGCCGGGCTACATCAACGCCACATCAACCCGCGACTGCGTGTTTCGCGCCAATTTTGCCGGTCAATCCGTGCGAGTGCTGATGCGTGCAAGGGTGAAGATTACGCCCGATCAAAGGCTTGGCGCGCAAGTAGTTGATTTTTCTAAGTTATTGGAATCGTTAGAATTTCGGCTCATAACCTGAAGGTCGTAGGTTCAAATCCTACCCCCGCAACCAAAAAATCTAACCTTTCCAAACGGTTAGAATCCGACAAAAACACTTGTGTATAGGCGCCCGCGTTTTACCTCAACGCCACCTCAACGTTTGGCGAGTCCCCCCTGAAAAGCGGGGGCTTTTTTGCGTTTGGACGCTGCATGTTAATTGCCACTGAGAATTGACCCGGCATTTTCACCGAGATCTGACCCACCCAGTTGTTATGTTCTGCGTTTCATGTTGGCGTCAATGCTGCTGTCTCCTTCCGTTTTCTTTTCGCTGTCTCGGAGCTGGCCTTGAAGC
>JAIOJF010000049.1 GCA_019911965.1 Paracoccaceae bacterium | reverse complement strand
GCTGCTAACCGGCAAAGAAACGGAAAACGTAGTCCCGGGTCCGGTATCATTTTCGATCCAGATGTTTCCGCCCAGATGATCGACAATTGACTTCGAGATGCTCAGCCCAAGACCTGTCCCACCCTTGGCGCGGGTATCGGTCGAATCAACCTGTGTGAAACGCTCGAATATCCGGCCCCGAGCAGATGGAGGTATGCCTATGCCCTGGTCGACCACGGATATGATATTGTGCAAATCAGTCGACGTAAGTCGCACAGTCACCGTTTCACCTGAAGGCGAAAACTTCGCGGCATTGGACATCAGATTCGCAATGACCTGCATCAGCCGGTTGGGATCGACATCGGAAAACGCGGCGCTGGCATTTGACACGAACTTGAAAGCAACGCCTAGACCTTCACCATATAGCGCGTTCGCTTCCACCGCTTCCCCAAGAAAGACATTTAGGTCGACCCTCTCCATAGCGAAGACCATTTTGCCAGAATCTAACTTCTCACTGTCGAGAATATCATTGATCAAAAGCAGCAGCCGTTGACTGTTCTTTTGAGCGATACCTATCAAGTCTCTTGACTTTTTCGACAGATCACCTCCCGCACCAGCCTCAATGAGACCGAGCGCACCCTTGATGGATGTCAGCGGAGTTCGCAGTTCGTGACTCACTGTGGAGACAAATTGATGCTTAAGCTCCTCGGCCTGTTTTCGCTCGGAAATGTCGCGACAAACAGCAATGAATCTGGCCGAGCCATCGTCAAATTCGATCAGTTGAAGGCTGGTTTCGTAAGGCCGATCCATCATATCATAGGATTCTGTTACGATTGAATCCCGCAACCCAAAAACTAGTGGTTGGGTCAGTTTCCGAAACTTTACCAGATCAAATTTTTTGGCTACTTCTGCAACATCATGGTTTTCTATTTCACTCCCAAACCAATCTGTTAGTTTTTTGGCAGCATGATTCAGATAGGAAAACTTGAGACTGTCTGGATGAAACATGAAGATTGGATCTCGGGTAAAGTCCAGAGTTCGTTTGAACTTGGAGATTTCCCGTTCAGCGACTTTCAATTCTGTGATGTTTCGAACGACTGATACTATTCTGGGTTCCTCGCCCTTCTTTTCGATCAATTGCTCGGTTATCTCGATATCTTCACCTAATTCGCTTTTTGTTTCATAGATAATCGTATCGACCTCACCGGAAAGCAACGGTGCGATATGATGTTGGAAACGTCTTTCGTTGAATTTCGGGCTGATATCTCGAAGAGACTTATTCGGAATATCGGAATGTCGCCAGCCCATCCGCTTCAATGCCGCGTGGTTCAGATAAATGAACTTCAGGCTTTCGGGCCGGTAAACGAAAATCTCGTATTCCAGCAAGTCCAGCGTGGTCTTGAGTTCACGTATCTCGCTCTGGATCTTGCGTTGTTCGGTAACGTTCCGGTAAATGGCCAGAAACCGTGGCCGCTGACCGGACGGCTTGATGAGTTGAAGCATCACACTCAAGGTCTGTCCGCGCGATTTGTCATATACGTCGAATTCACAGGTATCGGCCTGGCCCTCGTAAAGGGGTGCCGCGCGTTCTCGAAAGCGTGCAACACTAACTTCCGACATGTGATCGAGCGGCGAGGTGCCGCCATAGGCTTGATCGACCAATCCCGTTCGAATTCGCGCGGACTTGTTCATGTAGATATATTTGAGCGTGTCAGCCCAGAATACGTATACTTCATGCTGCCCGAGGTCCAAACTGGACTGCAGGTGTTGAATCTCGAAATTGGCCGCCTCCCTAGAACTCAGATCCTGGTGAATAGAAACAATTCTCGGCGGCTCTCCGGGGTTGCACACATATTCCATCTGAATGTCTACCGGATGGTGCCGTCCTGCCCTGTCGACGTGAATGGATTCGAAATGGAGCGATTCAATCTCTCCGTCGCAAAGGGGCTGAATCATGGACCGGAATTCGTCTTCGCCAAGGCTAGGTTTCAAATCAAGTGGCGACATTGAAATCATCTCCGCCTTCGACCAGCCAAGCTTTGTGCTTACTGCACGATTTACATACTGAAACTTCAGAGTATCGGGATCAAAAACATAGACTTCATTCTTAATCAAATCCAGTGTCAAACCGTGTTGCGATGCGACGCGTTCAGCGGTGATACGTTCCGTAACATCCTTGAACATGACGACCACGCGTTGCATTTCATTTTCAGGCTGCGCGATCTGCATGATCACCTCGAAGGTCCGTCCTTCATTGCCAGTGAATTCATAAGTGATCGAAGCCCTATGCCCCAGAGTCAGTTCTTGAACCAGAACCTGCAATTGTTCATATCGGAAGTTTTCCTGGCAAATGTCAAATGAGGCGTTGACATCAAATATCGTTCTTCCTGCAAACTCGTCCTTACGCCAACCGGTTCTTGCAAGAGCTGCATGATTCAGATAAACAACCTCGAAATTGTGAGGCCAGAAGATATAGACTTCGTCATGAAGGAAGTCGAAAGAAGAGCTCATTTTCTCCCTCTGATTGGCATCCTTGAGTGCAGTAATATCGGAACGGATGTTCAAAAACTTCGTTACTTTTCCACTTTCGTCGCAATATGGAATAATAGTAGATTTGTCCCAATAAAATGTCCCATCCTTCCTTCGATTTCGCACCTCGCCAACCCACGTTTCTCCGCGTTTGATCTGGAGCCAAAGCTCGCGGAAGAACGAGCGCGGATGATATCCGGAGTTCAGAATTCTAGTTGATTTTCCGATTAACTCATCCTCACTATATCCCGAGGTTTCTCGAAACAACTCGTTGGCATAAATAAACACGCCGTGAGCATCCGTCACCCCGACCGCCAGATGTGCGTTAATTGCACTTATCTGGAAGCTATGCTCTAGACTTTGACCTGCGATCAGGTCCATCTGCTCAAATACGTTGCCGTCCATTGATTCCCACCTAAAACCGGAACAAACCGGGTTGGCCTGATTGCCAGCATCTACAAAAACTTTGTGTTCAGAATATGGAACCAATATGGTCCGGAATCGACTTCAAGGTCTCTTCCGGGAAACAACGACATGTAATGGATGATCAGTTTTCCTTCAGGTGACCCTCCAACCTGGAAGCAACTTATGGCCGAGTTCCGTAGCTGATTTTCGCCGCCTGGATACCTCAAACCTTGCTTGTAAAAGACCCGCCGCACCTCCTATACTGAGAAGCCAACAGATAGAAAGCGACGCTTGGAGCGCATCTGGACCCATCCTTGCTGACTTGCAACGCATTTCTGGATAGCTGTTTGACAGCACGGCAGGCATGGCCAATACTCTTGCACTGACAGAGCGAGAAAAATGAAACGTGTAGCACAGAAGACTATTCTGTCCGCCATGTCTGCTGGTCCGAACATCATGTTCACAGGCAGCCTGGCTGAGGGATACAGGACCACCTGGATCTCCCCCAATGTTAAAGAAATACTTGGCTACTCGCCCACCGAATTCATTGACCACCCCGAGTTTCGAACAACCAAGATTCACCCGGATGACATCGTGCCGGACAGCACGGTCCTCGAAGAGCTGCGCGCGAAGGGTCATCATGCCAGCGAATTTCGCTTCTTGATAAAGGATCGGACCTATAAATGGTTCCGCCGCGACCTGTATCTGGCGTCCTATGAACATGACAGAGACCCCGACAGTTTGATTGGATACTGGACAGATATTTCACATCAGAAAATGGTCGAGATCGATCTAGAGGAGGCGGTTTCACGATTTTGGGATTTTGCTCATGCAGGAGCCGACTGGTTTTGGGAGATTGACCACAAATTCAGATATGAAAATATCCAGACATTTTCCGAAAACGAGTATCTGAAAGATCGCTTTTCTCACAATAAAGGAAAAACACTATGGCAGATTCTCGATATTGACATCGAAAACGATGAGCACTGGCTTAGCCATATTGCCGACCTCAAGGCTCACCGCCCTTTTAGAAATTTTCGATACGGAGTAGTGGGGTCCGATGGCGCCAGGAAAGTGTTTTCGATGAGCGGTCGACCGGTCTTTGCCAAAGACGGAACCTTCACGGGCTACCGCGGAATTTCAACAAATATCACTAACGTTGTTGAGATTGAAGGAATCAATAACCGCTTTTTTGATGCTATTGATCAGCTTACCGTTGCGTTGGCTTTGTGGGATAGGGATGAGAAGCTTCTGGTATGCAATGAGTTCTTCCGAACAAGATCCGGACTAGCCGGAAAGAAACTGCGAATAGGAATGAAACTGGAGCAGTGGCTGGCTACTCTTTTGGAGCACGATGTGATACCTATACCCGAAAGGTTAAGTCCAGAAGACTGGATTTCTGAACGATTGCAGGAATTCAGAAATCCCAACGGTTCACTAGAAATTATTCGTAACCAGCGCTGGAACTCCCTTTCATTCAATAAGTTACAGGATGGCAGCACCTTGCAGGTCGTTTCCGACATCCATGATATTAAACTCGGGGAACACCGTTTTGAAATAGCAACGAAACAAGCTGGCGTAGGCGTGTGGGAAACCTCGTCAAAAACCGGGCAATCCGTATGGTCTGACAGTATCTATACATTACTTGGCATTCCCCCAAGGTCGATTGATCCGACATTGGAGAATTTTCTGAACGTAATACACCCAGAGGATCGAGATACTGTTAGTAGAACCATCACCGACGCGTTTGAATCTAGCACGAATTATTGTCTCGATTTCAGGATAATGAAGGCAACTGGTCAAGATATCTGGGTGCGCTCCTGTGGTGTCAAGGAAAATGAATCAGGCAATGAAACATGGTTCGGATCGCTTGTCGATATTGATCAGCAGAAGCGTTCTGACATTATTAAGAGTGAATTCATCAGCACAATGAATCACGAATTGCGAACTCCCCTCACATCAATTGTTGGCGCGATTGATCTTATCCGCTCCGGAGTTCTGGGCGAGGTCAATCAAAGGATATTAAATCTACTGGACATCGGTAAAAGGAATGCTGACAGCTTGCTGATGTTGATAAACGATATATTGGATATCGAAAAACTTGAATCCGGTTCAATTACTTTTAATCTAAATTTGGAATCTGCAATTGAAATTTTGACTGAGGCACTAAATTTGAATCAACAATTCGCAAGCCGAAAAAAGTCAACCCTGGTATTGGCCCCCAGGCGGTGCGATTTTGAAGTTTTGGTTGATAGAAATAGAATGAATCAAGCTTTTGCAAATCTAATTTCTAATGCAGTAAAATTTTCACCAGATGGATCTATTGTTGAACTCTCGTGTTTCTCTGAAGATGGGTGGGGAACTTTTTCTGTAAAGGACTTCGGACCGGGTATTTCGGATGAGTTTAAACCACGTTTGTTTGACAGATTTGCCCAAGAGGATAGCTCCAACACGCGAAAGGCAGGTGGGGCCGGTTTGGGACTAGCAATTACCAAGTCTTTGGTTGAGGGCCAAAACGGAACAATTAGATTCAAATCTGACCCCACAACAGGCACAGAGTTCTTAATTTCATTTCCATTGCAGTGAGTCGGCTCGCCGAGTTTCCGACCAGGGAATTTCACCAATGATTTTAAGGCAAGGATGGGGCTTGGATTGGCTGGGAATAGTCCACGAATTATCTAGCTTGGCATCTCTTGGGGTCGATTGTGGTAACGATATCTTCTAGACGTTCAGGTTTTGCCTTTCATTGATTGATGCAACAAGTTTATTGCCTTCCAAGCCACAGATGCGATGAACTCTAGACAGGGCAGGATAGCCCTGAGAACGTATCCAGCGCCTCCCGCGGGATCTCGGCCTCCAACGTCTTGCGGCCAAGCATGCGTTCGAACTCGCGGATACAGTCCTCCATCTGGCGGACAACCTTGTTGCTGGTGACGTCATCGTCCTCGGGCACGGCAACACTTCATCCTTCAAGCATAGGCCTATGCCAACGATAATGCAGGTTGGGGGCGACGTCATTGCGGCGAGCGATAACCGAAATACTAGCTCGGTCGTCAAACGTATCCTCCACGATCCGCAGCCTTTCAGTGGAGGCCCAGCGGCGCAGACGGCTGCCATCGATGATGATCTCAGTCTCAGATATGGGCACGTGCTTTGGGTTATCCCTACGCCTCCTTGCTTATGCCCGAGTGTCCGGTCGAAAGGGCGGGCTAGTTCATGCAAGCATGGGACCAAATCATGGATCACGTTACCCAGATCGACGCGCAAGTAGCAGTATTTGCTGCGCATGCGAATTAGTTCCGCACGCTCTGCGACTAGCCCCGGCCCAGCGATGAAGCAGTGGCAACCCACTTCACAAAAATGGTCATATCCAAAAATTAGTAAGGGCGTTTTGCGCGATCTGTCCGCAATGAAACCGCAACGTTATTCTGCCAGTAGCAGTCGTTATTAAGCGTCAACTTACTTTTAGGAGCCATATTTTATTGGGTTCTTACCAAGGAACTCGCCTTCGGGAGGCAGGGGCCGGAGGTTCGAATCCTCTCACTCCGACCAATGAAACAAGGCCCTCTCTGCCTCTCCCGAAAACCAGCCGCAGTGATTCAAGCCGATGCCGACGCCTGGCTGATAAAGCTTGTAACGGCGTGAGGACTTATTCGTATCCTACATCCTCAAAGTGATAAAAGGTCTCTTCGCACAGGTTGACGTTATTGAACTTTGCGGAAGGTCCTTTTTCCTTTGTGGCGTGGAGATCGTAGTTACAGATCGTCCTCCCATCCGCAATTGTGTGGGCATAAAACTCGCCGGCCCCGAGCGTCCCGTTTGGCAACGGTATGTCCACGAACGCGTCGGCTCCTGCCGGTGAAATCCTTACCGACTTCAGGGCATCATATGAATTGTTGCCAAACTGGATAGTCATGGAATTGGCCGCCTGCGAGCCTTCGCCACTCTGGCCCTGGCTCCAGAAATAGGCGCCACCGGCACCCAGACCCAGAATGACAAGAACCAAAACAATCTTCACAAGTTTCGACATGATGTTCCCTCCTGCGGTTCAATTCAGATCGGATTATCCGATCATGGACTGGTTCCCGCAGCAGTCTGACGCCGTTTCGAGCCGCGAGCAAGTTTATTGCTCAGGCCGGTTTGCTGGGTCGATTTGTTGCGAGCGAACCAGGACCGCGCTGACAATGGCGTTTTTTGGCCCGGGGTTCGCCTTCTGTGCAGTTTCAGTGAGGGCGGCCATCAAGGATATCAGCGGCGGGCCTTCATGTTTCCGGACCTTTTGCAGTCCTATTCACGCACCCACAATTGCCTTGCCGCCCGCGCCGCATAGCCCTTGTCGTATTCCGCGCCGCCCTCGGTACCGCCGGACATCGCCTTCAGGATCGTGCCGACGCTCGGCACATCCGGCGCGTTGGCTCCGCCCTCCCACAGTCCCGAGCGCATCAGCGCTTTGGCGCATTGCACATAGACCTCCGCAATCGCGATTACCAGAACCGAGCGGGGGCGTTTGCCGGCCCTGGCGAAGCGGTCGCGCAATCCCTCATCAGCGGTGATCCGGGCGCTGCCGTTGATGCGCACCACGTTGTTGGACCCCGGCACCATGAACAGAAGCGAGCAGCGCGGATCGGCGATCAGGTTGCGCAGGCTGTCGATCCGGTTGTTACCGGCCCAGTCGGGCAGCGCCAATGTGCGCGCGTCCAGTTCCGCCACTACCGGCCGGTCATCGCCGCGCGGCGTGGCGTCGGTGCCGTCGGGGCCGACGGTTGACAGGATGCAGAACCGCGACGCCATGATCCAGGCGCGGTATTCCGGCGTCAGGTGATCCGCGACCTTGACCAGAGACGCGGGCACCGGCGCACCGTAAATCGCCTCCAGTTCAGCGAGGTCGTCCAGGTATTTCACGGCCATCTTGCGTTTTCCACGTCGAAACCGGCCTCCTGCATCAGCCGGTCGGAATGGCGTTCCACCACCTCTTCCAGGTGCTGCATGAAGGCCTCAACCGCCAGCCCCGGTTCGATCACCGGCAGGAACTCGACCACCGCAAGTCCGGGGCGGCGATAGATGCCGTGGCGGGGCCAGAACACGCCGACATTGGTGGCCGCCGGAACACAAGGCTGGCCCAGCCCCTCATACAGCACGCCCGAACCGATCTTGTACGTTCTCTTCACCCCCGGCGCGACGCGGGTGCCTTGCGGATAGATGATCAACTGGCCGGGGAAATCGCGCATCTTCTCGACCCCGTCCACCATCTGCTTGATCGCCTTGGCCCCCTTGCCCCGGTTGACCGGCACGCAGCCGATGCGAAACCCGAAATAGCCAAGGATCGGCGCCCATTTCAGTTCCGCCTTCATGATGAAGCGCGGGCGCGGCAGAACCGAAACGATGATGATGATGTCAAAGAACGACTGGTGCTTGGGGCAGACGATCACCTCGCCGTCCGGCACTGGCCCGCGAACCTCGGATTTCAGGCCGATCATCCAGGATGCCGTCCAGCGCACCCAGCGCGTATAGGTATGCACCCCCCAGACCGCGTTTTCACGCGAGATCACCGCCAGCGGAAAGAAGAATATCCCCATCAGCAGCATCATCACATACATCTGTCCGATGAAGATCAGCGAAAGGCAGTATTGCAGGGCATAGCGCATCAGGTCAGTCCTTTCAGCACACGGAAAGCGGCAGCGCGGGTCGACCAGAAGGCGACGATGGCCGACAGGGGCGGGATCAGGAGGGGCAGCAGCCAGTGCCAGCCGCGAAAGCCAAGGCCGGTCAGGAACGCGCCCTCGGCGGCGGCGGACGGCAGCAGCATCACGCCCACCAGTGCCGCGCCTGTGCCGATGGCGGCACCGGCAAAGGCGCGCAGGGTGAAGCGCCTGACGAAGGCGCGGGCGATATAGGAGTCACGCGCGCCAACCAGCCGAAGCACCGTGATCACCGTGGCATTGGCCGACAATGCGGCATTGGCGGCCAGCGTGATCATCGCGGCGGTGGACAGGGCGATCAGCGCCACCGATACCGCCGCCAGCAGGCGCAGGCGCGTTGCCGCATCGACCAGCGGTCGCCGCCAGCGGGTGTGATCGTCGAACACCGCGCCGGGGGCCTCGGCGGCAAGGCGCAGGCGCAGGCCGTCGATATCCGGGCCGTTGCCATCCTCGATCACCTCGATCAGGCGCGGGATCGGCAAAGTGTCCAGCGGCAGGTCGGGGCCGAACCAGGGTTCCAGCAGGCGGCGCTGTTCCTCGTCGCTCAGCATCCGCGCGGCACTGATTCCGGGCGTGGTGTCCAGCACCCGCATCACCGCCTGTGCCTGGGCCTCCATCTGCCCCTGCGGCGCGGAAATCCGCACCGTGGCGGTGCGCGCCAGTTCATCGGACCACCGGTCCGCCAGCCGCCCGGTCGCCAGCGACAGCGCCAGCGCGAACACCGCCAGGAACGCCATCGCACCGGCGGTAAAGGTGGTCAGCCGCGCCGTGTAGCCCGAAGGCGGCACCACCCGGTCGGCCTTGCGGTCCCCGGCCAGAAGCGTGCGCAGCATTTCCAGAATCGCCCTCACAAATCCGCACCCGCCAGTTGCAACCGGCCGTTATGCAGCCTGAGAACCCGCGCCGCCGTCTGGCTTTTGGCGTTTCGGATCAGGTTCATGTCATGGGTGGCGATCAGGATGGTCTTGCCCATGCGGTTCAACTCGACCAGCAGTTTCAGCAGCCGAAGCGCCATTTCCCAGTCAATATTGCCGGTCGGTTCATCCGCGATGATGACATCGGGCGACATGATCACCGCACGGGCCAGCGCCGCACGCTGACGCTCGCCGCCCGATAATTGCGGCGGGCGGTTGTGTTTCTGCCCGGTCAGCCCGACCCAGGACATCAGTTCTTCCAGATTGTCGCGCTCACCCTCGATATCGCGCCCGGCAACGCTGAGCGGCAGCGCGATGTTTTCCTGCAGGTCCAGATGATCCAGAAACTTGCAATCCTGATGCACGATGCCGATCCGCCGCCGCGTCGCCGCCACCTGGTCCCGGCTCATGTCGCGCACATCCGTATCGAGGATACGCACGGTGCCGACGCTGGGCAGAAGCTCCATGTAGCAAAGCCGCAGAAGCGTGGTCTTGCCCGATCCCGACGGGCCGGTCAGGAAGTGGAACGAGCCCGGCGCAAGGCGCAGGTTCACATCCGACAGGATATCGCCGCCGCCATACGAATAGGCGACACTTTCCAGTTCGATCACCGCGTGCTCCGATTCATCTTGGGCATTATTCACCCAGCAGCGCGCTGGTTGCAATCTCTGACTGGAATACCAGATACTTGGAATGCTGCGCTGGCCCCGCTACAAGGGGTTGGAGCGGCGGTCGGCTTTCAGGTCGAATCGCCCGGAATACGAGCGGAACCAATCCTCGAAAGGGAGGTCGGATGCGTCTGGTTTGCCCGAAATGCGCGGCACAATACGAAGTGGACAGCAGCGCCATCCCCGAGGCGGGCCGCGATGTGCAATGCGCAAGCTGCGGCAATACATGGTTCCAAAAGCGCGTCACCGGCTTGCGCAAGGAACATGCCGCACCGCCACCTCCGCCCGAACCTGAATATGAAGACGAATACGAGGACGAGGACGACCAGCGCGATCCCGCCCCGCAATGGGACGCGTCCGATCCTGACGACGAGGAACCCGATCCGCGCCGCCCGGCCCGGCCACAGGCCGCCGCCGCCGATCCCTCGGTTCTGGATATCCTGCGCCGCGAAGCCGAGCATGATGCCGCCGTCCGGCGCGGTGAAATCACGGACACCGATCATGACGATGATCTGGTCGAGGAACAGCCGGACCTCATGCATCAATCCAGCGCCGAGGCGGACGACGAAGCGCCGGTTTCGCGCCCCCGCAGCATTCGCGCCCCGGTCGCAGAATCCGGTGAGCGTGGCCGCCGCCTGCACCTGTCCGCCGCTGGCGAGGAAGACACGCCCGCACCAGATGCACCCGTCGCGCCAAAGCGGCCCGAACGGCCCGCCCGCCCTGCCGGGGACCGGCCGGGGCGACCGGATGTCGATGCCCTGAAATCCTCGTTGCGCACCGCAATCGCCAGCGAGGACACCCCGGAAGACGACGAAGACGAGGATTACGAAGATCAGATACGCGGCGGCGGCGGGCGGTTCGGACATTACCTGGCGATCCTTCTGTGCCTTGTGCTGGTGGCCGTCTACGCGCTGGAGGCGCAGATCGTCGGCGCAATACCCGCAGCCGCGCCGGTGCTGGAGCAATATACCGCGCTGGTCGATGTGGCGCGGCATGGTCTGGCCAGTTCGGTTGACAAATTGGTCGTGATGGTGCGTGACCTGATTGCTGGCTGAAGTCTTGCGAACCTAAAACCGGTCCAGCAGTCGCTCCAGATAGTCCAGTTCGATCCTTGGCCGCGAACGATCGCCCGAGCGGCGTCGGATTTCATCCATCAATTCGCGTGAGCGCATGTATTGATCGCTGCCAGGCAGAAGGCTGTCATCCGTACCGATCCGCCCGATCGTGCCGGTCTGGCGGCCCAGGGGATCGCGGCTGGCATCGGGATCGGGGCTGCCCGCCTGATCGCCCTGACGGCCCATGTTTTCATTCTGATTGCGGGCAATCTCGCGCCCCAGATTATCCAGCCCGTCGCGCAAGGCATCCAGCGCCTCGGCCTGATTGTCGAGCGCGTCCGGCAGATCGCCCCGGTTCAGCGCATCGCGGGCATCGCCCATCGCGCGTTCCGCCCGGCGCAGGGCCTCGCGGGCGGCGCGGCCTTCCTCGCTGTCGGCGGCGGGCAGGTTGCGGCGCTGTTCTTCCAGCATGTCGCGCAGGGCTTCCTGTCGCTCGGCCAGATCGCGCTCGCGCGGGGCGCCGGGCTGCACCTCGCCATTGTTTTCAGACCCCGGGCCGGGGCGGGCCTGTGGTGTGCCCTGCTGGCCGGGCTGCGATTGCCCCTGCCGCTGGCCGTTGAACTGATCCTGCAACTGGCGGAACGAATCGTCCGACAGGTCCTGCTGCTTGCGCAAAGTTTCCTGCATGTCGCGCATCGCCTGCTGGCCCTGACCATCGCTGCGCTGGCTGCGCGTCACCTGCATGTTTTCCAGAATCTCGTTCAACTGCTGCAGCAATTGCTGGGCTTCCTCGTTGCGCCCCTCGCGGAACAATTCCTCGATCCGTTCCAGCATCTGCTGCAAATGATCGGCGGTGATCTCGCGCCGCTCGCCGTTTTGCGCCTGATCGCGGTCATCGCTCTGTTCGGCTTCGCGGGCCATCTGTTGCAGATATTCCTGCATAGCGCGGCGCAATTCCTCGGTCAGGCGGGCAACCTCTTCCTCGGTGGCACCGTTTTCCAGCGCCTCCGACAGGCGTTCCTGGGCGCGGCGCAGGCGTTCGGCAGCATCCGACAGATCGCCATCCTCGATCAACAGCGCAACCTGCCACAACAGATCGGCGATATCGGCCAGCGCCGCGTCGTCCAGGGCAGAACCGCCGATGGTGTTGTACTCGATCCGCCGCAGGGCCGAGCGCAGCACCAGGAACGCGGTCTGGTTGTCGAAAACGTCCTCGGGGTGGATCGAGACGGCGCGCAGCACCTCCGCCACCCGCCCGGCATTGCCGCGCTGCCACAACAGATCGCGGCGCATCTCGACCACGGCGGCGGCCAGCGGATCAAAGAAGCGGCGGCCCGGCAGAAGGATGCTTTCGGGTTCCGCCGAAGCGGTCTGGCCGATCGCGTCCACCGCCCGCAGCCGCAGGGTAACCGGCAGGCCCGCCCAGGGATGTTCTGCCAGGTTTTCAGCTATGGTATCGGTGAAGTCCCGGCGATCGCCGCTGAACGGCATCGGCAGGTCCAGCACGATATCGGGGCGCGGTTCGGGATCGGCGGCCAGACCATAGCGGCGATCCACCGCCTCTAGTTCGAGGCTGATGGTGATTTCACCGGATTCGACGCCGTAATCGTCGGCGGCCTCGAATGTCAGCAGCATTTCACCGTTCGGGCTGCGATCCACCGGGCCGGTGACTGCGACCAGCGGCGCGACATCCGCGATCATCTCGATCTGCCAGTCGGTGCCGCCGGTCACGGAAATCGTGCCGCTTTGCGCGATGGTAAAGTCAAACTCGGTCCGGGCTGTTTCGCCTGCTTCCGGCATCGGCGCACCGGAAACGGTTTCTTCCAGCCGGATCGCATCCGACTGGCCGTAAAGCCGCAGCGTCACCCGTGCACCTTCCGGCACCGGCAGGCGTGTATCGGTGGACACGTCGTTCAGATAGATCGTCGGCAGCCCGGTATAACGCGGCGGCTCGATCCAGCCTTCCCAGACCGGCCCCGAGGCAATTGCCGGCCCGGCGGGTGGTGCCAGAACCGCGATCAGGCCACGCCGGTCGCTTGCCGCGCCGAACAACAGCGCAACCACCAGCGCGGTTGCTGCGACGTAGCGCAAGCCGAAAGGGTCTCGATCCGAAATCCTGAGATCAGGCTCGACCGCGCGCGCGCCCGCTGCCACTTCGGCCATCCGCGCAACATGCGCCTGCCAGACCGCGACCGAGGCGGCATCGCCTGCCCCGACCGCCTGATTGTCCCAGAGCGCGGTCAACGGACGCCCCGGCAGCGACCGGTCCAGCCGCGCCGCCGCCTCGGCAACGCTTGGCCAGCGGAAGGCACGCAGCCCCATCACCAGAAACAGCAGCAATCCGCCCGCCCCGATCAAAGCCGCGACATAGGCGAGTTCGACGCCAAGATGATCCAGCAACCCGAAGGCCAGCGCCGTCCAGACTGCGAAACCCCAGGACCAGAGCGGCCAGAACGCGCGGGTCAGCCGTTCGGTCACCATTCCGGCACGGGTCAGAACCAGTGGGCGGCGCAGCCCTTTCAGCACCCGCGAGCGGTGCATCGCGCGGCTGGTGGAAATCTCGATCTGCGGTTTCGCTTTGGGCATCACGCTCCCGCAGCCAGGGCTGGCAAGGTCATAACCATTCCGGAACCCTATCGCGGTTTATCATTTCGTCAAAGCTCGGACGCGGGCGAATGACGGCAAATTGATCGCCATCGACCAGCACTTCCGGGATCAGCGGGCGCATGTTGTATTCCGAGGCCATCACCGCGCCATAAGCCCCCGCCGAGCGGAAGGCGACCAGATCGCCATCGCCAAGCGGCGGCATGTTGCGCTGGCGTGCAAAGGTATCGCCGGTTTCACAGACCGGCCCGACGATATCGACCGCTGACATCTCGGTGCCCGGTGCCACCTGCCGCACCGGCACGATATCGTGATGCGCGTCATACATTGCCGGGCGGATCAGATCGTTCATCGCGGCATCAAGGATCAGGAAATTCCGCCCCTCGCCGTGTTTGAGGTAGATCACCGAAGCCACCATGATCCCGGCATTGCCGACGATCAGGCGACCGGGCTCAATCTCGATCTCGCATCCCAGATGCCCGACGGTCTGGCGAATCACCTCGCCGTAATCCAGCGGCAGCGGTGGTGCCATGTTTGAACGCTCGTAAGGGATGCCAAGGCCACCGCCCAGATCCAGCCGGCGAATGTCGTGGCCATCCTGGCGTAAAAGGCCCGTCAGATGCGCGACCTTGTCGAAGGCGGCGCGGAACGGGTCCAGATCGGTCAGTTGCGAGCCGATATGCACGTCGATCCCGACTACCTCGATCCCCGGCAGGGCGGCGGCCTCGGCATAGACCAGCCGCGCCTTGGCAATCGGGATGCCGAACTTGTTTTCCGACTTGCCGGTGGCGATCTTGGCATGGGTCCGGGCATCCACGTCCGGGTTGATGCGGACGGTGACGGGTGCGACCTTGCCAAGGCCGCAGGCCACCTCGTTCAGCGCCAGCAATTCCGGTTCGCTTTCGACGTTGAACTGCCGGATGCCACCCTCCAGCGCCAGCGCCATCTCGGCTCGCGTCTTGCCGACGCCGGAAAACACGATGCGTTCGCCCGGCACCCCGGCGGCGCGCGCCTTCAGGTATTCGCCGCCCGACACCACGTCGATCCCGGCCCCCATATCGCCCATCAGCTTCAGGATCGCGAGGTTGCCATTGGCCTTCATGGCGTAACAGATCAGATGATCCATGCCCGCCAGAGCCTCCTGGAACAATTGGAAATGGCGGCGGAAAGTGGCGGCGGAATAGGCATAGAACGGTGTGCCGACGGCGCGGGCGATCTCGTCCACCGCCACGTCCTCGGCATGCAGGATGCCATCCTTGTAGTCGAAATGGTCCATGGGTCAGATCACCGGTCGCGAGCGCAGGAACAGGAACAGCGGCAGCCCGCAGGACAGGCCGATCAGATAGGTCGCGGGCAGGCAGATCAGCACCCACCAGTCGCGCCGAACGTAGGTTTCCGCCAGCACCCAGACATTCAGCGCCAGCGCTGCGATCAGCATGTCGTAATACAGGCCGGTGGTCGCGTCGTTGGTCTTCCAGGCGGCAATCAGGGTGGCGAGGCTGGCCTCGCCTGCCAGCGCCCAAGGCACGAAATACATCATCGGGACGATTGCCCCGATGATGGCCAGTGCCAGATAGATCATCCGAAGTACCGACATTGCCGCCCCCTGCTGGGAAGCGGCTTTAGACTATTCCACGCGGATATGGAATATCGACCAGACCCACCAATCGTCGTTCATGTCTTTCAGGTCATCGCGTTCCGCGCGCGGGAACACGATCTGGGTCGGCCCGAAGCCGCCGATGCCGAAGGATTCACCGTCGCGCTTCAGCGCCACCACGGCACCCCTGGCAATCATGTCCGCCAGCGATACCTCGACCGCGTAGCCGTCCAGCGCCTGCACCGTCACCTTGTCGCCGGTCGCGCCGGCGGCGGCCAGCACATCGGCCAGAAGCACGCCATCATAGGTGTGGACGTTCTTGCCGGCAGGGAAATCGGCGCGCACGGTAACCGGCGTCAGCTTTTCCAGATCGACGCAGGAGAACGACCGCGCCTTGTCGAACTCGACATCGTAATGGCCGAAGAACTTGTCCGCCTCGGCATCGAATCCGCCGCGGTTGGGGTTGTCCAGCTTGCCGGTGACGGTCAGCAGGACCGGGCAATCGGCCAGCGCCCCGCCCGATGCGGCGGCCACAAGCCCCAGCGCGACCCCGGCGGTCAGCGTGAGGATTCGCAGTGTTTCCAGGAATTTCGTCATTTTCAGCCCCCTTGTTATGCCGCTTGGCCCCAAAGTTACTGCGAGGCCTTCGCCGGCGGTGTCAACGGCTCGCCGTCGATGCCGCAAGCCGTCAGAGTGAACATGCCAAACAACACCAATGCCAGTATCCGGGTCATGCCAGCGCCTCCTTCCAGCGGGCGATCTGAGCGCGGACCTGAGACGGCGCCGTTCCGCCATAGCTTGATCTACTTTTGGTTGAGTTGTAAACCCCTAACACACCGTAAACGTCGGAATTGATGCCCTTGGCGACCGATTGCATCTGCGCAAGCGTCAGGTCGGGCAGATCGCAGCCCTGATCCTCGGCCATTTTCACCAGCGCGCCGGTGACGTGATGCGCCTCGCGGAACGGCATGTTCAGCGAGCGCACCAGCCAGTCGGCCAGATCGGTGGCGGTGGAAAATCCGCTGGACGCGGCGCGTTCCAGTGCCTCCTTGTTGGGCACCATGTCGCCCACCATGCCGGTCATCGCCGCCAGTGCCAGCATCAGGCTGTCGGCGGCATCGAACACCTGTTCCTTGTCCTCCTGCATGTCCTTGGAATAGGCCAGCGGCAGCCCCTTCATTACCGTCAGCAACCCCACCAGCGAACCGGTGATCCGCCCGACCTTAGCACGGATCAGCTCGGCCGCGTCGGGATTCTTCTTCTGCGGCATGATGCTGGAACCGGTCGAGAACCGGTCCGACAGTGTGACAAACCGGAATTGCGCCGATGACCAGATCACCAGTTCCTCGGCAAAGCGGCTGAGATGCATCGCGGCGATGGCCGAAGCCGACAGGAATTCCAGCGCGAAATCCCGGTCGCTGACCGCATCCAGCGAATTTGCCGCGGGCCGGTCGAAGCCCAGGGCCGCCGCCGTCGCCTGCCGGTCGATCGGAAACGAAGTACCCGCCAGCGCCGCCGCGCCCAGCGGGCATTCGTTCATCCGCGCGCGGGCGTCGCGCATCCGGCTGGCATCGCGGGCGAACATTTCCACATAGGCCAGCATGTGATGGCCCCAGGTCACAGGCTGCGCTGTCTGCAAATGCGTGAAGCCCGGCATCACCATGTCGGCCCCGGCCTCGGCCTGAGCCAGCAATGCCGATTGCAGCGCCTGCAACCCGGCAATCGCGGCGTCGAACTGATCGCGCACCCATAACTTGAAATCGGTCGCCACCTGATCGTTGCGCGACCGCGCCGTGTGCAGGCGCCCCGCCGCCTCGCCGATCAGGTCCTTCAGGCGCGCCTCCACATTCATGTGGATGTCTTCCAGCGCGGTTGAATATTCAAACGTGCCCGCCTCGATTTCTGACAATATGGTGAGCAGCCCTTCCCTGATCGCCTCGGCGTCACTATCAGTGATGATGCCCTGCGCCGCCAGCATCGCGGCATGGGCCCTTGAGCCGGCGATATCCTGTGCCGCCAACCGCTTGTCGAACCCGATCGAGGCGTTTATGGCCTCCATGATCGCATCGGGCCCGGCGGCGAAGCGGCCACCCCACATCTGGTTCGAGGTCTTGTTGCTCATCTCGCCGCCTTTCGGAAGGGTCGTCCATGTCACGTTTCGCGCTGGTTTATACGGCCCTCGGCCTTGGTGCAATTGCTCTGGTCGGCTTTGTCTGGCTGGGGGGGCAGGCGCAAAACACTCCCATTCCGGAAGCCGATCTGGCCGTGCTGGACAGCCTGAGGGTCGGGGAAATGCAGAAGCTGGCGCTGCACCGGGCGGCCAAACCGCTGCCGGATGTGGCGGTTGAAACCCGGCAAGGCGAAGCGGTGCGCATGTCGGATTACAAGGGCAAGGTGGTGGTGCTGAACTTCTGGGCCACCTGGTGTGCGCCCTGCCGCAAGGAAATGCCGGCGCTGGATGCGCTGAACCGCGAGCTTGGGGGTGAGGATTTCGAGGTGGTGCTGATCGCCACCGGCCTCAACCCGGCCCCGGCGATCGACACGTTCTTTGCCCAGGCCGGGATCGAAACGCTGGAAACCCTGCTGGACCCACGCCAGAAGGCGGCTGCGGCGATGGCGGTGCCGGGCCTGCCGGTGACGCTCCTGTTGAACCGCGAGGGGCGCGAGATTGCGCGGGTGCAGGGCGAAGCCGACTGGCACGCGCCTGAAACACTGGCGTTCCTGAAAGCGGTGATCGCGCTTGGCACCGGCGAATAGGCGAGCGATTCGTTACACGCAATCGCGCCACCCCCGAATATTTTTCGGTAAAAAATATTCCCGCGTGAAGAATTTTCAGGAAAATTCTTGCCGCAGCCCCGACGCGATCCGGCCATCCCCGGTCGCAATCCGCCTTGACCGCGAGGCGTCTTGCCTGTCAAATAGCCCCCGTAAGGTTCCCCGTCAGGCCGCCAAGCGGTCGGGGATGAAATGGGAATGCGGACAGGGCCGACCGATATCCGGGGCCTGAAACCGCAACCGCCCCCGCGACTGTATGCGGTGAGCGCCCGTCGAACACGCCACTGGGCCAGCCCCGGGAAGGCCGACGGAACGCTTTGACCCGCGAGTCAGGAGACCGGCCTTGCAGGAAGTGCAATCAATCCGTCGGGTGTGACGGGAAAGGACTTGAATAATGGCAATCGCAATCCGCACGGCCGCCGCCGTCAATCAAAAGACCCTGACCATCGCCTTTGTCGCCCTTCTGGGTGCCGGCATGGTGTTCCTGGCCGGCCACGCGCAATCCGCCGCGCTGCATGACGCGGCCCACGACGTTCGGCATACTGCCGGGTTCCCCTGCCACTAAAATGCTGAAGAACATGTTGGCCGGGGCGTTGTTCGCCGGCTTTGCCGCGGGGCTGGTCGCCGTCCTGCTGCAATTCGCATTTGTGAATCGTCTTCTTCTGGAAGCCGAGCGGTATGAATCCGGCCATGTCACGCATTTCAGCGCCATGCCATCGGGCGGCGGGCACGATCACGCAGCCGCCCCTGCGGCACAGCCGGCCCAGGCGGATGGCCACGATCATGCCAGCCACGACCACGGCGCGCGCGAGGGCGGTATCGACCTCGTGCGCGATGGCCTCAGCGTGGTGTTCTCGGTCTTCACCTATGTCGGCTATGGCCTGATCCTTGGCGCGCTGATCGTGCTGGCGCGTGACCGCGGTGTGCCGGTCAAGCCCGGGCACGGATTGCTCTGGGGTATTGCCGGGTTCGTCACCGTGCAGTTTGCCCCCGCCTTCGGGCTGGCCCCGGAACTGCCGGGCAATGCCGCCGCCGATATCACGCTCAGGCAATACTGGTGGTTCGCCACCGTGGCGCTGACCGGTTTCGGGCTTTGGCAGATCGCCTTTGGCGGCAATGCAGCCAGGGTGCTGGCGGGCGTGGTTCTGATCGCGCTGCCGCATCTGTGGGGCGCACCGATGCCGTCGGAACACTGGGGATCGGCACCGCCGGAACTGGCCGCGCTTTATGCCGCGCGGACGCTGGCGGTCGGGCTGGTGGCCTGGGTTGTACTTGGCCTCGGATCGGCCTATTTCCACCGGCAGGACGCGGCCTGATACGGTGCGCGTGAACCTGCCCTGACCGAGGATGCGACATGGCCCAGAAAATCCCCGCAACTGTCGTGACCGGCTTTCTTGGCGCGGGCAAGACCACGCTGATCCGCCACCTTCTGGCCAATGCGAACGGCAGGCGGATCGCGCTGATCATCAACGAGTTCGGCAATCTCGGGGTCGATGGCGAAATCCTGAAAAGCTGCGGCGATGCCACCTGTTCGGCAGATGATATCGTGGAATTGTCCAACGGCTGCATCTGCTGCACCGTGGCCGAGGATTTCATCCCCACGCTGGAAAAGCTGCTCGCGCGGGACAACCGGCCCGATCATATCGTGATCGAAACCTCCGGCCTGGCGCTACCGCAACCGCTGGTGCGGGCGTTCAACTGGCCCGCGATCTCGACTCTGGTCACGGTCGATGGCGTGGTTACCGTGGTCGATGCCAAGGCGGTGGCAGAGGGGCGATTTGCCCATGATCTGGTGGCGATTGATGCGCAGCGCATGGCGGATGACAATCTGGACCATGAAACGCCGTTGTCGGAACTGTTCGACGACCAGATCGCCTGCGCCGACATGATCGTGGTCAACAAGACCGATCTTCTGTCCGCGCCCGATGCCGATGCGCTGGTTGCCCGGTTGGGCACGGGCGCACGCGCCGGTGTGCAGGTGGTTAAAACCGCAATGGGGGCGCTGCCGGTCGAGGTTCTGCTGGGCCGCTCGGCGGCGGCGGAATCCGATCTGGAGGCGCGCGCGGAACTGCATCACCACCATCACGACGACGATGAGGACGACGATCACGAACACGAACACGGCCACGACGAATTTGAAAGTTTCGTCGTTGAACGCGGCGAGATCGCCGATCCGGCGGCCTTTGCCGCAGTGATGGCCGAGGTGATCCGCGATCACGATATCCTGCGGCTGAAAGGCTTTGCCGCCGTCACCGGCAAGCCGATGCGCCTGACGCTGCAGGCGGTCGGCCCGCGCATCGAGACCTATTTCGACCGCGCCCTGAGGCCGGACGAGGCGCGCCGCGCCCGGCTGGTGGTGATCGGTCAGGCCGGGTTGGACCGTGCCGCCATCGAACGGGCATTGGCATGACCGCCGATGTCAATATCCGCCTCGGCGATCCGGCCGAGGACGGTGCCCGCGCCCTGCTTGAGGCCAGCCATGCGCTGATGCAATCGCTGTTCCCGGCGGAATCCAACCACTACCTTTCAATCGAGGCGCTGAAGGCCGACAATATCCGCTTCTTCATCGCCGATCTGAACGGTATCGCCGCCGGTTGCGGCGCGCTGGCGATCCATGACGGCTATGGCGAATTGAAGTCGATGTTTGTTGACCCGGCCAAACGTGGCGCGCGGCTGGGCAAGCGGCTGCTGGACCGGATCGAGGACGAGGCCCGCGCCGAGGGCCTGACGATCCTGAGGCTGGAAACCGGCAATACGCTGGCGGCGGCACATCGCCTGTACAAGGCGCAGGGCTACGAGCCGCGCGGCCCGTTCGGGGATTATCCCGACGATCCATTGTCGATCTTCATGGAAAAGCGCATCTGAGCCGGCCATGCACATCCTCGCCCGACATATCCGTCACCGTCAGGGTGCAGGTTGATGCATCTTCTGGCCGCCCAACCCGGCACGATTGACGACGGGGCCGAGCCGGTCGATCTGGGGCAAAGCCCGGCGGAAATCGTCGTCATCTCCGCCGCCGATACCGAACTGGCCGCCCTGTCGGAGGCCCGCGGCGAACTCGGTGCAGATGCGCCGTCGCTGAGGCTGGCCAGCCTGATCCACCTGCAACACCCGATGTCGGTCGATCTGCATCTGGATACCTGCGCCACGAGATCGGGGCTGGTGATCGCACGGGTGCTGGGCGGCGCGGGCTACTGGAAATACGGGCTGGAGCAATACTCGATCCGGCTGGCACAGGCCGGCGTGCCATTCGCCGCCCTGCCCGGCGACGACAAGCCGGACGAGGAATTGTTCCGCCTGTCGACCATCCCGCGCGACGATTGGGAGAACCTCTGGGCCTATATGCTGGAGGGCGGGCCGGAAAACGCCGGCAATTTCCTGCGTTACGGCAAGGCGATGCTGGATGGCACGGAGCGTCCGCAAACCGCCCGCCCGCTGCTGCGGGCCGGCCTGTATTGGCCCGGAAGCGAGGCACCGGACCTGGCCAGCCTCCGCGCGCACTGGACAGATGGCGCGCCGGTGGTGCCGCTGGTGTTTTACCGCGCACTGGTGCAGGGCGCGGGCCTCAATCCGGTCAACCGGCTGGTCAAGGCGCTGCTGCGGCGCGGGCTGAACCCCTTGCCGGTATTCGTGGCCTCGCTGAAAGACCCGGTTTCGGCGGCAACCCTGCAATCGCTGTTTGCCGCCGCGCCGCCTTCGGTGATCCTGAATTGCACCGCCTTCGCCGTCGGCTCGCCGCATCAGGGCGATAACGCCCCGGACAACCCGCTGAACGCCGCCGCCGCTAATGACGCGCCGGTGTTCCAGGTGGTCCTGGCGGGATCATCCGAAGCCTCCTGGGCCGAGGGGCCATCCGGCCTGTCGGCACGCGACATCGCCATGAACGTGGCCCTGCCTGAGGTCGATGGCCGGATCCTAAGCCGCGCCGTCAGCTTCAAGGGCGAGGCGTTTTTCGACGAGGCCACCCAATGCCCCATCGCCGCCTATCGCGCGCGCGGCGACCGGATTGATTTCGTCGCCGATCTGGCAACCAACTGGGCAAAACTGCGCCAGACCCCCGAGGCGGATCGCCGGGTGGCGCTGGTGCTGGCGAATTATCCCAACAAGGACGGACGTCTGGCCAATGGCGTCGGGCTGGATACCCCGGCGGCGACCATTCATGTGCTGAACCTGCTGGCCACCGAAGGCTACCGGCTGACCGATCCGCCGAAGGACGCGGATGCGCTGATGCAGGCGATCCTGGCCGGGCCGACCAACTGGCTGACCGACCGGGCGTCGCGGACCGGCGGTGTCGAGATGTCGATGGCCGATTACCAGATTGATTACGGCCAGTTGCCGCTGGCCCTGCGCGAGCGGATCGAGGCTCGCTGGGGCCGCCCCGAGGCTGATCCGTTCTACAGCCCCGGCGAGGTCGATTGCGGGCATTTCGCGCTGTCGGTGCTGCAATTCGGCAATGTCGTCGTGGGGGTGCAACCGGCGCGTGGCTATAACATCGACCCGTCCGAAACCTACCATTCCCCCGATCTGGTGCCGCCGCATAATTACCTGGCGTTCTATTTCTGGCTGCGCCACCAGTTCCGCGCCCATGCCATCGTACATATGGGCAAGCACGGCAATCTGGAATGGCTGCCGGGCAAATCGGTAGCCTTGTCCGAAGAATGCTTCCCCGAGGCCGCCCTTGGCCCGATGCCGCATGTCTATCCCTTCATCGTCAATGATCCGGGCGAAGGCACGCAGGCCAAGCGCCGCGCACAGGCGGTGATCATCGACCATCTGACACCGCCCCTGACGCGGGCGGAAAGCTACGGGCCGATGCGTGATCTTGAAGCATTGGTCGATGAATATTACGAGGCCGCCGGGGTCGATCCCCGCCGTCTGGCGCATCTGCGCGGCGAGATTCTGGCGTTGAGTTCGGCCACCGGGCTGGCCGAGGATGTCGGCATGTCGGGAACCGACGAGGCCGGCGATCTGGCGCGGCTGGATGCCTATCTGTGCGAGTTGAAAGAGGCGCAGATCCGGGACGGCCTGCACGTTTTCGGCATATCCCCCGAGGGCCGTCTGGCGCGCGATCTGCTGCTGGCACTGACCCGCATTCCACGCAGCGACGGAAAGGGCGGCAATGCCTCGCTGCCGCGCGCATTAGCGTTGGATTTCGGTCTGGCGTTTGACCCATTGGATTGCGACATGGCAGCGGCCTGGGCCGGGCCGAGGCCAGACGCATTGGCAGATATCTCGCAGGCGCATTGGCGCAGTACCGGCGATACCGTCGAACGGCTGGAATTGCTGGCAGCGGCGCTGCTGGACGGCGGGGCGACACCGCCCGGCGATGCCTCGGGCGCCGTCATGGCGGAAATCGAAGCCGTGGTCGCGCCGGTTCTGGCCGCCTGCGGCAGGGACGAGGGGGCGGGCCTTCTCACCGCCCTGAAAGGGCAGTTCGTCGCCCCGGCACCATCCGGTGCGCCGACCCGCGGCCGCCTTGACGTACTTCCGACCGGCCGCAATTTCTACAGCGTCGACAGCCGCGCCATTCCCACACCAACCGCCTGGGCCCTGGGCTGGAAATCGGCCAACCTGCTGATTGAAAAGCATTTGCAGAGCGAAGGCGATTGGCCGCGCGCATTGTTGCTGACCGCCTGGGGCACCGCCAACATGCGCACCGGCGGCGATGATATCGCGCAGGCGCTTGCGCTGATGGGGGTGAAGCCGCAATGGGACAGCGCCAATCGCCGCGTCACCGGCTTTGAAATCCTGCCCCTGTCTGTGCTGGACCGGCCTCGGGTGGATGTGACGCTTCGTGTCTCGGGTTTTTTCCGCGATGCCTTCCCGGCGCAGATCGATCTGATCGACAGCGCCGCCCGCGCCGTGATGGCGCTGGATGAACCGCCCGACATGAACCCCGCCGCCGCCCGCGCCGCCGCCGAAGGGGTGGACGGGCAATTCCGGGTGTTCGGCTCCAAACCCGGAGCATATGGTGCCGGGTTGCAGGCGATGATCGACGAGCGGCTCTGGGCCTCGAAGGCCGATCTGGCCGATGCCTATCTGGACTGGGGCGGCTATGCCTATGGCGGCAAGGCGGAAGGCACCCGCGCCCGCGCCGCCTTCGAGGCCCGGCTTGGCCAGGCCGAGGCGGTGGTGCAGAATCAGGATAACCGCGAGCATGACCTGCTGGACAGCGACGATTACTACCAGTTTGAAGGCGGGGCGGCGGCGGCGGTCAGCACGTTGCAGGGCCGCGACCGCCCGATCTATCACAACGACCATTCCCGCCCCGAACGCCCGCTGATCCGCACCCTGGATGACGAGATCGGCCGCGTCGTGCGCTCGCGCGTGGTCAACCCGAAATGGATCGACGGGGTCAAGCGCCACGGCTACAAGGGGGCCTTCGAGATGGCCGCGACGGTCGATTACCTGTTCGCCTTCGCCGCCACCACCGGCGCGGTGCGCAACCACCATTTCGATCTGGTCCATGCCGCCTTTCTGGAAGATGACGAAACCCGGCAATTCATCGCCGACCACAACGCCCCCGCCTTGCGCGAAATCGCCGAGCGGCTGGCCGAGGCGATCGAGCGCGGCCTTTGGCAGCCGAAATCCAACTCGGCCCGCGCGCTGATCGAGGCGCTGCGGTGAGGCTGCGACAGGCGCTGCCCGGCGATCCGGTGCTGGCTATGCTGGCGAACCTGATCGGCACGGCCTTCGCCTATATGGACGGCCGGATCGACCCGCCTTCGTCGGTGCATCGCCTGACGGGCGAAGCGATTGAAGCCGCTGCCGTGACCGGCGAGATCTGGATTGCCGAGATCGCGGCAGAACCGGTGGCCTGCCTGTTTCTCAGCCGCAAGGGTGATGCGCTGTATCTTGGTAAACTGGCCGTCGCTGAACCCTGGCGCGGTCATGGCATCGCCCGTGCGCTGGTTGCCAAGGCGGCTGGTCGCGCACGGGATCAAGGGCTGGTGGCGCTGGAACTTCAGACACGGGTGGAACTGGTGGAGAACCATGCGGCGTTCCGCAAACTGGGTTTCAGGCAGACCGGACAAACCGCCCATCCCGGCTTTGATCGCCCGACCAGCATCACCATGCGATTGCATCTGGATCAGTTTTGAGCGGATCCGGATATCTGTCTGCCGCGGGCGCAATACCGGCGCCGATGCAAAACCTAACCAGTTGGAAAAAATTTCCGGAATTTGATCTGGATCAAGGCTGAAGCATCATTCATTTTCAAGAATGCTTAAGTGTTTTGCGGTTATCTCCGTCCTCCCTACGGATTTGACCACGGATCATGAACTTCCCTGAGGGGGCTTGACCCCCGCACCTGGCAGGACCCAATGGTCCTGCCTTTTTCTTTGCCGCAGGCTGTACGCCCCGACGATCAAACGATAAGCTGACCGCTGAACGAACCAGCGGAATCCTGTGAAATGACCGGCCCAGCCACAAAAACCGGGCGCTGCCTGTGCGGTGCCGTCGCCTACGCCTATGACGGCCCGGAAAACTGGATGGCGCATTGCCATTGCGAAAGCTGTCGGCGGGCAACCTCGGCAGCATTCACCAGCTATTTCGGCGTGCCGGACGGCAAATGGCGCTGGACCGGGGCCGCGCCGCAAACTTATGCCTCGTCTGACGGTGTGGTACGTTCGTTTTGCGCGAATTGCGGGTCGCAGATGGCTTATCAGGCGGATCGCTATGCGGGTGAAATCCACTTCTTCGCGGCGAGTCTGGATGACCAGAAGCATTACACGCCCACGGTGCATGTCCATTCCGACGAACAGGTAGACTGGATCACGCTGGGCGACGATCTGAAACGGAAATGAGGGAATGATGACCGACGACAGCAACCCTGACACGGGCCCGGACCTTGACCGCCACGCGATGAAGATGGCCAAGAAGAAGGTCGCGCGCGACAAGATCATGGCGACCAAGACCGACCGGAAGGGCCTGATCATTGTCCATACCGGCAAGGGCAAGGGCAAGTCGTCGGCGGCGTTCGGCATGATCTTCCGCTGCATCGCGCATGGCATGCAATGCGCCGTGGTGCAGTTCATCAAGGGTGGCATGTCCACCGGCGAGCGTGATCTGATCCTGTCGCGGTTCTCTGACATCTGCGAATTTCACACGATGGGCGAAGGCTTCACCTGGGAAACCCAGGACAAGTCCCGCGATACCGAGATGGCGCAGGCGGCCTGGGCCAAGGCCAAGGAGCTGATTCGCGATCCGGCCAACAAGATGGTGCTGCTGGACGAAATCAACATCGCCATCCGCTACGATTACGTCGATATCACCGAGGTGGTGGCCTTCCTGAAGTCCGAAAAGCCGGAGATGACGCATGTCGTTCTGACCGGGCGCAACGCGCATGACGACCTGATCGAGATTGCCGATCTGGTGACCGAGATGGAACTGGTGAAGCACCCCTTCCGCTCGGGCATCAAGGCGCAGATTGGGGTGGAATACTGAGGCGGCGGCGTTTGCCGGTCAGGCCCCGAACAGGCGCGCGAAAAACACCGCGCTCATGGAATAGCCGATAAGGGCGACGATGCCGCGTACCACGGATACCGGGATGGCCTTGGCAACGCGCGCGCCGGCATAGCCGCCGATGATCGCCGATACCATCATCAGCAGCGCCAGCGGCCAGACCACCAGCCCGGCCACCGCGAAGGTCACGACCGAGATAGCCGACAAGGCGAAAGACAGACCGCTTTTCACCCCGTTCATCAGGTGAATATTCCGCCAGCCCCATAGTGCGAACAGGGCCAGCAGCACGATGCCAAGGCCGCCGTTGAAATAGCCGCCATAAAGGCTGACCAGGAACAGGCCCATCGCGCCTTCCGGGCGCAGGCCCCTCGATTGCGCCTCGGCCCAGGTTTTCAGCTTGTCCCCGAACAGGAACGCCGTGGTGGCGAACAGCAACAGGAACGGCACGATGGCCGAAAACGCCGCGTTGGACGAGACCAGCAGCAGCAGCGATCCGATCAGCCCGCCCGCCAGCGTGATCGCGGTCAGCCGGATCACTTGCGCGCGGGTCAGGGTTTTCAACTCCGCCACATAACCCAGCGCCCCGCCCAGATAGCCGGGAAAAACCGCGACCGTGCTGGTGGCATTGGCGGTAACCGGCGGCACACCGGCCCAGATCAGTGCCGGAAAGGTCAGGAAGGTTCCGCCGCCGGCAATGGTATTGACCATCCCGGCCCCGAATCCGGCCAGTGCGAGTATGAAGTATTCCAGCACGTTGCGGCCCTTCCGTTACAGCGTGAAGCGGCGCACCTGGGGCACGCCGCTTCATGGTTTGAATATCCGCGGCGGTGCGGTTGCACCTCCGCAGGGGCGATCAGACGTGATCGTCCTTGTTGATCGAGCCAAGCCCGTGCCCGGCCATGCCGCCCGAAACCTCTTCGGTCGCCTCGTCCGACAGATCGTCCGGCAGCATCAGGTTCAGCACGATGGCGATCAGCGCCGCCGGCAGGATGCCCGACGTGGCCAGAACCTTGATCGTCGCCGGCAGATATTGCAACGCATTCGGCTCCAGTTGCAAGCCAAGGCCCAGCGACAGCGCGATGGCGAAGATCACCATGTTGCGCCGGTTCCAGTTCACATCCGACAGCATCGAGATACCGGCAGCCACGACCATGCCGAACATTATGATCACACCGCCGCCCAGAACCTCGATCGGCACCGACGAGATGACCGCGCCGATTTTCGGCACCAGCCCGCAGAGGATCAGGAATACCGCACCGATGGTTACGACGCCCCGGCTCATCACGCCGGTCATGGCGATCAGGCCGACATTCTGGCTGAACGAGGTGTTGGGCAACGCACCGAACAGGCCGGACACCGCCGTGCCCAGACCATCGGCATAGGTCGCGCCCTGGATTTCCTTGTCGGTCGCCTCGCGCCCGGCACCGCCCTTGGTGATCCCCGACACGTCGCCGACGGTTTCAACCGCCGAAACAATCGCCATCAGGCAAAAGCCGATGATGGCGGCAACCGAGAATTCCATGCCGAAATGAAACGGGTTGGGCAACGCGAACGAGGCGGCGCGGCCTACGCTGCCAAGGCTGACCTCGCCGATCAAGAAGGCAAACACATAGCCCGCCAGCAAACCGACCAGCACCGCCGAAACCGACAGCATGCCGCGCGTGAAGAATTTCAGCCCCAGCGTGACCACGATCACGACCCCCGCCATCGACCAGTTCAGCAACGAGCCGTATTCCGGCTTGGCCATCGCAGGCACGCCACCGGCGGCATACTGAATGCCGACCTTGACCAGCGCCAGACCGATCATCGTGACCACAAGGCCGGTGACCAGCGGCGGCAGGGCAAAGCGGATCTTGCCGATGAACAGCCCAAGGCTGGCATGGAACAATCCGCCGATGAACACCCCGCCCATCACCACGGCCATGGCATCGACACCCTTGCCGGCAACCAGCGGGATCATGATCGGAATGAAGGCAAAGCTGGTGCCCTGCACGACCGGAAGCCGCGCACCGACCGGGCCTAAGCCGATAGTCTGGAACAAGGTGGCGATGCCGGCAAAGAACATCGACATCTGGATCATGTAGATCATCTGCGGGAAATCCGGGCTGTTCGAGCCGAAGCCGAAACCCGCCGCGCCACAGATGATGATGGCCGGGGTGACGTTCGACACGAACATCGCCAGAACATGCTGGATACCCAGCGGCACCGCCTTGGACAGCGGTGGCATGAAGTCCGGATCGCGGAGCTGCTCCGGCGTTCCGATTGATGCGTCAACCATTGGTAGTCCTTCCCTGTTGCTTGTTATTGTTTTGCCGGGTCATCGTCCGGCATACCTGCATCACTTTCGATGACAGGCCTGGTTGCGAACCAATGCTCTTCCAGGTTCGCACCGCTGCCGATCCGGTCGACAACGGCAAACAGACCGGGTTCCGACAGTGGCGCAAGAACGCCGTGCCAGGTGCCCCGGTGAATATTCACGCCCTGTCCCGGCGCGGTAATGAATGCGTTGGGCTGGCCGGGCACACCGCCCTCGTCCGGGGCGACCACCACCAGAAAACGGCCCATGCTCATCGGCAGGAAGGCCTGGCTGCCAAGGGGATGACGTTCGACCAGATCCAGTTCCATCGGCAGGCTGCGCTTGCGGGCCTTGAACAGGCTGATCCCGGCGCGGCCACCCTGGAAATCCAGCGCCGCACGGTCGTGATAGCGCCCGCACATACCCTGATTGATCATGACGTCGGGATCGCCGGAAATGTCCAGCACATCGCCGAAGGGCGCGAAATCCACCGCCCTCAGCGGCCTGGGGCGAATAGTAACGCTCATATGCCCAGTTTCTCCTGCAAGCGTAGGAGCGCGATACGCTCCACCTGGCGGCAGGCTTCGGCAAATTCCGCATCGCGGTCATTGCCGATGCGGCGCTGGAACGCCTGCATGATCGACGCCTTGGAATGATCCCGCACCGCGATGATGAAGGGAAAGCCGAATTTCTTGGTATAGGCGGCGTTTTGCTGTTCAAAGGCGGCGCGCTCCGCATCGGTCAGCGCATCCAGCCCGACCGAGGCCTGTTCCGCCGTCGACTCCGCCGTCAGCCGTTTGGCGGCGGCCAGCTTGCCGGCCAGATCGGGATGCGCGTTCAGAACACCAAGGCGCTGATCCGGCGAGGCGGCGCGAAACACCCGCGCCAGCGCATTGTGCAGGCCGATGGCATTGTCATGGGTGGCACCGAGTTCAAGGGCAAATGCGCCTTCGGCGATCCAGGCGCTGTGCTCGAAAATGCCGCCGAATTCGGCCACGAAGGTATCGCGGTCCATCTGCGAGGGGTGCTGCCTAGCCACCGGCGGATGCACGCGCGCCCAGTGATCGGCGATCTGCTCGCGGGTGGCGAACCACACGCCCTCATGCGCCTTGAAATGGTCCAGCACGCGCGCCAGCGCCGCTGCCCGGCCCGGACGCCCGACCAACCGGCAATGCAGGCCGATCGACAGCATCTTCGGCGCACCCTCCACGCCTTCCGCGTAGAGCACATCGAAACTGTCTTTCAGATAGCTTTCAAACTGCCCGCCCGTGGTAAACCCGGCCTGAATGGCGAAGCGCATGTCGTTGCAATCCATCGTGTAGGGCACGATCAACTGATCCTTGCCACCAGCCTTCACCCAATAGGGCAGGTCATCGGCGTAGCTGTCGGCGATATAGGCGAATTCCCCTGCACCCGCTGCCAGTTCGACCGTGTTCATCGAACAGCGCCCGGTATACCAGCCGCGCGGTGCTGCGCCCGTCACCTCGGCATGCAGGCGTAATGCCTCGGCGATCTGGGCGCGCTCCTCGTCCGCCGACATGTCCTTGTGTTCGATCCATTTCAGGCCGTGGCTGGCGATCTCCCAGCCTGCCGCGTTCATCGCCGCCACCTGTTCGGGTGCCCGCGCCAGCGCCGTAGCAACGCCGAACACCGTGATCGGCAGGTCCTTCAGCAACCGGTGAACCCGCCAGAACCCGGCCCGCGCGCCGTATTCGTAGATCGATTCCATGTTCCAGTGGCGTTGCCCCGGCCAGGGCTGGGCACCGGTAATCTCGGACAGGAACGCCTCGGACGCCGCATCCCCGTGCAGGATGTTGTTTTCACCGCCTTCTTCGTAGTTCAGCACGATCTGCACGGCGATCTTCGCGCCGTTCGGCCAATCGGCAAAAGGGGGCCTTGCCCCATAGCCGGCCATATCTCGCGGGTAGCGTATCAATTTACATGCCCTTGGGTCAGTCTGATGGTGTATATTCCAGAAAATCCTATAGTTTTTTCAAATAATACGAAAAGGTCCCTTTTGCCGCCGATGCTATGCCTGCAATCGGGCTTGCGGCATAAACAATGCACAGCAACAGGAGCGGCGGCAATGCCCGGATATCTGACAACCCATGTTCTCGATACCGCAAGCGGTCGCCCGGCGGCGGGGCTAAAGATCGAATTGTTCCGGATCGAGGGGTCCGACCGTGCATTGCTGAACACGCTTGTCACCAATTCCGACGGGCGCACCGATGCGCATATCCTGCCCGCCGAGCGGTTCCAGACCGGCACTTACGAACTGATCTTCCATGCCGGGTCCTATCTGGATCAGGCCGGGATACCGGCTGAAAACCCGCGATTCCTCGATATCATCCCCTTGCGCTTCGGCATGTCGGAAACCACGCATTACCATGTGCCGCTGCTGCTATCGCCCTTCGGCTATTCCACCTATCGCGGAAGCTAGAGCGTCGTGGCATCCTTCACGGACGCGCCGATCCGGTCGATCATGAATTCCATGAACAACCGCGTTTTCGGGTCCTGATGGCGGCGATGGGTGAACAGGCAGGCCATCTGGATCGGCTCGGGCGGGGTTTGAATCGCCACCGGCACCAGCGCGCCCGAGCGCAGATGCCCCGCCACCTCGAATACCGGCTTCATGGCGATGCCATGCCCGGCCAGCGCCCAGTCGGTCAGAACGTCGCCATCATCCGATTCGTAGCGCCCCGACACCCGGAACCGTTTCGGCCCGTCCGGGGTGGACAAGCGCCACTGAAACTCGGTCGCGCCGGGAAAGCGCAGGATCAGGCATTCATGGGCTTGCGAGACCAGATCCTCGCCGGTGGCCGGCATGCCGCGCCGCTCTACATAGTCAGGCGCGGCGCACAGGATACGCTCGACATCCGCGATCTTGCGGATGCGCAGGTTGCTGTCCTCGGGCTGGCCGAGAAAGAACGCCAGGTCCAGCCCTTCGGTCGTCAGATCAACCTTGCGGTCGGTCAGCCGCAGGCGCACCCGAACCTCCGGATACTGCGCCAGAAACCCGGGCACCAAAGGCGCGATCAGGCGCCGCCCCACCCCAAGCGGAGCCGCGACATAGAGCGAGCCCTTCAGGTTCTCGGTGATGTTGACGATCTGCGCCTCGGCACTTTCCACCGCCGCCAGAATGGCGGTTGCCCCGCGATAGAAGGATTTGCCCTGTTCGGTCGGCGTCAGGCTGCGGGTGGTGCGCTGGAACAATCGCACGCCCAGATGTTCCTCAAGCTGCGACATGCGCGACGAGGTGACCGCCGGAGAAATCCGCAAATCGCGCCCGGCGGCGGACATGCTGCCCAACTCGTAGACACGCACGAAAGTGCGGATATTATCGAGATATGACATTATTCCGGTTTTTTTGATGCTGCTTGGTCTTTACCGGCAATACCAGAATAAAGCAGTCTCGCCTAGGCTATCCGCGCCAAAGGCGCGACAGGCGGCGCGACAGGAGGAATTGGATGATTGATCTGGCGATCTTGTGGGACTGGGCGGAATTCGCAATGCGCTGGCTGCATGTCATCACGGCGATGGCCTGGATCGGCGCATCGTTCTACTTCATCGCGCTCGATCTCATGCTGAAGCCGAACGACGCCCTGCCCGACGGGGCCTATGGCGAGGAATGGGAGGTGCATGGCGGCGGCTTCTATCACTCGGTCAAATACCTGGTGGCCCCGGCACGGATGCCCGAGCACCTGACCTGGCACAAATGGCAAAGCTACACGACCTGGCTGTCAGGGGCGGCGTTGCTGATGATGGTCTACTGGGTCGGCGGGGAATTGTTCCTGCTCGATCCGGGCAAGGTTGAACTGGCGCTCTGGCAGGGCATTCTGATTTCCGGCGGGTCGCTGACGATCGGCTGGCTGGCCTATGACGCCATGTGCAGATCGAAACTGGCCGCGCGCCCGACCGCGCTGATGCTGCTGTTGTTCATCATCCTCGTCATCATGTCCTGGGGCTATCACCAGATATTTACCGGACGCGCCGCGCTGCTGCATCTCGGGGCCTTCACAGCCACGATCATGACGGCGAATGTGTTCTTCATCATCATGCCGAACCAGCGGATCGTCGTTGCCGACCTCAAGGCCGGGCGCGTACCGGATGCGAAATACGGCAAGATCGCCAAGCTGCGCTCGACCCACAACAATTACCTGACCCTGCCGGTGGTGTTCCTGATGCTGGCAAACCACTACCCGCTGGCCTTCGCGACCGAGTTTTCCTGGATCATCGCCAGCCTGATCTTCCTGACCGGCGTGTCGATCCGCCATTACTTCAACACCATGCACGCCACCGGCAAGGGCCCGGCCTGGACCTGGGTGGTGACGGTGCTGATCTTCCTGCTGATCGCCTGGCTGTCGGGCTTTTCCGGCATGGACAGTGTTGACGAATCCGAAGCCCGCGCCCTGACGCCCGCAGAACAGAAATTCGCCGATGTCGCCGGGTTCGAGGATGCCTATTACGCCGTAATCGGCAATTGCTCGATGTGCCATGCCCGCGAGCCGTCCTGGGACGGCATGAACCAACCACCCAAGGGCGTGGTGCTGGAGACCGAGGCCGATATCGCCCGCCACGCCCACCAGATCTACCTGCAGGCCGGGATCAGCCATGCCATGCCGCCGCCAAACGCCATCGACATGGATGATGAACCGCGCCGCCAGATCATCGCCTGGTATCGTCAGGCAACCGGCGGGTGATGGGCAGGTTTGGCGATATCGTCATCCTGACCGGGGCCGGGATTTCCGCCGAAAGCGGCCTTGGCACCTTCCGCGACCGCGACGGTTTGTGGACGAAATACGATCTGAACGAGGTTGCCACGCCGGAAGGCTTCGCACGCAACCCCGATCTGGTGCATGAGTTTTACAACGCCCGCCGCGCCAATTGCGCCGCTGCCGCGCCCAATGCCGCCCATGAGGCACTGGCGCGGCTGGAAGCCGGGTATCAGGGCAAGGTGCTGATCGTCACGCAGAATGTCGATGATCTGCATGAACGCGCCGGTTCGCGCCATGTCTGGCACATGCACGGCCAGTTGAACCGCGCCCTTTGCGCCGCCTGCGGACATCGCTGGGATGCGCCCGACAGGATGCGCCCGCGCGATCCCTGCCCGGCCTGCGGCACTACCGCCACGCGGCCCGATGTCGTCTGGTTCGGGGAAATGCCTTACCTGATGGAGGCGATCCACCAGCGGCTGCAAACCGCCGGCCTGTTCGTCGCCATCGGCACTTCGGGCAATGTCTACCCGGCGGCAGATTTCGTGCGCAACGCCGCCGCCTGTGGCGCCGAGACGCTGGAAATCAATCTGGAACCTTCCGCCGTGATCAGCGATTTCGACACCGCCCGCCACGGCAAGGCCACCGATATTGTCCCGGCCTGGGTGGGCGAAATCCTCAAAACCACCTGAGCTTCTTTTTGGTTCAAATACTCGTTCCTTGGTTGCTCAGTTCACCCCGGCGTCACAGAAATGACCGCCCCGCCGGTCCGAACCCGACCCCCAGATGCGCCGCCACGCTGGCCCCGATATCGGCAAAGGCGCAGAGGCCGATCTTGCCCGCACCGGCCCCGGCAACAAGCACCGGCACCCGCTCGCGGGTATGGTCGGTGCCGCGAAAGGTCGGATCATTGCCGTGATCGGCGGTGAAGATGGCAATGTCGCCCTTGCCCAGCCGGCCCAGCAATTCCGGCAGCCGCGCATCGAACCATTCCAGCGCGCGCGCATAGCCGGCAACATCGCGCTGATGGCCGTAAAGCGTGTCGAACTCCACCAGATTGGCGAAAACCAGATCGCCCGGCGCCGCCTCGTCCGCCAGGTCCACCAGCCGGTCAAACAGGCTGGCATCGCCCTTGCCCTTGGTGTGGTCGAGAATGCCACGCCCCGAGAATATGTCGTTGATCTTGCCGACCGCCCGCACCCGCCCGCCGGCCCGCGCCACGTAATCGCAGAGCGTATCGAAAGGCGGTTCAATGGCAAAATCGCGCCGGTTCGGGGTGCGCCGGAACCCGGCCTTGGCATCACCAAGGAAGGGTCGCGCAATCACCCGCCCCACCCGCATCTCGTGCAGCATCGGCGCAAGATCGCGGCAAAGCGTCAGCAACCGCTCCAGCCCGAAGGTTTCTTCATGCGCGGCGATCTGGAACACGCTGTCCGCCGAGGTATAGCAGATCGGCCAGCCGCTCTGCATATGCGCGGCACCATGTTCCGCGATCACCGGAATGCCCGAGGCATGGCAATTGCCGAGTATGCCGTCGGTTCCGGCCAGCTCGCAAACCCGCGCCGTCACCTCGGGCGGAAAGGCGGGTTGCGTGTCGGGGAAATAAGTCCAGTTCCAGGGCACCGGCAGGCCCGCGATTTCCCAATGCCCCGAGGGCGTGTCCTTGCCGCGCGAGATCTCGGTTGCCGCGCCCCAGCGCCCCTGCGGTTCAGCCGCCAGCCCAGGCGTTGCGATCCCCGAGGCCAGGCGGATCGCCGCCCCCAGCCCCAAGGCATCGAGGTTCGGCACCGCCAGCGGCCCCTTCCGGCCCTGATCGGCCCGCCCGGCAGCGCATTCCGCAACGATATGGCCCAGCGTGTTGGCCCCTTCATCGCCAAATTCGGCGGCATCCGGTGCGCCGCCGCAACCGGCGGAATCCAGCACGATCAGAAACGCCCGCGCCATCAGCCGATCCGCCTTGTGATCAGGGGCGGTTCATCCGATGGCGTCGCATCAATCCGGTAGGCCGCCAGCACCGCCGCGCGGGCGGCTTCCAGCCCGGCCTCATCGCGGGCATGGATCAGCGCCAGCGGATCGCCCTGCATCACCGCAATGCCGAGCGGGGCCAGATCGTCCAGCCCCACCGACAGGTCCAGCACATCGCCGCCGGCCTTGCGCCCGCCGCCCAGATCGACCACCGCAAAGCCCAGCGCGCGGGCGTCGATTCCGGCCACGAAACCGGATTTCGGGGCCTGCACCTCGTCCACCAGCGGCGCGCGCGGCAGATGATCACCGGGCCGCTCGATCAGATCGGCAGGGCCGCCAAGGGCTGTTACCATCGCCTGGAACCGCTCCGCTGCGCGGCCGCTTTGAAACGCCGCCTCGATCATCGCCTGGCCCTCGGCGGCGCGTTCGCACAGGCCACCCAGCTCCAGCGCCACACCGCCCAGCGCCACCGTCACATCCCACAGGCGGCTGTTGATCTCGTCGCCGCGCAGGAAACCGATGGCGTTGCGCACTTCCAGCGCGTTGCCCGCAGCCTCGGCCAGCGGTTCGTTCATGTCGGTGATCAGCGCCGCTGTGCGGCACCCCGCCCCGTTGGCCACACCCACCAGCGCCTCGGCCAATGCTCCGGCCTGATCCGCGCCGCTCAGAAACGCGCCCGAGCCGATCTTCACATCCAGCACCAGCCCCTCCAGCCCAGCCGCCAGCTTCTTTGACAGGATCGACGCGGTGATCAGATCGAGGCTTTCCACCGTGCCGGTCACATCGCGGATCGCGTAAAGGCGTTTGTCCGCCGGTGCGATGCCACCGGTCGCGCCGACAATCGCGCAGCCGACCTCGCCCACCACCCGGCGCATGTCCTCCGCGCTCACTTCGCTCTGATAACCGGGGATCGCGTCCAGCTTGTCCAGCGTGCCGCCGGTATGGCCCAGCCCGCGGCCCGAGATCATCGGCACATAGGCCCCGCAAACCGCCAGCGCAGGCGCCAGCAACAAGGAGACATTATCGCCGATGCCACCCGTCGAATGCTTGTCCAGCACCGGCCCCGGCATGTCCCATGCCTGCACCTCGCCACTGTCACGCATTGCCAGCGTCAGCGCCACGCGCTCGGCCTCGTCCATGCCGTTCAACAGCACCGCCATCGCGAAAGCACCCGCCTGCGCATCGGTGATACTGCCCGAGGCCAACCCGCCAGCAAACCACTGCAATTCGGCAGCGTTCAGCGCGCGGCCATCCCGCTTTGCGGCAATGATCCTGCGGGCATCCATCATGCGCTGTCCAGATGCCGGGTGGAAAACGCCCCCGGCAGCAGATCGGCGATGGTCATGGTGACGGAATTGCCGCCCTTGCCGGACATCGTGACCACCACATCAGGCGCGGCAAATTCCGCCAGCTTCTGGCGGCAGCCACCACAGGGCGTGACCGGATCGTCGCCGTCGGCGATCACCGCCACCTCAGCAATCTCGCGCTCGCCCGCGGCTGCCATTGCGGCGATGGCCCCGGCCTCGGCACAGGTGCCTTCGGGATAGGCGACATTCTCGACATTGCACCCGGCAAAGATCGCGCCCGAGGCGGTGCGGATCGCCGCCCCGACCCGGAATTTCGAATAGGGTGCATAGGCGTTTGCCTGCACCGCCTTTGCCGCATCCATCAGATCCATGTATCACCGCCTGCCTGTTGTTGGCGAAAGTCTGTGGCCGATTGCAGCGGATTGCAAGCCCGCCCGCGTCAGCCCTTGGCGAACAACCCCGCCAGCGCCGACGAGACCAGCGCCGTCACCCGGGGCCGCGCCAGCGCGTGAAACGGCATCGGGCGGCAAACCTCCATCGCCGCCACGCCGACCCTCGCCGTCAGCGCACCATTGACCACGCCTTCGCCGAACCGGCGCGACACTTTCGACAGCAATCCACCCCCCATGACCGAGCCGATCAGATCGTCGCCAACCGCCACCGCACCCGTCGCCACCAGATGCAGCATCACCGTCTTCAGCAACCGCCACGACCCGAAGGCACCGGCCCGCCCGCCGTAAATCTCGGCCACCCGGCGCACCATCCCGAGATTGGCCGCCAGCGCCACCACCACATCGGCCAGCGCCAGGGGCACGATGGCGGTTACCGTCGCCACCTGCCGCGCCGCCGCCTCGACCTCGCGCCGTGCAGCGGCATCGAGCGGTGTCATCAATTCGCGTTCCGCCAGATCGACCAGCGCGTCACCGTCCAGCACGTCTGCCCGGCGCTGAGCGAGATTGCCCAGCGCCCATTGCATGTCGTCGCGCCCGCGATAGAGCCGCTCCAGCCGCGCGGTTACGGCGCGGGCATCCTCCAGATCGCCAAATTCCAGCGCCCGTTCCACCGCCTCTTTCAAGCGGTCCACCCGGCGCAGGCGTGTCAGTGCCAGCCATTCGCGCAGGGCCAGGCCCAAACCGGCCAGCAGGAAGGCGGCGATTGCGGCGAATACCGCTCGGCCCAGCCAGATATTGCGCGCCAGCAATCCGGTCACGAAATCCCAGGCCGCCACCGACAGGACTGCAAGCAAAAGGCCCAGCGCCAGCCCCCAGAACAGGCGCCACAGCACCGAGGGCCGCCGCGCCGCCAGCACCGCCAGCGTGCGGATCGCCTGACCGTCCGGCATGTCCGGCTGATCGTCCGGCACCAAAGGTGCGGTGGCCGGGTTCATCTCGGGCATATCGTCCAGTTCGATCAGGACCGGCCCTTTTTTCGTGGTCATCGGAAACGATCCCCCAGCAAGAACTCCGCCGCCTTGTCCAGCCGGATATGCGGCGGCCCTTCGCCCGGCTTCAGCACCAGCCGTGCGGGCGCGAATTGCATCACCTGGTAATCCTCGTCCAGCCACTTCTCCGCCCCCCGCCGCGCCGGGGCCAGCAGGGCACCGGGATCGGAAGGAAGATCGCCGGGATGGAAGGCCGCGCTCTTGCCGTTCTCCAGCGTGCCACGCACGCAATCCAGCTTGCGGCCACCGTGATCGCGGGTTTCCTCGACCGTGGCGCGCAGGCTGGCAATCGACATCGCAGCGGTTTCAGCACCGGCGAAATCGGCCCGGTCGCGGGCGTCGCGCAGCAGCGCCTCCATGATCGCGGTCAATTTGGCATGCTGGGAATGGTGCAGATGATCCGCCTTGGTTGCGGCGAACAGGATGCGGTCCACCCGCCGCCCGGTCAGGAAGGACAGCCAGGAATTGCGCCCCGGGCGGAATGCCTTCAGGACACCGGCCATGGCCTGCCGCAGATCCTCGACCGCGGGCGGGCCGGCATGGATCGCGCCCAGCGCATCGACCAGCACGATCTGGCGATCCACCCGCGAGAAGTGATCGCGGAAGAACGGCGTGACCACCTTCGATTTGTAGGCATCGAAGCGGCGGGCAAATTCGCGCCGCAGGCTGCCGCGCGGCCCGCGCCCCGTTCCGGGCAGAGGCGCGAAGGTCAGCGCGGGCGAGCCGGCCAGTTCACCCGGCATCAAGAACCGCCCCGGCGCACAGGCGGAAAACCCCAGATCGCGGGAAGCCGCCAGATAGGCGGTAAACGCCGCCGCCAGCGCCTGTGCCGCCACCTCATCATAAGGCGCGTCCGCATCGGCTTCCGCCAGCGCAGCCAGCCAATTCACCGCCGCCGCTTGCCGGGCCGGCCCCTGCGCCAGCGCCAGCGCCTCGTCGGACCAGGCCGCGTAATCCTGATCCATCAAGGGCAGGTCCAGCAGCCACTCGCCCGGATAATCGACAATGTCGATATGCACATTGCGCGGCCCCGACAGACCGGCCAGCAGGCCCGCAGGCTGCACCTTCAAGGACAGGCGCAACTGGCTGACCTGCCGGGTCGATTGCGGCCAGTGCGGCTCCGGGTCCATCAGGGCGGCCAGATGCGTTTCGTACTCAAACCGCGGCACGGTATCGTCGGGCTGGGGCTGCAACCACGCGGCCTGAATCGCCCCCGAGGATGCCGCCAGCAATTGCGGCATGCGCCCGCGATCCAGAAGGTTCGCCACCAGCGAGGTGATGAACACAGTCTTGCCCGCCCGCGACAGGCCGGTCACCCCCAGCCGGATCACCGGATCGAACAGAGCGCCCGACAATTGCCCGGCGGCATCGCCGATGCTGCGCGTGATGTCGTCGGCAATATCCGCCAGTCCCAATTCTCAAACCTTTCCGATCTCCTGACCCCCAGATAAGGGTTTTTGGCGGAATTGACAGGGGGCTGGAAAAGCATCGCGGGTTTCGCTATCGCTCGCGCCATGCCACGCTATGCCCTCAAACTGGAATATGACGGATCGCCGTTCTGCGGCTGGCAGCGCCAGCAGGCGCATCCATCCGTGCAGCAGGCGCTGGAAGAAGCCTTGCGCAAGCTGGATGCAAACGTGCCGTCCATCGCTGCTGCCGGACGCACCGATGCCGGTGTGCATGCCACAGGCCAGGTGGTGCATTGCGATATGCAGCGCGACTGGGACCCGTTTCGTCTGTCACAGGCGCTGAACTTCCATTTGAAACCCGCCCCGGTGGCGGTTCTGGCCGCCGCTCTTGTGCCCGGCGATTTCCACGCGCGGTTCTCGGCCACCGGGCGACGTTACCTGTTCCGCCTGATCAGCCGCCGCGCTCCGCTGGTGCTGGAACGCGGCCTTCTATGGCAGGTCGGCCATGATCTGGACGTCGACGCGATGCGCGCGGCGGCCAGCTACCTGACCGGCCAGCACGATTTCACCACCTTCCGCGCGGTGCAATGCCAGGCGACTTCGCCGGTCAAGACCCTCGACAGGCTGGAGATCGAGGAAATCAGAGGCCCATACGGCACCGAGTACCGCTTTACCCTTGCGGCACGTTCGTTCCTGCATAACCAGGTCCGCAGCATCGTCGGCACGCTGGAGCGGGTAGGTGCCGGAAACTGGCCACCCGCCCAGGTGAAAACCGCGCTTGCCGCCCGCGACCGCGCCGCCTGCGGCCCGGTCTGCCCGCCGCATGGCCTGTACCTTACCGGTGTCACCTACCCCGACGACCCATTCGCGTAGCCTTCTTTTTTAGCGGAAATACTCCCGCCGGAGGCGTCGTGGCATCGTTAACGCAACCCGTCTTCGCCCTTCACCTGCCAGCTTTCCAGCCCGCCCATGCGGCTGTGGATGCGCGGGCCTTTGGTCATCGCCAGTGCGAACAGCAATTCGCCGGCTTTCGGGCCATCCGGTACGCCGACCTCCATCGCGTCGAAATGGCTGCGCACATAGGCGGCGTTGATATGGCCCAGCGGTATGTCGATACGGCAGCCCATGCCGCCGACCTTCATGGCCGATGGCACGATTGCCCTGGCCTCGCCCAGCCGCGCCCGCATCGCGTAGCCGCCGGGGACATGCCAGAGCGCGGTATGCTCCAGCTCGCCACCCTCGCCCGCAAGGCCCGCCTTGCCATAGCCGTCAATCCCGTCAATCCCGCCCAAGGCCGCGATCAGCCGGTCGGTCATCATCAGGCCCAAGGGTTTCAGATCGTCCATCGCCGATTGCAGATCACCCTCGTGCCGCCCGGCGAAGGGGTTCGAGACCAGCGCCAGCATGGCCGCCCTTTGCCGCGGATGCTCGGCGACCGGGCCGCCGTCATGGTGGATATCCTCGATGAACAGCATCGTCTTGCGCAGTCTGAAGTCAGGCATGATTGGCCATCTCCCTGGGTTCGGTTTGCGGGAATGCGCCCGAGAGCCGCGTTTCCCCGTTCAAGAACAGCGTCGCCGCTTCGATCAGACCCTGTTTCAGCATCCTGTCGGCAACGCGCCGCCCGGCATCCAGCGCTTGTGCGACATCGCCAGCGGTCAGCCCTGCAACATGGCGCGTTACCAGCCGCGTGCCAAGATCGCTGTCGGGTGACAGATCCGAGGCCGGCACCCGGTCAATACCGGGATGCAAGGGCAGATCGACCGCATTGGCAATCAGCGTCGCCGCCGCATCCGCCGCAGCACTACTGCCCGCCAGCACCGTCACCGCATCGGCGATCCCGAGGCTGTGGCTGCGTCCGCCCCGCCCGGAGGTGGCAATGCCACGCGCGCGGTCGCGGTGGCGCAGCACCACCCGCCCGGCATCGCCGCGATCATGGATCAGGGCCGTCAGTTGCTGCCCCTCGGCCAGCCAGACCGCGATATCGCCGCCATTGTTCACATAGGCCCGGTCCAGCCGCATGCCCGCCACCATCGCGGCGCAAACCTCGTCCGCCACCGCCCCGGCAACCGCTGCCATCGGCGTGATGAAGCTATCGAACGGCGCGACTGCATCGGCCATCCGGCGGGCAATTGCACCGCTCGGCCCTTGCCCCTTGCGCAGTGGCTGGCGCAGGATTGCAAGTTCGTCCACCAGTTCCGCCAGCACGGTCTCGAACCGTACCGCCGCCTGTCGCAGCGCGGCCTCGCGGTCGCGCCCCCAGACCTCGACAATCAGGTCGATCGGGCCGTGTTGCAGGTGCAGCCGTTTGGCATCCAGCATCCGCATCGCGGGCGCGCTCATCTTATCGCCGCCACGGTAGATCGCCCCTCTCCGGTGCAATGCCCCTTATATCGTGGCCATATTCGCCGCCGCTTTCCAGCACATCCGCCATTGTGCGGATCGAGGCCATATGCCCGCCCAGCCGCGCATATTCCGCCTGCTTCATGGTGAATTCCAGGGGTGCCACAATCGCCGGGGTCGGCACATAGCCGAACGAGCCTTCCGGCATCGCCAGCACATCCACCATCAGCGTGATCCCGCCCCCCGGCCAGACATAGACCGGCGCTCCGCCGCAGGTCACCCGGGTTCCCAGCGCCTTGACCGAGCGTGTCAGTTGCACCGGGTTCTGTGTCACGCCCGAACGCAGGCTGCCGCCCGCACCACCCATGAACAGGACCGAACACAAGGCCGGCTCGCAGTTTTCGTCGATCAGGTCGACCGAGCGGCGCAGGCTGTCGGGCAGCGGCAGTTTCACCGGATCAAGGTTATCGTCCAGCCGGTAATAGGCAAATTGCTCGCCGGTGGTCGAGACCATCAGCAGCGTCAGGCCGGGCCGCGCACCCTTCTTGGGGTTCCACGCACCAAGGATCGCCAGCGGGTCCTCGATATTCGTACCGCCCCAGCCCAGCCCCGGATCGGCCACCTGGAAATACCGCCCCGGGGTCGAGCGCCGCCCGAGGATCCTGATGCCGGTATCTTCCCAGCCCAGCACCTTGCCGGCCTGATGTTCGCTGACCACGCCGGTGATGTGATCGTCGACCACCACCACCTCGTCCACCAGCCCGCGCCATTGCGAGGCGAACATGCCGATGGTGGCCGACCCGCAGCCGACCCGCATCCGGTGTTCCAGATTGCCATCAACGATAGGCGGCTGGCCGGCCTGCACCACCACGGTCGAGCCGTTATCCACCGACATCTCCACCGCCTCGCGGTTGCACAGCCGCATCAGCGCATCGCAGGTCACCCGGCCTTCGGCCTTGCTGCCGCCGGTCAGGTGATCCACCCCGCCGAGCGAGAGCATCTGGCTGCCGTATTCCGATGTCATGACATGGCCGATGGCCTCGCCGTCCACCCGGACCATTGCCGCTTCCGGGCCAAGGTGCCGGTCAGTGTCGATCTTCACCTTGGCACCGCAATAGGAAAAGATCGCTTCGGTCACCACCGTCACCATATCCGCGCCGTCGATCATCTGGCTGACGATGAAGGGCGCGGGCTTGTAATCGGGATAGGTGGTGCCGGACCCGATGGCACTGACGAAGCTCTGGCCGGTCTCGACGATCGAGCCGTCCCAGTCGGCCTTCAGAAAAGGCTTCACCTCGTCACCGGCCTTGATGCGGGCGTCGAGGATGGTCAGGGGATCGCAGCGGATGATCTTCCCGCCTTCATTGGCGTAGCGATCGCAGGCCCCGGCCTTGCCTTCGGCAACGTAGCACATCACCGGGCAGGCATCGCAGCGGATTTTCTCTGGGCGGGTGTCGCGGCTGTCAGTCATCTGTGCCATCCGGGTTGGGGTTTGTGAAAAGGGCAACCTGCCTGCCCTCGGAGGATCGCCTGTCGGCCAGCGGGGCGCGGCCCGGGGTGCCCCCCGTGCCAGAATGGCCGCGATGGAAGGCCAGATCACCCGCCCTCATGTCCGAGCCTCCCGGATCGCCGCCAGCACCCGATAGGGCAGCGCCGGCACTTGCGTGAGCCGCGCGCCCGAGGCGTGGCGGATGGCGTTCAGGATCGCCGGTGCGGTCGGGATCAGCACATGCTCGCCCAGCCCCCTTGCGCCGAACGGGCCTTCCGGCTCGGGCTTTTCGATGAAGATCGAGGTGATGCGCGGCATGTCGCCGAATGTCGGGATCAGGTAATCGTGCAGGTTCTCGGTGCGCCCCGGCACGTATTCCTCCATCAGGGCCAGACCAAGCCCCTGCGCCACGCCACCTTCGACCTGGCCTTCCGCTAGCAAAGGATTGATGGTGCGGCCCAGATCATGCGCCGCGATCAACTGGCGGACCTTCACATTGCCCAGCCGCATATCCACCTCGACCTCGGCCAGATGCGCGCCATAGCCGTAAACCGCGTAAGGCTCGCCCTGGCCATTCGCATCCAGGGGTTTGGTCGGCGGATCATATGTTTCCTCGACCGAGATCGCGTAGCCAAGGGCATCCGCCGGCATGTCCGCCACCAGCCTGCGCCACGCCGCCCCTTCGCCGGAATTGGACAATTTGGCCCGCAACGCACGGCCCGCCTTTTCCGCCGCCCGCCCGGTCACGAAGGTCTGGCGCGAAGCCGAGGTCTTGCCGCAATCGGGCGTCAGGGAGGTATCGGCTCCGATCAGATCGATATCCGCCAGCGACAGGCCCGCCGCATCGGCGAAGATCTGGGTGATGACGGTATTGGCACCCTGGCCGATATCCGTCGCCCCCTGGTGCAGCACCACCCGGCCCGCATGGGTTACCCCGGCGCGGATGGTCGATGGATTGGACAGGCCGGTATTGCCGCAGCCATACCAGCAGGACGCCACGCCGATGCCGCGCTTGCGGTTCGCATTGGCGGCGTTGAAGGCAGCGGTTTCCACCAGCAGGGCCTGCCAGTGCGGCTGCAACGCCGTCAGGCAATCGGCGATCCCGACCGAGCGCAGAACCTGCCCGAAGGTCGCCCTGTCACCGTCGCGCAGCGCATTGTTGAGGCGAAACTCCAGCCGGTCCCAGCCGCCCGCCAGTGCGAGATCCTCAAACAGCATTTCCTGTGCCAGCGCCGCCTGTGGCACGCCGAAGCCCCGGAACGCACCCGAGATCGGGCCGTTGGAATGGATCGCCCGCGCCTCGGCATCGTAATTCGCCACCCGGTACGGACCCGAGGCATGAACCGGCACCCGGCCCGCCACTGTCGGCCCCCACGAGGCATAGGCCCCGGTGTTGAAATCGCCGCGATAATGCAGCGCGGTGATCCGCCCCTCGGCATCGCACCCCGCCCGCGCCACCGCCTGCGAAGGGTGCCGCTTGGTGGTCGAGGTCATGGATTCCTGACGCGAATAGACCATCCGGCAGGCCCGCCCGGTCTTCAGCACCGCCAGCCCGATCAGCGGTTGCAGCGAGACATCCAGTTTCGAGCCGAAGCCGCCGCCGGTGGCCGATGGAATGATCCGCACCCGATCCTTGGGCAGGCCCAGCAGTTTCGCGGTTTCTTCCTGGTCCATCACCGGCGCCTGGGTGCAGGCCTGGATCACCAGCATGTCGCCGTCCAGCCAGGCGATACCGGCCTCGGGCTCGATATAGGCATGTTCGACGTAAGCCGTGCGGAAGTTGACGCTGGCCTTGTGGGCGGCCTCGCGCAGCGCCGCTTCGGCATCACCGCTGCGCACCAGCCCGCTGGTCATCACGTTCCCGGTTCGGCTGGCATGAAGTTGCGGCGCGTCTTGGGCCAGTGCGGGCGTGGTATCCAGCACATGCGGCAGGGCCTGCCAGGTGACGGGAAAAAGATCGAGGCTCAGATCGCGGATCGCCTCCGCCTCGCCCACCACCAGCGCCACCGCCTCGCCGCGCATCCGCACGGTGGTCTCGGCAAGCATAGGCTGATCGGCAAAGGCCGGAATGGTGCCAAAGCAGTTTTGGCCGGGAATGTCGGCGGCAGTCAGCACCGCCACCACACCGGGATGCGATGCCTGCCAGCCCGCCAGATCGCCAAAGCCGAAGGCGGCGTGATAATGCGGCGAGCGGATCGCGCGCACCTCAAGCGCATCGCTGCGGTATTCGTCCGCGCCGAAAACCTCGGACCCGGCCACCTTGGCGGCACCGTCCAGCCGTTCCACCCGCGCGCCCACCGCGCTGCCCACCGGCACCAGGGCCGGGGCGGCTTGCGGCACATTGGCCTGCATCACCGCATCGACAATCTTGGCATAGCCGGTGCAGCGGCACAAAACCCCGCCCAAGGCGTCCTCGACCTCGGCGCGTGTCGGCTGTGGCGTGGTCGCCAGAAGCGCCGCCCCGGCGGTCAGCATACCGGGCGTGCAGATGCCACATTGCGCCGCGCCGTGGCGCAGGAAACTCTGCTGCAAGGCGGCAAAGCCGGCATCGGCCAGGCCTTCGACCGTGGTGATCTCGGCCCCGTCCGCCTGTGCCACCGGCATCAGGCAGGAACAGACCGCTCGTCCGTCCACCAGCACCGTGCAGGCACCGCAATCGCCAGCGTCACAGCCGATCTTGGTGCCGGTCAGGCCCAGATCGTCGCGCAGAACCGCACTCAGCCGCCGCGAGGGCGCGGTTTCCAGCGCCTGATCCATACCGTTCAGGCGAAACCGCACTTGTGTTATGTCCCGGCTCATGCCGCCACCGCCTGCGCCAGGGCGCGGATGACAAGTTCTTCCACCGCCTCGCGGCGATAGGCGGCATCGGCGCGGATATCGTCAATCGGCGTCAGCCTTTGCGAAATGTCCTCGGCCAAAGCATCACGCCAGAGCGCGGGCTGATCCGCTTTGCCGCCGATCAGTGCCACCTCGAACCCGGTCAGCCGCGTGGCAACCGGGCTGCATGAGCCGACCGCGACCCTTGCGGCACTGATCCGCCCCTGTTCCAGTTCCAGCCTTACCGCCACCATCGCGATCGAGATCACCAGATAGGCCCGCGCCCCCAGCTTGCCGAAGGCGGCCACGCCATTTGCCGCACTGGTCGGCACATGTACCGCCGTCACGATTTCACCTGGTTGCAGCGCGGTGCGGCGCACGCCGGTGATAAACTCCGCCAGGGGCAGGCGCCGGCTGCCAAGCGCCGAAGCCAGTTCGACCCCGGCGTCCAGCACCAGAAGCGGCGGCACCCCGTCCGCAGCAGGCGAGGCGTTGCAGAGATTGCCGCCGATCGTGCCGGAATTCTGGATCTGGATCGCTCCGACCTCGCGCGCCGCCTGTTGCAGGGCACGAAAGGCGGGTGGCAGATCGGCGCGGGCAATCGCGGACCATGTGGTCGTCGCTCCGATCCGCCAGCCAGCATCGTCGCGCGATATCCCGCACAGCGCGTCAATCGCCGTCAGGTCCAGCACATCCCCGGGCAATTGCCGCGCCGATATGGCCGGGTACAGATCGCTGCCACCGGCCAGCACCACGGCATTGGTCGAATGCAACAGCGACAGCGCCTCGGACAATTGGCGCGGGCGATGATAAGCCATGAGAAGGCTCCAATCCGGAAATTCATTTGTGTACAAATGGATTTTGCGGTCAAGGTCCTTTACTGTCAATCCATTTTGCGACACCGTCACGAGCGATGAAACCGAACCCGAACAAACCTGCACCCTACCGACTGGACGACCAGATCGGTTTTGTCCTGCGCCGGGCAACGCAGCGGCATCTGGCGATCTTTTCCGCCCGCATCGGCGACCTGACGCCGACCCAGTTCGCCGTGCTGGCCAAGCTGTGTGACACGGGGCCGTTATCGCAGAACGCGCTGGGGCGGCTGACGGCGATGGATGCGGCCACCGTCAAGGGTGTGGTTGACCGTCTGGTGAAGCGTGGCCTCGTGACCACCGGGCGCGACAAGGTGGACCGCCGCCGCACCATCGTCGATCTCAGCCCCGAGGGCAGGGCGGCTTACCGCGATCTGGCGGCGCGGGCGCATGACATCACCGCCGAAACACTGGCCCCGCTCAGCCAGGCCGAGGCGGCGTTGCTCTTGCAACTGCTTGACCGGATTACCTGATCAGGCCTTCATCAGGGCCAGCACATCCAGCAGGATATCCGATGAAATCTCGGCATGCTGGCGCATCGCGGCGCGGGCGTCATCGGCCCGGCCTTCGCGGATGGCCCGGACGATGTCGCGGTGTTCATCGACCGCCGTGCCGGTGCCCGTCCGCAACCCTTCCTGCGCACGGAAATAGGCGACCAGGCGAACACCCGTCATGTTCAGTTCCAGTTGCAGTGCGTTGTTGTTGCAACAGGCGAACACCGCCAGGTGAAAGGCCAGGTTCAGATCATAGGTCCCCTGCGCCCCGGCCGCGACCTGCGCTTCATAGGCCCCGGCGGCATCTTCCAGCGCTTGCAATTGCGATGGCGTCGCCCGCCGTGCCGCGTGATAGGCTGCGGCACCTTCCAGTTCGGAATGCAGTTCCAGAAACTCGATCAGTTCTTCCGGCGTCAGCCCTGCAACCGCCGCACCGGCCCGAGGGCGCTTTTCGACCACGCCGCGCGCTTCCAGTTGCAGGATCGCCTCGCGGATCGGGGTTTTCGACACGCCGAACCGCGATGCAATCGCCGCCTCGTCGATGCGGTCGCCGGGCGACAAACGTCCCTCGACGATCTCGCGCAGCACATAGACCTGGATTTCCGACAATTGCGCAGCCATTGCGGCCCTTTTGGTATATTTAGATCAGCCCCAAATATACCAAATGCGGCCGGTTCGGCAATGGCTTCAGGGAATGGTCTTGCCCGGATTCATGATGTTGTTGGGATCGAGCGCCGCCTTGATCGCCCGCATCACCTGCAACGCCACCGGGTTCTTGCGCCGCCGCATCGTCCCCAACTTGTGCAGCCCGATGCCATGCTCCGCCGAAAACGAACCGCCAAGGTCCGCCACCACATCCTCGACGATGGTGTGAACCATGTCCTCGACCGCCTCGTCAATCGCCCCCGGCGCACTGGCATCGGGCAGGATCGTATAATGCAGATTGCCGTCGCCCAGATGCGCCACGTTGATGAATTCCGCATTCGGCAGTTTCGCCAGGATGGCGGCATCGGCGCGGTGCAGGAATTCGTCCACCCGGTCCAGCGGCACCGCCACATCGGTCGAGATCACCGGCCCGCGATGCACCGACGCCATGAAAGCCATCTCGCGCTGCTTCCACATCTGGGCGCGCTGCGTTTCATTCTGTGCCACGGTGGCATCAAGCACCGCGCCGCTTTCCATCAATTCGCCCAGAACGCCGGTCAGCACCTCGGCAACCGGCACCGATCCATCGGCATCCGGCGTCGCGTCGCGGTCCGAGGTGGCGGCGATTTCGATCATGATGCCCACTTCGGCATCTTCGGGGATAAACACCGGTGTTTTCGGATCGACCACGCGCAGATTGCGGAAATATTCGCGCGGCATGTATTCAAACGCCTCGACCCCGCCGCCACTGGCCGATTGCAGGCGGTGCAGTATCTGCAACCCGCCCGCGATATCGGGCACCGAGACCATCGCCGTGGCATAGGCCTTGGGCCGCGCGAACAATTGCACCACCGCGCCGGTGATCACGCCCAACGTGCCCTCCGCCCCGATCAACAGGTCTTTCAGATCGTAGCCGGTATTGTCCTTTCGCAATTCCGACATCAGGTCCAGCACCTCGCCATCAGGCAGCACCGCCTCAAGCCCCAGCACCAGCGACCGGGTATTGCCGTAGCGCACCACGTTCGAGCCGCCTGCATTGGTCGACAGATTGCCCCCGATCATGCAGGACCCGCGTGCGCCGAACATCAGCGGAAATACCAGCCCCTCGGCCTCGGCGGCGGCTTGCAGATCGGCCAGGATTACCCCGGCCTCGACCCGCGCGAGGCGGCTGGCCGTATTGATCGAAAGTACCCGGTTCATCCGCTCCAGCGACAGGATGATGGTATCGCCGCCGTTCCCGGCATAGCCACCACCGGCCAGCCCGGTATTGCCCGACAAGGGCACCACAGGCGTACGCGTGCGGTTGGCCAGCCGCATCACCGCCGACACCTCGGCAGTTGACCCCGGACGCACCACCGCCAGCGATTTGCCGACATGCTGGCGTGTCACGTCAGCCTCGTAGCGCGCCCGGTCATCATCCCCCGCAAGGCAATTTCCCGCGCCGACAATGCCCTTCAACTCCCTGATCAGATCGCCCATGTCCATCCTCCGCAATCACTGTCCGGCAGGCTAGCCACGCGCCCGCCGCTTGAACAGTGACAAAGCAGCCCACCTTCACATTGTTCGGAAAAAACGCGCGGCGCGGCTCAGGCCGGCACCAGCGAAGACCGCCGCCGACCCTTGAACAACAGCAAGAGAATGATGCCGATATTCAGCGCATTCCACGCGATCCCGTTCAGGAAGGCCAGTTGGTACGACCCGGTCAGATCGAAGATCCAGCCCGACATCCAGCCGCCCAGCGCCATGCCGATGACGGTGGCCATCATCACCAGCCCCACCCGCGCCCCGGCCTCGCGGGCCGGCAGGAATTCGCGCACTATGATCGCGTAGGAGGGCACGATGCCGCCCTGCGACAGACCGAACACCAGGCTCACGATGTAAAGCGAGGCCAGCCCGTCGAACGGCAGGTACAGGAACAACGCAGCCCCCTGCAGCACCGAGCCGATCAGCAGCGTACGCACCCCGCCCAGCCAGTCCGCCAGCATCCCCGATACCAGCCTTGAGGCCACACCGCCCAACAGCATCAGCGACAGCATCTCGGCCCCCGCCGCCGGGCCAAAGCCGAGATCGACGCAGAGCGCCACGATATGCACCTGCGGCATCGACATCGCCACGCAGCAGGCCACCCCGGCCAGCGCCAGCAGCATCTGCAATTGCCTCGGGGTGAAGCCGATCTGCATCGCCGGGCGTCGCGGCTGGCCGGACGGGCCGGTCTCGGCCTCGGTTCCGATCCGCCGCCGCAGCAGCAGCGCCAGTGGCACCACCACCACCACCACGGTTCCGGCGATGATCAGATAAGCCATGCGCCAGCCCTGATCCGCCAGAATACCCGACAGCACCATCGGCCAGATCGCGCCGGAAATGTAGTTACCGCTGGCGGTGATCGCGACGGCGATACCGCGGCGGCGCTCGAACCAGTGCGAGATATCCGCGATCAGCGGGCCGAACCCGACTGCCGTGCCGAAGCCGACGACGAATTGCATGGCGGCGAAGATCGGCAATGTCGGGCTGATCGTCGCCAGCGCGAACCCCGCCCCGATCATCAGCGATGCCATGATCAGCGATGCCGTCACGCCGAAGCGGTCCACCGCGCGGCCGATCACCAGATTGCCCAGCCCGAAGCCGATCATCGTCGCGGTATAGGACAGCGACACGCCGGAACGGTCGGTATCGAAATCGGACTGGATCGCCGGCATCACCACGATGATCGCCCAGATGCCGACATTGGCCACCGCCGCGATCAGCAGGGTGACCAGAAGCCGAAGCCAGGAATAGGCACTGTCAGGTTGCGCGGAGGCGATCATCCGCAGGACGCTAGAGGCGGCCATCGGGATTGTCCAATGCTGTTTGCGCCGCGCCCGCAGCCCGCTTGAGTTGCGGGTTTAAGGGCGTCAGGTATTGACCGATCCGCCATCCACGGCAATTGTCTGGCCGGTGACAAAGGCGCTGTCGTCGCTGGCCAGGAACAACAGCGCACCGATCAGGTCCTCGGGATAGCCGTGGCGTTTCAGCGCGCGGCTGGCAATCACCCGGTCCGAGGCCATGTCCACATGCTCGGCATTGGCCTTGATCGAATCGCTCAGGATCAGGCCGGGCGACAGGTTGTTGATGCAGACATTGCTGGCCCCCAATTCACGCGATAAGCAGCGCGTCATGGCCACCAGCCCGCCCTTGGACGAAACGTAATGCAGCATCTGCGGCATCCCCTTGTAGGTGGTGCCGGAGGTGATGTTGATGATCCGCCCTGATTGCTGCGCCTCCATTACCGGGCCGACGGCGCGGATCATCAGGAATGCGCCGCGCAGGTTTACCGCCATCACCCGATCCCACAAATCGGGGGCGATCTGGTCATACCGCGCCAGCGGCAGGGCCGAGAACAGCGCCGCATTGTTGACCAGCACGTCGATCCGCCTGAACCTGGCCTTCACCGCCGCAACCGCATCCTGCACCTGTTCGGCATCGCTGACATCGGTTTTCAGGTATATGCCGCCAAGCTCTGCCGCCAGGCCCTCACCATCGGCGATATCAAGGATCGCCACCCGCCCGCCTTCCGCGGCCAGCGCGCTTGCATAGATGCGCCCGATCCCCACCGCGCCGCCGGTTACGATGCAAACCTTGTCCCTGATGCGCATACTGCCCCTCCCGCTGCCCGTTCAGGGCAACGCTAACGCGAGACAGGGGCGAGTCAAGCCGGTGCCGGGCGCGGCACCTGCCCCGCGCCGCTACCGCCGGAAGGGCGGAAAACGGTTGCGTTCGGCGGCCTCGGTCCAGTCCATGTGGTTGCGCACATATTCATTGGCGGCATCGCGCGGCGGGTTGTAATCCCAACTGACCAGCTTGCCCGACTGCATCGCCTCATGCACGGCGCGGCGCTGTTTCTGGGTGGCGATGACATGCGTCTTGATGGCCGCACTGTCCCAGCGGGTGGCAACCTCGGCGGCAAAGGCGGCGGCGCGGTCGGCATGGGCCGGATCCGTCGCCAGGTTGACCTTTTCGGCGGGATCGTCCGCGATGTTGAACAGCATCGGCGGGTAGGCGTCGCAATGGATGTATTTCCAATCCCCGCGGCGGATCAGGAAGATCGGATCACTGGCACATTCGGCGCAATATTCCCCGATCGCCTCGTCGCCGGTATCGCCCTCGCCCCGGGCCGCAGGCAGCAATGATCGGCCATCCACCGGCATCCCCAGCGCGCTGTCATCGATTCCTGCGATATCCAGAAGCGTCGGCAAGATATCCACCAGCGAACACGGATTGCCCGATATGCCCTGCGCGATCCCCGGCCCGGCAATCACCAGCGGCACCCGCGCGGAATGCTCAAAGAAGTTCATCTTGTACCAAAGACCACGCTCGCCCAGCATGTCGCCATGATCCGAGGTGACGATGACGATGGTATTGTCCAGCATCCCGGCCTCGTCCACCGCCTGCACCAACTCGCCGACCTTGCTGTCGAAATACGAGGTATTGGCGAAATAGCCGTGGCGGGCGTTGCGGATATCCTGATCGGATACCGCGACCACATCCGCCTCGATCCCGTGCCTGAGGCGGGCGGTATGCGGATCGACCGAATAGTCGGTATCGGGCATGTCGATCTCGGCATCGTCGTAGAGGTTCCACCATTCCGGCCGCGCGACATAAGGATCATGCGGATGGATGAAACTGGCGACCATGCAGAACGGCTGCACGTTTGCCTTGGCATAATCGAAAATCCGGCGGCGGGCGAAGAACGCCACCTCGTCGTCATATTCGATCTGGAAAGTGGTGGCGGCGGGGCCGGCCTCGCGCACCGAATCCATGTTGTGATACCACTTGTCGATCCGCTCGTCCGGGGCTTCCCAATCCGGCGTCCAGGCATGGTCGGACGGGTAGACATCGGTGGTCACACGTTCTTCAAACCCGTGCAACTGATCGGGGCCGACGAAATGCATCTTGCCCGCCAGACAGGTGCGATAGCCCGCTGCACGCAGGTAATGCGCAAAGGTTGGCACCGTGGCGGGAAATTCCGAGGCATTGTCATAGGCCGCAATCCGCGTCACCAATTGCCCCGACATGAAACTGAACCGCGACGGCGCACATAGTGGCGCGTTGCAATAGGCGGCATCAAACCGCGTGCCGCGAGCCGCCAGGGCCGAGATATTCGGGGTTTTTACCAGCGGATGGCCATAAGCGCCGGTAAATTGCGGGGCAAGCTGATCGGCCATGATCAAAAGGATGTTCGGGCGCATGGGCGGGTGTCCTGTACGGGTTGACCTGGCGAAATCCTAATCGCCGCCCTGTCCCGGAAACAGCCCCAAAACCGACGCGAAACGCCGGATTTTCGGCGCGTATCGCTGATAAGGAAGGTTTTGGAGCGGGCGGCGGGAATCGAACCCGCGTCATCAGCTTGGAAGGCTGAGGTCTTACCATTACACAACGCCCGCCCGATCCTCGGGCTGCATAGCAACTGCGCGACATGGCTTCAAGCGGGATTTGGTGGAGCCAAGGGGGATCGAACCCCTGACCTCGTCATTGCGAACGACGCGCTCTCCCAGCTGAGCTATGGCCCCTTGGGGCGCTTATCTGGCCCCGGATCGCCGACTTGTCAAGGGCGGGTGTCAGACATTGACGCCGGTCTTGGCCCGCACGTAGCTTTCGATCACCGAGGCCGGATTGGCCCCGGCCTGCCGGGCAATCTCGCGCCCCTTGTGGAACACGATCAGCAGGGGAATGCCGCGAATGCCGAATTTCTGCGAGACTTGCGGGAAATCCTCGGTGTTGATCTTGGCGAAGCGCACATTTGGCGACATTGCCTGCGATGCGCGGGCAAATTCCGGGGCCATCATCCGGCACGGCCCGCACCACGGCGCCCAGAAATCCACCACCAGCGGCACCTCGTCATTCGCCGTCGCCTTGGCCAGCGTTTGCGGATCAAGCTCGCGCACCTTGCCATCGGCCAGTTTCGCGCCGCACACGCCGCATTTCGGTCCGGCGGTCAGTTTCGCCACCGGCACCCGGTTCACGCCGCCGCATTCCAGGCATGTCAGCTTCTTGGCTTCGGGCATGTCCGCGCCCTCCGATCAGGTTTCCGTCTGCCCCGCCATATCGTCGCGACCGGTGCGGATTTCAAGAATGCGGCCGGTTTTGCCCCGGTTCAGCCGGTTCCGGCTTGCCCATCGGGGCCGAACCTGATGCAGTCGCACCGGTTCAGATGAAGGCAGCAGGCAATGCGGCAGACAAGGGACAGACATTTCGATGTCGTCGTCATTGGCGGCGGCCCGGCGGGGAGTGCGGCGGCGATCACCGCACGGCGGGCCAACCTGAGCGTTGCGCTGATCGACAAGGCGGCTTTCCCGCGCGACAAGCTGTGCGGCGGGCTGGTCTCGGGGCGGGGCAGGCGTATCTTGGCGGAGCTGTTCGGCTCGCCCGATGCCGGGGCGGATTTCCTGGCCGCGCGGCGCACATGCTTTGCCTTCGCAGGCGAGGTGCTGGCCGAGTTCGACGCCCCGCGCGATCTGCATTTCACCATGCGCCGCGATTTCGACCACCACTTGCTGCGCCACGCCGTCGCCGCCGGGGTGGAGGTATTCGAGGGCGCGCGGCTGGCCACGATCGAGCCTGAGCAGAACCTTGTCACCGGCGATCCCGGGCGGTTCAGCTATGGCGTGCTGATCGGTGCGGACGGCGTCAACAGCCAGGTGGCCCGCAGCCTGTTCGGGCGTGCCTTCGATCCCGCGCGGATCGGGTTTGCCCTGGAAACCGAAGTGACGGATTCACCGGCATTGCCGCCGGTGATGCAGATTGATTTTCGCGCGGTGGACTGGGGCTATGGCTGGGCCTTTCCCAAACGTCACGGGCGCACCATCGGGCTGGGCGGTCTGCATTGCGAAAATCCCGACATGCAGGCGCGGATGAAGGCCTTGCTCAGTGCCGGCGGCGTCGATCCGGCGGCGGCCCGGATCAAGGGGCATTTCATCCCGTTCGGCGATTTTCGGGCGCATCCCGGGCGCGGCAACATCCTGCTGGCGGGAGATGCGGCGGGGCTGGTCGATCCGCTGACCGGCGAAGGCATCGCGCATGCGCTGGATTCTGGCCGGCTGGCTGCCGGGGCGGCGGCCCGGGCTATCGCCGCGCAACAAACCGGGCAGGCGCTGGAATTTTACCGGCGCAGTCTGGCCGCGATCCATGACGAGTTGTCCCGGTCAGTGCGGCTGCGGCGCTATGCGTTTTCACCAAGGCTGGAGGCGCGCTTCAGGGCGCGGTTGCAGCATTCACCCGAATTGCGGCTGGCGTTTTTCGATCTGCTGGACGGTCTGAGCACCTACCGCGAGTTGGAGCGCCGCTTCGCCTGGCGTCTGCTCGATCCGAGGCGATGGCTGCGCCCGCTGTTCGGGCGGTGATTCCTGTGCGCCCGAACGGCACCGCGCGTCAGACGTCCTCGGGCGCACGGTTGTCCCACTCGGCGCTCGGCTGAAACGCCAGCGGATAGTCTGCAAGAATCTCGTAGACCGGACCATCCGGCATCAGGGTTGAGCCGAAAAGCGCGAATTCCCGTATCGTGAACGGCGCAACCGTAAATGCGCCATGAACCCGCATCGCCCAGGCCACGGCACTTGCCACCCCGGCCTCGGACGGACCAAACCGGGCCAGCGTGACATGCGGGCGGAAGCGCTCGCGGGGCAACTCGATCCCGGCCATACGCGCCGCTGCCCGCACCCGGCGATGAAGGCCGCCGAGCGCCGGGCTGGCCTCGGCCTCGGCGTGGAGCACGCGCGGGCGACTGCCGCCAAACACCCCCAGCCCCGCCAGCCTCAGATCGAACGGCGGCACCCGGATCGCCGACAGGCCGTCATGCAATTCCTCCAGCACCGCGGCTGGTTGATCGTCCAGAAACGCCAGCGTCAGGTGCAGGTTCTCGCGCGGAACCGGCCGCCCGGCGCGCAGCACCTGCTGGACCTCCTCCAGCCGGTCGCAAACCGGGTCCGGCAGCGGCAGGGCGATGAAACAGCGCATCGCCGCTACTCGGCGGCGTCGCTGTAATCCTCCATCGGCGGGCAGATGCAGACCAGGTTGCGGTCGCCGAAGGCGTTGTCCACCCGGTTGACCGGCGGCCAGTATTTATCCACCCGGAACGCGCCCGGCGGAAAGCAGGCCTGTTCGCGGCTATAGGGGCGGTCCCAGTCGCTGACCAGATCCTCGACCGTATGCGGTGCGTTCTTCAACGGATTGTTCTGCGCATCCATCCGGCCTTCCTCGATATCGCGGGCTTCCTCGCGGATCGCCAGCATGGCATCGCAAAACCGGTCCAGTTCGGCCTTGGTCTCGCTTTCGGTCGGCTCGATCATGAGCGTGCCGACCACCGGGAAGCTCATCGTGGGGGCGTGAAAGCCGCAATCCATCAGGCGCTTGGCGATGTCATCCACCGTGACCCCGGCATTGTCCTTCAAGGGCCGCGTGTCCAAAATACACTCATGCGCCACGAAGCCCTTCGGGCCCTTGTAGAGCACGTCGTACGCGCCCTCCAGCCGCTTGGCGATGTAGTTGGCATTCAGGATCGCCACCCGGGTCGCCTGAGTCAGGCCCGGCCCGCCCATCAGCATGCAATAGGACCACGAGATCGCCAGGATCGAGGCCGAGCCGTATGGCGCCGCCGACACCGCGCCGCCATCGGGCAGGCGCGGATCGGCTGGCAAAAACGGGATCAGATGCGCCTTGACGCCGATCGGCCCCATGCCCGGCCCGCCACCGCCATGCGGAATGGCGAAGGTCTTGTGCAGGTTCAAATGGCTGACATCCGAGCCGATATCGCCGGGCCGGGACAGCCCGACCATCGCGTTCATGTTGGCCCCGTCCATATAGACCTGGCCGCCGAATTCATGGGTGATGGCGCAAACCTCGATCACGGTTTCCTCGAACACGCCGTGGGTCGAGGGATAGGTGATCATGCAGGCCGCCAGCCGCGCGGCATTGGCCTGCGCCTTGGCGCGGAAATCGGCCACGTCGATATCGCCGTTGGCCGCCGTCTTGACCGGCACCACTTGCATTCCCGCCATCTGGGCCGAGGCCGGGTTGGTGCCATGCGCCGACATCGGGATCAGGCAGACATCGCGGGACTTGTCGCCGCGCGAGCGGTGATAGGCGGCGATGGTCAAAAGCCCGGCATATTCGCCTTGCGCCCCGGAATTGGGCTGCATCGAGATCGCGTCATAACCGGTGATCTGGCACAGCTTGGCCGACAGATCGTCGATCATCTCGCCATAGCCCTGCGCCTGATCTTCCGGCACGAACGGGTGCATATGGGCAAATTCCGGCCAGGACAGCGGGATCATTTCCGCCGCCGCGTTCAGCTTCATCGTACAGGACCCCAGCGGGATCATCGCCCGGTCCAGCGCCAGATCGCGATCCGCCAGCCGACGCATGTAGCGCATCATCTCGCTTTCGGCGCGGTTCATGTGGAACACCGGATGCGTCAGGTAACTGCTGGTGCGGTGCATCGCATCCGGCACCCGGTATTCGTGCTGGAAATCCTGATCTCGCCGCGTGATGCCGAAGGCCCGCCAGACCGCCTCGATCGCCGCCGGGCGGGTGGCTTCGTCAATCGAGATGCCAACCCGGCGCTCGCCGACTTTCCGGAGGTTCAGCCCCTCATCCACCGCCGATTTCAACACCGCCGCCTGCAACGGGCCGACATCGACTGTGATCGTGTCGAAGAACGCCTTGGGATCAACCTTGAAGCCCGCTTCTTCCAGCCCGCGCGCCAGCCGCACCGTCTTGCGGTGGATGCGCTGGGCAATGGCCTTCAGCCCCTCGGGGCCATGAAACACGCCGTAAAACGAGGCCATCACCGCCAGCAAGGCCTGCGCCGTGCAGACATTCGACGTGGCCTTTTCGCGGCGGATATGCTGTTCCCGGGTTTGCAGGCTCAACCGGTAGGCGCGGTTGCCGTGGCTGTCGATCGACACCCCGACGATCCGCCCCGGCATCGAGCGTTTATAGGCATCGCGCGTCGCCATATAGGCGGCATGCGGACCGCCATAGCCCATCGGCACGCCGAAGCGCTGGGTGGTGCCGACGGCGATATCCGCCCCCATCGCTCCCGGTTCCTTCAGCAGGGTCAGCGACAGAAGATCGGCGGCAACGATGCCGATGCCGCCCTGTTCGTGCAGCGCGGAAATCTGCGCGGTGAAATCGCTGACATGGCCGTAGGTGCCGGGATATTGGAACAGCCCGGCAAACACCTTGGTCGCATCCATTCGCGCCGGATTGCCGACAATCACCTTGATGCCCAGGGGGGCCGCGCGGGTGCGGATCACCGCGATATTCTGCGGATGGCAGTCACGGTCAACGAAAATCGCCCTGGCCTTCGATTTCGCCACCCGCTCAGCCATCGTCATCGCCTCGGCGCAGGCGGTGGCCTCGTCCAGGAGCGAGGCATTGGCGATCTCCAGCCCCGTCAGATCGCTGATCATGGTCTGGAAGTTCAGCAACGCCTCCAGCCGGCCCTGGCTGATTTCCGGCTGGTAAGGCGTGTAGGCGGTGTACCAGGCCGGGTTTTCCAGGATGTTGCGCTGGATCGCAGGCGGCGTCACCGTGCCGTAATAGCCCTGGCCGATCAGGCTGACCATGTGGCGGTTCTTCTTGGCCACCTCGCGCATGTGGAACAGGACCTCGCGTTCGGATTTGGCGCGTTCCCATTGCAGCGGCACCTTCTGGCGTATCGCGGCCGGTACGGTGGCATCAATCAGCGCGTCCAGCGAGGGCTGGCCAAGCAGGTCCAGCATGGCCTCCATTTCAGCCGGAGAGGGGCCGATATGGCGTCGGTTGGCGAAATCATAAGGCAGGTAATCGGTCGGGGTGAAGGACATGATTGCGCTCCGTGGCATCACTGGACATCAGGTTCGGGGCGAAGAATCCCGTGCGGGATTCTCCGGGTGTCGGATCAGGCGATCAGCGCCTTGTAGGCGTCTTCGTCCAGCAGATCGTCAAGCTGCGAAGGATCGCTCGGCCTGATCTTGAAGAACCAGCCGGCACCCAGGGCATCCTCGTTGACCAGGGTCGGGTTATCCACCAGCGCCTCGTTCACCTCGACGATCTCGCCGTCAATCGGGGCCAGAATGTCCGAGGCGGCCTTGACGCTTTCGATCACCACGGCTTCATCATCCTTGCTGACGACCGTGCCGGGTTCCGGCAGTTCGACGAAGACCAGATCGCCAAGCTGCGTGGCGGCGTGATCGGTGATGCCGACGATGATCAGATCGCCGTCTTCTTCCAGCCATTCGTGTTCTTCGGTGAATTTCATGTGCAGGTCTCCTGTTGTTCAGCGTTTGTAGTTTGCGGGGATGAAGGGCATGGCCGTTACCGTTACCGGCAGGCGCTTGCCGCGAAGTTCGGCATAGATACTGGTTCCGATGGCCGCCTGCGCCGTGGCGACATAGGCCATCGACATCGGGCCTTCGATATTGGGGCCGAAGCCGCCCGAGGTGACTTCGCCAATCGGCGCACCGCCATCGGGTTCACCGAACAGCAGCGTATGGGCGCGCATCGGGGCGCGGCCTTCGGGCCTGAGGCCAACGCGCCGTCGCGCCGTACCCTCGGCCAGTTCGCGCAGGATCCGCTCCGCGCCCGGAAAGCCGCCCGCGCGGTCGCCGCCGGTGCGGCGGACTTTCTGGATGGCCCAGTTCAGACCGGCCTCGATTGGCGAGGTCGAGGTGTCGATATCGCTGCCATACAGGCATAGACCCGCCTCCAGCCTGAGCGAATCGCGTGCGCCGAGGCCGATCGGCTCTACCTCGTCCATGTCCACAAGCGCGCTTGCGAAGGCGGCGGCTGCGCTGTCGGGCAGCGAAATCTCATAGCCATCCTCGCCGGTATAGCCCGAGCGCGATACCCATAGCCCGTTGCCCTGCCAGCCGAAGGTTGCGACATCCATGAAGCGCATCGCCGCCACGCCCGGCACCAGCCGCGCCAGCGCGGTTTCCGCCATCGGCCCCTGCAGCGCGACCAAAGCGCGGCCTTCGATCAATTCAACCTCGCAACTCGCGCCCAGATGCGCCTGCATATGGGCAAGATCGGCATCCTTGCAGGCGGCGTTCACCACCACGAACAGATGATCGCCGCGATTTGCGATCATCAGGTCGTCCAGAATGCCGCCATTGTCATCGGTGAAAAACCCGTAGCGCTGGCGGTTCCCGCCAAGCCCCAGCAGATCGACCGGCACCAGCGTTTCCAGCGCCAACGCGGCATCTGCCAGCTTGCCCGAGCGCGGCCGTACAATCACCTGGCCCATATGGCCGACATCGAACAGCCCGGCGGCGGCGCGGCAATGCAGATGTTCCTTCAGCACGCCCGCGGGATATTGCACCGGCATCTCGTAGCCGGCGAAGGGCACCATCTTCGCCCCCAGCGCGATATGCGAATCGTGAAGTGCGGTACGCTTCAACCCGGACATGACCGTTCCTTTGTCTCTGGCCGGTCTGCGTCAGGCAAATCGTCCGGCATCGTCTTTGGCGCGGCGGAAATCATCCACGCAGCGATGCCCCCTCTGTTCTTTCGCCTGAGATCGTTATCCCTTCGGCGCCCCGGACCTGATCCGGGGTCTCTCCAGAGTGTTGTCGCCTGCACCGGTCCTTGGGGCCTGAGAGTTTCCGGGGCGGTTGCTCCTTCGGCACTGGAATATCCAGATTCTCCCGATGCTGGTGCGGTGGACGTTAGTATACCGAAAATGGCAAATCAACCGGCTTGTTTGCACATCGGCGGGCGATTAGACCTGTCCCGGCAGGGCACGGAGCCAACCATGACGCATCCGCATTTCTTCGGCTACGGTTCGCTGGTGAACCGCCGCACCCACAGCTTCGATGAAACCCGCCCGGCCCGCGTGAAGGGCTGGCGGCGGCAATGGCGGCATACTTCGCTGCGCGAGGTTGCCTATCTGACGGTAGCCGAGGCCCCGGGCCATGCCATCGACGGGCTGATCGCGGCGGTGCCGGGTGGTGACTGGGCGGCGCTGGATGAACGCGAGGCCGCCTATGACCGGTTGCACCTGCCGCGCGAACATGTGGATCACGACCATCCGGTTGAAATCGTGGTCCAGATGTACCGCACCCGCAGCGGTAACGACGCGCCGCCCACGGTGCGGCATCCGATCCTGCTGAGCTATATCGACACGGTGATTGCCGGGTATCTGAACGTGTTCGGGGCCGAGGGTGCCGAACGGTTCTTCACCACCACGGATGGCTGGGAGTCACCGGTGCTGGATGATCGCAATGCCCCGGTTTATCCCCGGGCGGTTAAGCCGACCAAGCACGAGCGTGTACTTGTGGACAATGCGCTTGATACTCTGGGCGTCAGGCGGTTCCGCCGCTAGCGGGCTTTTGCAATCCAATCCTGCTCCCTCTTTGGCACGGGGGGAACCCCCGGGCCGCGCCCCGCTGGCCGACAGGCGGTTGCTTGCAATCGCCGAGAGGTGAGCCTCCCCACGGGAGGCCGCTTTGTGAAGCAGCAAGTAGCGGAAATATAGTCGTTTTCGTGAAGGTATTGCCAAGCGCAACCGCTGCGAACGCCCTCCCAGGCTCGCGCGCGGCCCTCAGCTTGGAACAGTATCATCAGATGCCGAACAAGGCGGTTCCGCCACTGACGTGCCTCAGGCCAGATCGCGCGCCCGGATCACCTGCAACAGCGGCAGAAGCCGGCCCATATCCGGGCCGTTCTCCAACCCCGTCAGCGCCTTGCGCAGCGGCATGAACAAACCCCGCCCCTTGCGCCCGGTGGCGGCCTTGATCGCATTTGTCCAGGCCCCCCAGCTTTCGCCGTCCAGCGGGCCTTCGGGCAGCAGCGCCATCGCCTCGGCAATGAACGCCTTGTCCTCATCCGCCACCAGCGGCTCGGCCCCATCGCGGCACATCGCCCACCAGCCTGCAACATCGGCGCGGGTGGCGCAGTTTTCGCGCACCGCATCCCAGAAATCGGCGGCCAGGTCACCCGGCACGCCCGCTGCGTCCATTGCACTCGCCATGTCCGACGCCGACAGCCCCGATACCACCCGCGCGGTCAGCGGTTTCAGATCCTCGACATCGAACTTGGTCGGGGCCGAGCCGAAATGCGCCAGATCGAACCCCGCGATCAGCTCGTCGAGCGAACCGCGAACCTCGACCGGATCGGACGATCCGAGCCGTGCCAGCAGAGACAACAGCGCCATCGGCTCGATCCCGGCAGCGCGCAGATCGCGCAGCGCCAGCGTGCCCAGACGCTTCGACAGGGCCTCGCCCTGCGGACCGGTCAGCAATGAGTGATGCGCGAAGGATGGGCGGGTGCCGCCCAGCGCCTCGATGATCTGGATCTGCGTCGCGGTGTTGGTGACATGATCCGAGCCGCGCACGATATGGGTCACGCCCATCTCGATATCGTCCACCACCGAGGCCAGCGTATACAGCACCTGCCCATCGGCGCGGATCAGCACCGGGTCGGACACGCTGGCGGCATCGATCGAGATATCGCCAAGGATGCCGTCGGACCATTCGATCCGGTCCAGATCCAGCTTGAAACGCCAATAGCCGCCGCGCTCGGCGCGCAGGCGATCACGATCCGCTTCGGACAAAGCCAGCGCCGCCCGGTCATAGACCGGCGGTTTGCCCATGTTCAGTTGCTTCTTGCGCTTCAGGTCCAGTTCGACCGGGCTTTCAAAGCATTCATAGAACCGCCCGGCGCCGCGCAGTTGATCTGCTGCCGCAGCGTAGCGATCCAGACGCGAAGACTGGGTCTCCAGCCGGTCCCAGGTCAGGCCCAGCCATTCCAGATCCTCGCGGATACCGTCCGCATATTCCGGCTTGGAGCGCTCCGGGTCGGTATCGTCCAGCCGCAGGATGAACTGCCCGCCCGCCTTTCGGGCAATCAGGTAGTTGAACAGCGCGGTGCGCAGATTGCCGACATGCAGGTAACCGGTGGGCGACGGGGCGAAGCGGGTGACGGTCATACGATCAGGGCCAGATTTGAGGAAAGTCAGGGTTCTGCCGCTTCCTAGTCGGTTTTTTGCCGGATGCCAATTGAAGTTCCTGCCGCTAAGCTGATGCCGGTGGAAACAGGAAAGGCCAAGGCATGGAACAGACGGACCGGCGGATAAACTACATCGAATTCGCGGTATCCGATATCGCGCGCGCCAAGGCGTTCTATGGCGCGGCTTTCGGCTGGCGGTTCACCGATTACGGCCCGACCTATTGCGAGTTTGATGACGGCCACATGAAAGGCGGCTTTGACGCTTCCGTTCCGGTGCGCCCCGCTGGCGGGCCGCTGGTGGTGCTGTATGGCGACGATCTGGCGGAACTGGCCAAGGCGGTAAAGGATGCCGGTGGCCGGATCACGCAGCCGGTATTCGATTTTCCCGGCGGCAGGCGGTTTCATTTCAGCGATCCGGACGGCTACGAGTTGGCGGTCTGGAGCGCCGCCTGATCGCGCCGGTCGGATCAACGATTTGGTAACAATCGCGGCGTAGAGTTTCAGTCGTTCTGCTTCGGCAGGGTCTGTCTGCTTGCATCAGACCTCGAGTCTGGAATTTGCGCCCCGTCTCCTGAGAACAGGCGGGGCGCATCTACCTCAGGCAGATGGCATCAGGGATCAGGCACCACGGCGCCCGGATTCATGATGCCATGCGGATCCAGTGCCGCCTTGATCGCCCGCATCGCCGCCAGCTTGGCGGGGTGGCCATAGCGGCGCAGATCATCGCGCTTCAGCCGCCCGATGCCGTGTTCCGCCGACATCGAGCCGCCCATCTCGTACACCAGCCCGTAGACTGCCGCCCTGATATCGTCCTTCAGATGGCCAAAGGCAGCGCGGTCCTGCCCCTTGGGCGGATAAATGTTGTAATGCAGATTGCCGTCGCCGACATGCCCGAAACAATTGATCCTGAGATCGCCGATCCCGGCAATCAGGGCCCCCGCGTGGCGGATGAAGTCGGGGATACGGCTGACCGGCACGGAAATGTCATGGCTGTAGATCGCCCCGACCAGCCGGTTCGCTTCGGGGATGGTTTCGCGGACGGCCCAGAAATCGCGCCGCTGCTGATCGGTCTGCGCCACCAGCGCGTTGCCGACCAGCCCGGCCTCGAACGCCTCGACCAGCAGCGCCTCGAACCCCTCGTCAATTCCCTGTTCGCCGCCGATGCCAAGGTCAATCAGCACCATCCAGTCCGACGGGTCGGTGAACGGCAGGCGCAGTTGCGGCATCTTCTCGGCCAGGAAATCGAATCCCTGCCGGTGGATCAGCTCGAACGCCGACACCGTGCCGCCCAGCCGCTCGCGGCAGGTGGCCAGCAAGGCCAGCGCCGCCTCGGGCCCGGAAATCTGGCAGAGCGCCGCGATATTACGCCTGGGGCGGGCGAATAGTTTCAGGCTGGCGGCGGTAATGATGCCGAGCGATCCTTCGGCCCCGATCAGCAGGTCCTTCAGATCATAGCCGGTATTGTCCTTGCGCAGCCTGCTCAGCCCGTTCCAGATGGTGCCATCCGGCAGCACCGCCTCGATCCCGAGGCAGAGATCGCGCATCGAACCATAGCGCAGCACGCCGATGCCACCGGCATTGGTCGACAGATTGCCGCCGATCTGGCACGACCCTTCCGAGGCCAGCGACAAGGGAAACAACCTTTCCGCCGCTGCCGCCGCCGCCTGCACATCGGCCAGCACCGCACCGGCCTCGGCCACGATCACGTTATCGCCGGGATCGACATCGCGAATCCTGCGCATCCGCTCCAGCGACAGGATCAGCGGCGCGGGCGTGCAATCCGAAACCTGCCCGCCCACCAGCCCGGTGCCGCCGCCATATGGCACAACGCCGATGCGGGCGCGGTGGCAGAGGCGCAGGATGGTCGCCACCTCGTCCACCGAACCGGGTGCCACCAGCAAATCCGCCCGGCCTTTCAGCACATTGCGCGGCTCTTCCAGATAGGCCGGGGTCAGCGGCCGGAAACAGGCGCCGGGCAGTTGCGATTTCAGCGCATCGGCAAAGGCCGGTGAAACAGGGGCGAGATCAGCCATCATGACGCCCAGAAACCACGCCGCCCTGCCAAGATCAAGCTAAGGCGCGGCAGATGCCGACAAGGCTGCGCCACGCCTTCGCCTTTCTGGACCTAATCGCTGGTAAAACTGGCCCTAACCCAATCCGAAATCATGCCGCATAACCGGCCCAGACCCACCGTTTTCGCGCCCGTTTCCTGCCCGGCCAGCGATACCGGCGCATTGCATACAAGGATAATGCCCATGAAAATGACCACCGAGGAAGCCTTCGTCAAAACCCTGCAAATGCACGGGATCGAACATGCTTTCGGCATCATCGGCTCGGCCTTCATGCCGATCTCGGATTATTTTCCGAAGGCGGGTATCGCGTTCTGGGACGTGGCGCATGAATGCAATGGCGGCTACATGGCGGATGGCTACACCCGCACCACCGGCAAGATGGCGATGATCATCGCCCAGAACGGCCCTGGCATCACCAATTTCGTGACTTGCGTGAAAACCGCCTACTGGAACCACACGCCGATGCTGCTGATCACGCCGCAGGCCGCCAACAAGACCATCGGTCAGGGCGGTTTCCAGGAGGTCGAGCAGATGGCCCTGTTCAAGGACATGGTCTGCTATCAGGAAGAGGTCCGCGACCCGACCCGCATCGCCGAGGTGCTGAACCGGGTGATCCTGAACGCGCATCGCCGCTCGGCCCCGGCGCAGATCAACATCCCGCGCGACATGTGGACACAAATTGTCGATATCAACCTGCCCGCGATCGTGGAATTTGAGCGCCCCGCCGGTGGCGAGGCGGCGCTGGACGAGGCCGCGAAACTGCTGAGCAACGCCGCCTTTCCGGTGATCCTGAACGGTGCCGGTGTCGTGCTGGCCGGGGCGATTGACCAATCCAAGGCGCTGGCCGAACGGCTGGACGCACCGGTCTGCTGCAATTACCAGCACAACGATGCCTTCCCCGGCTCGCACCCGCTTTTCGCCGGGCCGCTTGGCTACAACGGCTCGAAGGCGGCGATGCAACTGATCGCCAAGGCCGATGTGGTGCTGGCGCTGGGCACCCGCCTGAACCCGTTCTCCACCCTGCCGGGATATGGCATTGATTACTGGCCGCATGACGCCAGGCTGATCCAGGTGGATATCAATCCCGACCGGGTCGGCCTGACCAAGCCAGTCAGCGTCGGCATCATCGGCGATGCCGGCAAGGTGGCCAGCGGCCTGCTGGCGCGGCTATCGGCCAGTGCGGGCGACAAGGGCCGAAAGGCGCGGACGACCCTGATTGCCGAGATGAAATCGAAATGGGCCCAGGAACTGACCTCGATGGATCACGAGGAAGACGATCCCGGCACCACCTGGAACCAGCGCGCCCGCGCCGGAAAACCGGACTGGATGTCGCCGCGCATGGCCTGGCGGGCGATCCAGTCGGCGCTGCCGAAAGAGGCGATCATTTCGTCCGATATCGGCAATAACTGCGCCATCGGCAATGCCTATCCCAGCTTCGAGGCGGGGCGCAAATACCTGGCCCCCGGCCTGTTCGGCCCCTGCGGCTACGGCTTTCCGTCGATTGTCGGGGCCAAGATCGGCAACCCGGATGTGCCGGTGGTCGGCTTTTCCGGCGATGGTGCCTTTGGCATCTCGATGAACGAAATGGTCTCGGTCGGGCGCGGCGAGTGGCCTGCAATGACGCAGATCGTGTTCCGCAACTACCAATGGGGCGCGGAAAAGCGCAACTCGACGCTGTGGTATGACGACAATTTCGTCGGCACGGAACTGGACGAGAACGTCTCCTACGCCGCCATCGCGCGGGCCTGCGGTGTCGAAGGTGTGCAAGCCCGCACGATGGACGAATTGCGCGACGCGCTGGCCAAAGCCATCGAGAACCAGATGAAGCATGGCAAGACCACCTTCATCGAGGCGATGATCAACCAGGAACTGGGCGAACCCTTCCGCCGCGATGCGATGAAGAAACCGGTGGTGGTTGCGGGCATTGATGCCGCCGACATGCGCCCGCAAAAGGGGGCATGATCCACCCTGCGCATCATCAACTTCGTACCGGAAATACTCGCGCTGCAGGCCTCGGCCTGCGTCGCGTTCACCGCATCGCCAGCGTGACCGCCGCCGCCGCGACGATATCGTCCACCGTCGCGCCGCGCGACAGATCGCAGACCGGGCGTGCAAACCCCTGCAGGAACGGCCCTACCGCCTGTGCGCCCGCCAGTTCCTGCGCCAGTTTATACGCGATGTTCCCGGCATCCAGCGACGGAAAGATCAGCACATTGGCATCGCCGCCCGAAATCCCCTTCTTCGCCGCGATCCCCCGGTTCAGCGCGGCATCCGCCTGCACCGGCCCGACCACGTTCAGGCCTTCGGCAGCAACCCTTGCCGTCGCCTCGGCCACCAGATCGACCGATGCGCCGGAACCGCTGGCACCGGTGGAAAACGACAGCATCGCCAGCCGCGCCGAACCCAGCAACGCCTCTGCCGACCGCGCCGAAGCAACCGCAATCGCCGCCAGTTCCGCCGCATCGGGCGCGACATTGACCGCGCAATCGGCAAAGATCAGCTCGCGGCCATCGCGAAACGCTATCAGGAAGAACGATGACGGCACCGATACGCCCTCGGCCATGCCGATGGTCATGGCGGCGGCCTCGATCACCCGGCGGGTCGGGGTTGCGGCCCCGGCGATCAGCGCATCCGCCTCGCCCGCGGCAACCATCGCACCGGCCAGATACAGGGGCTTTTTCAGCAGTTTCAGCGCGATGGCATCCTTGATGCCGGGCCGCGCCGCCTGCAGATACGGCAGATATGCCTCGGGCGGGCGGGCATCGTCCAGACAGACACAATCCGCCAGCCCCTCGGCCAAGATCCGCTTCGCCGCCGCCTCGGTGCGCGGATCGTCGTATTCCGGCAGGATGACCCGCCCCCTGGCGGCCTTTGCAATGGCCAAGGCCTGTTCCAACACACTCATACGCCCACTCCCTTGCAAGACAGGAGACTGACGATATGCCTGATGACGTCAAGATCAACCGTGGCCTGAAAGGCATCTATTTTGAGCGATCCGCCGTGTCGCTGATCGACGGCGCCAAGGGCGAGTTGAGCTATCGCGGCTATTCCATTCACGACCTCGCCACCAGAGCCACCTTCGAAGAGGTCGCCTATCTGCTGATCCACGGCGAATTGCCGAATACCCGGGAACTGGCGGATTTCGATGCCACGCTGAAAGCCAACCGAACGCTGCCAGCGGCGATCTACGATATCATCGCCGCGACCAAGGCCGGGCATCCGATGGATGTTCTCAGGACCGCGGTATCGGCGCTGGCGGCGCTGGAACCGGACAGCCAGATCGTCAGCGAGGAAGCCTTCATCGCCAATGGCCTGCGCCTGACCAGCCAGATCCCGATGATCGTCGCCGCGCATGAGGCGATCCGCAATGGCCGCCAACCGGTCGCGCCGGACCCCGATCTTGGCCATGCCGCCAACTGGCTGTGGATGCTGAAGGGCGAGAAACCCTCCGCCGATGCCGCGCGACTGGCCGATGTGGATTTCATCCTGCATGCCGAGCATGGCTCGAACGCGTCGTCCTTCGCGGCACGGGTGACAGTGGCGACCGAGGCCAACCTGCACGGCGCGATGGTCACCGCGCTGGCCACGCTGGCCGGTCCGGCGCATGGCGGTGCGGCAGAAGACGTGATGAAGATGGTTACCGAGATCGGCACCCCGGAAAACGCCGCCGCCTACGTCAGGGCGAAACGCGCCAACCGCGAGGCGGTGACCGGCTTTGGCCACCGCGTCTACCGCGCCGAAGACCCGCGCGCGCGGCATATGCGCGACGGCGTGGCGAAATTGTCCGCCGAGATGGGACAGCCGCACTGGTACGCCATCCTGCAGGCCGTGGTCGAGGCGATGCAGCCTTATGCGCGGCACGGGCTGAACGTGAATGTCGATTTCTATTCCGGCGTGATCTACCAGTTGCACGGTATCCCGATGGACCTTTACGTGCCGATCTTCGCCATTGGCCGCGTACCGGGCTGGGTGATCCAGTGTGTCGAGCAATTGCGCGGCAATATCCTGATCCGCCCGCTCACGCTTTACAACGGACCTGAGCCGCGTGCCTACCTGCCGTTGGACCAGCGGGCATGATCCGCCCGCCGGTCCGCCAGGCTTATTGCTCGTCCCAGAATTCCTTGTCGCACATCGCGCCGCCGATCATGCAGCCCTCGATCGACAGCTTCTTGTTGCCGCCGATCACCACGGTGCCGTCGAAGGTCATGAATTGCGGCATGTCGGGGTGTTTCATCTTGTCGCCCTTAAATGTGCCGGACCCGGCCTCGGCCATGCCATGACACATCTCGAAATCGTCCGACGTGCGCCGGCAATACAAGAGGCCCTCATGCGTGAAGACGCGGATTTCCTGGTCGCCCTTGCGCATATAGGTCTTGTTCACATCCGCCGCCGCCGCGCCCGATGTCCCCGCAATCAGCGCAATCGCGCCGTAAATCAGAACCTTTTTCATCCTGTTCCTCCCGTAGATGAATCAGCAATTCGTAGCAAAACGCTATATTAGGACATTCTTAAATGCAAACTTCCGAATGTTCCTGCCGCGCCACTGGACGGATATCCACCTTCATCTCGGGATCAAGCCATTGTTCTTGTTGCCGGCAGGGAGTGACAAGAGGCCGCAAAGCCCGCCCTGGGTGCAAGTTAACTGGACAACGCGTCCTGGCTTCAGTTACTAATATTCAAATGATCTAATATGTTCCGGCCGCCCGGCCCGACACCCAAACCGCCCGTCGCCACGCCAGGACCCAGAGGACCGCCATGCCAGCCTTCGATCAGCCCGCCCTCGACACCTCGCCGAAAGTCTCCGACGAGATCAGGAAGACGACCTGCTACATGTGCGCCTGCCGTTGCGGCATCAATGTCCACATGCAGAACGGCAAGGTAAAATATATCGAGGGCAACCGCGATCACCCGGTCAACAAGGGCGTGCTCTGCGCCAAGGGGTCCGCCGGGATCATGCAGCATTACGCGCCCTCGCGCCTGAAGGCCCCGATGAAGCGGGTGGGCGAGCGCGGCGAAGGCAAGTTCGAGGAAATCACCTGGGATGAAGCCTTCGGGATCGCCGAAAGCTGGCTGCGCCCGATACGCGAAACCAACCCCGAAAAGCTGGCCTTCTTCACCGGTCGCGACCAGTCGCAATCGCTGACCTCGTGGTGGGCGCAGGCCTTCGGTACGCCGAATTATGCGGCGCATGGCGGGTTCTGTTCGGTCAACATGGCGGCGGCGGGCATCTATACGATGGGCGGCGCGTTCTGGGAATTTGGCGCGCCGGACTGGGAGCGGTCAAAACTGTTCATGATCTTCGGCGTGGCCGAGGATCACGATTCCAACCCGATCAAGATCGGCATCGGCAAGCTGAAGGCGAACGGGGCCAAGATCATCGGGGTCAACCCGATCCGAACCGGCTATAACGCGGTGGCGGATGAATGGGTCGGCATCACACCGGGCACCGATGGGCTGTTCATCCTGGCGCTGATCCATGAATTGTTCAAGGCCGGCAAGATCGACCTCGACTACCTCAGCCGCTACACCAATGCGCCGTTTCTGGTGAACGGCGACGAGAAATCGCCCGAGCACGGCCTGTTCCTGCGTGACGGCGACGGCAAGCCGCAGGTGCTGGACCGCGCCACGGGCAAGCCGGTTGCCTTCGACAAAAAGGGCATCAAGGCCGACATGGCCGGCACCTGGCGGCATGCCGGAGCCACCCATCGCCCGGTGCTGCAACTGATGGCCGAAAAATATCTGAGCCCGGACCACGCCCCCGAAAAGGTGGCGGAAACCTGTGGCATTGCGGTGGACCAGATCAAGCGCATCGCGGCTGAACTGGCACATGTGGCGTTTGAAGAAGAGATCGTGATTGATCAGCCCTGGACCGACTGGAAGGGCGAAAAGCACGCGCAGATGATCGGCCGCCCGGTCACCTTTCACGCCATGCGCGGGATTTCCGCGCATTCCAACGGCTTCCAGACCTGCCGCGCCCTGCATGTACTGCAAATCCTATTGGGCAGCGTCGAGGTTCCCGGCGGTTTCCGCTTCAAACCGCCCTATCCCAAACCGGTCGAGGCGCATCCCAAACCCCATGCCGGGGTCAATCCCGGCGCGGCGCTGAACGGCCCGCATCTGGGCTTCGTGCGCGGCCCCGAGGATCTGCTGCTGAAGGAAGACGGCTCGCCCTCGCGGATCGACAAGGCCTTCACCTGGGAAAACCCGATGTCCAGCCACGGGCTGATGCATATGGTGATCTCGAACGCCCATGCCGGTGATCCCTACAAGATCGACACGCTGTTCATGTATATGGCCAACATGTCGTGGAACTCGTCGATGAATACCGGCGAAGTCATGAAGATGCTGACGGACAAGGACGCGAGCGGCGACTACGTGATCCCGCGCATCATCTATTCCGATGCCTATTCCTCGGAAATGGTGGCGTTCGCCGATTTGATCCTGCCCGATACCACCTATCTGGAACGTCACGACTGCATCTCGCTGCTGGATCGCCCGATCTGCGAGGCCGATGCCGCCGCCGACAGTATCCGCTGGCCGGTGGTGGAGCCCGACCGCGATGTGCGCGGCTTCCAGTCGGCGCTGATCCAGTTGGGCAGCCGGCTGGGCCTGCCGGGCATGGTCAACAAGGATGGCAGCGCGAAATTTGCCGATTACGCCGATTATATCCAGAACCACGAACGCCGCCCCGGCGTCGGCCCGCTGGCCGGTTTCCGGGGGCCGGATGGCACAGGCAAGGGGCGCGGTGCGCCGAACCCCAACCAGATCCAGGCCTATATCGACAATGGCGGCTTCTGGGTCGACCACATTCCCGAAGGCAGCGCGTTCTTCAAGCCGTGGAATGCCGATTATCAGGATTGGGCGGTGTCGCGCGGCATCTATGATGCGCCGCAGCCTTATGTCTTCTCGCTCTATGTCGAGACGATGCAGAAATTCCGGCTGGCCGCCGAAGGCCACGGCGACCACCAGCCGCCCGAACATCTGCGCGAGCAGTTGAAGACGGCGATGGACCCGCTGCCGGTCTGGTGGCCGCCGTTTGAGGGCACGCTGGTCGATACCGCCGAATATCCCTATCACGCGCTGACCCAGCGCCCGATGGCGATGTATCATTCCTGGGGCACCCAGAATGCCTGGCTTCGCCAGTTGCACGGGGCCAATCCGCTGTTCGTGTCCGGCGAGATTAGCGAATCGCATGGCTTCAAGCCCGGCGATTGGGCGCGCGTCACCTCGCATCACGGCGAGATCACCGTGCCGGTAGTCAGGATGGACGCGCTGAACGGCAAGACCATGTGGACCTGGAACGCCATCGGCAAACGCGCCGGGGCCTGGGCCTTGCAGGAAGACGCGATCGAGGCGAAACGCGGCTTTCTGATGAACTACCTGATCAACGAATTGCTGCCCGAACGCGGCGACGGCATGCGCTGGTCGAACTCGGACCCGATCACCGGTCAGGCGGCATGGTTCGATCTGCGCGTGAAGATCGCCAATATCGGCCCCAAGCCCGATGGCATCAGCCTGCCGCAACACCTGGCCCAGCAATCGCCGGTGGGCAAGGGGCCGAAGAACGTGGCCTACGGGGAAGATTTCTGATGCGCAGCCACCGCGTTGCAGGTGCCGGCGGCGTGATGCTGCATGTCACCGATCAGGGGCCGCCGGATGCGCCGGCGCTGCTGTTGATCCACGGCTGGTCGCAGGATTCCAATTGCTGGCAGGCGCAGGCCCCGCTGGCGGATCGTTACCGGCTGGTGGCGTTCGATCTACGCGGCCACGGGGCATCGGACGCGCCGCAGATTGCCGGGGCTTATTCCGACGGCGCGCTTTGGGCCGGGGATGTCGCGGCGGTGATCGCGGCGCTGGATCTGCACCGCCCGATCCTTGTCGGCTGGTCCTATGGTGCGCGGGTGATCGCCGCCTATCTGGATGTGTTCGGCGATGCCGGTATCGCCGGTGTGGTGCTGGTTGGCGGTATCCTTGCCATCGGCAAGGAACGCCGGGACTGGATGGTTGGCCCAGGCAGCCCGGGCCTGAATCCCGACCTGTACACCGACGACGATGCAAGCCGCCTGGCCGCCACCGAAGCCTTCGTGCGCACCTGCACCGAGGAACCGCTGGACGACGCCCTGACTGCCGATATCATCGCGCGCAACATGGGTGTCACGGCACTGGTACGCCGCGCCCTGTTTGCCGCAAACTGGGATTTCCAGCCGGTCTATGCGGCGCTGAACGTACCGCTGCTGGCGATCCACGGTGTCGAAGACCGCATCGTCGCCCCCCTGACCGGTATCACCGCCTCGGAACTGGCCCCCCTGGGTGATCTGCGGCTTTACGAACATTGCGGCCACGCGCCGTTCCTTGAGGCACCCGAACGGTTCAACGCCGATCTTGCCGAATTCACCGAAACCAATGCCGGAGCCGCCGAATGACAGCCCTGCCTGCAAAGACCGCAAAGAAACTCGGCCTCGCCATCGACCTTGATACCTGTGTCGGCTGCCATGCCTGCGTGATCAATTGCAAGGAATGGAACACCTCGAATTACGGCGTGCCGCTCAGCGATGTCAATGCCTATGGCGCGGCGCCGGTCGGAACCTTCCTGAACCGGGTCCACACCTTTGAGGCCAAGTCCGAAGGCTGCAACGCCCAAACCGTGCATTTCCCGAAATCCTGCCTGCATTGCGAGGACGCACCCTGCGTCACCGTCTGCCCGACCGGGGCCAGCTACAAGCGCAGCGAGGACGGCATCGTGCTGGTGAACGAGGACAAATGCATGGGTTGCGGCCTGTGCGCCTGGGCCTGCCCCTATGGCGCGCGCGAACTGGACCAGTTGGCCGGGGTGATGAAGAAATGCACCTTGTGCATTGATCGCATCTATAACGAGAATATCCCCGAGATCGACCGTGTGCCGGCCTGCGTGCGTACCTGTCCCGCCGGGGCGCGGCATTTCGGCGATTTCGCCGATCCCGACAGCAATGTCTCGAAGCTCAGTGCCGAACGCGGCGGCATCGCGCTGATGGAAGCGCAGGGCACCAGACCGGTCAATCGCTACCTGCCGCCACGCCCGAAAACCGACATTACCGGCGAGGGCAAGATTGCCGTATCGGCACCTGCGCTTGCGCCGGGCATTCCCGAACCCGGCGGCTTTCTTGGCTGGCTCGACAAGGCACTGGAGAAACTCTGATGCATCCCGCTCCTTCCGTCATCATCTTCACCGCGCTCAGTGGCCTCGGCTTCGGCATGATGTTCTTTTTGGGCTTCGGCCTGCCAATGGTCACCGGCTGGGGCGCGTTCTGGTATTACCTGACCGCCTATGCGCTGGCCGTGGGCGGCCTGCTGGCCTCCACCCTGCATCTCGGCAATCCGAAAAACGCGATCCACGCCTTCAGCCAGTGGCGGACAAGCTGGCTGAGCCGCGAAGGCGTGGCGGCGGTGATCACGCTACTGGTCACGGCAATCCATGCTATCGGGCTGATCTTCCTGGCCGAGCGTTTTCAGATTGTTGGCTGGATCAGCGGGGCACTGGCGCTGGCAACCGTGTTCACCACGTCGAAAATCTACAACCAGTTGAAAACCGTGCCGCGCTGGAACATGCCGCTGACGCCGATCCTGTTTCTGACCTATGCGCTGGCTGGCGGGGCGCTGTTGACCGGGCAGATCACCACCGCTGCGGTTCTGTTGCTGGTGCTGACAGGTCTGCAAGTGGCGGTCTGGCAGATGGGCGACAAGGCATTTGGTGCCGCTGGCCACAATATCGCCACGGCAACCGGGCTGGGCAACCTTGGCAAGGTGCGGTTGCTGGAAGGGCCGCATTCCTCGCCGAATTACCTGCTGACGGAAATGGTATACGTGGTGGGGCGCAAGCATGCCATGAAGCTGCGCGCCATCGCCTCGGTCACGCTGGGCCTGGTTCCGGCGGCGATCCTGCTGGTTCTGCCGTTCAACCCGGCATTGGCAGCATTTGCCGTTCTGTCGCATTTCATCGGCCTGTTCGCCGCCCGCTGGCTGTTCTTTGCCGAAGCGGAGCATGTTGTGGGGCTGTATTACGACAAGCGCTGAGGCTTGCGGAAGGATTTCAAATTTCCAGCTTTCCGGATTTCTGGACCAGCATTGGGCACTAACGGGGTTCACTTCGCAGCCCATAAACCAGGCTACATTTGACCGTTCTGGCCGGGGGCCACCTCAAACAGCGCCATCGCCTGTCGCCACACCGCCCGGCCTGCCGACAAACCAGGCCACGAGGACAGTGGTTAATGCAGCAGCACCAGCAACAGGATACTGGCAACGATCAGACCCACCCCGGCGATTTCCCGGCCCGAGCTTTTCTCGCGGAATACCAGCCATGACGCCAGGAAGGTGAATACCAGTTCCACCTGTCCGACCGCCTTCACATAGGCCGCATTCTGCAATGTGAAGGCCATGAACCAGCAGAACGAGCCGGCAACCCCGGTCAGCCCGACCAGCGCCGTCACCTTCCAGCTTTGCATAACCTTGCGGATTTCACCCGCCTCGCGCCAGCGCAACCATGCCGCCATCAGGACCGACTGGAACAGCGTCACAAACGCCAGCGTCAGCGCAGCACGGATCAGGAAATCGCCACCGTCCAGCGCCAGCGAAGCGCCGCGATAGCCGGTGGCCGACACCCCGAACAGCGCACCCGAGGCCAGGCCATAGCCCGACGCCTTGTTGAACAACCGCTCGCGCCAGCGCCGTGGCTCGGCGCGTTTCGGCGGATCGGACAGCAGGATCACCCCGATCAGCCCGACCGCGATGGCGATCAGGCCCCAGGCCGACACCGCCTCGCCCAGCACGACCAGCGCGATAATCGCGGTCTGGATCGTCTCGGTCTTTTTCAGCGCAATGCCGACGGTAAAGTTCCGCTCGGCGAACAGCGCCACGACAAACAGCGTTGCCAGGATCTGCGCTACCCCGCCGACCATCGCGAAGAACATGAAGCGCGCGGTCATGCCGGGCAGTTGATAAGGGCCAAGGCCGATCAGCAATCCCACCAGCAGAACCGCCAGCGGCGCGGCAAAGACGAACCGCGCGAAGGTGGCACCACCGGTCGACAGCCGCGTCGCCTTCAGATGCTTTTGCAGCATGAAGCGCAGGTTCTGCGCAAACGCCGCGGCAACCGAAATGACGATCCATAGTTCCATTTCCGCGCTCTGACACGGCGTTCACACTTTGTCGAGCAGTTGTGAATCCTGTTTCAGGCCGTCCTGCGTTAGGATCAGCCCAACCAAAAGGAGTTTATCATGATCACCCGCCGCGCCTTTCTGACCGGCACTGCCGGAATTGCCCTTGGCACCAGCCTTCCCGGCATCGGCTTTGCCGCCGGGGATTTTGAAATCACGCTCAGCGATGCCGAATGGCGCGTCCGCCTGTCACCGGCGCAATTTGCCGTGCTCAGGGACGAGGAAACCGAACGCCCGTTCAGCAATTCGCTGATGGGTGAAACCTCGCCGCTTCTGGCCGAGGCCCGGAACGGCACCTATTACTGCGCCGGCTGCGATCTCGGGGTCTATCCGTCGCGCACCAAGTTCGACAGCGGCACCGGCTGGCCCAGCTTCTGGGATTCGTTGCCGGGTGCGGTCGGTACGCGCCGGGATTCCAGCCTGTTTTCGGTGCGTACCGAAGTGCATTGCCGCCGATGCGGCGGCCATTTCGGGCATATTTTCGATGACGGCCCGGCCCCGACCGGCAAGCGCCATTGCCTGAACGGTCTGGCCCTGACCTTCCGGCCGGCCTAAGTTTTCAACCGGCTTTCCAGCGCGTGCCGCTGGACCTTGCCGGTGGTCGAGCGTGGCAGGTCGGCGTTGTCGATGAAGATGATCGCCTTGGGGCGCTTGAAGCCGGACAGATCACGCTCGCAACGCCCCTGCAATGCCTCGGCCGTCAGTGCGGGATCGTTGCGCACCACGAAGGCCACCGGCACCTCGCCCCATTTCGCGTCCGCCTGACGCACGACTACCGCTTCGGTCACACGCGGATCGCCCAGCAAAACCTGCTCGATCTCGGCGGGATAGATATTCTCGCCGCCCGACTTGATCATGAACTTCACCCGGTCCACGTAATCCAGCGTGCCGTCCGGATTGCGCCGCATCACGTCGCCCATGTGAAACCAGCCGTTGCGGAAATCCTTGGCGTTGGTCGCATCGGCATTCCAGTAGCCGCTGAACAAAGTCGGGCCGCGGAACGCCACCTCGCCCGGCGAGCCGTCAGGAACCTCGTTGTCGTCGGGATCGACCAGCCGGATTTCGCAGATCGAATTCTGCCGCTTCGGCAGGCTGGTCGGTGCAACCCCGATAGGGATCACATTGTTCGAGGCTGGCGGCAGCCCGGTTTCGGTTGACCCGAAGGAATTGTAATAGGGCGCGTCCAGGCACCGGCTGGCCGCCGCGATATGTTCGCGCGGCACCAGATCGGCCATCGCGCCGCACATGCCCACGCCCTTGGCCCTGGCCCTGCGCGCCACGAACGCATCCGCGAACGGGCCGACCGTGCCCGGCATCAGCACGAACAGGCGCATCGGCACGGCCTCGATGATGTCGATCAACTGATCCGGCAGGAAGCCATCCACGATATGAACCGTGCCGCTGCGCATCAGGCAGCCAAGGCTCTGATCGGTCGAGGCCATGTGGTAAAGCGGCGCCCAGGCGATGAAATTGTCGCCAAACGGCACCTTCAGATCACCGGCAAGGATCAGGCCACGGGCGATCATCGCGCGATGGGAGATCAGCGCCCCCTTGGGCAGGCCGGTGGTGCCGCTGGTATAAAGGATGATCAGCCCGGCCTCGGGATCGGTGCAGGGGGGCGGCGGGGTGTCCGGGCTGGCGTCGATCCGCGCCTGATACTCCGCACCAAGCGTCCAGTGCCGCGGCACCGAGATATCCAGCCGCTGCAATGCAGGTGCAAATTCCTCCTGGCTGATGATCAGTTCCGGCTCCACCAGATTGATGCAATGCGCCAGTTCGCGATCCCCCAGCCGCCAGTTCAGCGCCGCCACGATCAGCCCGGATTTGGCGGCGGCCAATGTGACCTCCAGATATTCCAGACAATTGCGCGACAGGATCGCGACCCGGTCGCCCCGGCGCAATCCCTGCGCGGCAAAGGCGGCGGCAAGCCGGTCGGTGCGCCGGTCCAGTTCGCGATAGGTCAGGGAACGTTCGCCGTCGATCAGCGCCTTGTGGTCCGGGTTCAGCGCCGCGCGGGTAGAGAACAATGAGCCAACCGTGATCCTGCCAGCGGCAAGGATGGTTTCGGACGGGGTAAAGCCTGCCATGATGTCTGCCTGATCAAACCTGTTTCACAGGCAACCACATCGCGGCCCGAGTCTCAAGCCCGGCTCATCCCTGATCCAGCATGGGATGCACCAGGGGGTCCTTGGCGCGAAACAGATGGCGCGCGAAAATCTCGCGATAATTGCGGTAGACATAAGCGTCGTTCAGCGCCTGATATTTCAGCGGATCGGCGTAGTAATAGGCCTGCATCCGGTACCACGGCGCACCGGGATGGCTGTGATGCACGATGTGGTAGTTGTTGTTCAGGAACAGCCAGGCGAAAAAGCCGCGATCCTCGATGATCACCGTGCGCCCGGCCGGGCTTTCATGGGCGCGGTGTTCCAGATAGGTGCGGATTTTCAACAGGCCAAAGCCGAAATAGGCGGCGGCGGCGTAGATCCAGACCGGCATCGTGGCAATCGTTGCGAGCCACCAGATCACCGGCACCAGCCCAATCGCGTGCAAAGCCCAGGCCTGGGCGACACCCGGCTCGCCGCGCCGGACCGCCTGCAAATCCGATTTTACCATGCAGATCATCGACAAGGCTGGCCCCAGCAATATCCGCCCGGCCAGAGTGTTGTTCAGCCGGTAAATCAATTGCACCCATCGCGGCATTCTGGCCCAGTCATCGGGGCAGAAGAAATTGGATTCCGGGTCGTCGTAGGGATCGGTCAGGCGTGTATCGACATGATGCGCCAGATGCAGATCGCGGAACCGACGGTAGGGGATCAGCAGGCCAATGGCCGGAAACACCAGCGCCTCGTTCAGGCCGGAATGCCGGGTCGGGTGGCCATGCAGCGCCTCGTGTTGCAGCGACGAATGCAGCGCGATGGCAATTGTTGCCAGGGCAAAGGCCAGCAGGTTCGATACCGGCGGCACGATGGTTGTGGCAATCGCAAGCAACCCGTAGCAGGCCAGCAGCATCGCCAATGTCGGGAGTTCAACAGCCGGTATTTTACGCGATTGCATCCGATACCACATTCGCCAGGGGGTCGTGGCAAATCTAGCAGGCGGCCCATCGCGCCGGAATTCTGCAAATGGCAAACAATTCTTCACCATTGGTGAATTTATTCACGCTCCCGGCCTGTGGGCAACCGAATGCCCCAGCGAATCCGTGCCCAGACCAGCTCATAGGCCAGATACAGCGCCAGCCCGATTGCGGCATTGACCAGTGCCAACGCGCCGCCCGACCAGGCCGAGCCGGTGATCAGGAACCCGATCAGCGTCATGCTGATCAGGCCAATCGCCTGCCAGATCACGGCCTTTGCGATGCTGCGTTGCTTGCTGTCCACCCGGCGGCCTGTTGTCTGCTTCGGCCACAGGCATAGTCAGGTCCAAGGCCGGTGTGAATATTGCATCGAGTCATTGAAAACCTGCATTTGTTTGATGTAATCACAGATCATGACCAAAACCGACAAGAGAGACCGCTCCAACCTGTTCCGCGAGCGCCTGAGCCTGGCAACGGATCAGGCCGGCAGCAACCAGAGCGCACTGGCGCGGGCGGTAGGGGTTGACCGTTCGACCATCTCGCAATTGCTGGCGGGGCGCAATGCGCGGCTGCCGAATGCGCAGGTGGTGGCGGAATGCGCCCGTGTCCTTGGCGTCAGCGCCGACTGGCTGCTGGGCCTGACGGATCGCCCGGAACGCCCCGGCGATGTGCTGGCGGCCAGCCTTGTGGTGACCGAGGCGGCACGATCCTCCGCCGACCAGCAGATCACCGAATGGCACCGCGAGGCGGCGGGCTACAAGATCCGCCACGTTCCCGCCACCCTGCCCGATATCCTGAAAACCCGCGACATGCTGCGCTGGGAATATGGCCCGCAGATAGGGCGCACGCCGGATCAGGCGATCGGCGCGGCAGACGATCAGCTTGACTGGTTCGAGCAACGTGAAAGCGATTACGAGATCGCCTTCCCCCGCCACGAGATCGACAGCTTCGCCCGCGCCGAGGGGTATTATACCGGCCTGTCGCCGGAGATCAGGCTGGCCCAGATCGACCATCTGCAACACCTTTACGATGCGCATTTTCCGTCGATGCGGATTTTCCTGTTCGATGCCCGCCGGGTGTTCAGCGCGCCATTGACGGTGTTCGGCCCACTGCTGGCGGTGGTCTATCTGGGGCAGAATTACCTGGCGTTCCGGGAATCCAGCCGGGTGCGCATCTTCACCCAGCATTTCGACAACCTGGTGCGAGACGCGGTTGTGGATGCCCGCGAAATGCCGCAGCTGCTGGCCGGGCTGCGGGCAGAAATCGCCTGAAACTGAGGCATATTGGGCCGGGATAACCTGCTTCAGTCGATCTTGGTGGTGCGGAAGTAATCGCGCACGCGCGTGAACCCGTTCGGATAACGTTTTTCCGCCTCGGCATCCGGCATTTCCGGGCGGATCACCACCTTGTCGCCGGGATACCAGTCCGCCGGGGTGACAATGCCATGCTTGTCAGCCATTTGCAGCGCGTCGATCACCCGCAGCAATTCCTCGAAACTGCGCCCGACCGAGATCGGATAGACCTGCACCAGCCGGATGCGGAACTCAGGATCAATGATGATCGCCGCGCGCACCATCATGTCCTGGCTTTCAAACCGGTGGATCAGCCCGAAGCGGGTGGCGATCCGGCGGTCGACGTCCGACAGGATCGGGAACGTCACCCTGGTGTCATAGATTTCCTCGATATCCGTCTGCCATTTCACATGGTCCATCAGGCTGTCGACCGACAGCGCCAGAATACCCACATTGCGCGCGGCAAATTCATCATGCAGCCTTGCCGCCGAACCAAGTTCGGTGGTGCAGACCGGCGTGTGATCTGCCGGATGGCTGAGCAGCAATGTCCAGCTTCCCGGCGGACCGGAACGCAGCGTCACATCGCCATGCGTGGATTCACAGGTGAATTCAGGCGCGGCGCTGCCAAGACCTGGCAATGCCGAGGATTGCGAACTGGTAAACATGACTTCCCTATCATGGCTTCGGTTCATCCGAAGTCCATTGACCCACGCAATACCACATTACCCGCACAACCCGAAGCCGAACTTGCCGCGAACGCGCAATCGTGATCTTGGGGCGGTGTCAGATTTTCGGGTCCGGGTTCACCGTATGACCATCCACAGCGATCACCTGGCCGGACACGAACCGCGCCTCGGGGCTGGCCAGAAACACCGCCATATTGGCGATATCGGCGGCACTCACGAAGGATTTCATCGACGTGCCATCGGCATAGCCGCGATAGACCTGATCGCGGGTCATGCCCTTGATCGCCGCCTCGCGCTGCAACACACCCTCCATCCTTGCCCCTTCGACGGAACCCGGGCAGATCGCGTTGGCGCGGATGTTGTACTCGCCAAGCTCCATAGCCAGCGTCTTCATCAGCCCGATCACCGCCCATTTCGCCGCCGCATAGGGCGCGCGGTTTGGATAGCCGAATTGCCCGGCAGTCGAGGATGTGAGGATCATCGCCCCCGACCGTGCCGCCTGCATCATCGGCGCGGCATGTTTCGCCGCCAGAAACGCGCCTTCCAGGTTGACCGAGACACAGCGCCGCCAATCCGCCAGATCAATCTCGCTGATCCGCGCCGTCGGCCCGGCAATCCCGGCATTGGCGCAGAGCGCGTCCAGCCCGCCCCATTCGGTGCGCAACCGCGCAAACATGGCGCTGACGGCGGCCTCGTCCGTCACGTCCACGCAATCGCGCTGCCAGTCGGGGGGCAGGCTATCCAGCGCCGCCTGATCGACATCCGTAACCCAGACCTGCCAGCATTTGGCCGCGAAAGCCTCGCCCATCGCCCGCCCGATACCGGCGGCACCGGCGGTGATCAGGACGCGGTTCACCGCGGCTGGCCGACATGGCGGCCAACCCCCTCGGGGATCGGCAGGGCTGCGTGCAGTTTGGCGATGCGGGCCAGCTTATCGGCAATGTCCGAGGGTGGCATTGTGGCCGCGCGGGTTTGCAGGCTGACATGGATCAGCACCTGCTCCGCCGTGGCCAGCAAGCGGCCGTCCTGATGGTACATCGTGCAGAAAATCTGGTATTTCTTGCCGCCCGCCGACAGCAATTGCGTTTCCACCCGGATGCGATCCCCCGCCAGTGCCTCGTCGATATGGCGCAAATGGGTTTCGGCGGTGAAATAGCTGTTGCCGGCGGCGATATAGGCGGCATCGCACCCGATGATTTCCATGAACCGGTCCGAGGCTTTCGAGAAGGCTTCGAGATACCGCGCCTCGTTCATATGGCCGTTGTAATCGGTCCAGGAAATCGGCACCACGCGATCCAGCGTCGGCAGGGGGCGGGCGAAGTCCGGGGTGGGTTCAAGCGCCTTCAGGCGGGCATCGTGCTGGTTCAGCAATGCGCCCGCGCCCCAGTTGCGGCCTTTCAGGCTGCGCATCATCGACACCAGATTGTCATCGCGGATGCGTTCCAGTTGGCGGATCGTGTGCATCCCCGATTGCGCATCGGACTGGTCGGCAATGGTCTTGACCAGATCGTCGGTCAATTCCGGCACATCCATCAGCTTGGTCCAGGGCCAGGACAGGCAGGGGCCGAACTGGGCAATGAAATGCGCCATGCCGGCCTCGCCACCAGCCACGCGGTAAGTCTCGAACAGGCCCATCTGGGCCCAGCGGATGCCAAAGCCGAAGCGGATCGCATCGTCGATTTCTTCCGTGGTGGCGATGCCGTCCTTGATCAGCCACAGGCCCTCGCGCCAGACGGCCTCGAGGAAACGGTCCGCGATATGGGCGTCGATTTCCTTCCTGACCTTCAGGGGCTTCATGCCGATCCCGGTCAGGATTTCATGCGCCTTGTCGGCGGTGGCGGCGGCGGGACCATCGCTGCCGACCACCTCGATCAGCGGTAGAAGGTAGACCGGGTTGAACGGATGGCACACGACGATCTCGCCCGGGCGCACAGCACCTTGCTGCAATTCCGAGGGCTTGAACCCCGAGGTGGACGAGCCGATCACCACGCCTTTGGGCGCATGGGCCTGAATTTCCGCCAGCACCTTGTGCTTGATATCCAGCCGTTCCGGCACGCTTTCCTGCACCCAGGCCGCGCCTGTCACTGCTTCGGCGATGGACGCGCAGAAGCGCAGCTTGCCCTCGGCGGGCAGCGCCACATCCGACAGGGCGGGCAGCGAGCGGCGGGCATTGGCCAGCACCTCGCCGATCTTGCGTTCGGCTTCCGGATCAGGATCGCTGATCGTCACGTTCCAGCCGTTCAGCAGGAACCGCGCGGCCCAGCCGCCGCCGATCACCCCGCCGCCGATGATGGCTGCTGTCCTGGTCATATTGGTCTACTCCGGTATTTTCGCGCAGCGCACGAGATCAGAAAACTCACCCTCCGGTGAAACCACCAGCATCCGATGGTTCGGGGTCAACAGGACGATCGACGCCTCGCCACAGGCGTCGCCCTTGTCGAGGCAGCTTTTCGTCGACGCCCAGATCAATCCGGTGCCCGCTTGGTCAGGCCCAGTTTTTCGCGGACCTCCTGCGGGCCGATCACCCTTGCGCCCATGTTCTCGATGATGCTCACCGCGCGTTCTACCAGTTGGTCGTTGCGCGCCAGCACACCCTTGTCCAGCCACAGGTTATCCTCAAGCCCGACCCGCACATTGCCGCCCGCCAGCACCGCGGCGGCGACATAGGCCATCTGGTGACGCCCCAGCGCAAAGGCGGAAAAGGTCCAGTCCTTCGGCACATTGTTGACCATCGCCATCAGCGTGTTCAGATCGTCCGGCGCGCCCCAGGGCACACCCATGCACAATTGCACCAGCGCCGGGCCTTTCAGGATGCCCTCGTCCACCAGGTGTTTGGCATACCACAGATGGCCGGTATCGAAGGCCTCGATCTCGGGCATGACGCCCAGATGCGTCATCATCCGGCCCATCGCGGTCAGCATTCCCGGCGTGTTGGTCATCACGTAATCGGCTTCGGCGAAGTTCATCGTGCCGCAATCCAGCGTGCAGATTTCGGGCAGGCATTGCTTGACATGCTCGACCCGTTCCGCCGCGCCGGCCATGTCGGTGCCGTCCTGCGACAAGGGCAGCGGGCGCTCGGGGGGGCCAAACACCATGTCTCCACCCATGCCTGCGGTCAGGTTCAGAACGACATCGGTTTCGCTTTCGCGGATACGCTCCGTCACTTCGCGGTAGAGGTCCAGCCGGCGCGACGGCTTGCCGGTTTCGGGATCGCGGACATGGCAATGCACCACCGCCGCCCCGGCCCTGGCGGCGGCAATCGCGCTTTCGGCGATCTGGGCCGGTGAGCGCGGCACATGCGGCGATCGGTCCTGCGTCGCGCCCGAGCCGGTGACGGCGCAGGTGATGAAGACTTCGCGGTTCATTTCCAGGGGCATTCGATCCTCCGATATGCGACTCAAGATTCCTGGCTATAATGCCGGTTGTACATGGCAGTGAATATGCGCCATACGATCAATCCTTGATGAAAAGCGAAGAAAACATCTTCCGGGTCGAGGCTGACTCGCTCGCCGTTGGCATCTTGCTGCTGGCTGACAGCAACATGCTATCGCTGGCAAGCTGCATTGATCCGATGCGCGCGGCCAACCGGCGGGCCGACCGGCAGGTGTTTTCCTGGCAACTGGTCTCGCCCGAAGGCGGCGAGGTGCGGCTGACCTCGGGCATCGACATCGCCACCGATCCGCTGGCGGCGCGGCCGGACTTCGACGTGCTGATCGTGGTTGCCGGGTTCAACCTCACGCGCCACACCACACCGGCCCTGTTGCGGCGATTGCGCGAGGTGGCACCGCGTTTGCGCGCCATCGGCGGGGTGGATGGCGGCGGCTGGATACTGGCGCGCACCGGCCTTCTGGACGGGCAGACAGCGACCACGCATTGGGAAGATCTGGAGGAATTCGCCGATGTGTTCCCCCGGATCAACGTGGTGCATGACCGTTTCACCATTTCGGGCAAGTATTTCACCACCGGCGGTGCCGCCCCGGCAATCGACATGATGCTGCATCTGATCCGAAGCCGTCATGGCCCCAAGCTGGCGGAAAGCGTTGCCAGCGCGTTCATCTATGAAACCGTGCAGGGGGCCTCGGCCCCGCAAATGCCGGTTTCGACGGCGCGGCTGCAACGGACCGCGCCGAAGGCCGCGCGGGCGGTGGAACTGATGGGCAAATCGCTGGGCGATCCCGGCTCGGCAGCCGAAATTGCGCGGGCGGTGGGGCTATCGCGGCGTGGGCTGGAATTGCTGTTCCAGAAGGAACTTGGCCGCTCGCCCGGCGCGTTCTTCCTGGGCTTGCGCCTGCAGGAGGCCCGGCGAATGGTGCTGGACACCGCCCTGCCGGCGCAGGAAATCGCGCTGCGCACCGGCTTCACCTCGCAATCGGTATTCGCCCGTGCTTTCCGGCGGGAATTCGGCATGTCGGCCAGCGATCTGCGGCGGCTGCACCGGCGCTGAGATCACACGGCATTCGGCGGCGTGTTGCCTGCGAAAAACGCGCGGATATTGTCCACCGCCACCATCCCCATCGCGGTTCTGACCTCAAGCGACGAGGTTCCGATATGCGGCAGCAAGGTAACGTTTTCCATGGCGCGAAGCGCCCCGGGCACGTAGGGCTCGGCCTCGAACACGTCCAGCCCGGCACCGGCCAGCTTGCCGGTTTCAAGGGCGGCGATCAGCGCGGCCTCGTCGATCACCTCGCCGCGGGCGGTGTTGATCAGGATCAGGCCGGGCTTTGCCGCCGCCAGCACCGAAGCGGAGATCATGTGCCGGTTGTCCGGGCCGCCGGGAACATTGATGGATACGAAATCCGCCGCCTGCATCACCGCCTCCAGCGACGGCAATTGCCGCGCGCCGGGAATACCGCAATCGGCCACGGGCGAGCGGTTGTAGAACACCACATCCATGCCAAAACCGAAATGCGCACGATGCGCCACGGCGCGGCCGATCCGGCCCATGCCGATGATGCCCAGGCGCTTGCCGGTGACATGCGTGCCCAGCAATTGCGTCGGGTTCCAGCCGGTCCATTGCTCGGCACGGACCATGCGTTCGCCCTCGCCAGCGCGGCGCGCCGTCATCAGCATCAGCATCACCGCGATATCGGCGGTGGCATCGGTCACGGCACCGGGCGTGTTGGTGACGATGATGCCCTTCCTGCGGGCGGCGTCCACGTCGATATGGTTGTAGCCCACCCCGAAATTTGCCAGCAATTTGCAGCGCGGTTCCGGCACCGAGGCGAAGGCGGCGGCGGTGAAGGTATCGCCCAGCGTCGCCAGAATGGCATCATAGGCGAGCAGCGCCAGGCCGCTGTCGTCAAGGTCCAGCCCTTCATTGTCGGGGCTGACCACCACGTCGCAGATGGCGCGGGCGGCCTCGATCACCGGTTCGGGCAGGGGGCGGGTTATCAGCAATCTGGGTCTGGTCATCAATACATCCGTGCGCCGGGTGGAACCTCGAAATCGGGTTTCAGCAGCACCACCTCGCCGTCTGCGTCCGGCACGCCCAGCACCAGCACTTCGGACATGAACTTGCCGATCTGGCGCGGCGGGAAATTTACCACCGCCAGCACCATCCGCCCCGGCAATTCCTCAAGCGTATAATGCGCGGTGATCTGGGCCGAGGATTTGCGTTCGCCGATCTCCGCACCGAAATCCAGCCACAGCTTGAAGGCGGGTTTGCGCGCCTCGGGGTAGGGTTCGGCACGCAGGATGCGCCCGGCGCGGATATCGACCTTCAGGAAATCGTCGAAACTGATCTCGCTCATGCCCGCCCCAATTCGCGCCCGCGTTCCGCCGCCTGATGCACGGCGCGGCGCAGCAACGCCGGAAAGCCGGTCTCGGGGTCCATCAGCACTTCCAGCGCCGCGGCCGTGGTGCCGCCGGGGCTGGTGACGTTGACGCGCAGTTGCGCCGGGTCCTCGGGCGCGTTTTCCGCCAGGTCGCCCGCCCCGGCCACCGTCACCCTAGCCAGTTGCATCGCCAGATCGGGCGGCAGGCCCTCGGCCACACCGGCGGCGGCCAGTGTTTCGATCAGGTGGAACACATAGGCCGGGCCGGAGCCTGACACCGCCGTCACCGCATCCATCTGTTCTTCGTCGCTCAACCGCACCGTCTGACCGATGGCCGCCAGCAGGGTTTCCGCCAGGTCCATATCCGCGTCGCTGGCATTCGCATTGCCGATCAGCGCCGTGATGCCGTGGCCAACCGCTGCCGGTGTGTTCGGCATGGCACGGATGATCCGCGATTTCGCGCCCAGGATGGATTCAAATGCCGCTATACCGGTGCCCGCAGCGATGGACAGGAAGATCACATCGGAATTGCCCAGTGCGCGCAGGCGCGGCAGGGCGTCGCCCATCATCTGTGGCTTGACCGCGATGATGCATATCTCGGGCGCTGGCGGCAGATCGGTGTTCAGGTTCAGCCCCTCCTGTTCCAGCCCCAGCAGCCAGTCCGACGGCATCGGGTCCAGCACCGTCACCGCCTGCGGCATCAGCCCGCGTTTCAGCCAGCCGACAAGCATCGCCGACCCCATCTTGCCGCATCCGAGCAATACCAGCCCGCGCGAATTGATATGGCCCAAAGTCATGGAAGTTCCTGTCGTTGATACCGGTGCCGGCAATGCTGGCGCAAATCGGGGCAGTCGGTAAAGGTTTCAGGCGGTGCCGTAGGCCTGATCCATCGCCACCTGCATCGCCTGTTCGGGCGTGTCATCGCCCCAGCAGACAAGCTGAAATGCCGGATAGAACCGCTCGGCTGCCGAGACCGCATTCTGCACCAGATGGTCGATCTGTGCCGGTCCGGCGGTTTCGCCCCCGGTCAGCACCAGACCATAGCGATAGGCCATCAGCTTGTGCTCGCGCCAGAAGGCAAAACTGCCGGTCCAGCATTTATCGTTGGCGAGATTAAGGATTTCGTAAAGCTGCGGCAGATGTCCCTCGGGCGGGTCCATTTCAAACGAACAGACCAGCCGCAGGGTTTCATCCCAGGCCGACCATGCCAGCGTGATCGAATAGGTGCGCCACTGGCCTTCGATCGCCATGGCGATCTGGTCGTCGGCCACGCGGTCGAAATCCCAGGCGTGATGTTCGGCCAGGTTTTCAACGATGTCGATCGGATGAATCTCGGCGGATTCCAGAAAATGCTCGGTATATGCCATTGCCTGCGCCCTTCCTGACTGCTCGCCCCTTGGGTGTTTCCCCAATTCGGGCCGGGTGCCTCACTATCGGTCGCGTTGTTCGCCCGCGTCCTTACCACATATGGTGGTCGCAATTCGTCGGCCTGTAAAGTGAAACTTTGAAGAAAATGATGGTGTTAACCTTTGCTGTGGACAAGTGGCGGGGTGCCGCCGGCTTATCCACAGAATGCCGTGATTTATGCACCGTATCGGGAATCAACACGCGTGGAGCGGCAACCAGGCAGGCCGCATACCCGGCCAAAGCCCCGATAGTCCCCCCGGATGATTCCCCGACCTAAGTCTTGTTGCGCTGGTCGATGACGCGCACGGCCTTGCCTTCCGAGCGCGGGATTTCGCCCGGGCGCTTGGCCTCAACCGCGCAGGTCACACCGATGATCGACTTGATGTGATGGCGCACCCGTTCCGCCGCCGCCAGCAGATCGGCGCGGCGGTCGGGCTGACCGGCGGCGATTTCCACCTCCAGCGAGACCGCGTCCATCGAGCCTTCGCGCCACAGACGGATGCGGTAATGCGGCGCAATGCCCTCAACCCCGACCAGCACCGCCTCTAGCTGCGAGGGGTAGAGGTTGACGCCGCGCACGATCAGCATGTCGTCGTCGCGCCCGGTGATCCGCTGGATGCGCATATGGGTGCGGCCACAGATGCAGGGTTCATCATTCAGGCGGGTGATATCGCGCGTGCGATAGCGGATCATCGGCATCGCTTCCTTGGTCAGCGTGGTGATGACCAGTTCGCCGGATTCGCCCATTGGCAAGGGTTCCAGCGTTTCGGGATCAATCACCTCGAACAGGAAATGATCCTCCCAGACATGCTGGCCGGATCGCGCGACGTCGCATTCCGCCGCCACGCCGGGGCCCATGATTTCCGACAATCCGTATTGATCGACAGCCAGCATACCGTATTTGGCATCAAGCGTGCGGCGCATCTCCTCGCTCCAGGGTTCGGCCCCGAAAATGCCGCGCGCCACCGGCAGGGCGGCCAGATCAACGCCCAGATTCTCCGCCACTTCCGCGATGTTGAGGGCATAAGACGGCGTCGCAACCAGTATCCGTGCGCCGAAATCCTTCAGGAGCATCACCTGGCGTTCCGTGCCGCCACCGGAAATCGGGATCACCGCGCAGCCCAGCCGTTCCGCCCCGTAATGTGCGCCAAGCCCGCCGGTGAACAATCCATAGCCAAGCGCGTTATGCACCAGATCGCCCGGACGCACCCCGCCCGCCACCATTGACCGCGCCATCAGGTCGGCCCAGCGGTCCAGATCGCCGGTGGTGTAGCCCACCACGGTCGGCTTGCCGGTGGTGCCGCTGGAGGCATGAACCCGCGACAGCTTCGACGGCGGCGTGGCGAAGATGCCGAACGGGTAATTGTCCCGCAGATCGTTTTTCAGGGTGAACGGAAAATGCTTGAGATCATCCAGCGATTTCAGCTTGTCCGGCGTAACCCCCGCCCTGTCGAAGCTTTGGCGGTAGAACGGCACGTTTTCATAGGCACGGTTCAACGACCAGCGCAGGCGTTCGATCTGGATTTCGGCCAGACCGCTGCGCGACATGGTTTCGACCTCGCGCGCATACATGATGTCCGGGTCTGTGCTGGTGGTCTCGCGCTCGGCCAATTGCATCGTTTCTTTGCTCCCTCCGGCGCGGCTCAGGCCCGCGTCCAGCCCGGTTTCACGCCGGGCGCAGGTTTGCCCGCGCCGCGTGCCGGCATTGCCTCGATCGCGTAGCCCTGATTATAGGCCGCGCGGGTGATCAGCGTGAACTTGAAGGCCCAGCCGGTGGCCACGGCCAGCAATCCGGCCAGCGCGGTGACGCCCGGCAGAACAAGGCCCGCCAGCGCCAGCGCCACGATGGCCGCCTGTCCGGGGGCCGACAGGTTCAGCGGCCCGGCATCCAGCTTGATCAGCGATTGCGTCGGCGCGCCTTCCGCCGCCAACGCCCCGCGATAGCTGCGCCAGGCCAGCCAGCGCAGGCCTGCCAGTGCGGCCATTGTCAGTGAAATCCACGAAGCGGACGTGCCGGCAATCAGCGCCGCCACCGCGAACAGGCCCATGCCTTCGGTCAGGCCGGTGGTGACGATCAGCGGCACGATCTGTTCCTGCCGCCAGACAGGGATGCCCTTTGCCGCCTTCAGGATACGCGCCTGACTGTAAAGGAACATCAGCGCGAAGGCCGCCGCGGGCAGGCCGACCCAGCCGCCAGCGCCGAATCCGGGCCAGGGCATGGTCAGCAGAACAGCCAGCGCGCCAAGGCCGAAATACGGCATCGCCGCCAGCGCCTCGCGGGTCATCCAGCTACGGGCGGGATGGCGGAACACGTTCAGGAACCGCCAGGGACGGCCGATTTCCAGCCAGACGCAGAACAGGCCAAGCCCGACCATCGCCAGCGCCAGCAATCCGGCCCACCACAGAAACGGCGAGAACAGCCCGGCGACAGCGGCAAAGGTGAACAGCCCGGTGCCGGCCCCGCCAAAGACGAAGTTCGACGCGGCGCGCCAGTCCCATTGATGCTGGTGCCGGGGCGCGACGCTGGCCTGCCCGATCGGGTTCGGCACCAGCGTGGCGGTGGACCCTTCCGGGAAATCCTTGCCGGAATAGAGATAGCGGATATTCGGCCCGGTGCCGAGTTCCTCGTGCATGCCGAAGGTCCGGTTCTCGGCGATCAGGGTCGAGACATTGCTGTCGGGATCATCGGCATCGCCAAACACCAGCGCCGCCGCGATGCAGCTTTCCACGCAGGCGGGCGTGGCATTGGCATCAATCCCCGGGATCAACCCGTTCGCCAGCCCTTCGTCGATCTTGTCAACGCAAAGCGTGCATTTCTGCGCCACCGAGCGCCGCTCGGGGCGTTCGCGCACGATTTCGTGGCGCATCTTCTGGCTGTCCTTGCCGAAGGCCTGGTTCGGTGTGTCAACCCGGAACCGCGCCTGATAGGGGCAGGCAACGGCGCAATAGGCGCAGCCGATGCAGATGTCATAATCAATCGTGACGATCCCGTCGGCGCGTTTCAGCGTCGCCGTGGAGGGGCAGACATCAAGGCAGGGCGGCTCGTCGCAATGCATGCAGCCAACCGGCACGAAGGCGCGGCGCACATCGGGATATTCACCCGCCTCGAAATCCAGCACCTTGCGCCACTGCACGCCGGGGGCGGTGGCATTGGTCTGCTTGCAGGCGGCGGTGCAGGTCTGGCAGCCGACACAGCGGTTGAGGTCGGCAACGATGGTCCACTTGGTCATTTGCCACCGCCAATCCGCTCGATCTTCACCCGCGTCAGGTCCGCGCCCGAGCCGGTGGCATCGGTCAGTTCCAGCAGCATCGGCGTCAGCGCGTTCATCGACGGCGTGTCCAGATCGCGGGCAAACGGCGTTGTCCAATGCGCGAATTGCCCGACCATCAGCAAAGTATCGGGCCGGATGCCATGTTTCAGGATCAGCGCCCCCTCGGTCGAGCCGTTCGGCGACGAAATCCTGACCCGGTCACCTTCGCTCAGGCCCATCTCGGCGGCGCGGCCGGCATTCATCACCACCCCGCCATGCGTGGTGATGTTCGAGGCAACCTCGTGGATCATCTGCAATCCGGCATTGCCACCCCAGGAATACTGCATCGACCGCGACGTCACGACCCAGAACGGGTAATCGCCGATCTTGACGTCAAAGGCGTTTTCCAGTGCGCTTTCCCACATACCGGGGAAGTCGCGCCAGGGCGGCAGGGCCTCGTATTCCTCAAGCTGGCGATCCCACCATCTGATGCCCTTTTCGTGCAGGCGCGCGCCCAGTTCCTTGCCGATCCTGAGCAGGCGTTCCTGATAGGGCAGCTCGAACCGCAGGTTCATGTCCACCATTGCGGGATAGAGGTACCAGCGCTCACGGGGGAATTCCTTGACCCGGAAGCCGTGTTCGCGGAAGTAATCCAGCCCCTGGCTTTCCGCGCCATCGGTAATCTCGGCGCTGGCGGCGCGGCAGACATTTTCCCAGATATCCTCGACCGAATGCGGCTCGTCCGGCTTCAGCGAGAAATCGTAGCCGTCGCCGAACAGCCGGACCCCGGCAGCGCCCTTGTTGATCGAGGAATTGTAAGCCTCAAGGATACCGGAGCGCTGCGCCAGTTCGGTGGATATCCAGCTGAAATCACGCGCCTCGCCCTGCGGGGCGGAAGCCGGATCGCGCAGGGCAAAGCCCTGATAATCCCAGAATTGTTCGATATATTTCGACCCGCCGATGCGGATCAGTTGCGTGCCTTCCAGATCGGTGCATTCCGGCAGCAGCACATCGGCCATGTGGTTGGTTTCATCATGCGTCAGCGCGAAGCAGACGGTGAACGGGAACCGCGCCACCGCCTCGGCCACCGATTTAACATCCCAGAACGAGATCACCGGATTGGTGCGATAGACAAACCAGACCTCGGGCGGGGTCGGGGTGGGCAGATGCTCCAGCCCTTCCTTTTGCATCATCCAGGCCAGATGCGTCGGCCCCAGGGCCTGGCTCCAGGGCGAGTTCGCCGCCAGCGGCACCAGCGTGCGGTGGGCGTGGCGCGATGACGAGGTATCCATCCACTCACCCTTGCGGGTGGGGTTCATCGGGTAGTTCATGAAACCGTCCGGCCCCGGCACGACGCTGGTCCAGCGGTTATCGGCCGGGCGGTTCAGCCGCACCGTGGTGCCAAGCGTGCCGCCGGGCACTTCCAGCCCGCCGACCAGACAGGCCAGCAGCGTACGCGCCCAGACGCATTCGTAGCCGCCCCAGCCATTGTTTACCGTCTTGCCGAGGGAAACCGAGACCGGGCGATAGGGCAGGATATGGCCGTTCACCTCGACGGTTTCGCCGATATGGGCGTGGTCCAGGAATTGCGTGGCGACCGAACGGATGGTGTCGGCCTTCACGTCGCAGATCTCGGCGGCCCAGTCGGGCGAATAGGGCGCGACATGCTCGACCAGATGGCCGAAAGCCGGGCGGCATTCGATATCCTTGTGGTCCCAGGATTCGTCATCCGCGCCGACCTCAAGGCCGGAAACGGTGAACGTGCCTTCCAGCGCCGGATCGGTGCCGGGTGTATCGAACGGCACCGCGCTGGCACTGGTCTGATCCCAGATCAGCGGCTTGTTGGTGGCCGGGTCGCGCAGGTAAAAACCGTTCGGCGCGATCAGATAGGGCGACGAGGTGCGATCCCGCAGGAACGGGATATCCAAGCGTTCGCGCGGTTCTTCATGCAGCATGACGTGGATCATCGCGAACATGAAGGCCGGGTCGGTTTTCGGCCGGATCGGCACCCATTCGGCCGAGCAGGCCCCGGTGATCGACAGATGCGGCTCGACCATGATGCGCTTGGCGCCGCGGGCGCGCGCATCGGCATGGCGGCGCACGCCGCAGACCCCGCCCGAGGCTTCGGTATTGGCCCCGAACGCCACCACCAGTTCCACCATCGGCGTATCCGGGCTGACGGTGAAGGCGCGGTGCCACAACTCGCCATAAAGATGCTCGGAATGGGTGCATTTGACGCCTTGGCCGGAACCAAAGCTCATGTCGACCGGCCCCCAGGCCCCCAGAAATGCCGGGAAGGTGCCCATATAGGAAGTCGGCGTGCCACCGCCGCCAAAGCTGGCGGCAACGCGCGGGAAACCTGATTCATCCAGCAGCCCGCGCTCGCGGATCGAGCGCAGCTTGCCCGCGATCATGTCGAGCGCCTCGTCCCAGGTGGCCTCGCGGAAGCCCGGATCCTCGTCCCTGCCCTTTTTGGGGTTGGTGCGGATCATCGGCGTACGGATGCGGTGCGGGTTGTTGGTTTTCTGGATCAGCCCGAATGCCTTGACGCAGACCTTGCCGCCGGCGGGATGGATCACCGCCGCCTCGTCATTCGGGCGCACCCGGACCGGCACGCCATCCTGGATATCGACCTTCAGCAAGTCCGGCCCGGCCACGCATTGGTAACAATAGGATGTTACTTCGGTTTTGTTCGACTCGCCGCCGTCCGCCATGATCCCGCTCTCCCTCAGGCGCCGCGTACTTTGGCGGCCTTGGCCAGCAAGCGCGATTTGGTCTTTTCAACATCGACGATGAACCGCTCGTGGCGGCCCTTGCAGATCGTGTCCAGAGGATCGGTGCCGACGATTTCAAACACCACCCGCGGCCCTTCGCGTTCCACCACGGTCACCGTGATCGACACATCCATGTTCAGCAGCGTCGGCGCGGTATGGGTGATCGACACCAGCGTGCCCACCGAATCCGTGCCGTCCGGCGTACGGTCAAAGATCAGATCGCGGCAGGTATGTTCGATATCCCTGATCAGCGACGGCGTTGCGTAGACCCGGCATTCTTCGCCCATGAAGTCGATCGTACGATCCTTGTCGACCGTAACCGTGCGTGTCTCGCTGGTTCCAACCCCGATTTCTGCGTCCATTAGCCTGTCCTTCGTTCGATTCTAGCTCTAAATATGTATTACGGTACGCCATTACATAATTAAACGCAACGGTTTCCAAATCACCTGCGCTGCCGAAATTTCCGCAGCAACCGGATAGAGGCGGGCGCGATGGCTATGGCGTTGATATCATGCACAGATGCCGCCGGGCGGCCCGGTTCCGGGACGTTTGAGCCATAGGGCATCGCTGCACCGGACTGCCCACCCGGAAACGCCCGCGCTTTTTTGGCGAAACCCTCTGGACAGCCAGACGGCGCTAGCCTAAAACCGCGCGACCCGAAGGCCCAGCGCCTTCCCCGTGCCCGGGTAGCTCAGGGGTAGAGCAGTGGACTGAAAATCCTCGTGTCGGTGGTTCAAATCCGCCCCCGGGCACCATTTAAATCAAAAATAACAACGGCTTAATATTTGGGCAACATCTGTTGGTTGCTTGGATTTAGGCTTACACATATCTTACACAGTGTGACACAGTTTGCGCTGGAGAATGTATATGAACGAGAAGCACACGTTTTTAGGCGGCAAAGTTCACGTCTACAAGCGGGAAAACAGTTCGGTTTGGCAATGTTCGAGCTTCCTGGAAGGGCGAAATCGACGGACTTCGACCCGCGAAGTGAGTTTGGCGAAGGCAAAGGACTTTGCTGAAGATTGGTATCTGGAACTGCGAAACAAGAAAAATCGCGGTGAACTTCTTGCTGAAAAAACATTTGGTCAGGCGGCGGATAGGTTCGTGAAAGAATATGATGCCATGACTGGCGGGACGAGAAACAAGGATCACGTGCGCGGGAACATTGGTCGTATTAGAAATCACCTCTTGCCCTACTTAGGAGGTTTAGCTTTGTCCCAGGTAACAACTGCAACCGTTCAGGATTACCGCTTATTTCGACTGAGCGAAGACCCAAATTATCAACCACCGTCTCCAAGCACCATGCACAAAGAAATCGTGACTTTGAGGCTGGTATTGAAAACAGCAATACGGCAAGGGTGGTTGGCAGCGCTTCCTGATTTGTCAGCGCCATACAAATCTTCCAACAAAGTCGCTCACAGAGCATGGTTCTCGCCGGAGGATTACAAAGTGCTCTACACTGCGACCCGCGAAAACGCGCGAAGGGCAGAGGTAAGGCCTTGGCGGCACACAGCCGCTCAATTGCACGACATGGTTCTGTTTATGACCAACACAGGAATTCGCCCGGACGAGGCAAATCGCCTGGAGTACCGCGACGTTGAAATTGTGAGAGACGAGGAATCGGATCAAACGATTCTTGAAATTGTGGTGCGCGGCAAACGCGGCGTCGGGTATTGCAAAAGCATGACCGGCGCGGTGCTGCCTTTCCAGAGATTGGTTGAGCGCAATAACCCAGCACCAACAGATTTGATTTTCCCGCAAGATCACAAAAAACAGTTTAATCGCATCCTCGATGAGATCGGCCTGAAATTTGATCGCGAGGGCAACAGGCGGACACTCTATTCCCTGCGCCACAGCTACATCTCTTTCAGGTTGCTGGAAGGGGCCGATATTTATCAGGTCGCCAAGAACTGTCGGACATCGGTCGAGATGATTGAAAAACACTATGCGGTGCATCTCAAGAACAACATCGATGCTGCCGCCATTAACGTGCGCAAGAAGCGCAAGTCTAGTGGCGTTTAGAACTCAATCAACGCCAGACCTCTGTGAAGACGCACGCCCGCCAAAGGGTCAAAGCCGCTTCCAGGCGCGCAAGGTCGGTCGGCTTTATCGAAACTTTTTCTGTTGCCGTCAGAATAGTTGGAGCACTTTTTTGCTGTCAGTACTTCCCTACCTGATCGCACGATGATTTCCCGTCCTGGGGCGAAAATGTAATCCATAGGCTGTTGATTTATTGAATTGCGTCCCCTCAACTTTTTTAACTTTGAAAAACTGAGTGCTGTCGCTTGGACGTATTATTAAGTGAGTATTCTTATATAGAGGGAGATGCCAAATTGGCATTTCCTGACGGCACTTTCTGGCGTCTCCGGAAGTGCCAATTTGGCACTTCTATCGGTGCCGCTTCTGAGATGTCAGCGTGAGTTCGTAGAGATTTGACTTGCCCAGACCCCGGCGCTTGACGGTCAAAAAGTCGGCTTCTTCCAGTTCTTTGACCCATCGCACGATGCTGCGCTTCCCTACCCCAATATCATCGGCAAGCTTTTCCTGTCCGGGAAAACAGTAATCATTCTGCCAAGCATATTTGAGCAGCATAGCATAGGTAAGCTTTGCACCTACGCTTATCTTGCCGCTGACTAGAATGAAATTTGGCACCTGTGTGAACCCACCGCCATTGGAAATCACATCACCGCCCTTGAGGACAATGTTTCGATCTTTGAGAAGTTCGCCGATTTGTTGTGCTTCCATGGTCAGCCAATTATATCAAAAATGTTCGGATTATGTTGGGCTCTCCTCGACCTTAAAGGTATGCGAGGACGGGTTTGAAATACTCGCATCCTGCGAAGTATCTGGCATCGGCGGCGACAGAAAACGCTGATCCGGTCTTCCCCCTAATCGCATCAGCTCAGTCTCAAGATGGCCGATATAGCGACTCTGACCAAGCAGGCTGTCTTGCCCTTTTTCATTTTGCCTGCTTAGAAATTCGATCTGTCTGTCCCGCACTGCCTTGTCAATTTCCAGGCTCCGCACCTGCCTTTCCAGTTCTTTCACCTGTTCTGTTTGAACAGGTTCAAACCGGTCTGCACTGGTGTGAACAGGTTCAGACCGGTTCGAACGCGCCTGAACCGGTTCGAATGGCTGATCGTTTTGGTCATGGGAAAACTTGTTGCTCTGCAACGGTTCGGACGGGTTCGAACCTTGGCGAACCGGCGCGAACTGGGCTTGAAGTTCCTTCTCGGCATTGATCTTGACCAAAAGGGAAGTGTGATCCATGACCCAGCGTTCACCTGTGGGCGTGGTCTGCTTTTGTCCTGTGACATGATCATGCCGACACCAAGACCTGACGGTCTTTTTTGTGCGCGGCAGACCATGTTCCAGACAAAGGGCGTAGGCTTCATCGACCGACAACCAAGTCCGGCTCTGTTCGTGTTCATCCGTGTTCATGGCTCAATCGTAGCAAAGTGATCGTGCAAAACGGGCTGAGTTATCCCCAGCCACTCTTGGCAATCTGGTAGAATTCAAGGAATGAATTCTAAAACAGGAAAGGCTTTCTCAATCTTCAATGGCGACTGTCGGACAGTGCTGAAATCTGTCGCGAAGAACTCGATTGATCTGGTCGCGACGGATCCGCCTTACTTCATTCACGGGATGGGAAATGAATGGTCGGATGAACAATTACAAAAAGGAAAACAGAAAGGCCATGCCATCGGTGGCCTTCCGGTTGGAATGAAGTTCGATCCCGAGCAGGGAAGACGGCTTGAAACCTTCATGACTGAACTTGGTCATCTCGCCTTTGCAGCAATGAAACCCGGCGCATATTTTCTGGCCTTCTCGCAACCTCGCCTAACTCACCGGATGGCAATCGCGTTGGAAAATGCCGGATTTGAAATCCGCGACCTGTTGATTTGGGAACATCAGGGAGGGCAGGGGAAAGCTTTTTCGCAAGATCACTTTGTCCAGAAGATGAACATAACCGAACAGCAGAAAGCAGAAATCCTGGCCCAGCTTGGCGGTCGAAAAACGCCACAGCTTCGGCCAAAATTTGAAACCATCGTACTGGCACAAAAACCGCGAGAGGGAACTTTCGTTGAAAACTATTGCAAATGGAAAACCGGACTGATCGACCTCAATTTCGATCCACACCCGTCCACTGTGTTTGAGTTCAGCAAGCCAAAAAGAGAACAGGAGATTGATCATATGACAGTTAAGCCGATCGATCTGATGGCAAGATTGATCGAAGTGTTTTCCGCTCCTGGTCAGTTGGTTTTCGATCCGTTTCTGGGATCAGGCACCACTGGTGTTGCCGCCGCAAAAGTCGGGCGAAGAATTGCTGGCTGCGAAATCGAGCCCCGATATTTTAAGATGGCACACAAGCGCATCGAAAAAGCCTATGGAGAAAAGCAAACATGATCATATTTCCATTCTCCCTGATGAACTGAATTCAATATCAGAAACACTTCGACGTGATTTTCAAACCTATCTCAAACCTTATGGCGTGAAGTTTCCAACAGAGGGATCGCAAAAACATCTCTGGCTCGTCTACCTGAAGAAATTTCAGGGCGAACAAATCCACAAAGATTCCGTCTCGTCGTTTGTGTCGGAGCATCTACCCGCTGCCGGGAAAGATCAGCAAGTTCGCCACCTTTCAGCCGACGGTTGGTATGTCCTCAATCGGGGCGATAAAGTCCCGAATGTAGAGGCCAAGGTGAAACCGGGCTGGCATTTGCTGGTGACGACGGAAAGCCCAAAGCCAACATATATTTACAAAGCGTTGAAACGCATTGGTCGCGTGGGCGCACAGGATTTCGAAGACCTTAAAGCGGTTTATGATTTTCGTTGTGCCACTTGCGGTTCAGAAGAGGGCAAGCCCCATCGTTTTGAGCGCGACAAGAAAACGGTTCTGCATCGCGGCCATATGAATCCTGAAAGTAGAATGACGCTCGAAAACATCATCCCGCAATGTGAAATGTGCAACGCCGTCTACAGCGATGATTTTGTTTTTGACGACAAAGGCCGGACCATCGCGGTTGCATCGCTCAGACCGGTACTGAAGGCAAGCAAACGGTTGAAGGAGGAAATTCTACGGCGGCTGTCCTCCAGCCCGGAAGACCATTTTGCCGACTAGGCGGTAATTTTTTCTAAGCGAATTCTCAATACCATTGACAAGCAGAAGGGGCAGATCGATTTCACCTCATCTCCCTGAACTAATGGGGTCCTGCGCATAGGCGTTTGGAATACCGTGCATTCGTGTTTTCAGAGCGGCAATAACCCGACGTAAACGGCCCTACCTGCTGAGAGTCACTCCAATGAACACCCATCCGTTAGAGGTGGAAGAATTCCTATTTATTGACGTCAGACTTATTCATTCTCATCGCGCTTTGCTAAGTCATCAAGTGTCACACGACCAGAAAGCAACTCCCACCCTAGGCGGCTTACATGCCCGCCCAGCTCCGATAATTCTTCCGCGCGATCTTGTAGCCCGCCAGGATAACGTATCGAGTAGCGTATTTCTCCCAAAGTGACGGCAAAGTTAGCGAGATCATCGAAGGTAAATTTTACGCGTTTGATGCTCTTCTTATGGAACCGAACTGCAGTTATCTCGTCGGGGGCATCCGACTTCCACTCCCATCTAGAGTGAACTACAGCTTGCCGAAATTCGTTGAGGGATAATATCCTTTCGTACTGTGCTGTTAGCTTGGCTTTTCTCGCGGCGCTTTGTGCTTCAACTACTCGCTTCTTCCACAGTTCTAGTACTTCACCGAAGTATGCATTCGTTTTCATTGAAGCTGGAATAGCTTCATCGTCAGCAAAAGTTTCAATGGTCTTTTCGAAAATTTCGGCCTCGATAAACGCCCATTGAGAGACAATCAAGCCAATCAAGTAAGTTTCTTGCTCTGTGAGTTCGGTGTCTAAGGTATAACGCACGAGGGTATGGTCCTTTGGCGTCATTCTTTATTCTCCTTGCCTACAGATTTTGAGCTTGGAACACCGTACCTAATCTGACGGTCTGAGGCCAATTATCATACTCTTTTGCCTAAATGAAGTAATCTTCCCGGACGACACCAACAAAACGCTTGTACGCATTGAAGTACTTAGTAATCTCCTGATGCCGCGTTATCGATCAATGTCCGCCTTTGCGTTGCTGCCGTACGAAGTCGGACTATCCGATCAAAAGCCTCCTTGGGCCGTCAGCAGTAGTAGGTGGGCTTCACACCATAGTCGGCACGGCGCAATGTGCGGCAATAATAGTTAGGGGCAAAACAAGGGTCAGTCCTGTTCTGGAAAAAAACAATCTAACCCCATATATAGTGTAGCGTGGCGAGGTCGTGTGGCGAGGTGTTGAGCATGGCAGAAGACGACGACAAACCGAAGGGCTTCGATATATCAAAGCTTGAATATCTTCCCGACAATGACGCAAAGGCAGAACAAAATACAGTCGGTTGTGTCTCGAATCTGGTGGAAATTCTCTGGCGGCGTTCTCCGAGCATGGGGATTTGGGCCTGATCAGGCCGCAAGGTCAAGACTGATCGGCGAGATGGTCTGAGCCAAGGTTTCCCAGCCATCAACCTTTCGCATT
>JAIOJF010000048.1 GCA_019911965.1 Paracoccaceae bacterium | reverse complement strand
CCCATGGGCGCGGGCGGCCCTGCGCTACGGCGCCATCGCGCTCGCGGTGCTCCTGTTCCTGCTTGCGCTGCGGCGCTCCGGCGAGCGTGCGGGACGTCTCGCCGAACGCTTTGAGACCACGGAGAAGGCCAATGAAGTTCAACGCCGGATGCTCGACGCGGCGGCTCGCCGCCCTCGCGATCGCGACGACCTTGCTCACCGCCTGCGCGATGGGCGGTTCTGAACCGCGGATTGTCGCTGTCTGCCCGGCCGTGGTCGAGTATAGCCGCGAGTTCCAGGCGCGCGCGGCCGACGAACTCGAGGTGCTGCCGGAGGGGTCGGCGATCGCCGAGATGCTGGGCGATTATGCCGTGATGCGGGAGCAGGGCCGCGCTTGCTCTTGACCCTGATCAGGTACCGACCCGCGTGCTCAGAAGTCAGGCAGCGGAATAGCTGGCATAGACTTCAGTCGATCCGTCGCGCCGGACGAGGAACACCTCATAGGCTTCACGTTCGTTCTCCGGACCCATCCCGGGCGAGCCGTAAGGCATGCCGGGGACGGCCAGACCAACGGCGTCGGGGCGTTCGTCGAGCATGCGGCGAATCTCGGCGACCGGGACATGGCCCTCGATCATGTAGCCATCGACGCGGCCCGTATGGTAGGAGACCATCTCCTGCGGAATGCCGTTGTCCAGCTTGTAGCGCATCAGAAGAGTCCCGGGGCTGGGCTCGGTCGTGACGGCGAAGCCGTCGTTCTCGAGTATCTCGATCCAGGCCGAGCAGCAGCCGCAATTCGGGTCCTTCATCACATGGATCGCCGGTCCGAAGCCCTGCGCGAGGGTCCTCAGCGGCGATGCAGCCAGCAATGCTGCTCCGCCGATCAGGATCGCGCGCCGCGAAAGAGCATCTTGAGTCATCTGGTTTACCTTTCCAGATTGGACGTTTTTTTATGGGGTCAGAGGTCTATCCGCCGGAGCCGCAGGGCGTTGGTGATCACCGAAACGGAGGACAGACTCATTGCCGCCGCCGATGTCGGCATCGCCATGGGAACCGGGGCCGATGTGGCGATGGAAAGCGCGGGCATCACCCTGCTGGGCGGCGACCTGATGGGCATTGTCCGCGCGCGCAAGCTGGCGCGCGCCACCTTGCGTAACATCAAGCAGAACCTGTTTTTCGCCTTTGCCTACAATGCCGCCGGTGTGCCGGTTGCAGCCGGTATCCTGTACCCGTTCGTCGGCCTTTTGTTGTCACCGATGATCGCGGCGGCAGCGATGAGCCTGTCATCGGTCTCTGTCATCTCGAACGCGCTGCGCCTGCGCCGGGTGAAGCTGTGATGGACCGCCATGTTGCGTCCATCCGTTCGGACAGACATTCCGGTGTCGAATTGGCGTTCGGCTATTGCTAAGTCTCCGGTGCCGTTATCGGGGGTACTTACCCCCTGCCGAAACCGGCAATCGCTGATACAATTGGCGACAAATCCGGCCCAATTGCGCCCCCGGCTTGTCCAGGAAAGAAATCATGCCCCAGATTCCGCATATTCTGATTGTCGACGATCATCAGCAGATCCGCGAAAGCGTCACGCGCTATCTGGAAAAGAATGGGTTGCGAGCAACGGCGGCAAAGGATGCACATGACATGGATGCCAGGTTGGCAACCGGGCATTTCGATCTGCTGGTGCTTGATGTCATGATGCCCGGTGAAAGCGGACTTTCGATCTGCCGGCGATTATCGACGGAACGTGGGATTCCGATCATAATGCTGACAGCTTTGGGCGAGGATACTGACCGGATCGTCGGGCTGGAAATCGGCGCGGATGACTATCTTTCCAAGCCGTTCAATCCACGCGAATTGCTGGCTCGGATCAAGGCGATTTTGCGCCGGATCGAGCAGCCGGAAATCCATGCCGGTGAGCTTGCCGGCAAGAAGGTGGCGTTTGCAGGTCTGGTGCTGGATGCAGACCGGCACGTTCTGACAAGTTCCGCTGGGAAGGAAATTCCGCTGACTTCGGCCGATTTCAAACTGCTGACGGTACTTCTGGAACGCGCTCGTATCGTCCTTAGCCGGGATCAGTTGCTGGACCTGACGGCGGGCAGGTCGGCCAGCCCGCTGGATCGTACCATCGACAACCAGATCAGCCGGCTGAGGCGCAAGATCGAGCTTGATGCTGCAAAGCCGGAAATCATCACCACTGTGCGTAACGGCGGGTATTGTCTGGTGGCGGATGTCAGGGTGTTGGAGTGATGCGCTGGCCGTTCAACACGCTGCGCATCCAGTTGATCATCCTGATTGTAGCGGCGCTAGTCGTTGCACAGATCATCAGCCTCTGGCTGTTTGTCGATGAAAGGGGTCTGGCGATCCGGGCCGCGATGGGGTTCGAGGCAGCTGGCCGCGCGGCGAATGTCGCGCGCCTGATCGAGGAAGCCCCGGAAAATCTGCGCCCGTCGATACTGCGGGCCGCAAATTCACCGCTGGTGCGCTTTGAGCTGTCGCCTGAGCCGGGTGTTTCGCATGTCGATCATTCCGACGGCGGATTGGTCGAGGCGCGTATCAGAACGCTGCTGGATGACAGCTACAGCCGCGATATCCGGGTCGAGCTGCACCAGATCAAGGGTGAGATCCTACCGTTGCCACATCTGTCGCCAGAAATGGCGGAAATGCATGTATCGATGATGCATGGCGCACTGACGGCGATTGAAATGAACCTGTCAATTGCGATTTCCGGCGGGAAATGGCTGAACGTCGGAACCCGGTTTGAAAAACCACCATTGCAATGGCAGTTTTTTTCGATGCTGACCTTCGCGCTGACCTCGGCTCTGATCCTTGTCGCGGCGTTCTGGTTTCTGATGACCCGGCTAACCGGGCCACTCAGGCGGCTGGTCGGCGCAGCGGAAACACTGGGGCGCGGCGAGGAGGTTGCGGACCTGCCGATGACCGGCCCGGTTGAAGTTCGCGACCTGACCTCGGCCTTCAACCGGATGCAGGACCGCCTGACCCGATTTGTCGCTGACCGAACAAGGCTGCTGGCGGCACTGGGGCATGATCTGCGCTCTCCCTTAACCGCGATGCGGGTCCGTGCCGAGATGGTTGACGACGACGAAACCCGCGAGGCACTGGTCGCCTCGATCGAAGAAATGCAGTCGATGATCGAAGAGACACTGACATTTGCCCGCGGGATGACCGGTTCGGAAACCGCAGAAACGCTTTTGGTCGGCCCGTTTCTGGCTGCTTTGCGCAGCAATATGGTTCACGGCTTCGAACTGGCCGATGGCCCGGCGATTCAGGCGCGCATCCGGCCAAACGCGCTCAGGCGGGCATTGCGCAATGTGATCGAGAACGCCACCCGCTATGGCGGGCGCGCCTGCGTGACCTACACCAGGCAGGGCGACCATCTTGTCATTACTGTTGAAGACGACGGGCCCGGCATTCCTGCCTCGGACCTCGAACTGGTGTTCGATCCATTCTACCGGCTTGAAGAGTCGCGATCACTGGAAACCGGCGGGCACGGGCTTGGCCTGTCAATCGCTCGCACCATCATCCGTTCACATGGTGGCGATATCGCGCTGAGCAACCGGGCGGAAGGCGGATTGCGAGCACGGATCACTATTCCTGTTTCGGACGACTTTCCAGTTCCAGAAGAAGGCTGAGGGGTTCAGGTCAAGAACCGCGATTTGCGCCCGGTCTTTGTCGGGGTTGAAAAACGCTGAAATCGCAATGTCCAAGGGAGAACTGTGTTGCGTTGGTTTCAGGAACGCTTTGCACCTGGCAAGGCAGGGAAGGCAGTTATTGGAAAATGCGGCCGATCCTGGACGAGAAAGCCGGAGGCGACGCGGCCTGACAAGAACGTGATGCCGCTGACCCGTGCCAACAGATTGACGTATGCTGATCGGGATGGGCAGGATAGTGCTGAAGCCAACTGTGTCCATGCCGGTTAGGTTGATGCGATGAACCAGAGCAGGAGGTCAATGCTATGAAACGACGCGAATTTCTGGTTGCCGGAGTTTTTTCTGTAACAGCAGCGGCAGCCTTTCCGGCACTGGCACATGACGAACACATCCCGGATTATAAGATGCCCGAGGAATACCTGCCCCGCGAGGTTCGCCTGAAGACAAGGTTCGAGCCATTCGAGGTTCATGTCGATCCGGGGCAATTCGCCCTGTACTGGACGTTGCCGAACAATCGGGCAATACGCTATTCGGTCGGTATCGGACGCCCGGGTCTTTATCACGCGGGAGAGTTCTTCGTCGGGGCCAAAAGAAAATGGCCAAGCTGGCGGCCGACAGTGTCGATGATCGCGCGAGAGCCGCAGAACTATGGCCGGCTTGCCGATGGCATGCCCGGAGGCATCAACAACCCGCTGGGCGCGCGTGCGCTTTATCTTTACCAGCCAGGTCGCGGCGATACCTACTTGCGCATTCACGGTACCAACAGTCCGGGTACGATCGGTCGCCGGGTGTCCAACGGCTGTGCCCGTCTGGTGAATGACCAGATCACGGATTTGTATGAGCGTGTACCGCTCGATACCAGGGTGGTACTACATCCGATCACCTGACCTGGGCACCCGGATTCAGCGCGGCAGAAATCGAGAGGCTTGGCCAAGCCAAGTCCGCTTTGGTTGCATCAAACTGGCCTGCGATACAATCGGTTACAAAAATCACGGGTTTGTCGGGTTGATGTGCGCCGTATGTCCGGTACACAAAACCAGTGCTGACCGGTGCAATGCTGTCAGCTTTTGATGGCAGGTCGACGATGGTTCTGAACCCGATATCACCCAAGCTGACCAGGCGCACTCTGATTACGGGGGCTGCATGTCTGATCAGTACACCCACCGTCCTGCGGGCGCAGGAAGACGATCAGCTCATCGTACAGGAAAGCGCGACGCGCAATATATCGTCTTTCGTATCGCATGACTGGCGCGATCATTTTGATGCCCTCGGAATGGGGATCATTATTTCGGATACGACAACCCGCGTGCTGCAACACTGGACGGCAGATGGCGATATGCGGCTTTACCCGACGTCTGTGCCGGTGTCCGATGAGCTGACCCGCACAGGCTATACCGAAGTTGTTGAAAAGCGGAAAAACCCAAGCTGGGCCCCCACGCCATCAATGCGCGAGCGCAATCCTGAATGGCCTGCCTATATTGCCGGTGGGGCTGCCGACAATCCGCTGGGAACCCGTGCGCTTTACCTGTCCTGGCAGTATTACCGAATTCACGGCACGCAGGACACGCGCAAGATCGGCCGGCGGTCATCGAATGGCTGCATCGGCCTGTTTAACGAGCACATCGAAGAGGTGTTTGAACGCACCCCGGTTGGCACGCAGGTGAGGTTGATCTGAATGTCCCGGTCTGAATCTGCGGAGGTTACAGGGCATGACTAAATCGGGCTTGTTTGTGGGGGGCGTCCTTGTGGCGGGATTGGCGGCTTTTGGCTGGCAAGTATTGGGTCCGGCGGCCCTGCCGCAGGGGCATTCCATGGTCCCGCCGAACACCAGTGCAATTGCTGAAGGCGCTGCAATTGCAGATGTGCGACTGCCCACCAAGCTTTCACCTGATGCCGAGATCGGCAAGCTTGCTTTCGAGGCCAAATGCGCCGCATGTCACGGTGCCAACGCTGCGGGGCAGAACGGCGTGGCACCGCCGCTTGTCCACAAGATTTATGAGCCCAACCACCATTCCGACATGGCCTTCGTGCTGGCGGCACAGAACGGTGTCCGGGCGCATCACTGGCAGTTTGGCAACATGCCGCCGGTCGATGGCCTGACCCGCAGCGATATTCAATTCATCGCGCGCTATGTACGCGAATTGCAACGTGAAAACGGCATCAACTGATGTCATCCAAATACAGCGTTTTGCTTGAAGAAGGAATGCCCCCGGGCAGGGGCATTGGTCAACTGTACGCCGACTATCGTGGCATGGTCGCGCACTCACATCGACCGTCCCTGAACAGCCTGAAACCCACTGAAACAGGATATCAACGACATGAATTTTAGTTCCACATCTCTTGTATTTGGCTTGCTCATAGCGCTGGCGGCTACACCCGCCCTTGCCAGCGGCACCCATTCCGGAGGCCATTCCGATGGGCCAAACATCGGCCAGAAAGGCAAGGCCAGCCAGGTTAGCCGGACCATCGAAATCGGCATGGGAGAGATGTATTTTGACCCCGATACCCTTGCCATCAAGAAGGGTGAAACCATTCGCTTCGTTGTCACCAACAAAGGTGAGTTTGTCCATGAATTCAACATCGCTACAACGGCAATGCACGAAGCGCACCAGTCTGAAATGATCGAAATGATGGACAAGGGCATTCTGGAAGCAGAGCGCATCAATCACGACCTGATGAAATCCATGGGTATGATGCACGAGGACGCCAACAGCGCCCTGCTGGAGCCGGGAAAGGTGTTCGAACTGATCTGGACCTTTGACGGCGATGCCGCGCTTGAAATCTCGTGCAATGTGCCGGGCCATCGCGAAAGTGGGATGGTCGGGAAAATTGACATCAACTAGGCCGCCAAAACCTGCAGTTCATAGGACAGGCAGATGATGAATCGACGGGAATTTCTGGGTGGTGCCGCAACGACAGGCGTTGCTGGCGTGTTGGCGGGCATGGGTCATGCCGCTACTGGCCCGGTTACACTGACCGCGAAGCCGGTCATGGTGCAACTTGCGCCACCTGATCTGCCACCAACCGGCATCTGGGGATATGACGGGCAATTGCCCGGTCCGGTCATCCGCGCGCGGCAGGGCGAACGGGTTGTGCGGCGGTTCATTAACGCGTTGCCGCAACCAAGCTCGGTCCATTGGCATGGTCTGCGCATCGAAAACGCGATGGATGGCGTGGCCGGGCTGACCCAGGATGCGGTGCCGACGGGCGGTGAGTTTGACTATGATTTCACCGCAGCCGATGCCGGTACGTTCTGGTTTCATGCTCATAACCAATCGGTCGAACAGGTGGCGCGCGGGCTCTATGGTGCGCTGATTGTCGAAGAACCGGATGCGCCGGATGCCGACCGCGACGAGGTCTTGATCTTGGATGATTTTCTGCTGGATGGTGAAACCGCGCAGATCGACCCGGACTTCACCTCGGCGCATGATCGCAGCCATGCCGGCCGACGGGGCAATTTCAACGTGACCAACGGCAGGTATGATTTCTCGCTGCCGGTTAAGCGCCACGAAAGGCTGCGATTGCGGCTGATCAATGCCGCCAATGCCCGGATTTTCCAGCTTGGCCTAGTCGGCATGACAGGCTGGGTGATGGCGCATGACGGAATGCCGCTGGCGACGCCTGAACCCATCGAAGGGGCCTTCTTGCTGGCCCCCGGGCAACGGGTTGATCTGCTGGCCGATATCATTGCCGAAGATGGAGAATCCGCCCATCTCGTGCGGATTGACGATGGCCAGGGCTATTCGCAGGCGGCGTTTCCGGTTGTTGGTGTCGCGGCCCGGAACCCGCGTCAGGCTCCGGATGCGTTTCCACCCAATCCCGATATGGAGATCACCGGCCTTGCCGAAGCCCGCCGCCTGCGCCTTGCCATGGAGGGCGGCGCAATGGGCGGCCTCAAAACCGCGATCCTGAACGGCGAACGCATGACGTTTCGCCAGCTTGCCGAAGCCAATCAGTTCTGGTCTTTCAACGGCGTTGTCGGGCTGACCGATGCACCGCTTGCATCGGCATCGCGCGGCGAAACCCTGCGCCTTGAGATCGTCAACGACACGGCATTTCCGCATGCGATGCATCTGCACGGCATCCACTTCCGCGAGGTCTCGGCCAGCGGAAGCCTTGGGCCGATGCGCGATACCGTGCTGCTGTTTGCAGGCGAAACCCGCGAAATCGTCTTTGCCGCCAGCCATCCGGGAAAATGGCTGTTCCACTGTCACATGCTGTCGCATACTGCATCGGGAATGGCGACATGGATCGAGGTTACATGAAACATTCAGCTTTGTTGTCGATCATCGCGGTTGGCCTTTTGGCGGCCGGAATGGCCTGGTCGCAGTCCAAACCCGTTTTGCCGCAGTCGATTGCCAGTGTTGATCCGGCTGGAATTGCCGAAGGACGCGAGCTTTACGCCCGGTTCTGTGCCTCGTGTCATGGTGCAAACCTTGAAGGGCAGCCGGATTGGCAAAGCCCGGGGGCCGATGGCTTGTTGCCCGCACCCCCGCATGATGGAACCGGCCATACCTGGCACCACGACGATCGGCTGTTGTTTGACTATACCAAACTGGGCGGCAAGGCGGCACTTGAGGCGCGGGGTGTCCGTTTCAACAGCGGCATGCCGGGCTTTGCCGACGATCTGAGCGATGCCGAAATCTGGCGCGTGCTCGGCTTTATCCGCTCAAACTGGTCGGAACGCGAACAGCGGGTACAGGCCGAACGGACAAGGGCAGACGCAGCGACAAGAGGGCATTGAAATGACGACGAAATGGAAAATAGTTGCCCTGGTTGCCGCATTACTGGCCCCGGTTCACGCAACTGCCGATGAAATTGACGAGGAACGGATCAAGGATCTGGTGCTTCAAACCATCAGGGAAAACCCCGAAATCGTGATGGAGGCCGTGGCAATTCTGGAGCGCCAGCAAGTTGAACAACAGGCCGCCGCGCTGGCCAATGTCCTGAAAAACCAGCGTGACCTGCTGGAACGCGACCCCAATGCACCGGTTCTGGGCAATCCGGACGGCGATGTGACGATTGTCGAATTCTTTGACTATAACTGCCCATATTGTAAACGGGCGATGCCCGAAGTGCAGGCATTGCTGGCCGCTGATCCCAATATCCGGCTGGTCTACCGCGAATGGCCCATCCTTGGGGAGGGGTCGGTTTTCGCTGCAAAAGCAGCCCTTGCTGCGCGAAAACAGGGAAAATACCCGGCGTTTCATTGGGCCATGATGGAATTCAAAGGCCCTGTTGTCGAGGCATCGGTGCTGAGGATCGCACGTGATATCGGGCTTGATATCGAGCAACTGCGCGGCGACATGGACGCGCCGGAGATCAGCGCGCATATCGATGTCTCGATGAACCTGTCGCAGGCGCTTGGCTTCAACGGCACCCCATCATTCGTGATCGGTGATAACCTGGTCGGCGGTTTCGTGGCGCAGGCCGAATTGGCGGATCACGTCGCAAGTGTACGCGATTCCCGCGATTGATGTCGCGGTGCGGTCTGTCCGTCATTCCGCAGGTATTTTTAAGGCTTTGTAGAGATTTCGGCGCTGTAGCCGGCCTCGGCTATCGCCAGGACAAGGGTGTCTGACGAAAGCGAGCTTTCGATATCCACTGTTCTGTCGGTCAGGTTGCACGCGACCAGTGCAGCGGGATCGGCCGAGCCAATTGCTTTTTCGATTGCCGCGGTGCAGTGGCCACAGCTCATGTCCGGTACCTTGAATTTCATCTTGTTGTCCATTCACCGTTTCTGAACAAGTTATCGTGCTTCCAGTCGGGGGAAGGTCAAGCCTGAAAACATTGTCTTTTCGAACTGACCTTGAGTACACCTGACGCCGCGTCGAAAGAAATCCAGCTGGGCGCAAGAGACATGCGCCAAACGGCGAATGCCAAAGGCCAAGCTTCCCTTAATATGATCCTGAGTGTCGTTCGTGTTCGCATGCTGGCAAACGAAAAGATCATTTCTCCCCGCGCCAGATATCGGGAACGGGTATAAAAGCATTCGATGCTCCGATTGGACAAAGATCGAATTCAAACCCGTCGCAGTGTACCCCACACATTTGATACATGCTACCGGACGAGCCTTTATCAGGGTGCTCGCAATCCTTGAAGATCGGAATCTTTCATGCCGAAAAGAGGGTAGTCCCAGACCAGGCTGGACCCAATACAAGTCACGTTACGGTGGATCGAATTCAAGGAATCCGCGTATCACAGTTGAAACGTCGCTAGGCGCACCCGAGGTGCAACAAGTTGCCCATTTCCGGAAAGGACTTTCCACATTGTTCCACCGTATGTTGTTTTTGGGGGAATCACCCCGCCGCTCTTTGACAATGTAAATTCGGAATTTCGGGCCGGATGAGCGGCAGGCTGTTGTGGTATGCGTTGCTTCAAGCCCTGGTTTCGGCCCGACCTTCCTTTCAACTTCATAGCGAAAACTTCGCCGAACACGCCCGCGCCTGGTCCCGCATGACAGCATAATCACCCATCATCTCGACAACGACCGATCCGTCCGGCAGGCTGGCCAGTTCATCAGCGGCCCGCGCCTGAAACCCCGCGTCATAGGCTACCACCGGCGGACAAGCCCCCGCACCAACCGCTTCAAAACCCGCCATCGCGCAGCCGGTCAGCAAGCTCGTCACGATCACGAGGACGGCGAGTTGCAGCCTCCAGCATTCGGCGTTGAACGTCATTGGTCTTCTCCCTGGTTTCAAGTCGTTCCGCCAGCCGCCCAGCGCGCTCGGCCGAGTGGCGCAGGTACAGCAGAAACAGCGATATCGTGAGGGCGATCGCCGCCCATTTCCCGGCAGCCAATGCGAAGCGGCTGCCGGCGAACCATGCGATGAGTGCGGCCATCAGCGCCGCCCCTTGCGCCAGTCATCCCAGCGGGCATAGACGGTAATCGCGATCCCGCCGAGCGCTGCAGCGATGAACACCCAGCGCAACGTATCCAGATACGGCACCAGCGGCAGGATGGCGGACTGGGTCTCTGCCAGCACGCTCTGCGCCACCTCAACCCCAGCTGCGCCAAGCGTTGCTACACCAGCGGCCCCGCCGCCTTTCATGGTGCGGCTGTCGGCCAGCACTTCGCGTGCAATCGGAGTTTCGGCTGCAAATGCCGACCCACGAACCGGGAACCGCTTACCCCATTCGCGTGTGGGTCCGAGGTCAACATGGATGAAGCCCGATCGCGGATAGAAGCCGAACCCCTCAAAGCCAACGGCACGTGCCGCCGCCTCGAACGCCACCGGATCGTGGTTTGTCATGGCGATGTCAAACGCCGCGCCATCCATGTGTTTGGACCGCTTTGCGCCACCAACCGCTCGATTGTGTTCAGGACTGCGATAGGCCGAACGGACGATCAGCGGCTTGCCCAGCCGGTTGCGCAGCGCCTGAAGCTTGTCCAGCGCGGGTTCGTTGATCAGCAGATTGCCCGTACCGCGGCAGGCAATTTCGGCAGGTGAGAAATTGGGCCAATGCCAGGTGCCTTCAGGCATGTCGCGCCAATGGTCGTAAAACGTCGTGGTCATGGGATCCTCCAGAAACGAACAAACCCACCGGATGGCGGGCCTGTGGTCGTGAGTGCGGTGGTTTGAACGTGTGTCAGCCGGACAGTTTCAGCTTGACGGCAACGCCCGCGATCAAAGTGAGCAGCAGACCGGTGGTCAGCAGGCGCACGATGGTTTGCCAGGCGGTGCGCCGCGCCATGCGCAGGGAGTCCAGCAGCGTGCGCAGATCATGAATGTCGGTGGCAGCTGCGGGGCCATCAAGCCCAACATCGGCCAGCGCCCGGCGCGCGCCTTGCTCGGCGGCACGCGCCAACATGGCTTCGAACTCATCTTCGGGCATACGGACAAAGCCCGCATCCATTCTGGGCGGTGTCATGTGGTTTCCTTCCGGCGTTTCTCAGGATTGCGGCGCGATCGCGAGTAGGTAATGGATGGCGATTCGCACAGCACCAGTGGTGAAATCCCCGCCATTGGCGCTCAGGACAACCGGGGTGGCGGCATTGAAGGACTGCGGGCTGATGGCACCGACATTGGTGCTGTCGGCGGCAGTGCCGAGAGAGCTGCCGAACTTGGCGACCTCCCCGGCAATGCCGCAATCAAACGAACTCGCGCCGGTTGTTGCGGTGACAACGCGAGAGGAAACGCCAAACACGATGGCGCGATCAGGGATGGTGATGCTGGAGGTGACAGTCGCCCCGGACAGTTCCGAGAGCAGTTCTTCTGCCACCATCATGTCTGTTGCCGATCCCGCAGGTGCTTCAGCAAGGCGAACCGAGTCTGTGCGGGTCAGAAGACTCATGGCCGCGTCCAGCCCGACCCACGCACTGCCGGTCCGGACAAGAAGCCGCCCGCCAGCCGCGTTCCAGGCAATCCAGCCGGTCTGGGGAATGAGTCGCAACCAGGCCCCGCCTGAGAACAGGGCCACGCTGTTGTCCCAGCCCGCCCATGCGTCGGTGGCACCAGCAGCAACGATGTAGCGATTACCCTCTGACGGGGCTCCGGGCGGTGCGGTCAGATTGGCGGAGACCACAGAAAGCTGGACCAGCCCGTCGAGATGATTCAAGGCTTCATTCACGGTTACATGCTTCTGGGCTTGCGCCGCGGCAAGATAGGGCAAGGCGAGGTTTGGCGTACTGGTCATAGGGCTTCCCTGATGCTGATGGTTTGTGCAAGCGGCGTGCCCCGCCCCAGCGCGCCGAGTTGGTAAATCCTGAGGGTGAGGCCAGCGACCGGCACCCCGAAATCAACAACCTGCATTGCGGCGTCATAGGTAAACGCGGGCGTCGTCAGGCCAGACAGGCTGCGAACAATTGTGACGCCATCGAGGATTTCAAGATTGTAGCTCTCGGTGGCTTCAACCATCGGCACCTCGGCCAGCACCCAGCTATCCGCCGACAGGGATCTCGACCTTTGGGTCCAGCGCAGATCAAGATCGCCGTTGGCTTGCCGGCGCAGGCGCAGTTGCGCCGGGGCGAAAGGTTTCAGGCCCCGTCCTTCCGGGGTGAAAGTGAGCGCCGCCATCACCGCATCCGACGGCGCGACACTCGCCGGTCCCACCCGCCAGTTCCCGGGCAATCCAAGATCGGCTTCAGAAACGGACATTGGCTGCAGCGCGGCATTCAGCACAACGATGCGCGCGCCGGTCGCGGCGGGGTCGCCGATCGCATCATCAGTGCCACGCTGACCACGCAACAGGCGCGTCAGCCGGTAACGGCCCGGCGCAACAAGTTCGGCGTTGCCAGCTTGCAGGATTTCCCAAAGGCCGGGCGTCGTCTCAATCGCCAGTGAATTGGCCCCGGCAAACAGCTCGGCGTCGGTCACGCTGGTCAGAATTCCCGAGAAGAGATCGACCAGCAGCGCATTGCCGTAATCAAACCGCCAGAGCGGCCCGGCTGGCAGGTCTGCTGCCAGCACGCCCATCTGCGCTGGCTGATCAATCACGTCGCGCAAGACAAACCCGGCCTCTGCCGCGCTGCTCCAGACTGCTGCCGAGCCGTACCAGGGGTTCGCAAACACGGCGGCGTAGGGTTGATGGGCTGCAACCGCCTCGGAGATCTGCGGCAGGTCGAGGAACGCAATTTCCGCTGGGCCAAAGATGGTCGTGCCGGGCAGGTTTGCCGGGCGGTATTGCCCCGGCGGAAGATCATGGATCGCGGCATCGGTCCGGATCGCCTCAAAACTGCGCGCATCCGCATCCGATATGCGCCCCAGACGATAAGTCACCTGCCGCCCGTCATGATCGAGGGCGACCACATCACCGGGATCAAGGGCAAGCCGTGATGGGGGAAGGCGCGCGCTCAGGACCTCGCGCCCAATCCAGGCTTCCATCAGCGCCCGGCGACAGCGGCGATCGGCGTCTTCGGTCGGAACCGCCAGCGGAAAGCTTTCCGAGGCGATGCGGGAGGCATCAACCGTGATGCGCCGCGCCTCGACCGTGGCGGTATCATATTCCTCGTCAGCGCGGATCACCTGCCATTTCAGCGCCTGCGGCAGTTCGGTCTCCTGGCCGCGGGTCAGTTCCATGACATCGCCCTGAGCCGCGACAAACTGATCGGGCGAGATCACCGCTACAGGCGGGCGGCCCCGCGGCAGAAACCGGATCACACCACCGCTTTCCACCGCATCAAAGCCGAAGTGACGCGCGAGGGTGGCGATGGAGGCGCGCGGGCTTTCAAGTGCGGAGATGACATAGCCCTGCACGATATCGGCAAGTTCGCCTGCATCGATCAATGCCGTATCAAGACCAGCGCGCGCACAAAGCTCGTGCATGAGAGAACCGAGAGTGATGGCCCCGGCGCGCCCGTTCAGCCAGTGACCAAAGCGCCAGTTGCCGACATCGGGCCACACATCATTGCGAGCCGGGAAATCCGGGTATGGCCGCGCATCCCAGGCCCAGACGGCGGCCTCCGCCATGTCGATCATCGGGGCGGCATAGATATCCGACACCGGATTATTGGCCGCCGCTGCCCAATGGCCGAGCATTGCCATGAGGTAATGCCGCTGGATGATGTCATCACGCCAGCCGCGGGAGAAATATGGCAACGCGCTTTCTGCAGATTTCGGATCGGGGAACCTATCGGGCTGATTGGCCCCGCGATCGACCGCCGGGCAGCCGAGTCCGGTAAAGCGGATCGGCTTTGATCGGGGCATCCAGCCGGTCGGGGTCGTGTTTTCCACCCCGCCGGGGCGGTCAAAATGCTGGTGTGACCACCATGCCCGGATGTCCTTGGGGCGAAACACCCAATCCTTGCCGATACCAGAGGGGATCGTGATGGCCTGGTCATACATGTGGAGCGGATTGGGACAGGACAGCGGCCAACCACTGGTCGGCTCGCCGGCAATGTTGGTTATGCCGGGACCACTCGCGCCGTAACATCCTTCACCGCTATAGGCCCAGGCCGACATCGTTCCGTCGGTCGTGCTGGCGCTGCCGATCAGGGTTCCGTCCACCCAGAGGCGGATCGTGCCGGAGCCAAGTACCACGTCCCAGATCAGCTCATGCATGGCACCGTCAAACGGCATGGCGGTAATCGGGATATCCAGAATGGCGGTATTGCCGTTGGCGGCCGTGACATCGCCCATTCCGGCGCGATAGCGAAAGATCGTGCCGCCATCGCGCAGACCAAGCAGCATGCCGTAAGAACTGCCGCCACGTTCAAAGAGCACGCCGTCCTGTGGAGCGGCCGGCAACGGAACCACGGCGGAAAATGCCGCATCGCTGTTTCTTGTGGCATTGCCGCCGAAATCCGTATTCGAGATGGTTGCGCCGGTGGTCTCGCTGAACGAGCGTGCGATTGTGGATGGCAGAAGGCTGGCGCTGACATGGTCCTTGATCGGCGTGCGGATCTGTGCCGCGCGGTCAGTGTCAGTGGCATAGACCCAGTCAAAGTGCTCGCCGCCTTCGATATTGCCGCGCAGGTAATCAAGGTCATGGATTGAGGCCCAGCCGGCCTCGGCATCCAGGTGATCCGGACCGTCGCGCCAATCCGACAGCGGCAGATGATTGTCGATACCGATGAAATGAATGTTCGGATCAGACCACAGCGGGTCGAGGTGAAACATCACATCATTACTGCCATCTTCCGCCTGATGCCCGAAATATTCCGACCCGTCGGCGGCATATCCCACATGGCCGGACAGTACCTGCGGGGTACCTGACGTCAGGTGGATATCGAAATCCGAGGCAATCAGCCCGTCAAACATGATGATCTGCAATTGTATCCAGCGGGTTCCGGCCGGCAATGTGCCGCTGCCGCTGGTGGTGTTTGTCGGTGCCGACATGCTGGCATTGGTTGCTGCGGAGAATATGAGCCCCGCGAAGGCATGCGGATACGAGATATCCGGCAACCCGCCCGCATCCGGCAGACCGAAGGCGCGTAGCTGCAACCGCGTGCCGCCCCAGATCCATGTCTGGGTGGCAGAAAACCCAAGCACGACATTGCCTGCATCGATGTCCGCAGCCGAAACACCGAGTGCGATGACATCAATGCATCTGTAGACCGTGCGGTTGTTGGACCCGCTTGTATTGAGTGTGCCGGTGGTGGCCGCCGGCAAGGGTGATTTCCAGCTCTCCCAGGTCGGAGCGGTTGATTCCAGAACCCCTGCCGGGGTGTCGCCGGGATAGGACACAAGGGCAAGGTCGGTAAAATCAACGGGGATCGGATAGAGCCCTGTCGAAACCGTCACCACAGCCGCAACATCGGCGGCCAGTTGTTTCAGGGCGGCAACGCCTGGATAGCTGGTGGCCCCGTCGCGGATCTGGCCGAGACCACGAAGTTCTGATCCGATCAGAAAGGCATCAACCCCGCCTGCAGCAAGACAGAGATGCGCGTAATGCAGGATCATGCGGCGATAGCCCCAATCCTCGGGATCGCCGGTCCAGGACACGTCTTCGCCAGAAATGCTGAAATCCGAGACCTGGGCGTTGCCAAAGAAGGCCGCGACCTGCGCCGTTGCTGCAGCAGTCTTGTCCACCGTGTCGGCAAACCCGGGCGCCGGAGAACAGGTAATGCGGCCCCGCCACGGATAGGCGGGTTGGCCGATAGAGGCGGCATTGTCGGAACATGGATTGGCCAGGACATTCCCTGCAGGGATGTCCATCAGCAGCAAGGGATGGAACGTCACGCGTTTGCCACGGGCTTTCAACTCCCGGATCGCCTGCAGAACCGCGAAATCCGCCGGTGTGCCGCCATATGCCGGGCGGCCGTCTGCGTCTTGGCTCACCACATGGGCCGATGCCCGGTCGACGCCATTGACCGACCACGTTTTCGGCGAGGTGCTTTTGGTGGAATTTTCGACACCGGGTCTGATCTGGCATTGGCCTGCCCGCAGGTCGGAGCCGAACCAGGCGGCAACCAGGGAAACGCTTTCCACATTCGGCAGGGCGATCTCGAGCTGGTCGAGCGAGACCATCAGGTCGGTGGCCGCGGCACTGGCATGCATGTTTAGCGGGATCGTGGTGCCTGCAACCCCCTGCCGGATGGCTGTGCTCGCATAGACGAATTCTCCGGAACCGGGGATCAGCGTCACGGCCCTTATCTGGCGTTCAAGCGCGCCCGGATCGTCCATTGAGCGAAACACCTCAAACGACAGCTGCGGGATGCGATTGCCGAATTGCGCGAGCGGCAGTTCCTCGAACATGACATAGGCAGTGCCGCGATAGGCCGGTGCATTGCCTGCACCCATCCTGGCTTCGATGAATGGGTCCGGCTGTTGCGCTTCGTCGCCCGGGTAAAGCCGCCATGTGATGCCGGTCAGATCCAGTGGCTTGCCATCGGCCCAGATGCGGCCAATGCCCGAGATCGGCCCTTCGCAAAGCGCGACGGCAATAGAGGCGGTGTACAAGTAAGCCGTGGTGGTGACCTTTGACCCGCCGCCCTTGCCACCGCCCTGCATGCTGGAAGTGACGGTCTCAGTGAAATCCGTCGCCCAGATGATATTGCCGCCGATCCGCATGCGGCCAAAGATGCGCGGGATCACCGCGCCTTCGGTCGATGTGGTGATTGTGAGGGTCTCCAGCCGCGCGCCTTCAATGCGCTGGCCGGGAGCCAGCGAGGACACGATCCAGCTGTCGATCATCGAGCCCGCGAACGAGCCGATCGCACCGCCGATGGTGGCGGCCGAAACGCCAAACACGGCCCCACCGATGCCGCCACCGATCGCCGCACCGGCCGAGGCCAGAAGAATGGACGCCATATCAGGTCTTTCGTTTGACGGGGTCGGGAAAGCGAAACGCGAAAACCATGCGGCGCTGCCAGGCAGGCGTCAGAGCCTCCTCGATCACGCCGGTTCGCTCGTAAGCGTGGATGAACCGGCTGTTCCCAGAAAGAATGCCGCAATGCTTGGCAATCGCGCCTGCGCTCATACGAAACAGGATGACATCGCCGGTGCGGGCATCCGCAATGTCCAGTTCCACCATCGCGGCCTTTGCTGCCTCCACCAGCACCTCAACCGGTCCTGCCTCACCCCAGTCACGGGAATAGGGCGGCACCGGCATTGGCTCCGGACCAACAACATCGCGCCAGACGCCGCGCAGCAGCCCGAGGCAGTCACAGCCGAAACCGCGCAGGGACGCCTGATCGTGATAGGGCGTGCCGATCCAGCGGCGGGTTGCCTTGACGATGCGCGCCGGGGCAGTGTTTGCCGCCCCGGCTCTCGTGCATTGCAGCGCAGCGTTTCCACTGGAAACGACGGTGCTCACAGCACATCCCCTGCATTGGCATCGCCCCTGGCGGCGTAGCGAATGATGGTGTCCTGCCCCGGGATATGCGGGAAGCCCCGGAAACTGACCGCATTGACGAACTTGCCCTGACAGGTCGCAAAATGCTTGTCGCAGCCGGCGAAGACGTCGAAGGTGCTGCCGACCTCAACCGGGCGCACCGGGGCCTCGAGCAGCGTGATCCTGACGTCAGCCCCGGAGATCGCATGGCTCAGCACTTCGGCCCGGCGCCCGGTATTGGCACCGGTCCGCCAGTGCAGCGTGCCGAGCGCAAACCAACCCTCGGCAATGCCCGCCAGGCCCGAGACTGCAAAGCCGCGATCACCGGAAAGCGCAACCACGGTGCCGGATGCGGTGAAGGCCGCCTCGAACAGATCGACCCCGCACCGCGCATCCCCCAATGCCGCATCGCAACCCGCCTGAAACGTCCGCCCGACGGTCTGGCCAAGCACATGCGCCAGCGAGCGCATCTCGGCGACAAAATGCAGCCGACCGCGCCGGATCTGGCCAATGGCGCCGCGGCGCAACAGCACGCGTTGATCGGTATCGGCCCAGTTGACGCGCCAGATTTCCACAGACGCATTGTCCCAGCAGCCATCGAGGATGTCGGTCTCGGTGATGAGGGTCGAAGTCAGAACACCTTCCGCCTCCTGCGCATCGACCGCGAGATCTGAGCCGGAGCGGAGTTCCGAGGCGGTGAAGCCGGATCCAGGCTCGAACGTGGTACCGTCAAATGTCAGCGACAGATCGTGATCGGTGAAACCGAACACTGCGCCGTCGCTGCGGGTGAGGCGCCAGCACCAGGCCAGCGTGGTTGTACCGCTGTCGAGATGGTCCTGCAGGTTCTGCGGAAAGGATTTCATCGGCGGACCTCAATCAGGGGAATGGATGTGATGGAGCCGAGCCGCTCGATATCGTGGGTCACATCGAGCCGGTCGGTGTCAAACCGCACCGGCACGTCGAATTCAAACCCGGCGGTGATGGCGGTGCCGCTGGCCGGTGCGGCGGAGAAGGTGACAAGACCGGTTGTGGCGTCAATCGACCAGCCAGAAGCCTGAACAATTCCGTCGATTGCCACCGTAACGGTTCCGGCCACCGGTTTGGTGATGCTGCGGGCCCATGTCTGCGCGCCGGATGAATAGGCCTTTGCCAGTTGAAACTCCGTGGCCGTCCCATCGCCGGTACCAATCAGCTGATCGCCCGCGGCTGGGATTCCCGATGGCAGGCAGGATTTGTAATCGCCCCAGTCTTTCCAGCGAAACCCGTAGAGCCGCCCGTTGCGGGCCTCAAAGAACGCCACGACAGCGGCCAGATCATCGGACCGGCGCACACCATATGCCGCATCATAGCGGCGGCGCGAATTGACCCAGCTGGCATTGCGTTCTTCATCGCCCGAGGCCAGTTCGACCACTTGCGTGCGCCGCTCGGGGCCGCCGCGTGCACCCCGGCTGATATTGTCGGGAAAGCGGATTTCGTGAAACGCCATGCTCACATGCCCCTTCGGCCCAGCGACACGGCGCGAGCAATATCTGCGGCAACCTGGCTGCGTGACTGACGGAAACTCTCGGCATCTTGGGTCTGGATGTTGATGGTGACGCCTGTTGCGCCAGACTGCCCCTGGCCGTAGCCAGCCGCTTCCCGGCGCGACAGCACCCGCTCGCCACGCTGGAGGATTGCAGGGACTTCGTCATGTCCAAGTCCGGCCATTCCGCCGCCATGCATGCGCGGGGCACCGGTAAATGCCATGGCTGGCACCATGCGTTGGGGCGCGGAGGATCCGACCAGGCCACTGGCATGCAAAACCGGCGCAAAGATGCTGCCGAAATTACCGAGCCCCCCCGACAGCGCATTGGCCAGTGGCCCAAAGATGAACCTTCGTGCCGACAGTTTCGCCATGTCCGCCAGCAACGACGTCACCAGTGAGTGGAAATCCAGCTTGCCGGTTTTGACGAATTCACCGACAGCGGTTTCGGCTGAGCTGAACGCACCGACCAGAGCCTGACCGATGTCCTTGCCAACATCACGCGCCTTGCTGGCATAGTCCGACAGCGCGGCGGTGACCGCTTTCCAACCGGTAGCAGCGGCTTCAGTTGCGGCTCCGGCACCATTTGCCGCCTTGCCCACGCCACCGAGCGCTGCCTCAAACCGCTCCGCCGCGGCTGTCGCCTCATCCAGCGCATCACTGCCGATATCTTCTCCGCCGGACATGGCGTCACGCAGGGCCTGCAAGGCCGGGCCGACACCGTCAAACGCTCCGGCGCGGCTGGTCGCGGCCTGTTGGCGATAGCGATCCGCCATATGCCCGGCATTGCTGGCGGCATGTTCCAGCATCGATGCCTGAGACAGCGCGCCAAACCAGTCAATCTTCGTGTCAGACCCGATCTCTTCGGCCACGGCATTGAAGGTGGGGCCGATCTGCCCCAGAAACGCCGCCCATTTGCGCGACAGGAACGCCATCAGCCGGGTCCAGATCGCCTCGATATCAGCGCCCATTGCCCTGAAATCATCTGCGAAGGATACAGCGGTCACCTTGATACCGTCCCAGACAGCCCTGGCAACATCCCCCATCAGCCCCATGGCAGCCCCAAAGCCACCCGCACCGGACACCAGTCTGGTGAACTGATAGACCAACTCGCCCGCGCCCACGATCAAGGCACCGATGCCTGTGCGGATCAGGGCACCACGCAGAAGGACCAACGCGGTCGCAAGTCCGCGCACCGACAATGCTGCAACTGCCATTCCGGCAACCCAGCGTCCGGCGAGGAAGGCCGCAAAGGTCACGGCATAGGTGATCAGACGACCGATATTGTCAAACAGACCCCGGATCGCAATGCCAAGCGGCCCGGTGCGGCTGGCAATCGCCGCCATCGCATTGGCAACGGCTTCCAGCGCGGGGGCTGCCGCAACTGCCAGCTGGTTTGACAGCCCCCGCCAGATCAGGCCGAGGCGGGAGATCGCATCGTTGGTGCGCTCGATCTGGTCGGCATCCTGCTCGGAAACCACCACCCCGAAGGCCAGAACATCCTCGGTCGCCTGGCGCAGCGTCGCTGTGTCGATCCGGCTCATGGCGATCGAGCCTTCCTCGCCAAAAAGCTGCCCCGCCACCGCCGCGCGTTCGGCAGCTGGCACAAACTTCTCGATGGCCGCGTTGATCGCGCCGACCCGTTGGTCCAGCGGCAGCGCGATCAGGTCCGTTGCGGACAGACCCAGCCGCTTCAGCGCGTCAGCTGCAGGTCCGGTCCCGGCAGCCGCCTGACTTAGCCGGCGCGTCAGATCCTTGGTCGCCTGCTCGATGCCCGACATGGAGACACCGGCCAGTTCGCCCGCCCGCTCCAGCGTCTGGATCGAGGCCACCGTGGTGCCGAGCGATTGCGCCAGCTTGGCCTGCGCATCGACGGTCTGCAGCCCGGAGCGGACCATTGCGACACCAGCCGCCATGGCAGCGGCAACCGCAGCGGCAGCAGCAACCTTGACCCGGCGTGAAAACGCCGCCATTCGCACGTTGGCCGCATCCATCTCGCGGCTGAGCCGCCCAAAGCCGCGCGACCCGGCCTCGCCGACACCTTCCAGTTCGGCGCGCACCTGTCGCCCACCGACCGCAGCAAGGCGGACCGAAACGCGTTTCTCAACCATGGGAATGATCCTTGAAAATCAAAGTAGAACGTCTTACGTTCCGCGCATAGATGCAGTTGGAGTAAGAACGTGTCGGAAACCGCAACCCTGTCCACCAAGTTCCAGATTTCCATTCCCAAGGCGATCCGGTCGGCGCAGCACTGGGAAGCCGGATTGACCTTTGCCTTCATCCCCAAAGGTACGGGTGTCCTGCTGGTGCCGGTGCCAAAGCGCGACGCGCTGAAAGGTCTCGCGCGCGGAGCAAAAGCGAGCAATTATCGTGATCGCGCGGATCGCTTCTGATGGTGCTGGTTGATACGTCGGCCTGGATCGAATGGCTGATCGGCTCGCCCACCGGCGACAAGCTGACAGATTATCTGCCGGATCTGGCGGACTGGCTGGTGCCGACCATGGTGCAGCTGGAGATCATGAAATGGCTGACACGCGAAGTTGGCGAGGACAAGGCGGATCAGGTGATTGCCTTCACGCAGGTCTGTCAGGTCATCCCGCTCGACACCGAGATCGCGCTTGCCGCGGCAGAGGCTTGCCGCGAGCACAAGCTGGCGACGGCAGATGCCATCATCTTTGCAGCCGCCCGGACACGCGGCGCGACGTTACTGACCTGCGACAGGCATTTCGAAGGTCTGCCCGGTGTTTCCCTGATCGCGAAAATCAAGGGCTGAACCCCGGACCGGCATTTGCGACCATTTCCGCGTTCAGCTTGCGCACCATCACCGCCTCAACAACAGGCAGCAGTTCGGCCATGGCCAGCGACGGGATGCCCAATGCGTCGCCAAGCGCCAACGCCGCTGACATGTCCCAGCCGATCACAGCGCCGGGAAGAACGCGGAGCTGGCCGCCAAGACGACCGACCAGGTCCCAGACCTGCGAGCCTTCATGGGTGAGCGGCTGGTTCAGCCGCGTCGGACAGTCTTCGCAGTTTTGCGCGCAGGCCTGGCAGTAGCTGTCGCCCCCGCCGAAGGACCATTCGGCAAGGGCGTGGAGACGTTTTTTTCCTGTTCCAGCAGCAGGCCTTTGGAAACGTAGGTCAGCTGAAATGCCTCGAAGATCGGCCAGATGTCGAGCAGTGCGTCGATGACGTCGGGACTGGGGTCCATGGGATTGCCGTCGGCGTCACCAATACCTTCCCAGGCAAGCACCGCCAGCCGAGCCAGCGCCTTGGCGAAGGCAACGGCACGTTCCTCGTCGGAAGCATCCTCGGGCACGGCCTCCACAGCGGGGTCGCTGCGCGTCGCCACCATCAGCGCCGTGGTCAGTGGGCGCAGTTGTACCCGCACTCCGGGCGCAAGGTCATGCCAGCGTGGCGCGTTCGTCAGATCGAGCGTGAGCATCAGTATTCCTCGATGTCGTTGATCAGGGTTGCAGTACACATCCGGTCGACCGTGCTGTCGCGCGCGGCTTGCCAGTCGAAACTGGCCTGCACACCCTGTGGTCCCGAAATCTCGATGCGCGGGCGCGGCAGGTAGACGGCATGCACGGTGAAGATGAAACTCTCGCCCGAGGGCAGCACATAGGCGAATTCCAACTCGCAAGCCTCGCCGTTGATCGCCTGTGTCACCAATGTCTGGTCAGCAAAGCGCACTTCGATGGAACCGGTCAGTGCCGCGATGGACGGGTCTGCCCCGTCAATGCGACCGTCCGAGCGGATGGTTTCGATCCGGTCGAGATTATTGGCGTATGTAATATCGGCTGAAACGACGTTGCCCAGCGCCGAGCCGTTGCGCGTGACCGCGCCGTTGAAATGGCCGAAGCGCTGCAATTCGAGCGCGGCGGGCGTGCCTGCACTGGTGGTCGTGCTAACCGTCTCACCCTGCGCCACCAGCCGTGCCGTCGCGGTCAGCAGGCCTGATCGCTGCATCTGCCAACTGATCTGGTCAAGCACGCAGCCGGAATACATTGCAAAGCGCGGCACCTCGGGCATGCCGGTCTCGATCGACATGCTGGGCAGCGACCAGGATCCGGATTGGAACTCGTGGGTATACGGAGCCACCGCGCCCGTGGTCGTCGGTGTGCCGAACGCCGCCTTAAGCCAGAACCCGAAGGCCTCGGCATCCAGCGGCACGACAACATCGCCATCGGCGGTCACTGCGTCCTTGATCGGCGCCAGCGGATCGCGCCCGTATCCCAGAAGTTCGGAATTGAGCAGCGGCTGCTCCGCGCCGAGCGAGGTGCTGGCGAAGGGCATCCTGGTGAAGCCGCTCACTGGCGGCGTTCCATAGATTGTCTCGAACGCAACCGCCATCAGCGCCCGCGCCCCTTGGGCTCGTGCCATCGTGTTCTCCTTGATTTGTCGGGATCAGTTGAGTGGGTCTGATGTGGAATAGTGCAGCACCACCGGGATCACGGAAGCCTTCAGGCTGGCCGCGCCCTCGACCGGAATATCGACCGGACGCGGTGCTTCCGCCTCGACCCAGTCGCAAAGACCGCCAAGTGTGCGGTCTGCGGCAATTGCTGCTCCGATGCTGGCGGTCAGGGTGTCGAAGGCGGCGTCACGGTCGGCACCCTGCACGACCGCCTCGATCTCGGCCCGGTGGCGGTAGTGATAGCGCAGCGGTGACAGGGTCACTTCCGGGTCCCCGGGTTCTCCGTCGCGCAGGATCATCAGGCCTCCGGCGGGCACGCGCTCGGGCAAAACATCACCGCGCAGGGCGGTGGCTGGCAGCGTCTGCAGCAGATTGTGCAGCGCGGTGAGGATGGTTTCGCGGTGGGTGGGCATGGTGCTCGTATCTAGCTTTGAGGCTTGGTCGTTGCGTTCTTGTCAGGATTTGGAAGCGCTGTTCACTCCGCGCTTTCCATGCCGAGGTAAATCTTGCACTTTTGCATTACCTGTAGTACATAAGGCGCTATAACGGATCATGAGTGATACAAAATGCCAGCTCCAACTCTGAATGCCACGCCCGCCGTGAAGCGGGAATTGCGAACTCTGGGTGCGCACCTCAAGGAGGCGCGCGTGCTTCGGCGCATGCCAATGGAACTCGTCGCCGAGCGCGCTGGGACAACCCGCAGTACGCTCTATCGCATTGAGCGCGGCGATCCCAATGTGCGAGTCGGCTCCTACATGCTGGTGCTGCAGGCGCTCGGTCTGCTCAAGGGGTTCGGCGACATTGAGGACACACTGGGCGACCAGCTCAGCACCGAAAAGCTTCCCAAACGGGTTCGCAGTCGTGAGTAATATCGAAGTCTTCCTGGATGCCTATGGCGAACTGCGCCGCGTCGGCCTGCTTCGGCGGTATGCGGGCGCGCGCCGGGAGCGGGTAACCTATGAACACGATCCAGACTGGCTGGCAGCACCGGAGGCTTTTCAGTTCGACCCAACCTTGCCGCTTGTGCGTGGCCCCATCTCCACGCCAGGAAACAAGGAAATGTTCGGAACGTTAGGTGATAGCGCCCCCGATACCTGGGGGCGCGAGCTCATGCGCCGGTCCGAACGAAAGGCAGCCGAGCGAGAAGGCCGGTCAGTCAGAACCTTGCACGAATCCGACTATCTGCTCGGCGTCTCCGACGAGACCAGGCTCGGCGCGCTCCGCTTTCGCTTCGACGGCGACGAGGAATTCCAGGCACCGCAGACGCGAGGCGTACCAACAACGGTCGCGCTCGGTGATCTTCTCCTCGCTTCGCAACGGATCCTGCGTGGGGAGGAGACTGATGAGGATCTCCTTCTGATCTTTGCGCCGGGATCGTCGCTTGGCGGCGCACGTCCAAAAGCATCGGTCTTCGACCAGCACGGGCACCTGTCGATCGCGAAATTTCCAAAGGAAACGGATCGCTATTCTATCTCGCGCTGGGAGGTCATCGCGCTCGACATGGCCCGTGAGTGCGGAATCACGACGATCGAGCACGATCTTGCGCAATGCCCGCATGGCCCGATCTTCATCACCCGCCGTTTCGACCGTGCCGGACCCCATCGCATTCCGTTCATCAGCGCCATGGCGATGACCGAACATGATGACGGTGACGACGATGGCAGTTACCTCGAAATCGTCGATGCGATCACCAACCACGGTGCCGACCCGGTGCGCGACCGGGCTGAACTGTTTCGACGGATCGCTTTCAGTATCCTGATCAGCAATACCGACGACCACCTGCGCAATCACGGCTTCCTCTGGGCGGGACGACGCGGATGGACGCTTAGCCCCTGCTACGACCTGAACCCAGTGGCAGACGCACCGCGCATCCTGAAGACCCGGATCGATTTCGATGACGCTACGGCATCACTACAGCTTCTAAGGGGTGTGGCGGAGTATTTTCTGCGCCCGGCCCAAGGAGACCAGATCATCAGAGACTGCGCTGCGGTGGTCCGAAACTGGCGCACATATGCTGGGCGTCGGCATGCACCCAAAGCCGAAATCGACCGAATGGCCCCGGCTTTCGAACATGAGGACCTAGATTTCGCACTGGCCCTATAGATCGCTGTCTCTTCGCCATTTGGCTCTCCCCTCCACCCAGTTCGCGACGATCAGCCCCGGCACGGCATCATGTGCCCGCTCGGCATCCCGCGCCAGATCCAGCCGCTTCGGCAGCTTCACCTGCGGCACCAGCAGGAAGATCGGCGCTGTGACCTTGCCGCGCCCGGTCTTGGAGCGGGACGCCACACCCAGCCCACGGCTATTCAGCCGTCCCTCCGCCACCAGCAGGCTCGGCCCGTTCCGGCGATAGACAAAGCGCAGGCGCAGACCGCGCCGCCGCTCCCATTCACCAGGGGTGATCCGACCGCCGCGCAGGCCTTTGCCAGCGGCGGGCAATGGGATCGCCAGCCAGAACCCGTTCTTCGAGCGGATCAGCGGCCCGGTATCATGTGCACCGACAATCACCGGTGCTTTCGACCAGACCAGCGCAGCCGCATCGAGGCTTTCGCCCGACCTCGGAAAGTTGGCGAGCCGGATCGAATTCGCCAGCCGCCGCCCGAGCCCCGCTTGCACGATCTGCGTCCGCCAGGCGGTCTTCAACCCGGTCCCGGCCTCGCGCATGGCCGCCGTAACAGCCCGTTCGCCAGCAGCAACTTCCGCTGCCATCATGGCCACGATGTCAGGATCAATGTCGATCTTCAGCTTCATCGCCGTTACGCAGGTCTCAGATCCACGGTCCAGACCAGCCGCTCGCGGTCCCGCCGTGGTTCTCCCTGAACGAGGAAGGCGTCGCCGTCGATCTCGATCCTGGCACCGGGGTGGGGAGCCGGAACCTCGGCCACACGCAGGTCGATCCGGGTGGTTTCCGACCAGATACGCGCTTCGCCGAAGCTGGTGATCTCATCCGCACGGCGTGTGATTGCACGCACAAGCACCGGGGTGCCGCCATCTGCCGTATAGACCACGTCGCGGGCCATGTTCGGATCGCCAAAGAGCGTGTCGATGACGATCGCAAAGATGGACATGTCCTGACCCGTCAGTTCGAGCTGAACAGCCGGATTGCCAGTCGCGGCCGCTTGTTGACCGGCAGGATCGAGGCCTCGGTCATGAGATCGATCCAGCGGCCCTTGGCGTCGATCATCTGGCGGGCATAAAGCGGCAGGCCGATCGTATTGGCGGTGTCGAGCAGATTGGCGGGCCCGCCATAGGTGGTGAAGGTATCAAACGTGCCCATCGGGAAGGCGATGCCCTCGCCGGTGGGGATCAGCCGCTCCGAGGTGCCGTTCGACAGCGTGACCGAGCCGTTATATTCCTCAAACAGGATGCCCGCGAAGGGAAAAGCACGGCGCATATCTTCGCGCAAGGGCTGGCCGCCTGTGGCCGAAAAGAACTTGTAGGCGTCCTCGGTCTTGGGGTGACTGATCAGCTTGTCGAAGAATTCCGAACTGACCAGCGCATGCGCCGTGGTCATGGTCTCACCGAGGAGATTGTCCTCGATGCCGCGCAACGTGGTGCGGACCTTGCTTTGCACATTGGTGGCCGCCGTTCCGAACACGAAGTCGACCGAGATCTGCGTCAGCCCGAACTCGGAGAAGTAGTCGTAAAGCGTGGTGCCTGCGCCATCCTTCACGATGCCGCGCAGCGCGTTCATTTCCATGTATTCGCGGGTCTGGGCATGCTTGCGGCGCATCAGCGTGAGCTTGCGGTTCATCACCTCGACCAGCGGATCGGCAGCATCAGAGAGGCCGAGCGCAGGCATGCCCTGAACGTCGGCGGGCAGGATCACGTCGTCATGCGGGATCCACGGCAGGGCGAACGAGCGCATGGAGCGCGCCTCACGATTGCCGACGGTGGCGGGCGCGCCGAGCGGGACCGAGGGCAGCAGGCTTAGCACGCCCTCGCGCTGTTCGATGACGATGGAGCGCTGGGTGACGCCTTCAAAGCGGAACAGGCCGATCTGGCCAAGGCGGGTGTAGAGATTGGGCAGGATATTGATTGCCTGCGTCATCTCGGCCAGCGAATAGCCGCCGGTATCAAAGGGATTGCGGGTGATGGTCATGGGGGAACTCCGGGAAGACATGAGAGAGGAGGACAGGTTGCGCGGGTGGTCTGTGTGTTAATTGCCACTGAGAATTGACCCGGCATTTTCACCGAGATCTGACCCACCCAGTTGTTATGTTCTGCGTTTCATGTTGGCGTCAATGCTGCTGTCTCCTTCCGTTTTCTTTTCGCTGTCTCGGAGCTGGCCTTGAA
>JAIOJF010000047.1 GCA_019911965.1 Paracoccaceae bacterium | reverse complement strand
TTGGGCGGGGTACGGGTGATTTTGCCTTCTTGCTGCTGCCCTTCGGGGCTGTCGGCCAGCAGGTAATAGGGATAGCGCGCGCCCATAAGGCGCGATCGGGCGAGGGCGACTGCGACGCGAGAGGTGTCGATTGTGATCCAGCGCCGCCCCCATTGCTCGGCGACATAGGCTGTGGTGCCCGAGCCGCAGGTGGGATCAAGAACGAGGTCGCCGGGGTTGGTAGTCATTAGAATGCAGCGTTGAACAATTTTCGACCCGGTTTGCACAACGTAAACCTTAGCGTCTGTAAAGCTTCCGGTGCCCGTGTCAGTCCAGATGTTCGATTTTGGTACAACAGGATAGTCATGGAAGAACCGCACAAATCCGATTGATGAAGCACGGCCCTCGACCCGACCCGCCCGAACTATTTTGTCCATATTATGGATCGGTGTCGTCCATTGCCGCTTTCCAGATTTGTAGAAATCCCCCTGAAAGGGATAATCATAAATCGTCGTAGATGCGTTGGTTTGCGACGTCAGGGGCTTTATGGCGTAAACCCGTGAGACATCTTTTCCCTTTTCAAATCGGTTGTTCGGATTTCTATATCCACCATCCTCCTGAACGAATTTGTATTCGTAAACAAAGTCGTCGATCTCTTTTTCTTCAAGTAGTTGATTGTATCGCGTTTTGCGCGCGTCCTTTGCGAACCAAAGGACGTAATCGGCGACTTGATCAACATACTTCATGCTTGCGCCAGAAGTCTTTTCTACAACAATCTGGGCGATACAATTGTCGTTGCCAAACACTTCTTCCATCAGCGCGCGCACGCGGTGGACGTTCTCATCACCGATCTGCACGAAGATGCTGCCTGACTCGGCCAGCAGATCGCGTGCCACGGTCAGCCGGTCGCGCAGATAGGTCAGGTAGGAATGGATGCCGTCGCGCCAGGTGTCGCGAAAGGCACGGACCTGTTCGGGTTCGCGCGTCACATGATCCTTGGCCCCGTCCTTTACATCGCGCGAGGTGGTGGACCACTGGAAGTTGGAGTTGAACTTGATGCCATAGGGCGGGTCGAAATAGATGCACTGCACCTGACCACGCAGCCCCTCACGTTCGGCCAGCGAGGCCATCACTGACAGGCTGTCGCCCGAGATCATCCGGTTCGACCAGTGCTGGTCGTGCTGATAGAACTCGGTTGCGGCCTCGGCATCCGGCAGGCCGTTGAAATCGGCGAACATGTCGAATTGCGGCGCATCCACGGTGGCTTCGGCGCGTTGGCGGCTTTCGCGTTTCAGATCGTCGATGATCGCCTTGGGATGGACCTTTTCCTGAATGTACAGTGGCGGGGCCTGAACGATCAGATCGGACCAATCCGCCATATCCTTGCCACGCCAAACCAGTTGCGGGTCCAGATCCTTGTTGCGCCGTTCATACGCTAGCTGGATTGGCGACTTGTCCTGCTCGCGCATGATGCTCTCGAACTCTGCCGTCGGAATGTTCTTGCGCGTGGCGTCGTGGGTGAGGGTTTCGACCTCGATGGGTTTTCTGGCCATGGGTCAGCCTTTCACAATAGAGACGCGGTAATGCAGGGGCGCGATCTGATGGACCTGCACGCGATCACCGGGCGCGGAATCCTGGTTGGCGAAGAGTTGGCGAGTCCAACTCCGGTCGCGGAAGAAGCGGTGCCGCGGGCAAATGTCGGTCCACGTCGGCGGCATGCCCTCGGCCTCTACTAGGGCGAGCGTGGGAGGATCGAGATTACGACCGCCAACCAACTGCTCTGGGAAATGGTGGAGGAAACCGCGCAGGTAGAAATGGTTGTTCTTCAGGTTGCCCTCCGTCACCTCGGTTTCACCCAACATGGTGTTGGGTTGCAGGGGCGAGGGGGAGGCCACAGCGGGCGCTGGTCTGACGGGCGCGGGACGCGATGGTTCCGCACGAAGGACGGGCCTCGGTTCCGGCTGGCGCGGTGCCGGATCTGCCGTCAGACCCAGTTGATCCGACACGGCCTGCGCGACACTATCTTCCAGATTGACCCAAGTCACTGCGCCAGAAGGATGGCGGTACGCCACCGGCCGAAGGAGCGGTCTGGCACTGGCCAGATGCCAGGGCGTTGTCCATTTCGACACGGTGCCACTGCGGATAATCTGTTCGGGGATGTGGTGACGCTCAATCGTGGCGACCATCTGTTCGGTGGAAAGGGCTTGGCCGACACCAGTCAAGCGCGCAGCCCCGACAACCTGACCGCTGCTTTTACGGATCAACCCGAACCATCCGCGAAACGATGTGCTCGTGCCCCGCATTTCCCATGTTTTCTTGCCCGACAGGATCAGGTCGATCCAGGGCTGATCGACGATGAGGGCTTTGGTGATCCAGGTCATTGATTGTCATCCAGCGTGTTGGCGATCAGTTTGGCAAACTCTGCCTCGATCTCATAGACCGCTGTGAACTCTGCAAAGGCCCAGCGCCCGAATTTCTCAAGGTTATTAATCCCCGGCACCCAGTAGGCGCGCATGGTGTTGGCCTTGTCCTTGGCATCCTCGCCCCGGTAGCCCTTGATCTCGACAATCAGGTTCAGCGGGTCGGGTTGGCCATCGTCGATCTGCACGATGAAATCGGGGATGTATTTGTGCGGGGTGGACCCCATGAGATAGGGTACTTCCAGCCCGAGCCCCTGGTTCTTGACGTAGGATATCACACGCGGGTGGCTTTCGGCGACGCGGGCGAACTCGGCCTCCCAGTCGCCGTCGCAGACCACCCAGTTGACGTGGGATTTGTTCGGGGCGGTCTGCCATCGTAGTTCCTTGGACGTGGTGAAGTTGACGAAGGACGTGCTGCCGGTCGGGTTATAGGCATCGAGGATCGCCTTGACCGGGCGTTCGCCTTGCAGGGTTTCGGTGATCGCGGCCTTGATCCGCTCAGCCGCCATATCGGCGATTTCGCGGTAGACCAATTGCGCCGGGTACGTGCCACCGGTGCATTTCAGATAGCCGCCATCCAGCCATTGACGCGTGATGCGCTTCAGTTGGCCGAACAGGTGCAGTTTGGGCTCCTCGCCCGGATCGCGGTATTTGGTGTACAGGAGGTGCCGCGCCAAATGAAAGAGGATGGTGGACGAGCGCATGTCGGCGAGGTGCTGAAGGGTCAGGTCGACCCCTTCGCCGATGATGCCCTGATTGGTGGTGATTGACGGCCCGATGAGTTGCTGCGTCAGTTCCAGCACATGGTCGGGACCGAAATTCGCCTCCAGCCGCTCGTCCGGCAGTTCCACCCGGTAGCCTTCGACGCGAGGGAAGGTGATTTCCAGCGCATCCCGGTCGGGTTTCACGGCATGGACGCGGACGGTTTCACGAGGTTTGGCCGGCGGTGAGACCACGGGTTTGGCGGCAAAGTCGAACGGGATGCCAAGGACATCAGCATATTCGACGTTGAACAGCCCTTCCTCATTCAACTCATAGGACTGGCGGCGTAGCGCACGGCCGACAACCTGTTCGCACAAAAGCTGGGTGCCAAAAGCCCGCACGCCCAGAACGTGGGTGACGGTATTGGCATCCCAACCTTCGGTCAGCATCGACACGGACACAACGCAGCGTATTTGTTCGCCGAGCTTGTCCTTTTTACCGACGGTATTCATCACCTCGCGCAGCAGTGTGGATTCGTCGATCTTGTCACCAGCAGTAATGTCGCCGGTCCGCTCGACCATCTCGCGTTTGAACTGCTCAATTTCCGTCGCCGCCATCTCGCGGAAATTCTTGTCTAGTGCCTCGCCGGATTCAAGCTGGGCGCTGTCGATCAGGATGGTGTTCGGGCGTGCCATCCGATTGCCAAAGTCGTCGTAGTTGCGGAACAGGGCAAGGCGGCCATTTTCCAGCGTGGTCTCGGTGCCATCGTCGCTGACGCGGTCAAAGCCCGAGATGTATTTGTAGATTAGTTCCGATGTCGCCGTATTATTGCAGACTATGATGAACACCGGCGGAACGCCGATCCCTTCTTCCTCCCAAAGGTGGAAGGTCTTCTCATAATGCCCGTACAAGGCATCGAGTGCGCCCAGCAGTTTGGCAGGCAGGGACAAAGGATCAGCGGCCTTGCCCGATCCAGCGCGCCCCTTTTTGGGAAGCAGCTTGCCGATATGCTCCCAAAGGTTGCGATATACGAGGCTCTCGCCCGGAGCATTTTGCGCCACTGGCACGCGCGGCAATTTTACGATGCCGCATTCAATGGCGTCCATCAGCGAAAAATCCGACATCGTCCAAGGAAACAGAGTGCCCTCGATATAACCCGAGCCACGCAAGAAGAACGGGGTGGCCGACAAGTCGTAGACGAGGCTGATGCCAAGTTTGCGCTTTACGGCTTCCAGCCCCGATATCCACATCCGGGCCGCCTCGTTGTTTTCCTTTGCCTCGCTCTTGTCATCGCCCTTCAGATTGCCTTCGGTGTCGCCAATCGCATCGCTCACCCGCTCGCGATAACAATGATGCGCCTCGTCATTCATCACGACGATGTTTTTCTGTCCCATCAGGTCACCCATTACCCGCTGGATCATCTCGCCTTCGGTCTCAAGCGTCTGCACCCTGTCGCCGCGCCAGCCTTCAAGTGCCTGACGGGTTCCCTTGGCGATCACCAGCTTTTCGCGAAGCTTGAAGGCGTGGTAATTGGTGATGACGATCTTTGCGCTTTGAATGTCGCGCAGCATGTCGGGCGGCGTGATCTCGCGGCTTCGATAGTAGCTTTCGGGATCATTTGGCAGCAGGACGCGCAAGCGGTCGCGAATGGTGATGCCGGGCGAAACGATCAGGAACCGGCTCGAGAACCTCTTGCTGTTGGGATGGCGTATGGCATTGACGGTTTGCCATGCGATGAGCATCGCCATGACAGTGGTCTTTCCCGCCCCGGTCGCAAGCTTCAGCGCGAGGCGCAGCAATTCCGGGTTTGCCTGCTCGTTGGCCCCCTTAATGTGGGTCCAGAACTTGGCGACACGCGGCCCCATCGTGGGCGCGACCTCGGTTAGCCAGATGGCAGTTTCCACGGCTTCGATCTGGCAAAAGAACGGCCGGATGCCTTCGAATTTGTGGTGCCGCCAATGCTGCAGCAGACGCGCCGTCTCCGGGGTCACCAGCCATTGTTCAGGATTCGGCAGGCTGCGCCAGGTTTCCACATGCCCCCGGATTTCGTTGATGATCGGGGTGGGATTGTATTCCTGATCTTCGGACGAGAGCTCATCGCTTGAACCCAGAAGCATGGCGCTTTGCTTCTGGTTCTGCCGTTGTTTCCTGGTCTTTGGGACAGGCGTGATGAGATCGGAACGTCGTCTGCTTTCAAGAATACGGTTTGTGGGTTGTCCGTCAGCATCGAGTTCCCAATGTCGACCTGGATAGGCGTACGGCGAATTTAGGATCGGTTTTTCAAAGAACTGATCAGACATTCGACGCACCTTTTTCGGCATTCCCTTTTACGGCAGCCTTTTGTTCATCGATCCATCGATCAATATCGTCGTGCCTAAATCGCCATTGTCCGCCAACTTTGAATGCTGGTATCTGACCCTTTCGCGCCATTGTGTAGACAGTCTTTTCAGCAACCTTCAACAAAACCGCAACCTCTGGCACTGTGAGAATTGGGTCCGCCATGGCCCTGTTCCTTCTCGGACTATTTAGTGCGAAGCTGCCAGACCTTGCCAAATTTTACCAGTGGTTGATTGCTCAAAGTTGTGTTGAGAGCCAAGGCCGCACCTTCGGCATGGCCGCCGTCACCTCAACCTCCTGCAGCATCCCGCCCGCCACCAGCCCATCCCGAACCCAATCCAGCGACAGCCACCAATCCTCATAGCAGCGACGGGCGAAGGTGATCTGTTCCGGATGTGGCCGCCATGTCACCGGGCAGGCCAGAACCTCGACCCTGCGCCATTTGCCCCTGGTCATCACCCGTTCGGTTCCGACGACGATTGTGCTCGCCCTCTCGCCATGCTGGTTGCTCCTGGTTTCGACCGGCATACAGCGCGGCACGACGCCTGGCATCCAGTCCGGCGTCAACCCAGCGCGCGCCAGTTCAGCGATACTGATCGCCATGCGGATGCCGCCCAACGCGTCGGGCATCCCCGCAACGATCGCCGCCACGACCTCGGCATCGGCATGGGTGTAACTTCCCATCTTGTGCTGGCCCCCGTCGACCTTGCAGCCCAGCGCGGCGCGCTGCAGCAGGACGTATTCGAGGCCGAAGCCAAAGCCTTCCTCTGACACATCCTTTGATGGCGGCAATTCCAGCTGCGCCTTTTCCACCCGAAACGCCCATTCCAGGATCGCCTGCACACCCATCGCGCGTTTGACTTTTGCACCACCCGCGCGGCCAACCCGTCCTTGCATGCTCATGACGGCAATCCTTCAAAGAGGTTCATCTGCG
>JAIOJF010000046.1 GCA_019911965.1 Paracoccaceae bacterium | reverse complement strand
CTCCCCCCCAGGAGGGTGCTTTGCTGAGTTTGCAAGTTGCTGGTAGATAAGTGTTTTTGTGGTTTGCTTGCCAAGCGGGCATGCCGCGAACGCCCTCCCAGGCTCGGGCGCAACCCTATGGAGGAAGCGGCGAGGATGGCTGTTTTCGATATCATTGAGTATTCTGGCCCCAAACCCCGGTGGCATCCGGGCGGCGATAAAATGGCCACAGGTTGGCGGGCTGATTTCCTTGGGCCTGCGACCAGAAGTTCAGGCTGACACCGCCTTGGGCATGGGCGCGGGCCTCAGCACTCATGATGTTACCTGGCAAAATAATCGCAACTTATCAGTAGCTTGCACAAAATTCCGTCACCGGCCATTTCAGCCGCCCGCCGCCACCCCGCCAGGCCCGGAGCAGCGCAAGGCCGCAGCCTTCGCGATGCAGTCAAGACTGGACCGAACCGGGTTCTCGGGCTAACATATCACCAAACGGGGCGCTTAGACTCCGGTTGATGAGGCATGTATGCAGTTTCCCCAGCGGTTTTCGAACCTGCCTGAATACGCGTTTCCGCGTCTGCGGGCGTTGCTGGCGGACCACCCGGCGGGTGGCCCGGAAATCGCCATGTCGATTGGCGAACCGAAACACGCCTTCCCCGATTTCGTGGCCGAGGTGCTGAATGCCCATATGCACGAATTCGGCCAGTATCCCCCGAACGAAGGTTCGGGCGAACTGCGCACCGCCATCGCGGACTGGCTGAAGCGGCGCTACCGCGTCGGGCTGGACCCCGAGACCGCTATCATGGCGCTGAACGGCACGCGCGAGGGCCTGTTCAATGCCCTGATCGCGCTTTGCCCGGAAGAAAAGCACGGCAAGCCGCCGAAAGTGCTGATCCCGAACCCGTTCTACCAGGTCTATGCCGTGGCCGCCGCCGCCATCGGGGCCGAACCGGTGTTTGTAGCTGCACCTGCCGGCAACGGCTTCCTGCCGGATTATGCCGCTCTGCCCGCTTCGGTGCTGGACCAGGCGGCAATTGTCTACTTGTGTTCGCCGTCCAACCCGCAAGGGGCCATTGCCTCGCGGGATTATTGGGGTGAATTGCTGCATCTGGCGGAAAAGCACGATTTCCGCATCTTCGCCGATGAATGCTATTCCGAGATTTACCGCGACGCGCCACCCCCCGGTGCATTGGAAATCGCTGCCGAAACCGGGGCTGACCCTGAACGCGTGGTGGTGTTCCATTCGCTGTCGAAACGCTCCAACCTGCCAGGCCTGCGCTCGGGCTTTGTCGCGGGCGGGCCGGCGGCGATCCGCGAGGTCAAGCGCCTGCGTGCCTATGCCGGTGCCCCCCTGCCCTTGCCGTTGCAGCGGGTGGCGGAACGGGCCTGGGCGGACGAGGCGCATGTGGTCGCCAACCGCGCGCTCTACCAGCAGAAATACCGCATCGCCGATCAGGTGTTCGCCGGTGTTCAGGGCTACCAATCGCCCGAGGCCGGGTTCTTCCTGTGGTTGCCGGTCGATGATGGCGAGGCGGCAACAGTTAAATTGTGGCGTGACACCGGGGTCAAGGTGTTGCCGGGGGCTTATCTCAGCCGCGAGGTGGACGGCTCCACGCCGGGACAGGATTACATCAGGGTCGCAATGGTGGCGACAAGCGAAGAAATGCGGCGCGGGCTTCAGGCAATCCGCGACTGCATCTATTGACGAGGGCAGGTATGGCGTATCATCAGGCGCGGCAGCGCGATCCGTTGCTGGAAACCCACATGCAGGAGGCGATCCAGCGACGTGGCAAGGAATTGCTGGGGCTGATCTTCGGTGTGGCGGGCATCCTGACGATCCTGATGCTGGCCTCCTATTCGCCGGAAGACCCAAGCTGGCTGAGCGCCACCGACGAGCCGGTGCGCAATCTTCTGGGCAAGCTCGGGGCATCCATCGCCAGCCCGCTGACGGTCACCATCGGCTGGGCCGGCTGGGGGCTGGCCGTGGTGGCGCTGGTCTGGGGCGCGCGGTTCTTCTTTCATTTCGGCGATCAGCGGTTCTTCAGCCGCATCATCTTTTCACCGATTGCCATCGCACTGGCGGCGGTGTTCGCCTCGACCCATGCGCCGATGGGCGACTGGCCGCATTCCTTCGGGCTGGGCGGTCTGTTCGGCGATACCGCACTTGCGGCGATCATCGGGGTATCGCCGTTTTCGGTAGCCTTCACCCTTCGCGCCCTGAGCGCGTTGTCGGGGCTGCTGCTGATCCTGTTCGGCGGCTTCGTTCTGGGCAGCAACCGGGCCGAGGCGCGGCTGTTCGGGCGGTTCCTGATCTACGGCGTGGTAATGGCCTATGCCGCGTTTGTCGCGTTGCTGGGCATGGCGGGCCTGCGTGCGGTGCAGGCGGCGAAATCCGCCCATGCGCATCATCAGGCGAAACGGGCCGAACATGCCGCCGAGGAAAAACCGGCCCCCGCGGCGGAGGCCAGGGCGGCTGCGAAACCGGTCGATCCGAGACTCGCCTTCGTGCGCCGTCAGCCAAGCGTGACTGCCGCCACGCCAGAAATCGTCCCCCGCCCGGTCCCGCCTTCGGACGTGGCCTCGCCAACCAGGGACCGCATCCGCTCGCGTATCGCCGAGGCCATTCACCAGCGCAAATCCGCGCCGAAACATGCCGAACCGCCCTTGCATCGCTCGACACTGGTCGCACCAGAGCCGGAGGACGATTTCGATGCCGACGATTTCGGCCCGGATCCGCTGATCGACGATACCGAACCCTATGTGCCGCCAACCCCGGAAAGCCGCGCCAAGGTGCAGCACCGCCCGGCCAAGGCGATGAAAACCAGCCGCAAGGCCGCGTCCGAGGCGCAGCCGTCGCTGGCATTCGACGAGATGCGCGACGCCTACGAGGTGCCGCCGCTGAACCTGCTGGCCAACCCGACCAGCATCGTGCGCCACCATCTGTCGGACAGCGCGCTGGAGGAAAACGCCCGGATGCTGGAAAACGTGCTGGACGATTACGGCGTCAAGGGCGAGATCGTCTCGGTTTCGCCCGGCCCGGTGGTCACCATGTATGAACTGGAACCGGCCCCAGGCCTGAAGGCCAGCCGGGTGATCGGGCTGGCGGATGATATCGCGCGTTCGATGTCGGCGCTGGCGGCGCGGGTTTCCACGGTGCCGGGACGGTCGGTGATCGGGATCGAACTGCCGAATGCGCATCGCGAGAAAGTGCTGCTGCGCGAAATCCTGTCGGCCCGCGATTTCGGCGACACGACGCAGAAACTGCCGCTGGCGCTGGGCAAGAACATCGCGGGCGAGCCTGTGGTGGCCTCGCTGGCGAAGATGCCGCATTTGCTGATTGCCGGCACCACCGGGTCGGGCAAGTCGGTGGCGATCAACACGATGATCCTCAGCCTACTCTACAAGCTGACGCCGGATGAATGCCGGATGATCATGATTGATCCCAAGATGCTGGAATTGTCGGTCTATGACGGTATCCCGCATCTTCTGTCGCCGGTCGTGACCGACCCCAAGAAGGCCGTGGTGGCGTTGAAATGGGTCGTCGGCGAGATGGAGGAACGCTATCGCAAGATGTCCCGGATGGGCGTGCGCAATATCGACGGCTATAATGGCCGGGTGAAGGATGCCCTGTCGCGCGGCGAGAATTTCCGCCGCACGGTGCAGACCGGGTTCGACGACGATACCGGCGAACCTGTGTTCGAGACCGAGGAATTCACCCCGGAATCCATGCCCTATATCGTGGTCGTGGTGGACGAGATGGCCGACCTGATGATGGTCGCCGGCAAGGAAATCGAGGCCTGCATCCAGCGCCTGGCACAGATGGCGCGGGCCAGTGGCATCCATCTGATCATGGCGACGCAGCGGCCTTCGGTCGATGTCATCACCGGCACGATCAAGGCCAATTTCCCGACGCGGATCAGCTTCCAGGTGACCTCGAAAATCGACAGCCGGACCATTCTGGGCGAGATGGGCGCGGAACAGCTTCTGGGCATGGGCGACATGCTGTATATGGCCGGCGGCGGCAAGATCACCCGCGTCCACGGCCCCTTCGTTTCGGATGAAGAGGTCGAGGAGATCGTCAATCACCTGAAAAGCTTCGGCAGCCCGGAATATGTATCGGGCGTGGTGGAAGGCCATGACGACGAACGCGAAAGCGATATTGATCTGGTGCTGGGGCTGGGCGGCAATACTGACGGCGAAGATGCGCTTTATGATACCGCCGTGCAGATCGTGCTGAAGGACCGCAAATGCTCGACCTCCTATATCCAGCGTAAACTGGCGATCGGCTACAACAAGGCGGCGCGGCTGGTCGAACAGATGGAGGAATCCGGCCTTGTCAGCCCGGCCAACCATGTCGGCAAGCGCGATATCCTGGTGCCCGAGGGGCAATAACCCGCCCGATCGCCAATTCGTGACAGCGGATGGCTGGGCAGTTGAGAAAAGGTGCCTATATTCCAGCCATGAGCAAATCGGCTTTCCTTTTGTCCGCGATGCTGTCCCTGCCGCTGGCCGCGACGGCGGCAGAGCGTATTCCGCTGGCCGATCTATCGGCATTCCTGAACGAGCTGACCACCGCGAAGGGCAGTTTCACGCAGATCAACCCCGATGGCACGATCTCGACCGGGACCTTGTACATCCATCGCCCCGGTCGGATGCGGTTTGAATATGACCCGCCCGATCCGGCACTGGTGATGGCGGGCGGCGGCACGGTGGCGATCTTCGACCGCAAATCGAACGAGCCGCCGCAGCAGTTTCCGCTGAAGGAAACCCCGCTCTGGGTGATCCTGGAACGCAATGTCGATCTCGGGCGCGCCGACATGATCACCGCGCATGTTGCCGATGACGTGGCCACCACGATCACCGCGCAGGATCCCGAAAACCCCGATCTCGGGCATATCGAGCTGCGCTTCACCGCGGAACCGGTGGAATTGCGGCAATGGATCATCACCGATCAGGGCGGGGCGGCAACGACGGTGATCCTGGGTGATATGGAACGCGGCCTCGATCTGGGCGCGTCGCTGTTCAGCGTGCCCATCGAGTTGCGAAAGCTGCGGGAAACCCGGTAGGTGCAGGCCCGTTTTATCGGCTTGTTCGGACAACCGGTCTGACGTTCGGATAGGCGGGTGTGCCTCAACCGATCGAACGGTCAACCTCCACCTTTAAGAGGCGGCGCAGACTGCCAGTTGTTCGGAATACATCACCGCGCGTTCCTCGACCTCGCCGGAGATCCGCATCAGCCAGCTTTTGCGCTTGTAGGTGCCACGGGCATAGCCGGTATGGCCGTCATGATAGGCCAGGTATTGCTTGCGGGCGTCGGTCTTGGGAATGTCCAGCCGCTGATAGGACTGGTCCATGTACCAGCCCATGAAATCCACCGCATCCTCGAACCGGTCGCGCCGTGCATTGTGGCTTCTTGTGTCGCGCTGATACCATTTCCAGGTGGAATCGATCGCCTGCGAATAGCCATAGGCCGAGGAATGGCGGCCCATCGGGATCACGTTCAGCGTGTAGGCCAGCGGCGTGCGGGCATCGCCGCGAAACTTGCTTTCCTGATAGATCGTGGCCATCTGCACGGCGACCGGAACGCCCCATTTCTCCTGCACCTTCAGCATCGCGCGATGCCATTTCGGGCGCTCGGCGCGGATGGCGCAGGCATCGTCCAGATTGCGCGGCGGCGGCGGCACGGATACGCCGCAGGCGGCGACCAGCAGCAAGAGGAGAAATGCGGTAACAGGTTTCATCGGATCGGCTGCCTCGGGGTTTTTCCGGCGAGTGTAAGCCAAACCGCCGGATCGGCAAAGCCCTTCGCGTGATCCTACAGCAGAAACACCAGTAGCAGGGGAATCGATAGCACCGAAATCAGCGTCGAAACCACCACCAACCCGGCCACCGCATCCGAATCGGCGTCGTATTTTTCAGCCAGCAAGTATGACGTAACTGCAACAGGGGTGGCGATCTGCAACACCAGAACCGCCAGCGGAATCTTGTCCAGCCCGAACCAGATCGCGGTTCCCCAGGCGATCCCGACACTGAGCACAACCTTCAGAACAGAGACCGCGAAGGCCCGCGCAAACCCCGCCGGATGCAGCCGCGCCACCGCCACGCCCAGCGTGATCAGCATCAGCGGAATCGCCATCTGGCCGATCAGCGTCAGCGTATTCGTCATCCATACCGGCGTCTGCCAGCCGTTATACAGGAACAGCGCCCCCAGCAGCGTCGCGCCCACCATCGGCTCCTTGAAAACCTTCAGTGGCGAGCCACCGCCCGACACCAGCCAGACCCCGAAAGTGAACGAATAAATCGCCATCACGGCGAAAATTACGACTGCAAATCCAAACCCTTCGTCGCCGAAGGCAAACAGCGCCAGCGGCAGGCCCAGATTGCCGGTATTGCCGAAAATCACCGGCGCCAGATAGGTGCGCACATCCATGCCCGCCAGGCGCACCAGCACGAAGGCTGCGACACTCAGCAGGCCATAGGCAACGACGGCGGCGATCACCACTTCGGTCAGCGCCGCAGGGTCGATCCGGGTCTTCATCAGCGCGGTGAAGATCAGGCAGGGCACCGACAGCGTCATCGCCAGCCGGGTCACGAACTGCACCCGGTATTCCAGCCCCACCTTGACCCAGGCGAAGCCTATGGCAGCCAGAATGAACACCGGGGCAACGATCTGCAGGACGGCAAGAACAATGGTCACAAATTGTTTCCCGGTTTTTTTTGGTTCCGGCGGCTCCGACAAGTGGACACCGAATCCATCACGCTTTAGTAACATCACTGGGGGTTGAGAACAGCCATGTTACGCACGCAAGCAAAATTCAATATCGGTCAGGTGGTTCGCCACCGGAAATTTCCGTTCCGCGGGGTCGTGTTTGATATCGACCCGGTCTTCGCCAATACCGACGAATGGTGGGAAGCGATCCCCGAGGAATCGCGCCCCAGGAAGGAACAGCCGTTTTATCACCTGCTGGCGGAAAACGCCGAATCCTACTACGTCGCCTATGTGTCCGAGCAGAACCTGCAGCCCGACGAAACCGGCGAGCCGGTGGGCCATCCGCAGGTGGATTCGATGTTCCACCAGCTTGAGCACGGCCAGTACCAGATCGACGCGCCGCTTAACTAACGCGTGTTTCATCTGATCTGTTTCACGCATCGGGTGAATTCAATCTGACGCAACATGCTGTGCGCGGCGCTGTCAGGCCTTGGTTTCGACCGGGCCACCGGCCTTCTTCCAGGCGCTGAACCCGCCTTCCAGATCGAAGACGTTCTCCACCCCCATATCCTGCAATGCCCGGACGCTGAGGGCGGATCGCCAGGCGCTGGCGCAGAACAGCACCTTCCGGCGGCCATCCGACAGGGGCGGCTTGTGGTAGGGGCTGGCGGGATCGACCCAGAATTCCAGCATGCCGCGCGGGGCATGAAAGGCACCGGGGATGCGGCCTTCGCGGTCCAGTTCGCGCACATCGCGGATATCCACGAACAGCACGTCATCACGCCCCAGCATGGCAATCGCCTCGGCCGTCGGGATGATGGTGATTTCTGCGCGGGCCTCTTCCACCAATTGGCTGACCGGTTTGATTGCCATCTTCAATACCCCAATGCGCAGCCGTCCTTGCGGGGGTCAGATGCCCCCTCAAGCACGCCGTTTTCGTAATCGATCAGGATCGCCTGTCCGCCGCCGATCGGCGTGTCGGGGATCGAAACCTTGTGGCCCAGATCGGCCAGTTCCCGGCGCACCTTGTCGGAATAGCCGCGCTCGACCTGCATGTCACCGGCATCCGTGAAACTGCGCGGCGCGTCCAGGGCCGCCTGCGGGTGCATGTTGTAATCAACCAGGTTGGTCACCATCCGGGCATGGCCGTTCGGCTGGTAGGCCCCGCCCATCACCCCGAACGGCATGAACACCTTGCCGTCACGCGCCAGCATCGCCGGAATGATCGTGTGCATGGGCCGCTTGCCGCCCCTGGCCTCGTTCGGATGGCCTTTTTCCAGCGTGAAGCCCGAGCCGCGGTTCTGGAAGTTGACGCCGAATTTCTTCGATGCCAGGCCCGAGCCGAAGCCGTGGAAGATCGAATAGATCAGCGACACCACCATCTGATCCTTGTCCACCACCGTCAGGTAGATGGTTTCCTTGTGGACCGCCTCGCTCAGCGGCGCGGCGGCTGGCATCGCCTTCTTCATGTCGATCAGGCCAGCCAGTTTCGCCGCCGTTTCGGGTGCCAGCATATGCGCCAGCCTCGTGGTGTGATCGGGATCGGCGATGAAGCGGTTGCGGGCGTCATAGGCCAGCTTGGCGGCCTCGGCCTCGACATGCGCGCGCTGGGCACCCAGCGGGTCCATGCCGGGCAGGTCGAAATGCGCCAGAATGCTGTTCATCAGGATCGCGGTGGCACCCTGGCCGTTTGGCGGATGCTCCAGCAGGTCAATGCCTTTGTAATTACCGCTCACCGGCTCCGTGTAATCGCATGCGGTAGCGGCGAAATCGTCCAATGTATGCACGCCACCGGCGGCGTTCAGCGAGGCCACCATATCCTCGGCCACTTCGCCTTCGTAGTAACCGGCGCGACCTTCCATCGAGATGCGGCGCAGCACGTCGGCCTGTCTGGGGTGGCGGAACACCTGTCCCGGGCGCGGCGGCTTGTCGTTGAACAGGTAGAACTTGCGCGCGTCGCCCTGCAGGGTTGCGGCGCTGTTGGCCCAGTCAAACGCGGTGCGGGGCGCGACCGGGATACCGGCCTCGGCATAATAGATCGCCGGGGCGAGGCAGGCTTTCAGGCCGATCTTGCCCCAGTCGCGCGACAATCGGCAAAAGGCATCTATCGCGCCGGGAACGGTAACGGCGGTGGCGGAATAGGTGTCCACCTTGTCGTGGCCCCCGGCCCGCAAGTTTGCGGCATCCAGCGCCGCCGGTGCCCGGCCCGAACCGTTCAGCGCGATCACCCGATCCTCGCCCGCGGGTTTCAGCAGCACGAAGCAATCGCCGCCGATGCCCGTCATCTGCGGTTCGCACAGGCCCAGCAGCACCGCTGCCGAAATCGCCGCATCTACCGCATTGCCGCCGGATTCCAGCATCTGGATGGCAACCTTGGCGGCAAGCGGATGCGAGGTGGCGCACATGCCGTTGCTGGCATATACCGCCGAGCGTCCGGGAAGATGGAAATCGCGCATGGGATCTTTCCGTTGTCATGGTCAGGATTGATCGCCACGCTAGACCCGCGGGCCCGCATTGCCAAGATGAATTGGTTTGGGGGGGTAGGTAGTCCCCGACGCCGCGCATCTGGGTGGGGGCTGATGAATCGCGACGCCGGGGGAAGCTGAAGCAGCTACGCCGACCTCTATGGCGTCAAATGCGGGCGTGGATGCGGAAACAAAGCGGCCATTTGGCGGCAATCATTCCAGGGAACGCGACGTCCAGGGGGTGCTTGCGGCGAGGCGAACGCCCTTCCATTAGGGACGAGGCTCCGGCCTTTTGTAGTCCCCGGCATCGCGGATCTGGGTGGGGGCTGATTAACCGCGACACCGGGGTGAGCCTTCGCTCGCTACAAGGACAGGTATGCCGGTGGTTCGCGGCACAAAGGTGGGCGGTTTCGGGCAGCGGCATGGCAAGGCGCGGATTCGGGGAAACGCTGCGTCGGGGATGTGGAAACAATCACGGCCGGGCTGGTGTCCCCGGGGGCGAACCGGCGCATGGCTTGCGGTCCGTACGTCTGGCCGTGATGTCACCGCAGGCGGTGATACCGAGGCCAGGCGCAAGCCTCCGCAACAAATGAAGGGAGCGATTGTCTTCCGGGCCGGGTGTCGAGCGGCATCCGGCACCGCTGACATTTCCCAAGCCTATCCGCAAGCTCGCCGCTTGCCCATCACTTCTAAACATTCTAAACTATGAATGAATGAACAGGATCGGGGAACCGCAATGAAGGATCAGATACTTGCCGCCTTGCGCAATGTCACCGCCGAGGGGCTTGCGGGCGATATCGTTTCGCTGGGGATGGTGTCGGAAATCGTCGTCAATGACGGCAAGGTGATCTTCTCGATCACCGTTCCTGACAGCTTTGAGGGCGATATCGCGCCGATCCGCACCGAGGCCGAGCGCCTTGTATCCGCGCTGGATGGCGTCACCTCGGTGCTGGTGGCGCTGACCGCCGATCGCGCCGGGCAGTTCGACCCGACCCAACAACCGCCGAAACTGACCCGCAAGAAGAACCGCGATGTCGGGTCGGATAACCGCCCGGCACCCGGCTCGATCCCCGGAGTCCGCACTATCCTGGCGGTGGCCTCGGGCAAGGGCGGGGTCGGCAAATCGACCTCGGCGGTCAATATCGCGCTGGCGCTGCAATCCTTGGGCATGTCGGTCGGCCTGCTGGACGCCGATGTCTACGGCCCGTCGATCCCGCGTCTGCTGGGCACCTCGGCGCGGCCCGAGATTGTCAATGACCGCATGAAGCCGGTGGCGGCGCATGGCATGCAGGTGATGTCGATGGGCATGCTGATGGACGAGGAAAGCCCGGTGATCTGGCGCGGCCCGATGGTGGTATCCGCCCTGATGCAACTGGTCCGCGAGGTTGACTGGGCCGATCTGGATGTGCTGGTGCTGGACATGCCGCCAGGCACCGGTGACACGCAGTTGACGATGGCCCAGCAGGTGCCGCTGAGCGGTGCCGTCATCATCTCGACCCCGCAGGACCTGGCCCTGATCGACGCCCGCAAGGGGCTGAAGATGTTCAAGAACGTCGATGTGCCGATCTTCGGGATTGTCGAGAACATGTCCACCTTCATCTGTCCGCATTGCGGCAAGACCAGCGACATTTTCGGCCACGGCGGCGCGGAAGAGGAATCCCGCCGCCTTGGCGTGCCGTTCCTTGGCGCGGTGCCGCTGCATATGGATATCCGCGAAACCTCGGATGCGGGCACGCCGGTCGTGGTGGCGGACCCGGACGGCCCGCATGCCGCGATCTACCGCGCCATCGCGCTGAAAGTGGCGGCGCAATTGTTCCCCGCCGATGTGGACGATTAGGGCGCGTCAGGCCATCGCTTCCATCGTCTTCATCCCGGCAATGCCGCCGATCACGATGAAGATGAAGGTGATCAGTGATCCCGCCGCCAGCGTTGACAGGCCCGTCACCGCCTGACCCACGGTGCAGCCCAGCGCCAGCACCCCGCCGATGCCCATCAGCATCGCGCCAAAGAGGTTGCGCAGCGTATCGCTGGAATCCATGAACGTGGCCAGCGCGAAACGGCGATGTGCAATCGCCCCCAGAAACGCGCCCAGCAGCGTGCCGAGCGTGGTGACCACCGCGAACGGCATGGCGACAAAGGCGGTTGTGCGCATCAGGTAATCCAGCGTATCGCCCGCCGGCCGCACGAAGGTGAGCGAGCCAGCGGCCACCGGCACATCGGCAAAATCGTCCTGCGCCAGCCCGGTCAGCAGCCAGCCCGCCACCACGCATAGCCCGATGCCGATCCCGGCGGTGATATCGCGCGGCGAAGCGCGGAAAGACGCCGAGGCAAAGCAATAGATCAGGATCGCACCGGCCAGCACCGCCACCGTGATCAGGTTCGCCGCACCACCCGCCATGCCGGTAGCCGCCGCCAGCATCTCGTCCAGCCCCTGTGTCGCCAATCCGCTGTCCGACAGATCGGGCGTGAACGGCCCAAACAATGCCACCCGCGCCGGGCCGAACAGCCCGCCGATGGTCATGTAACCGGCCAGCCCGGCCACGATCACCACCATGCCCGAGCGCAGATCGCCGCCGCCGGTGCGCACCAGGTTGCGGCTCATGCAGCCACCGGCGAAGACCATGCCGAAGCCGAAGATCAGCCCGCCGACGACATTGCCCAGCCAGCCGAACGAAGGGGCAAGATACATCGAATCCGCCGCATCCACCGCGTTCAGGCGTTCCAGCACCAGCACCCCGATGATCGCAGTTGCCGCCGCCAGCAGCCAGGCGCGAAAGCGGTTGTAATTGCCGAAGGACAGGATGTCCGAGATCGAGCCCATCGTGCAGAAATTGGTGCGAAAGACGATATAGCCGAAAACCAGCCCGATCAGCAGCCCGCCCCAGCCGATATAGAATGCCGGATTTGCGATCACCGCCTCTTTCCAGATGTCGATCATGTGTCCCCCCGACCTGCCGAAATCGCCTAGCCGGTTTCAGGGCCCGGCAATACATCTTCAAACATTAGCATATCAGATTTCGATTGCACTATCAGCTTTTGCCGCAGCATCCTGCCGAACGGGCTGCCCCTAGTCTTTCTTGCAATAAAGATCATAGAGCGTGGCGATCAGCACCTCGGCTTCGGGGCTGGCCAGTGAATAGAACACAAGCTGCGCCTCGCGCCGTGTCGAGACAAGGTTCTGCCCGCGCAGGATCGCCAGTTGCTGTGACAGCGCCGACTGGCTTAACCCGACATGCCCCTGCAATTGCTGCACCGATTTCTCGCCCTCCAGCAGATGACACAGGATCATCAGGCGCGACTGGTTGGCCATGATTTTCAGCAGATCGCTGGCCCGGCCGGCGTTTTCCTGAAGCTCTGCAATATTCATGCTGTCATGGCCCTGATTGCAAATCGTCCGGTTCGGACATTTCCTGCGCGAAGTGCCGGGGAATACAGCACATCCACCCGCCTGAATGCAAGCGCAGCCATCAATTGTCCGGTATATCGCCGCGGTTTTCTTGACGCAGGATACTTTATTTAGTATTCATTCCTTCTAATACTTTAAACTATCTGTCAGATGGCCACGCAGTCGGGAGGAAATGACATGCTGGACAAAGTTTCGCAGGGTGATCTGGAGAATGCCAAGAGCATGTCGATCATCGTTACCAAGGGCACGCTCGACTGGGCGTATCCGCCGTTCATCCTGGCCACCACGGCGGCGGCGATGGATGTCAAGGTTTCGATGTTCTTCACCTTCTACGGTCTGTCGCTTCTCAGCAAGAAACTGGACCTGAAGATCTCCACGCTGGGCAATCCGGGCATGAAGATGCCGATGATGGGCATGCACATGGCGCTGCCGAATATCGTGTCGGCGGTTCCCGGCGTCGACCGGATGGCGACCACGATGATGAAGAACCTGATCAAGAAGAAGGGCGTCGCCTCGATCGAGGATCTGCGCGAGGCCGCGATTGATCTTGAGGTTCAGATGATCGGCTGCCAGATGACGATGGACCTGTTCGAGATGGAACAGAAAGACATGATCGACGGCATCGAGATCGGTGGCGCGGCCACCTGGGTCGATATTGCCACCAAATCCGACATCAACCTCTACATCTGACCGGTGCCGCGCACCAACGCTGCCGAACGAAAGGAATTCCCATGGCTGAACACGTACTGAATGCCGAAGGCCTGAACTGCCCGCTGCCGATCCTGAAGGCCAAGAAGGCCCTGAAATCCGTGCCGCAGGGCGAGGTTCTGAAGATCACCTCGACCGATCCCGGTTCGGTCGCGGATTTCGCGGCCTTCTGCAACCAGACCGGCAATGTGCTGGTCTCGTCCTCGACCGAGGGCAAGATCTACAAGTTCGAGATCAAGCGGACCTGACCCGCGGGTTGTACGACCGGTTTACGGCAAGGGCGGCCAGATCATGGCCGCCCTTGATGCGCCCGCATCAGGCCAGCATCCAGGCCTGATACAACAGGCCGCACAGGAACGCGCCCGACAGCGACAGCGCGATGTAAAGGCCGAACACTTTCGGCCGCACCAGCGCCCAGACCGCAACCGCGGCAGGCAGCGAGGTGACACCACCGGCAACCAGAAACGCCAGCCCGGCCCCCGGCGCCATGCCTTGCGAGATCAGCCCCCCCACCAGCGGCAGCGCGGCATAGCCGTTCAGATAGGCCGGCACGCCGACAACAGTCGCCAGCGCGATCGGGCCGATACCGGTGCCGCCCAGAAGTGCGGTGATGGTTTCCGCCGGGATATAGGCCAGCATCAGGCTTTCCAGCAGGAAGGCCAGCACCAGCCATTGCGCCAGAAACAGCGTCGTCTTCAGCGCCTCGCGGCCGAATTTCACGCGCCGGGGTGCCTCGCGCCAGAACGCCCAGACCACAGGTTTGGGCGCGCGCACCGCCGCCCCGCCGCAACCGCCATTGCCGATACCGTCGCGCAGCGGATCGGCCAGCCCGCCGCCTTTCGCCAGAAGGTAAACCACCAGCCCGCCCATGATGCCAAGGCCGACGGCGGACAGGGTTTTCGCAATGGCAAAGCCGGTGCCCAGCACGCCCGAGGTCAGGATGAACATCGACGGGTCCATCACCGGCGAGGCCAGCCAGAACGCCATCACCGCCGATAACGGCACGCCCATTGCCAGCAAGGCCGCGATCAGCGGGATCACCCCGCACGAACAGAACGGCGACAAGCCGCCTGCAAGCGCTGCCAGCACGATCATCAGCAAGGGCGAGCCGGTGAAGGCGCGCGCGATCAGGTTGTCGGCCCCCGTCGCTCCGGCCCAGGCCGCGATCAGGATCGACGCCATCAGGAACGGCGCGGTGCCGGACAGGGCGGACATGGTGAAGGCGAAACTGTCCACCGCCTGTTGCGGCGAGACCAGCGCGATCCCCGACAGCAGAACTGCCGAAGCCAGCCAGACGCGCTGACGGTTCAGGGCGATGCGTATCGGGTTCGGCTTAACGGGGGCGGTGATATCGGTCATTTCCATATATCCAGTTTTATCGTTGTTTTACCCGGACAAGAGCACCGCTCAGGCCGCTGTTTCGTTGTGTTTCGGTTCGATTCCCGAGCAGCATTCGGCGCTCAGGAAACCGAGTATCCGGGTCATCTCGTCAAAATTGACGCCGTTCACCACCTCGCGCCCCTGCTTTTCCTGCGTCACCAGACCGGCATCGACCAGCGTCCTGAGGTGATGCGCCAACGTCGAGGCGGCCAGTTCAAGCTGATCGGCAATCTGCCCGACCGTCATGCCCTGATGCCCGGCCCTGACCAGCAGGCGGAAGATGTCCAGCCGGGCGTCATGGCCAAGGGCGGCAAGGGAACGGGCGGTGGGGCTTGAGATGCTCATGAAGCCTAAATAACCGGTTTATTAGTTATGTCAAGGATATTTTGAAACAGCGCTACCCGGCGTCCCGCCGCGCCGCCTTGTGCGCCCGAACGAAGCCGACGAATTCACGAACCCAGGGGTTGGCCGCCGTGTTTCGCAAATGGCAGAACCCGGCGATCATGTTGTGCATGACCACGCCGTCGGACGCGCCATTCACCCCGGCCCCGCGCGTAACCCTGCGCGCAAACCTGGTGCCTTCAGGCAGCCCCACCACCTTTGCGTAGTGAAATTCGTGGGCATTGACCGGCTCTTCGCCCCGTTCCCAGGGGTGGTCCGGGGTTCGGGTAAACCGCGCATATCCCCGCCCCTCGGGCCTGGCCTGCATCACCGCATCGCCGGGAATGACCCCGGCCATCGCCACGCTGGCATCGTTCCAGATCAGCCGCTGGCACAGATACATCAGCCCGCCGCATTCCGCATAGGTCGGCAAACCGCCCTGCACCGCCTGCCGGATATCGGCCAGCAGCGTTGTGTTGGCCGCCAGCGCCTGCATCTGGGTTTCGGGAAATCCGCCACCGATGAACAGCCCGTCCGCTTCGGGCAGGTGCCGGTCCTTCAGCGCATCGAACGCCACCAGATCGGCCCCGGCCTCGGCAAAGGCCTCAAGATCGTCCGGGTAGTAGAACCCGAAGGCGGTATCCCGTGCGATGGCGATGCGCACGCGATCCCCACGGCGTGGCGCGGCGGGCGGCATGGGTGCCGCCAAAGGCCCGGTCGTTGCGGCAATCGCCTGAATGCGGTCCAGATCGACCGAAGCGCCCACCACCTTGGCGAAATCGGCGATCATCGCCGCCACCTCGCCGGTTTCCGCCGGTGTGGTCAGGCCCAGATGCCGCTCGCCGATGATCAGGCGCTCGGTTTTCGGCACCGCCCCCAGCACCGGGATATCGGTATAGCCCTCGACCGCCGCCCGCAGCTTGCCCTCGTGCCGCGGGCTGCCGACCATGTTCAGGATCACCCCGGCGATGCGGATATCGCGATCGAACGCCTGATAACCCAGCAGCAAGGGTGCCACGCCGCGCGTCGTGCCGTTGCTGTCCACCACCAGCACCACCGGCACATCCAGCAGCTTCGCCAGTTCGGCATTGCTGTCCGAACCATCGGTGGCCACCCCGTCATAAAGGCCCTTGTTCGCCTCGATCAGGGTCAGATCGCGCGCCCGCGAGGCATGAAAGGCCGCCAGCTCCGCCTGCCCCATCGTGTTGAAATCGAGGTTGTAGCAGGGCCGCCCGCTGGCCATGCCCAGCCACATCGGATCAATGTAATCCGGCCCCTTCTTGAAGCATTGCACCGGATCGCCGCGCGCCGTCAGCGCCGCCGCCAGCCCGGTTGTCACCACGGTCTTGCCCGAGGATTTGTGTGCCGCCGAGATCATCAGGCCGGGCATCGGCCCCTAGTCCTGCCCGATATTGGCATCCGACAGGTTGGTCGGAAGGATTCGCAGCACCTTCATGCCGACCCCGGTAATCGCCAGCGCCAGCGCCACACCGCCAAGGCCCAGCAACACCTCCAGATAGCTGGCGGAATAGGCGTTGACCACGCCGTCGCTGAACCCCGAGGTCACCTGATAGCCCGGGAACATCTCCAGCGGATAGGCCTGCCCGCCGATAATGATCACGTAAAGCTGGGCAAACCCGCCCGCCACCACCAGCGCCGAGGCAACAAAGGCCGAGGCCGGTTTCGCGCCGCCGGTCGGATGGAACACCAGCGCAATCGGGATCAGGCCGCCGATCAGCACCTGCCCGAACCAGAACAGGTTGGTATAAAGGCCACCCTCCCACAGGATGAACGCCTCGATGCCCGAATGCTCGGCGGCATAAAGGTTGGTCAGATGCTGCACGGCGGTGAAATACAGCACCACGCCGGCGAAAATCCCCAGCAGCCGGCCCATCCGCGCCACCAGTTTTTCGCCCAGCGGGCGCTCCGTCAGCCAGGTGATCAGCCCCAGCACCAAAAGGAACACCGCCAGCCCGATGGCAAAGGACATCGCCACGAACAAGGGCGCCATGACCGCCGCATCATAGGCCTGCCGCGCCACCAGCCAGCCGAAGATCGAGCCGGTGCCGGTGGTCAGCACCAGCCGCCACAAAAACGCAATCGTCCCGGCGGTGCGGATCACACCATAGGGCATGGACCGCGCCATCTGCACGAACAGGTAAGCCCCGACGATCACGAAAAAGCCGTTATAAAGCAGGATGTTCCAGGCGAAGACCGACGAGAAGTTATAGGTTGTCATAGCCACGATCAAACGATCCGGCCGCCCCAGATCCAGCACCAGCACCGCCAGACCACCCGCCAGCAGCGCCAGCGCCAGCAACCCCGACAACCGCGCCAGCGGCTTGTAGGGCACCTGCCCGAAAACGGATGCGATCGAAGCCACGTTCAGCGCGCCCGAAGCCGCCACGATCAGGAAGATGGCAAAGACATGCGGCATGCCCCAGACGATCTGGTTGTTCATGCCGGTCACGATATGGCCGTGATGCTCGATATAAAGAACCGCCAAAGCCGCCGCCGCGATGAACGCCGCCAGCAGGACAGCCAGTTGCACGATCTGCCGTGTCGCCTTGATCTCGCGGTAAAGTGTGCGTTCCATCGCTTGCCTTTCCGATCACAGATTGCTGTAGCGCACGCCGGGGTTCAGCCCCAGATCGTCACGTATCGCCACCGAAGGATAGGCCTTCAGCGCCTGCGCGATCTCGCTGTCCGGATCGTTCAGATCGCCAAACAGCATCGCCGCATTGCCGGTGGTATTGCAGGCCTCGACACAGGCGGGCGCACCCCCGGCATCGACCCGGTGAACGCACAAGGTGCAGCTTTCCACCGTGCCCTTGCCGCGTGGTGCGTGGGTCTTCTGATCCGTCACGTCCTCATGCACGAAGGACCGCGCCTTGTAGGGGCAGGCCATCATGCAATAGCGGCAGCCGATGCAGCGGTGCTTGTCCACCAGCACGATCCCGTCGGGGCGCTTGAACGAGGCATTGGTCGGGCAGACATCGACGCAGGGCGGGTTCTCGCAATGCTGGCACATCACCGGCAGCGCAAATTCGCGGCCCGTCGACTTGTCGGTCAGGCTGACCTTGCGGATCCATTGCGGCGCGGCCTCGGGATGGTCGGCGGCGTGCTTGTCATTGCCCCAGCCGTTTTCCACCTTGCAGGCCGAGACACAGGCGGAACAATCGCTCGGGCATTTGTTGACATCAATCAGCAGCCCCCAGCGTTTGCCGGGATCGGCGGCGGCACTCGCCTGCCCGCCGAACGCCATCAGCGTCACACCGGGTGCCAGCGCCAGCGTCGCCACCGCACCACCGCTTTTCAGGAAATCGCGGCGGTTCATGTCAGCGGGTTTCTTGGGAAAATTCAGCGCCGGAAGGATCATTCGCCCGCCTCCTTCAGATAAGCCAGAATGCCGGGCATATCCGCCGGTTCCGGGGTCCGCAAAGCCTGCTTCGGCGCTTCGGGGCGTGAATTGTGGCACTGGAAGCAATCAATCTTCACGGCAACGTAATCGTGGCAGGTGCGGCAGAAATGCCGCTCGTCCTCGGCCGAGACCGGCGCGCCATCTGCCCCCTTGACCGCATGGCAATCGACACATTCCGCCAGGCTGGCCTGCACCTCGCGGTTGCCAAGGCGCATGGTCTGATCACGATCATGCACCATCAGCAGCATGTGGTTGATCCGCCAGAATTCATTGCCCTCGGGATGCGGCTTGCCGCTGGCCCTGGGGACAACCGGGCCGAGATCGCCGGCCAGAACCGGCGCGGCGGACAGCCCGGCAAGCAGCATCAGCAAAACGAACAGGCGCTTCATTCCTATTCCCCCAATCCCATCTTGATGAACCCGGTCGGGCAGACATCGGCGCAGATATGGCAGCCGATGCACCGGTCGTAATCGGTATCCACGTAACGCCCGATGGCGCGGTCGGATTTCTTCACCCGGAACACCGCATCCTGCGGGCAATAGATCACGCAATTGTCGCATTCAAAACACATGCCGCAGGACATGCAGCGCTCGCCCTCTTTCTGCGCCTGTGCCTCGGAAAAGCCGATGATGCGTTCCTCGAAATTGCCCAGAACCGCGTCACCCTCGATCGGAACCTGGTCGCGGCGCTCGCGCGGAACGAAGTTGAAATGCCCCTTGAACAATTCGGTATGGGCAATGATCTGGCTGTTCCCGCGATCCTCGTAATTGTGGATGGCGAAACCGGCCGACGAGGTGCCCCGCCCCTGCACGTGATCGTAGGCATCCGGCGTCTTGCCGCGCCGGTCCAGTTCGCGCAGCAGGTTGAAATGATGCACGTCGATCTTCGGGCGCTTTTCGATATCGCCGTCATCCAGATAATCGGTGATGGTTTCCGCCGCGATCCGGCCATGCCCGATGGCGGTGGTCAGAAGATGCGGCTTGACGATATCGCCACCGGCGAAATGCCTGGCCCGGCCCTTGACGCGATAGCCACCCTCGACCTCGATGAAGCCGCGATCATTGCCCAGATCCTCGATGCCGGTCAGATCGCCAGTCTGGCCGATGGCGGAAATGATGATGTCGCATTCGATCTCGAATTCCGTGCCTTCGACGGCCTCGGGGACATTGCCCTTCATCACGCATTCGCACATCTTCAGCGCAATTGCCCGGCCCTCGGCATTCCTGATTACCTCAAGCGGCATGACGCCGCCGCGGATATCGACACCTTCGCGCTTGGCATCCTCGCGCTCGTGTTCGGCGGCGGTCATCTGTTCCACCGGGAACAGCGAGGTCAGCGTTGCCTCCATGCCTTCGCGGCGCAGGCTGCCGGCAACATCCTCGGACTGGAAATTGATGATCGTGCCGTCATTGTGATCGGTCGCCGCGACATGCTCGATATGCCCCAGGCGACGCGCCACCGAGGCCACGTCGATCGAGGTATCGCCACCGCCGACCACCACCACCCGGCGGGCGGTGCCCAGCACGTAGCCCTGGTTGAACGCATCCAGAAACTCGATCCCGTTGATGCAGTTTTCGGTACCCTCCCAGCCCGGAATGGGCAGCGGGCGGCCGTTCTGCGCGCCAAGCGCCCAGAAAATCGCATCGAAGGATTGTTCCAGCTTGTCCATCGGGATGTCTTCGCCGACGCGGGTATTGGTGCGCACCTCGACGCCCATGTCGATGATGCGCCCGATCTCGCGGTCCAGCATGGCGCGGGGCGTGCGGTATTCCGGGATGCCGTAGCGCATCATGCCGCCCAGCTTGTCATGCGCCTCGAACAGGGTGACGGCGTGGCCATGACGGCGCAGGAAATAGGCCGCCGACAGGCCGGCCGGGCCACCGCCGACCACCGCGACCTTGCGCCCGGTATCGGCACCGACTTCGGCACCCTTCACGTTGTTTTCGTTGGCCCAATCGCCGACATATTGTTCCACCGCGTTGATGCCGACGTAATCATCCACCTCGTTGCGGTTGCAGCCCGCCTCGCAGGGGGCGGGGCAGACACGGCCCATCGTTGCCGGAAAGGGATTGGCCTCGATCATGCGCTGAAAGGCATATTCCTGCCACGCCATGCCCTCCACCGGCGGCTTGTCCTGGCCGCGCGCAATCGCCAGCCAGCCGCGGATTTCATGGCCTGACGGGCAGGATGCCTGGCAGGGCGGGGTCTTGTGGATGTAGGTCGGGCATTTATGGGACGCGTCGGCCTGGAAAATCTTTTCGGCAAGGTCCCAGTCCGAGGCGGTTTCGCCCTCCCGGAAACGTCGGAATGTCGGTTTCAGCTCGGTCATAAATCCACTCGGTTTCCGCCCGCCATACCGGCGCGCATTTCGTTCAGTTTTCAGGGGTCGGGGCCGGTCCCGAAGGGCCTATTCCCCCAGCCCCATCTTGATATAGCCGGACGGGCAGACATCGGCGCAGATATGGCAGCCGATGCATTTGGCATAATCGGTATCGACATACCGCCCGGTGGTGCGTTCCGATTTCTTCACCCGGAACACCGCGTCCTGCGGGCAATAGATCACGCAATTGTCGCATTCAAAGCACATGCCGCAGGACATGCAGCGATCCGCTTCCTTGCGCGCCTCGTCGGCTTCGGGGCTGACGATGCGTTCGCCGAAATGGCCCAGCACGCTGTCCGGTCCGATATCAACGCCCTTGCGGTTGAACCGGTCCTCGTAGGCCCAGTGACCCAGGAACAATTCATCCGCCGGTACGATCTGGCTGGCCGAACGATCCTCGTAATTATGCACCGCGAATGCAGCAGAATCCGTGCCCCAGACCTGTTGATGGTCGTACTCGCCCGGCGCATGACCGGATTCGCGCAGCTTCTCCATCAGGCTGAAATGATGCACGTTGACCTTCGGAAGCTTACCCTGTTCCTCGCCCTTAAGGTAATGATCAATCGCCTCGGCCGCTATCGAGGCCTGACCGACCGCCGTGGTCAGCAGATGCGGCTTCACCACGTCGCCGGCGACAAAGATGCCGGGGCGGTCGGGCCAGCGGAAATGCGCATCGGCATTGATCAGGCCACGGCCATTATCCAGCGCCTCCATCCCCTTCAGATCACCGACCTGGCCGATGGCGGCGACGATCAGATCACACTCGATCTCGTGTTCGGAGCCTTCGATCAGTTCCATCTTGCCCGAGGACCAGTCGGCACGCGCCACTTTCAGGGCGCGGGCGCGATCCGGGGTTTCCAGCACCACCTCGATCGGCACCAGCGAGCCGACAATCTCGATCCCTTCCTCGCGGACATGCTTCACTTCCATTTCCGAGGCCGGCATCTTGTCCACCGGGCGGCGATACACCACCGTCACATCCGCGCCCTGGCGATTGGCGACCGAGGCCACGTCATGCGCGGTATGGCCCAGAACCACCATTTCCGGGCGGTCGTGTTCATGGCTTTGGGTGATATGGCCCAGCCGGCGGGCCACCGCGGCGACATCCATCGCGGTATCGCCGCCGCCGATCACCAGCACCTTTTGCGCGCCATGTTTCAGGCGGCCATCGTTGAACGCCTCAAGAAACGAAATACCGCTAATGCAATTGCTGGCTTCCGCCGCACCCGGCACCGGTAGGGGGGAACCGCCCTGCGCGCCGATGCCGACAAACACCGCGTCATAGTCGCGCTCAAGGTCCTCGAACGCGATATCCACGCCGATCTTGACGCCGGTCTTCACCTCGACCCCCATGTCGAGGATGCGCTGGATCTCGCCGTCCAGCACATCGCGCGGCGTGCGGTAGCCGGGGATGCCGTAGCGCATCATGCCACCGAGCTTGTCATGTGCTTCGAAAATCGTGCAGGCATGGCCCTTGCGGCGCAACTGATAGGCCGCCGAAAGCGAGGCGATGCCGCCGCCGATCAGCGCCACCCGCTTGCCGGTATCCGCCCCGGGGGCGCGCAGGCTCAGCTTGTTCTTCAGCGCGGAATCACCGATGAAATGCTCCACCGCGTTGATGCCGACGTGATCCTCAACCTCGTTGCGGTTGCAGCCGTCTTCGCAGGGCGCGGGGCAGACCCGGCCCATGATCGCCGGAAACGGGTTCGCATCGGTCGAACGGTGGAAGGCATAATCTGCCCAGGGCATTTCCACGCCGTCTGCGCCAACGGGGGGCTTTTCGATGCCGCGGATGATGTTCAGCCAGCCGCGAATATCCTCGCCCGAGGGACACGAGCCCTGGCAGGGCGGGGTGCGGTGCACATAGGTCGGGCATTTATACGAGGTGTCCTGCTGGAAAATCTTTTCTTCAAGATCCCAGTCATCGGGCGATTCGCCGTCCTTGAATTTGCGGAAAGTATGTTCGGTATGATCTTTCATGTCTCTTTCCTCCGCTGAAGTTCAGTCTTCCCCGGCCTCGTCCGCGTCGTCTTCGCCCGCGTTCTGACCGGTCAGGACAATCGCGTTCGAGACAAGCTGATGCACTGACAGGATCGAATCCATCTCGTAGCCGAATTTCGGCATCACCTTGGAAAACTGCGATTTGCAGATCGCGCAGATCGCCGCCATATGCGTCACGCCATGATCGGCGGTGACCTGTTGCAGCGCCTTCATGCGCGGGCTGGAGCCCTTGACGCGCAGGTCCATCAGATCGTCGGTCAGCAAGCCGCCACCACCACCGCAGCACAGGGTGCTTTCCATGATCGTGTCGCGGTCCATGTCGAAGTAATGATTGCAGACCGCTTTCAGCACGTTGCGCGGAATCTCGAACTGGCCACCCGGCATATCGCCCATCCGGCTGCCGCGTGCGACGTTGCAACTGTCGTGATAGGTCAGGCGGAATTCATCGTTCTTGGATTTGTCGAAGGTCAGCGTGCCTTTCTGGATTTCACCCCAGGTAAACTCCAGGATATGCTGCGGCACCGGGTATTTCTGATCCAGGAAATCGAACGGCCCGGCCAGCGTGTTGAGGAAGGAATAGGCCACCCGCCAGGCATGGCCGCATTCGCCGAAGACGATGCGCTTCACGCCCAGGTCCAGTGCCGCCTGCCGTATGCGCAGGCTGACCTCGCGCATGTTCTCGTACGAGCCGATGAACATCCCGAAATTGGCCGCTTCCGAGGCATAGGACGACAGCGTCCAGCTTACGCCGGCCTCGTGGAACACCTTGGCATAGCCGATCAGCCCGTCGATATGCGGATCGGCGAAGAAATCCGCCGATGGCGTGATCAGCAGGATATCGGCACCTTTCTCATCCAGTGGCAGGCGCACCGAGATGCCGGTTTCTTCCTCTATATCCTCTTCCAGGCCTTCCAGCGTCGCACCCAGCGCCTTGGGGTTCAGGCCCAGATTGTTGCCGACGGCTTTGACCTTGCCGATGATCTCGTTGCAGTATTTCTGCCCGACACCGACGCAATCCATGATCTCGCGGGCCGCCATCGAAATCTCGGCCGTGTCGATGCCGTATGGGCAAAACACCGAGCAGCGGCGGCACTGGCTGCATTGATGGTAATAGGTGTACCATTCATCCAGCACCTCGCGGGTCAGATCGCGTGCGCCGACCAGCCAGGGGAAATATTTTCCGGCGAATGTGTAATAGCGCCGGTAGACGCTGCGCAGCAGGTCCTGACGTGCCACCGGCATGTTCTTGGGATCACCGGTGCCAAGGAAATAGTGGCATTTATCCGTGCAGGCCCCGCATTTCACGCAAGCATCAAGATAGACCTGAAAGGCGCGGTTCTTTTGTGCCAACTCGCCCATCTTGGCGATGGCGACTTCCTGCCAGTTCTCCACCAGTTCACCGGGAAAGCCCAGGGCTTCCTGATGTTCCGGCGCGGCGGGAAAGGATTTCAGATCGGCCATCGCGCCGCAGGCGAGGCGGGGAATTTCCAGGGGATGACCGTCCGGGCCGCGCACATCCAGTTGTGCCTTGTCGGTATCGAGAGGTGCCATGTACCGTCCCCCGCCTATTTCTCAAGCTGCGCCGCCCAGGGCGCAAGGTGGCGCTTTTCGCGCGGATCATCGACCTGATTGCGGGTCGGGCTGAAGAACACGCCGGGCGCGTGCAGCAGTTTCGAGATCGGGAAGATGATCATCAGCAAGGCCACCAGCCCCAGATGGATCAACAGCGCCGGATGCGTCGGCAGATCGTTGATCTGGAACCGCATCAGCCCCTGAAAGAACACCTTGACCGCCACGATATCGGTCTTGGCGACGAATTTCATGCCCATGCCGGACAGACCGATGCCCAGCAGCAGCGCCAGCATCAGGTGGTCGGACGGGCTGGAGATATAGCGTATACGCTCCACCACGAAGCGCCGCGCCCAAAGGCCCGCCAGCCCCAGCACGAAGGCGAACGAGGCATAGACGCCGAAGGGCTGCACCCAGTCCACCCAGAACCAGCCGGTGGTGAAATAGCGGAAATGCCGCAGCAGGATCAGCGCCAGCGCCACGTGGAACATATAGCCGAACAGCCAGATCCACTTGTTCGACTTGAACAGGCTTTCAAAGAAGGCAATTTCGCGGAACATCCGCCAGAACACGCCCGAGCGCGTGGTCGGCGCGGGCGTGGTCGGTATTTTCAGCGGCGCCGGGGTTCGTGCATATGTCCTGATCTTGATCGCCGTGCCGACCACCAGAAGGGCCGTGGCGACATAGAACAGCAAGGCATAAAGTGTTGACAACACTTCCCACTCCTCCCGGATTGCTCCCCCCGGAATATTCTTCTTGTTTCCGGGGGTTAAACGCTATTGATCAGATACAGCCGGTCGGCTTGGGCAAGCCGGCGATCTTGCAGGCCTGCTTGGCCGGGCCATAGGGGAACAGCTCGTACATGTACTTGTTGCTGCCCTTGTCGGGGCCCATCGTCTTCTTGACCGCCTTGATCAGAACCCGCACCGCCGGTGCGATCTGGTATTCCTCGTAATAGTCACGCAGGAAGTTGACGACCTCCCAATGCTCGTCGGTCATCTCGACCTCTTCGGCCTTGGCGATCACTTCCGCCAGGTCCTTGGACCAGTCGGCCAGATTGGTGATGTAGCCTTCTTCGTCATGTTCAACGGCAGTACCGTTCACCTGATAAGACATGCGTTTTTCCTTTCGGTTGCTTTTGATCCCCCACGGATCGTTAAAACTTTCAGAGCCAGGCCTGCGCGCGGTCGTGTTCCGCCGCCAGCCTGACAAAACCAGCGTAATCGACCGCGCTGATGCCGTCGATCAGGCGGGCTGCGTCAATGCCACGCGCCGCCATGTCGCCCTGCAGGACATAGATCGAAACCTTGCCGGCCTTTGCCGCCACGGCATCGGCCACGCCAGTGCCCTTGGCCGCGCCGTAAACCCCGTCCTCGATCATCAGAACGGCATCGCCGTCCTGCGCGTGGCTGAGGCAACTCAGCAGCGTCTGCGTTGAAAACGGCGATTTGTTCACGGTATGCAATGTTGACATTTCTCGCCCTCCTCAGAAGCTCAGGATCACGTCTTGGTCGGCCATGACGGCAGCCATCTCGTCGCGGCTGACGATGCGGATCGAGGGTTTCTCGGCCCAGTCGTCATCTTCGTCCTCGTAGACGATCTCTTGCAGATCGTCCTCGGTCAGGCCGCGTTCGGCCAGTGATTCGGCTTCGACATACAGCTTGGTAACCTCGTAATCGCCCAGCGCACGGAAGGTCGGCGAGAAATTCTTCACGCCGATTTCCTTGGTGTTCTGGTCCTTGACCAGTTGGAACACGCCATCGTCCAGAAACGCCATCGACACATCCTGATCGAACGCCGCGCCGATCAGCACCACCTCAAGCGCCTCCAGCGCATAGATCGTGCCGTAAGGCGCCTTGCGGTTCACATAGAGGAATTTCTTTACAACTTCACTCATGCCCGATCCCCCTCAGTCGCCGAAGGTCATCAGACGGTCGGTCTGGATGCCCATTTCGATCAACTGGCCAAGCCCGGAAATCCGGAACCCTTCGGCGATATTGTTCGCGTCCTTGCCCTGGCGGCTCGCCTCGTTCTCGTCCAGAAGGCCGCGCCGCTGGGCGGCCGCGATGCAGATCACCAGATCAATACCATGCGCCTTGCCCAGCGCGGTCCAGTTGGCCTGAATGTTGCGCTCGTCCTGCGGCGGCACCGACAGGCGGGTGCCGACATTGACGCCGTCATGGTAGAAGAACACGCGCGGGACCTCGTGACCTGCCTCAAGCGCGGCCTTGGCGAAATGATACGCCGTGTCCGAAGCCTGATGGGTATAAGGCCCCTCGCTGACTACGATTCCGAATTTCACTGAAATACGCTCCTTAGAAATGCACGTGCGCCGAGGAGTTCATGGTTTTCCGCGCACCGGTCCAGGTATCCAGGTGGTGCTTGGTGAAGGCCAGGTCGGTCATCTCGAAGAACCGGCTCCAGCCGATCCGCTCGATCCATTCGCCCATACGCTCCCAATGCTTGGCGTCCTTCTTGTAGGCATCGACGATCTTGCGAACGACGGCAGCCACTTCCGGCCAGTGCGGCGCGTTGTTGGGCAGGTTGGCCACCGCCAGCTTGTGGAAGGTCGGCTTGGAGCGCGCGTTGGAATGCTTGCCACCGACCCAGATCGCGATCTTGGTGCTTTCGGCACCATTGATCTGCATCGGCGGGCAGGGCGGATAGCAGGCGCCGCAGCAGACGCATTTCTTTTCGTCCACCTCAAGGCTGGGCTTGCCGTTGACCATGGCCGGGCGGATTGCCGCCACCGGGCAGCGCGCCACCACGGCGGGGCGCTCGCAGACATTGGCCACCAGATCGTGGTTGATCTTCGGCGGCTTGGTGTATTGCACGTTGATCGCGATATCGCCCTGGCCGCCGCAATTGATCTGGCAGCACGAGGTGGTGATACGCACCCGGTTCGGCATCTTTTCCTGCACGAATTCGTTATGCAGCACATCCATCAGGGATTTGACGACACCGGACGCGTCGGTACCCGGAATGTCGCAGTGCAACCAGCCCTGCGTATGGGAGATCATGGAGACCGACGCCCCGGTGCCGCCAACAGGAAAACCGTTCGCCTCAAGCTCGGCGATCAGAGGCGCAACCTTGGCCTCGTCCTCGACCATATACTCGATATTCGAGCGGGTGGTGAAGCGGACATAGCCGTCACCGAAATTGTCGCCGATATCGGCCAGCTTGCGGATCGTGAACACGTCCATCTGGCGCTGGGTGCCGGCGCGTACCGTGTAGATGTTCTTGCCGTCCTTGGTGACGTGGCGCAGAACCCCGGGCCGCGGCCGTTCGTGCCAGTCCCAGTTGCCCAGATTGGCCTTCATCATCGGATGCATGTATTGCAGGTGATCGGGAACCCCGGATTCAATCGCGGTCCTGTGCTGCGTTTTCTCGTTCATGGCTATTCCACTCCCTCTTGCAGCGCCCTTCCCCGCCCGGGGGAAGGGGCCGCAATATGCTGTTGTCTTATTCCGAAGCGACCGTCATGCCGGCCTTCAGGGCCTTGCGCTCGAACCACTTGGCGGCTTCCTCGTCGAAATCGTCGGTACGGACATAGGACGAGGTCCGCGGATGGTTGACCATGTTGGGATCAACCTCGGCCTCGACCGCCTCCAGGAAGGCCGGCAGGCCGACACGGTCGATGGTTTCACCGATCCGCTCGTGTTCCAGCGCGTTGTCGGCGAAGAACTCGATGCAGGCTTCGGCGAATTCTTCCAGCTCTTCGTAATCCTCGTCGGTTTCCAGCTTGATGAAGGGCTTGATCATGATGCCCATCATGTCGCCGACCTTCAGCGAACGCTTGCCGCCGATCATCACCGATGCGCCACGGTCATCGCCGGGGCTGAGCGCCTTGGTCATGACGTTGATGCAATGCATGCAGCGCACGCAGGACTTGTTGTCGATTTCCATCGTGTCGTCGTCGTTCAGGCTGATGGCGCGGGTCGGACACATCGAGACAACGGTGTCGATCGTGTATTTGCGGCCAACCTTGGCGACGTGCTTTTTCACCTCGTCCTGATTGATCTTGATATTGTCGCGCCAGGTGCCGATCACCGCGAAATCGGCGCGGTGGATGGCGTTCACGCAATCGTTGCCACAGCCCGAGAACTTGAACTTGAACTTGTAGGGCAGCGACGGGCGGTGCATTTCATCGAGGAACCGGTTGATGATGCCGCGATGCGCCTTCGCCTCGTTGAAGCAGGATTGCTCGCAGCGCGCCTGACCGACACAGGACATCGCGGTCCTGAGCGCCGGGCCGGCACCGCCAAGATCGAAGCCGATCTCGTTCAACTCGTCAAATGCCTTCTGGGTGTTTTCCGTGGTGCAGCCCTGGAACATGATATCGCCCGACTGGCCATGAAACGCGATCAGGCCCGAGCCGTGGCGTTCCCAGATATCGCACAGCTTGCGCAACAGGTCGGTGGTGTAATGAAAGCCCGGCGGCGGCATGACGCGAAGGGTGTGGAATTCTTTCGATTCCGGGAACAGATGCGGCACTTCGGAATAGCGCGGGATGATACCGCCGCCATAGCCGAACACCGAAACCGCGCCGCCTTTCCAGTAGCCCGTGCGTTCCTGATAGGAGTGGTTCAACTGGCCCAGAAGATCGTTCATCATCTTCTGATTGTTCGGCGTCCCCTCGTCGCGCAGCCGCTTCAGGCCGGTCACGAAACTGGGCCAGGGCCCGTCTTCAAGCTGGTCGAGGAACGGGGTCGGCTTCTTGCCGCTGGTTGTCTTGGTGTCCACTGAATCGCCGTCTTTCATTACAAGTCTCCCTCCTGCTTTGTCATTGCCGGCTGTTCGGCTCCTGTTCATGCTCTGGTCAGAGTCCGCCGAAACAAACCCCTGCGGGTTTCCATCGCTGCCGGTCGGGTTCAATTTACCAGTAACCCGGTGATGGCACCAAATGGTTATTCCCTCATCGAATTTTATATATTAGTATATTTGAATGTAAAGCAATACGTTCCTTGAAAATCCCCCTGCGGCAAACTTGATCGGATGCAGGTGCAGCATTATCAGGGCAACAGCGCGCAACTCGGAAAGGGTTCGACATGGCGGCGATGGAAAAAACTGCGGTAATTCAGGATGATCTGCCGTGGTCGCTGGAATCTAACCGGGCCTATCTGGCCTGGCGGGAGCGGAAACTCGACAATTACGCTCAGGTTTTGCACGCACCGGCAGTCCGGATTGCCGACCTCGCGAATCCGAGCGAATCCGAGCGCGCCGAACTGATCGAACGCTGCCGAAAAACGAATCTTGCCATCTACCGCACCGATCCCGCCAACCCCGATGCAATGGCGGTGCGCCGCGAACTCCGGTCCTTTGTCGATGGCTTCGGCCTGAAGATCGCGGAACGCCACCGTTCGGCCGGGGAACAGGGCATTGTGGCCCTGACCGTGACCGACGCCGAACGCCAGCGCGGTTATATCCCCTATTCGCGCAAGGCAATCAACTGGCACACCGATGGATATTACAACGCGCCCGACGAACAGATCCTGGCGATGGTGCTGCATTGCGTCCGCCCGGCAGCGGATGGCGGCGTCAGCCAGTTGATGGATAACGAGATTGCCTATATCCGCCTGCGCGACCGCGACCCGGCGCTGATCGAAGCGCTGATGCACCCCGAGGCGATGTCCATCCCGGAAAACGCCGAACCCGATGGCAGCCTGCGCCCGGTCTCGGTCGGGCCGGTGTTTTCGGTGGGTTCGGACGGCAAGCTGACGATGCGCTATACCGCGCGCACAAGGTCCATATCCTGGCGCGACGATGCCACCACCCGCAAGGCCGCCGCCATTCTGCAAGCCATCCTGACCGGCGACGATCCCTTGATGCTGACCGCGAAACTGGCTGCCGGGCAGGGCGTGTTGTGCAACAACGTCCTGCACAACCGCACCGCGTTCGACCCGGACACCGATCAACCCAGCAATCGCCTGTTCTACCGGGTCAGGTTTCACAATCGTGTAAAAGGAAGCTAACCAGATGGCCAAACTCAGCGAACTGATCATCGCCCATCCCGAAGTCACAACCTTCGATGAACTGGAGCGCCTGGTGGCGAATGCCGGGGAATCCGGGCAGATGTTTCTGGAGTTTGACCTGAAACCGGATTACAGGGACACGCCCAGGAAGTGGGAATGGCGGCTGGAATCCGCGTTTACCCGTGGAACGAGATATGACTGACGATGACGTGACCCTGACCAAACTTGCCGAACATGTCCTGCCCTTCGGTCGGCGGGTGCGGCTGGTCAATGCCGATTACCAGAACGGCCTGCACATGCTGCGGCTGATCTGGCGCGAGGGCAAACGCATCACCCAGGTCGAGATCGACCCCGAAGCCGCCGCCACGCTGGGAACCGATATTCTGGCCTGGGCGCAGGACAAATCCCCGCAAGCGGGGCAATAGAAAAGAGCGACATGGACTATCTTCCAATCTTTCTCGACATCCGGAACCGCCGGGTCATCGTCGATGGCGGCGAAACCGTCGCCGCCCGCCGGGTGGAGCGTGCCTTGTCCGCCGGAGCACTGGTCGAGGTGTACAACCCGGACCTGTCGGACGAGTTTCGCGCCCTGAAGGACCACGAAAACCTCCGCCACATCACCCGCCCGCTGACCGGCGACGACGTGAAAGGGGCCGCCATCGCCTATGGCGCGTCTGAGGACGCCGCCCGCGACCGCCTGCTATACGATGCCGCGAAGGCGCATGGCGTGCTGGCCAATGTCGCCGATGTCTCGGAATTCTGCGATTTCATCACGCCTTCGGTGGTGGACCGCTCGCCGCTGGTGGTGGCGATATCGTCCGGCGGTGCCGCGCCGGTGATCGCCCGCATCCTGCGCGCCCGCATCGAAAGCCTGCTGCCCCCCGCCTATGGACGGCTGGCCGAATTCGTCGGCCGCTTCCGAGATGCGGTAACCGCGGGGATCAAGAAAACAGTCGATCGCCGCCGCTTCTGGGAAAACACCATCGAAGGCACGGTGGGTGATCTGTTCCTGGCCGGCTCCGCCGATGCCGCGGAACGCCACCTGCAGGCGGAACTGGACGCCGCCGCATCCGAAAACCCCGGTGCCCGGGTTGGCGAGGTCTATCTGGTCGGTGCCGGTCCGGGCGATCCCGATCTTCTGACCTTCCGCGCGCTGCGGCTGATGCAGCGCTGCGACGTGGTGTTGTATGACCGTCTGGTCGGTGACGAGATCATGGCCCTGATCCGCCGCGACGCCGAGCGGATTTACGTTGGCAAACTGCCCAAGCACCACACCATGCAGCAAGAGGATATCAGCCAGTTGCTGGTGGACCTCGCCTTGCAGGGCAAGCGCGTGCTGCGCCTGAAAGGCGGCGATCCGTTCATCTTCGGGCGCGGCGGCGAGGAAATCGAGAAGCTGGCGGAAAACGACATTCCCTTCCAGGTGGTCCCCGGCGTCACCGCCGCTGCCGGTTGCGCCAGCTATTCCGGCATCCCGCTGACCCACCGCGACCACGCCCAGGCCTGCCTGTTCGTCACCGCACATGGCCGCGACGGTGTACTGGGGCTGGACTGGGACGTGCTGATCCGCCCGCAACAGACGCTGGCAATCTATATGGGCCTGTCGACACTGGGTTACCTGGCCGAGGAAATCGTCGCCCGCGGCCTGTCCCCCGACACCCCCGCCGCGATCATCGACAACGGCACCAGGCCGAACCAGCGCGTGGTGGTCGGCACGATTTCCGATCTGCTGGCCAGGGCCGAAGCCGCCGGGCTGAAAGGCCCCTCGATCATCATCATCGGCAGCGTCGTCAACCTGCACGACAAACTGCAATGGTTCGCCAAACGCGAAGCCACGCATTACCGCATGAGCCTCGGGCCACGCGAAGGATTATAGGCCGCGCCGGGGTTGCAACTGTGCGCGAAGTTCAGCAAAACAGCGGCGGCGGCCCCGTGGCTCAACTGGATAGAGCAATCCCCTCCTAAGGGATAGGTTACAGGTTCGAGTCCTGTCGGGGTCACCATTTCTCGCAATTGCCAGGAGGCGCGGTTGGCAATCACCCGCCAGCAATCAGCGCCACCAGATCGCGATTGATATAGTAATTGTGCCGGCCGGCCGAATGCTTGGTGACAAACCCGTTTTCGGCCAGAATATCCAGGTATTTCGCCGCCGTCTGCCGGGTCACGCCAAGGTCATTCACGACATAATCAATCCGCGTATAGGGGTGCCGGAACAGGTTGTTCAGCAAATCCTGTGAATAGAGCCTGGGCAATTCCGCGCGCAGGCGTCGCTTGAACGTGGCCATCTGCACGCGGATACCCTCGACCAGCGTTAGGGTGGTGCCGGCGGTCTCGGCCACGCCGGTTAGCATGTAGAGAACCCATTCCTCCCATGCACCATCATCGCGCACCGCCTGAAGCAGGCGATAATAATCGCCCTTGGAGCGGATCACGAACCGACTGAGATACAGGATCGGAGTGTCCAGCAGGCCGGTACTGGTCAGATACAGGACATTCAATATCCGCCCGACCCGTCCATTCCCATCCGGGAAGGGATGGATACTTTCGAACTGATGATGGATCAACGCCATCTTGATCAAAGGGTCCAGCGCACAGGAATTGCCTGCGTTGATGAAATGTTCAAGCGCCGTCATATGCCGCACTATTTCGGCGTTGCTCTGTGGCGGTACATAAACCCGGTCGCCGTTTGCCTCGTTCAGCAGGGCCGTTCCGGGGGTGGTGCGGAACCCGTCATTTCGCCCCTTCAGGACCTGAAACAACGTCACAAGCGTTCTGTTGGTGATCAGCCCCTGATCGTCGCGCAGCCGGTCAAACCCAAGCTTCAGCGCATCGCGGTAAAGAGCAACCTCTTTCGCCGCTGGTGATTGCAGCCCTTCGGGGAACAGATCGGCCTGAAACAACTCATCCTGAGTTGTGACGATATTTTCAATCTCGGACGAGGCCTTGGCCTCCTGCAACGCCAGTGTGTCGATCAGAATTCCCTGATTGGGGATCGACGAGGCCCTCCCCTTCAACTCGGCCAGCGCGCGGTTGGCATGCGCCAGTGCCCTAAGGATTGGGACCGTTTCAAGATCAACCTTCGGCGGCAGGGATGGAATATCATAGGTCGGCGTTAACATGAGGATCACGACGTGTTAAGAATTCAGCGATCTTTTAACACGAGTGCAGCATCATGTTAAGCCACCGCACACACCCCACCCCCTACACCTTCCTCCGCCCGAACGAGAACAGCCCCCTTGCCCATTTCGCCTTCGCCAGCTTGGGCAGGTGCTTGTCCAGTTCTGCCTCGACATCCTCGCCGGCGATGACGGAATGGCCGTTTTGCACCCGGTCGTACAGGAACTCGGCCATTGGCAGGATCGCGGCGCGGTAGCGGGGGTCGGCGAAGATGTCCTGCGCCATGTCCTCCAGATCGAAATAGATGTCGTCGGACTCGCGCTCGCCGTCCAGCCCGGCCACCAGCCGCGCCAATTCGTCAATCCGCGCCACGTCGCCGGAACAGCAGGTATTGCTGGCGCAGGCGTGCTGCTCGGCGATCTGGCCGCCGAACAATTCTATGATGCGGTTTTCCAGCGTGTCGGTGAAGGATGACCAGTTATTGGCAACGAACGTCTTGTCGCTGACCAGCACCGGCGGGCGCGGCAGCATCCGTACCGACAATACCCTTAGCCCCAGCGCCCGCGCGGTCAGGGCATGGCCGGCCTCGTACACCGCCAGCCGGAACCCCTGATCGGCGCAGCGTCCGGCGGGCAAGGGGCAGGTCTCGTCCAGGCTCATTGCGCCGATCCCTCACGCGGCCGGCTTGGCCTGAGGTTCGCTCACCACCGACGGCAGCGGCTCGGCCACCACGCTGTCGGAGCGCCCGGACGGATCGGCATAGCGGTCGTTCAGGTCCTGGATATGTGTGGCCACGGTCTCGCGCACCAGCCGCAACTGCGCCGCCGCCCGCTTGCCCCAGCCCGCAGGCTCGGTGCGAAAGACCGACTGGAACGCACCGACGCTTTTTTCGAACGCCTTTTTCAGGTTCAGTTCGACCTGACCATAGGAGTCCGGCAGCGCATTCGCGATCCGCCGGGTGACAAAGCCGCGCGCCCAGTAGTGAAAACTGCCGCCAAGGATCAGCACCGCCAGTATCCCGGCCAGGGTGTCGAAGCGATGCGCCAGCAGCCAGTCGAAGGTGAATATCCCTGCCGGCGGCAACCAGCGGAAGTAAACCATCAGGCCAACAGCCAGCGCCAACAGGCCCGCCAGCGCCGCGCCGTCGATCGCCAGCACGCCGCGCCGCCAGCGCGTCTTGGCCTCGCGCAATTGCGGCAGGATGTCGTGATCCAGTTCGTTCGCCACCGTCTCCAGCACGCTGACGATGCGATAATTGCGCTGCAATTCCACCTCGTCCATCCGGTCGAGGATTTTTCGCAGATCGTGGTCGCGCTTGTCCTGGAACCGCTTTCTAAGCGCCGCATCCTCGATCGTGACTGCCGCCTTTTCGTTGTAGATGGTAAAGAACTGCCCCGCCGCCAGCCCAGCCTGCGCCACCGACCGCTGCCATGCCCCGACGATTTCTTCAGGGTTGTCCTCTTTCGCGGCAGTGTCGATCTGGTTCAAGACGTACAGGAATTTCGACGCATCGGTACGGTTCACCGTGCGGGCCACCAGATGTTCCAGCGTGTCCTGCATCGCGCCGGGCTCGGGGTGGCGGGCATCGAAGAACACCAGCACCAGATCGCTGAGGTCGATGATGTGATCGGTGATCCTCAGGGTCGAGCGGCGCTGATCGTCGGCATCGAAACCGGGGCTGTCGATGATGATCTTGTTGCGGATACGATCATTCTTGGTGGTCCGCAATTGCAGGTAGCTTTCGATATGCTTGCCTTCGCCGCGAGCCACCTTCTCGATCTCGTGCGAAATCCGGTAGAACGGGAAACGCGGATCGGCATCCAGCGCGGTTCCCGGCAGGGTCTGGCTGCCGGCGCGGTCGGATGAGCGGTGGCAGATCACGGTGAACTTGTCATCCACCGCCTGATTGCCGGTGCTTTGCAGCGCCTCGCCGACATAGGAATTGATGAAGGTCGATTTGCCGGACGAGAATGTCCCCAGCACCGAAATCAGCGGCCACCAGCTCAGCCGCGACGCCAGCGAGGTTTCCCTGTCCAGCAGGCCGGTGCGGTACAGCAGCTTGTCGAATTTGTAATAGGTCGGCAGAACCTCCAGCAACGCCGGGTTCTCGGCTTTCAGGTGGTCTTCAAGACGGTTCAGGCGATTGCTCAGAAACTGGCTCATGGCGGGTCCTTTTCAGGTTCCTGTGGTCTATCGGGCGGCGATCTGGTTGCGCAGATCCGCCGCCTTGTCAGGGGCGAGGCCCTGCAACACGCCGATCACGGCCATCGCCTGCGGCTGGTTGCCCTTGCCGATCAGCATGCTGCCGGCCTTGTGGTAATAATCGGCCGCCTCGGCAAAACGCGACTGCGCATAGCAGATATTGCCAAGCTCGCCCAAAATGTCCGGCTCATCGGGGAAATCACCGGCAAGGGCACGGTACATTGCTTCGGCACCCGCCCGATCGCCCTGCCACCAGGCCTTGCGGGCGGCAGTCCAGCGGGCCTGCAGGTCACCGGGATTGGCCGCCGGGGCGGCAGAAGATGCGACCGGAGGCGTGGCCGCCGGAGCCGAATCGGCAACCGGAGTTTGCAGCGGCAATTGCGCCACCGGGGCGGCAGGCGGCTGCGACGGGGCGGGCGGGACCGGATGAGGCTCGCCAACCGCAATTTGCGGCGCGCTATCGCCAACCGGAACGGCCGCAACAGGCGCGGCGGGCGCAGCGGGCGCAGGCTTTGCCGGAACCGGTGGCAGCACCACCTCATCGGTCGGGCCGAACACCAGCAACGCCGCCTTGTCGCGGTTGAATATCACGATCGCCGCCAGCACGACGACGACATAGATGGTCACAAGTCGAATGAAAGGCATAATCATCTTCCGGTTCCTGTCGCTTTGTTTCCTGCCATCCGCTTTGGGCGGGGCATCAGGTGTAAATCTCGCGCGCCAGCGCATCCAGTTCATCCGCCGCCTTGCCGCGCGGCTCCAGTTCAAACGCTGCCAGCCCTTCCGAGAAGGAGCGCCGGAACGTCAAACGCTGCACCAGTTTCGGCTCCAGCGGCCTGATCCCGTCCAGCGCCTGCATCGCCTCGAATGTCTCGGCGTTTTCGCGCGACATCGGGTGCGGATCGGCGCGGTTGACGAAACCCAGCACTTCGGGCCGTGCGGACCCGGCGGTTTCCTCGGCGATGATGCCAAGGAAATGCTGCGTCGCCCAGATATCGGCCTGCGATGGCGTGACCGGGATCACGATCCGCCCCGCAGCCCGCACCGCCGCACGCAGCGACACCATGTCCGATGCCCCGACATCGACCAGCCATTCGCCCCGCTCCTTGCCCTTGTCGGGCAGCGCGTGAACCACCTTCAGCGACGGTTCGATCGCGTCTTCGGCACGGATATCCGCGACATCGCTGACCGTGCGCTGCGGGTCCAGATCGCAGACGGTGACCGCCTTGCCCTGCGACAGGCACCATATCGCCATGTTGAACACCAGCGTGCTCTTGCCGGTCCCGCCCTTGAAATTCGCGAACAATGTCAGCATGGCCCTGCTCCCGGCTCCGGTTCAGTTGCTGCCGGCAGCCGGTGGCTGCGGGGCCGGCGGGGCCTGTCTGGTCCAGCCCTCGGGAACCTGAAACAGCGCCGGGTCGATTTCGCCGACCCTGATATCCTCAAGGTGGCGGGCCTGGCCATTGGGCAGGTTCTCGCGGATGGCGATGCGCAGTTCGGGATCGAACCACCAGTCGCCACCGGCGGTCTCCTTGCCCGGAGCGTTGACCGTGATGCTCCAATGTTCGGTATTGCGCCCGGCGACGGTTTCCATCGCCTTGAACGCCATCACCACGGAACTGCCATCGGGGTAATCCTGACGCAGGGCCTGACGGCGGGTCGGGTCCCACAGGATCGTGGTCGGACGCGCCTGCTGGCCATTCGCCAATACCCAGCGTTCGACGTTGATGCCGCTGACGACATCGCTGCCGATCATCTGGCACTGGGCCGGGGCCGCCTGAGCGGGACAGGGCGAAACATAACCCTCGGTCGCCGCCGACGGCACAGGCTGGCCGGGGATTTCAAAATAGGTCTCGGCCTCGGGATTGAGAATATACATCATGCCGGTCGCGGGCAGCAGGATCTGGACGATCTTCATGCCGTTCTGTTCAAATTCCAGCCGCATGTTCTGGCCGGACTTGACGATCACGCCGGTCGATGGCGGCTGCCCCGGCACTTCGTGCACGGCACGGGCCGAATAGGCGGGCGCAGTTGATTGCGCGTCGGCAGGCAGGTCCGGCAGAAACGTGGCGGCAAGCGCCACAAGGGCGGTTCGGAAGAATGCGGGCATGAAGGCCTCCGGTAGCAGATGTTAGGTCCGAAACCGCCCGCCCCCGGGGGCTTGCCCCGGTAAACTCGGGGACGAGCGGCTTCGAACGGGGTTGCGCCTTAGTTGCTGGCACCTTCGACAGGGGCGGCAGCCGGCGGCTGGATGTCACCGGCACCCGGAGCACCTGCCGCACCCGGAGCACCCGGAGCACCCGGAGCCGGGGGCATCATCGGCGCGCCGTAGCCATAGGGTGCCGGGTAGTAGGGGCCCCAGCCCTGGTTGCCATAGCCGTAGCCATTGCCGTAGCCGTTGCCCTGGCCGCGGCCCCGGCCGGACCCCTCGGCATTGCCGGAGAAGCCGAAGTTGAAGGAACCGTCGCCGTTGCCGTTGCCGTCGAACGGGCCCCAGTTGTTGCCCCAGCCATTGTTCCAGCCGTTGTTGTTGCCCCAGGGCATCCAGTTATTGCCACCCCAGCCGTTGTTGTTGCCCCAGGGCATCCAGTTGTTGCCCCAGCCGTTATTGCCCCAGCCGCTGTTCCAGGGGCCATAGCCGCCGTAACCCGGGCCATAGGCGGGTGCGCCGTAACCGTAACCGTAGCCCGGACCATAGGCCGGGCCATAAGCCGGGCCCCAGGCCTGTGCATTTGCACCGGCAGTCGCGACGCCGACCAGACCGGCAGCAATCGCTGCAGCAATGATAGTCTTACGCATTGTTCGTCTCCTGTGTTGTGTCCCGTCCGAAGTTTAGGGAACCTGGCAGCGGGACCTCTGCCGTCGTCCGTCTTGCTTGCGCCAGATGTGACGCTCACCTCGCCCTGCGCGAAATCACCAGATTCCGAACGGGGCAAATCCTGCGAATGGCATGCCGAAGCCAGGCGAAATGCCGGGCGCGAAACCACCTGGTCCCGGCCATCCCGCACCGCCATAGCCACCAGAAGGCCCGTATCCGTTGCCGTATCCATAGCCACCCGGATAGAAGCCGGAACCTTGCGCATATCCCGGCCCGTAACCCGGCACGGGCTGGCCCGGCGGAACCTGAGCGCCGTAGCCGCCATAGGGAAACCCGCCCTGCGTCATCGCTGGCGGCGCGATCGTCTGTGGCTGCGTCATCGGGGCCGGAACCGGTGCGGCCTCTGAAAGCCGCCGATCCAGATCTGCCGGCGCGTAGACATTGCCGCCCGGCCGGATACCGGGAGCTGCCGGTTCGGATGCCTGCGGCGCGGCATAATATTTCGGAGCAGCCGCATCCGGGGTGGACGCAACCGGTTCCTGCGCCTGCGGACGCCACGGGTTAACCGTCTGCGCACCCGCCGGCAGCGCGGCCAGAACGGCGAGGACGGCCAGCACCGCCAGCCTTGAACCGGATTTGATCGCAATATGCGTCATGCCCATCCCTTCAATGGCTCAGTTCTGCCGCACCGGCGGCGCGCCATAGCCCGGCCAGTTGCGGAACTGCCCGTAGCCCGGCATGAAACCCCAGCCGGGCTGCGGCGCGGCTTGACCCTGGCCTTGCTGAACCGGCATCCAGCCCCATCCCGGCACGAAGCGGAATTGCGGCGGCTGGGTCCGGGCATTGGCCGAGGGCTGCGGCAAGGCCGGATATTGCGGCGGCGTCCGGCTGGCATTGGCTGCCTGGGCCGGGGCCTGCATCCAGTAAGGCATCTGCTGGCCAACCCAGTCCGGCACCGCCGGGCGCGGTATCGCAGGTCGCGCCATCGCATTGTACGGGCCGGGCACCGGCGGCGGATTGTCCATCCCGCCGGTCTGCGCGCCCGCCAGTGCGGGGATCGCCACCGCGACGGCCGCCAGTATGCTTGTCATTTTCCGCATCATTCCTTCCCCCGATCGTTACCGGTATCGCCGGTATTCTTCAGCCGGATGCCGCGGCGCCCACCGGCGGCCGATTTCGGTTGCGCGGCCTTGCGGGCAGGTTTCGCCGCCGGTTTCCGCGCCGCCGGCTTTTTCGCTTCCGGCCTTGCCGCAACCGGTGCCGCGGCAACCGGCTCCGGATCGGGGGCCGGCACCGGCGCAACCGGCGGGGACGGGCGGCGAAGCCGCGTTATCTGCCGTCCGACCATCCGTGCCATCAGCCGGAACAATGCGCCCAGCGCCCAGATCAGCACCCCGGCCAGCATCGCCAGCAGGTCCAGCAATTCCGACATAACCGAGCGCAGCTTGCCGAGCGTCGCCCCCCGCTCGCGCCGTGCCGCTGCCAGCGCCATGTCTTCGCGCGGCACCCCGGCGGCAATCGACGGATGCGCCGCATCCTCGATCAGCGCCTTGCGGAAACTGACACAGCCCAGCGGGATCACCACCAGCGTCAGCAGGGTCGAGACCAGCCCCCCCATCATCAGCGAAATTGCCATGCCCTGAAAAATCGGATCGGTCAGGATCACCGACGAGCCGACAATCAGCGCCAGGGCGGTGATGATGATCGGGCGCGTCCGCGTCTGGCAGGCATTGATAACCGCTTCCTGCACATCCATCCCCCGCGCCACCGCATGCCGCGAGAAATCCACCAGCAGGATCGAGTTGCGCACGATGATCCCCGCCAGCGCGATGAACCCGATCATCGACGTTGCGGTGAACGAGGCCCCGAACAGCCAATGGCCGGGGACGATGCCGATCAGGGTCAGCGGGATCGGCACCATGACAATGGCCGGCATCGTGAAATTGCCGAATTCCCAGACCACCAGGATGTAGATCAGCACCAGCGCCACCGCGAAGGCGATGCCCATGTCGCGGAAGGTCTCGTAGGTGACGGTCCACTCGCCCGTCCATTCCAGTGCGGATTGCAGGCTGTCTTCGGGTGGTCCGATGTAATTGGTATCCACCCGCACACCATCCGGCGAGGTGTAGCCATCCAGCAGGCCTTCCATTTCGAGAATGCCATAGATCGGCGCACCCAGACGCCCGGCAACCTCGCCGGTCACGTATTCCACGGCGCGCAGATCCTTGTGGAACACCGGGTCGTCCAGCATGAAGGCCTCGAACCGGCCCAGCTCGCCCAGCGGGATCATGCCGCCATTGGCCGAGGGCACAGGCAACTGGCCCAGCCGCCCGAAATCGCCGCGCAGCGCGATCGGCATTTGCAGGTAGATGAATTTCGGCTCCACCGCGCGTTCGTTCTTCACGTCGCCCAGACGAAAGCCGCCCATCGCCATTTCAAGCTGGCGGTTGATATCCTCGACCGACACCCCCCGGCGCGAGGCTTTCTCGCGGTCCACCACGAAGCGCCAGCTTTCGTATGGCGCTTGCAGGTAGCTGTCGACATCGACGATGATCTCGGCCTGCTCGAACAATCCTTCGACATCGCGGGCGACCTGACGGCGGGTCTGATCGTCGGGGCCGTAAATCTCGGCCACCATGGTCTGCAGCACCGGCGGCCCCGGCGGCATTTCGATCACTTCGATCCTGGCCCCCATCCGGGCGGCAATCGGCGTCAGCATCTCGCGGGCCAGTACCGCCAGCACCTCGGACGACCGCTCGCGGTCATGCTTGGGCGTCAGTTGTACCTGGATATCGCCCTGCCAGCTTTTGCTGCGCTGATAGGAGTGGCGCACCAGACCGTTGAAATTGAACGGGCTGGCCGTGCCGGTGTAGGATTGCACCGCCACCACTTCGGGCAGGGTCATCACCTCCTGCGCCAGCCGCGCCACCACATTGGCGGTGCCGGTAACCGAGGTGCCTTCGGGCATGTTGACCGTGATGTTGAATTCCGGCTTGTTGTCCTTGGGCAGCATCTTGACCGTGACCGCCTGCGAACCGAACATCGACAGGCTGAGGAAGAACACCACCAGCAAGCCGATACCAAAGGTCCAGCCTTTCACGCGGTTGTTCAGCAGCGGCACCAGCAAACGGACGTAGAAGCGGTTCAGCGCAGTTGACTGGCGGTGTTCCTTCGCCTGCGCCTTTGCCAGTTGCTTCAGCGACGGGCGGATGCGCTGCGCCAGCCAGGGCGTGAAGATGAACGCCGCAAACAGCGAGAACAGCATGGCCACCGAGCCCAGCGCCGGGATCGGCTCCATATACGGCCCCATCATCCCCGAAACGAAACCCATCGGCAGCAGGGCCGCAATCACTGTGAATGTTGCAAGGATGGTCGGGTTGCCGACCTCGCGCACCGCATCGACACTGCATGTCTCGGTGCATTCGCCCTGTTCCAGCCAGCGGCGATAGATATTTTCCACCACCACGATGGCGTCATCAACCAGAATGCCGATGGAAAAGATCAGCGCGAACAGGCTGACACGGTCGATCGTATAGCCCAGCAACCAGGCGGAAAACACCGTTACCAGAATGACGATCGGAATGACGATCAGCACCACCACGGCCGCCCGCAGGCCCAGCGCCAGCCAGATCAGCAGCGTCACGGCGGCGGTCACCACGAACAACTTGAAGATCAGTTCGTTGACCTTCTCGTTGGCGGTTTCGCCGTAATTCCGCGTCACCTCGACATGAACGTTGTCGGGGATCAGGCTGCCCTTCAGATGCTCGACATAGGCCAGAACCCCGTCAGCCACGGTCACGCCGTTCGCGCCGCGTTTCTTGGCCACCGCAATGGTCACGGCGGGGGCACCGACCGGCGCGCGCTCGGCATTGCCATGCACGACCGGACCATCGCCATGCCCCGTGCCATAGGCCGGGCCGGTGTAATAGCTGACCATGCTGGTGGCATCGTCGGTGCTTTCGGTCACCAGCGCCACGTCGCGCACATAGGTTGGCTGGCCCTGATGCACGCCGACCATCAGGTTTTCGATATCACGCGCGGTGCGCAGGAACGATCCGGTATATAGGGTAAAGGTGGTCTGCCCGCTTTCCACCAGCCCGACGCCGCGTTCGGAATTGGCGGTGCGGATGGTTTCTGCCAACTGGTCGAGGCCGATGCCGAACCCGGCCAGACGCTCGGGGAACACCTCGACGCGGATCGCATCGGACCGCCCACCGACGATGAAGCTCTGCGAGGTGTTGTCGACCTCCTTCAGGCGCTGCATCACATCCAGCCCAAGCGAGCGCAGGATCGCCTCGTCCACCTGATGCGACCACAAAGTCAGTGTGACAACCGGCACATCGTCCACGCCTTTCGGCTTTATCAGCGGCTGCGACACGCCCGGCGGGATACGGTCCAGATTGGACTGGATCTTGTCGTTCAGCTTGACCAGCGACGGACCCATTTCCTCGCCGACCTCGAATTGCACGGTGACCATCGCACCGCCGCGCTCGGACATCGAATAGACATGCTCGACGCCTTCGATTTCCGACATCAGCCGCTCCAGCGGATCGGTCGCCAGCGAGGCCACCTGGTTTGCCGATTCGCCGTGATACGAAAAGAAGATATCGACCATCGGCACCGATATCTGAGGGTCTTCCTGGCGTGGCGTCAGCACCAGACCCATCAGGCCGAGGCCAAGGCACGCCACCAGCAGCAGGGGCGACAGGGGCGATTTGATGAATGCCTGCGCCAGCTTGCCGGCCAGCCCCAACTGGGCGGCATCGGCGGTGTCTGCGGTGTTGGTGTGGTCAGTCATGGCATCCTCCCGTTCGCCGGACCGGTTTCATCAATCGCCTGAAACCAGATTGGCCGGTGGGTTGAGGATGACGATTTCACCGCCGAACAGGCCGGAAACCACGGAAACCCGCCCATCGGGCAGGGGATAGCCGACGCGCACGATCCTGAGCGATGGGCGACCGTCCTCGATCACGAAGACCGACGGCAGAGAGCCGCGCCAGATCAGCGCCTCGACCGGCAGCGCCGTTTGCAGGCGGGTCGGGACGGAAGCATCGGGCACGGTCACTTCGACATACATGCCGGGGCCGCCGGGGGTGTCCTTCGGCAGATCGAACTTGACCTTGACGGTGTGGCGGCCCGGATCGGCAATCGGATAAATCTGTGCCACCCGCGCCTCGACCACCGCACCGCCGGCATCCAGCCGCGCCGGCACGATCATGCCGACGGTCAGGCCCGCCGCCAGCCGCACCGGCACATCGGCGTCGATCCGCAGATATTCGGTGAAGGCAAACGTCACCACCGGCATGCCCGGCTGCACGGTATCGCCGACCTCGACATGCTTGTTGACGATCACGCCATCGAACGGTGCCAGCGCGCGTGAATCCCGCAACCTGGCATCCAGTGCTTCCAGATTGGCCTGCGCCTGCATCAGGGCGCTCTGCGCGTGATTGACGCCGGCCCCTTGCGCATAAAGATCGGCCTGACGTTCCAGCCCGGAATCCGACTGGCCCATGAAGTTCGAGAATCCGCGCGTGAAGAACTGATCGAATGTCGATGGAATACCCATGCCCGGAAAACCCGAGATCGAGTTTTGCCGGGGCGAGTACAATTCGCGCGAATACTGCATGTAGGAATTCCGCAGCGCCGCCTCGGCCTGGTAGATCATCGCCACCGCAGCCCGGCGTTGCGCCTGCAGATCGTCATCGTCGATCTGCATCAGCACCTCGTCCTTCTTCGCCAAATGCCCCTCGGCCCCAGCCAGAAAGGTTACGCGGCCCGGTATCTGTGCCGTCAGGGTGACTTCCTTGTAGGGAATGACGGTGCCGCCGACCGTCGCGCTGCCACCGGTCTGCATGGCGCTGACCTGGGCTGTCTGAAACTCCTGCGCCACCTGCTGGGCCTGACCTTCCCCGCCAGATGCCATCACAAGAAGTACCGCGAAAACCGATGTGCAGATCCCTGTTACAGATCGATTGATCACCCGCATATTGTTCCCCGTTGCCGTTATTGATCGCTGCAAAGTAGATTCATACATATTGATTTATGAAACTATATAGCACGCCTTTATGTGCAAACATAGTAATATTCGCAAGTATTGATGTTTTTGGATTAACTCGGGAAGGCGCTGTAAACACGCCGATAATTGCTGTTCCGATCGCTCTGCGGTAATTTTCGGGACGGAACGTATTGTCGCAACCCGGCAGGATCAGCCCGAATCGTCCGAGGCGATTCTGCCGCAGATCAGAACGGAAACGGGTTTCCGAACATATATGACATCGGGTTTGAAAACGCATAGGTTGCGCGTCCGACATCAGATGTCATCCGGCCCATCGAATAGGTGAGGCTGCGCATCGCATCCGACATGGTCGCCACCGATCCCGCCATCGCCGCGACATTCCGGTTCATCGTGGTGATGGACGTATTCATCGCGGCAATATTCTGGTTCATCGTGGTCATGCTTACGCTCATAGCGCCCATGTCCCGCGCCATGCTTTCCTGCGTCACCACCATCGCCTTGAAGCTCTTGTTCAACTCGACCATGACATCCGTCATCATGTTGACCCGCTGTGCCATGCCCCACATCACCCAGGTGAACACCGCCATGACGATCACGATTCCCGCCGTCGTCACCCCGATGAAACGTCCGCTGTTCACACGCCGATACATGGCCTTCTCCTGGCAGCGGGGCGGGCATGGCAGCCGGCGGAACCGTCACTCTGGTATATTAGTATCTATGCATATACATAATCGATCAAGGATGTACAGAGGGAGCTTTGCTTGACTGGCTGGCAAACCGCCCGAATACTGATCAGCCAGTCGTCCCAAAGGAACCGCCATGCGCCTTGCCACAATATTGCACGCCAACAAGACCAAGGTCGTCGCGGCGCTGGATGACGACATGCTTCTGGACCTCGATCGCGCCGCTGAACTGGCGCGCTATGAAACCAGTGTCTTCACCGATATGCTTGCGCTGATCGGGGAAGGCGATTACGGGCTGGAACAGGCCACCAACCTGTTCAGCCGCGCCAACAAGCGCACCATGATCCCGGTGGCCGATGTGACCTTCCTGCCCCCCGTGATGCCGGTGCAGTACCGCGATTGCCAGGCCTTCGCCGGCCCCGGCGATACCTCGCCGGTCTGTTCCGCCCGGCCGATCTATTACAAGGGCAACCGGATGTCGTTCATCGGCCACGAGGCGGATGTTGTCTGGCCGCCTTATGCCGACCAGATGGATATCGGGCTGGAACTGGCCATCGTGGTTGGCCGGACCGGCAAGGATATCACCGCCGCCGATGCCCCTTCCCATATCTTCGGCTACTCGATCCTGAACAACATGACCGCCCGCGATACACAGGGGCTGGAGGCACCGGGCCTCCTTGGCCCCGCCAAGGCAACGGATTTCGATACCGGCAATGTCCTCGGCCCGTTCATTCTGACCGCGGACGAGGTTGATCACCCGGCTTCCCTGAAAATGCAGGCGCGGGTCAATGGCGAGGTCCGTGCCGACATGAACAGCGCCGCGATGCTGCACACATTTGCCGACATCCTGGCCCATATCTCGGCGTCGGAAACGGTTTACGCAGGCGAGGTCATCAGCGCGGGCATGCCCGGCAGCGGTCCGGGGCTGGCCCCGGGCGATAGGTTCGAGTTGCTAATCGAAGGCATCGGCACGCTGCGCAACCGCATCGTCAGGCCGGCCTAGCGGTAGGCGATCACCAGCAGCACCACGCCCAGCGCGATCCGGTAAATCACATATGGCGTGAAGCTGACCGAGCGCAGCAACCGCATCATCAGGCCAAGCGCCAGCAGGGCCGCCACAAACGCCATCAGCGCCGCCAGCGCCCCGTCACGCGCCGCCGCGGCATCCGCCGTCGCCGCCACTTCCAGCCCCAGCAACGTGCCCGAGGCGATGATCGTCGGGATCGACATCAGCATGGCAATCCGTGCCGCATCCTCGCGCCCGTAGCCAAGCGCGCGCGCGCCCGAGATCGTGGCCCCCGACCGCGAAGTGCCGGGGATCAGCGCCAGCGCCTGCCAAAGACCCAGGATCACCGCATCGCGCAGGTTCCACTCGGCGCTTTTGCGGGTCTGGCCGCCTTTCTGGTCGGTCCAGTACAGAACGATGCCGAAGATCAGCATGGTCCAGCCGATCACCTTGACCGAGCGCATCAGATCGTCCAGCCCGGTCAACTTCAGGATCAGCCCGGCGATGATCACCGGCACCGTCGCCACGATCAGCAACCATGCCAGCCGCGCCGCCTCGGTATCGCGACGACCGCGGGCGAGATGGCCGAGCCCGGCAAAGGCGGAGAACGATTCACGCCGGAAATACAGGATCACCGCGAACAGGGTGCCGACATGCACCGCGACATCCAGCACCTGCCCCTGATCGCGATAGCCCGTGAGCAACGGCAGCAGGATCAGATGCCCGGACGAGGAAACCGGCAGGAACTCGGTCAGCCCCTGGATGGCCGCCAGCAGGAAAAGATGAAAAAAATCCAAGCCGCCACCCGCATCTTCGCGTTGATTCGATTTCCGGCACCTTAGTTTGAGGGCTTCGGGAAGGGAAATTCGATTATAGGGCAGTAATACTGACCTATTAACCGCCTTTTTCCACCCGATGTGGCGCATCCGGTCAGAAGATTACGAATATAGGTCAAAACTATTTACTTTATTTCACTTTTGCTTCGGATTATAAGGCAATCCACTTCGCAACAATGGAATGCAGGGCGATGGCGCAGGAAAAGATGCTTAAATTCGTGACGGTCGGGCGCAACATGCCCGACAAACGCGCGGCGGATCAGCGGCGGGCGGATTATCACGAAATCTACGCCGAGTTCGCCCGTGCAAAAGCCGAGGAACAGGCCAGCCGCTGCTCGCAATGCGGCGTGCCCTATTGCCAGTCACATTGCCCCTTGCACAACAACATCCCCGACTGGCTGCGGATGACCGCCGCCGGACGTTTGCAGGAGGCTTACGAGCTTAGCCAGCAAACCAATACCTTCCCGGAAATCTGCGGCCGCATCTGCCCGCAGGACCGCCTGTGCGAAGGCAATTGCGTGATCGAAAATTCCGGCCACGGCACCGTCACCATCGGCGCGGTGGAAAAATACATCACCGATACCGCCTGGGAAGAAGGCTGGGTGAAGCCCGTCAAACCGGCATCCGAACGCCGCGAAAGCGTCGGCATCATCGGCGCAGGCCCCGGCGGCATGGCGGCGGCGGACGTGCTGCGCCGGGCCGGTATTCAGGTGGTAATCTACGACCGTCACGACCGCGCCGGCGGGCTGATGACCTATGGCATCCCCGGCTTCAAGCTGGAAAAGGACGTGGTGATGCGCCGTGTCAAACAGCTTGAAGATGGCGGCGTAACCTTCCGCCTGAACTGCGAAATCGGTTCCGACATCTCGTTTCAGGACCTGCGGGAAAAGCACGATGCCGTGCTGATCGCCACCGGCGTCTACAAGTCGCGCGACCTTGGCGGGCCGGGGGCCGGCCTGTCGGGCATCGTTCGCGCGATAGATTACCTTACCGCCTCCAACCGCTTGAATTTCGGCGATAAAGTGCCCGAGATCGAAAGTGGCGAACTGAACGCCGAAGGCAAGAAAGTGGTGGTGATCGGCGGCGGCGACACGGCGATGGATTGCGTCCGCACCGCCATCCGCCAGGGCGCGACCAGCGTCAAATGCCTCTATCGCCGGGATCGCATCAACATGCCCGGATCGCAGCGCGAAACCGCCAATGCCGAGGAAGAAGGCGTTGAATTCGTGTGGCTTTCCGCACCCAGGGGGTTCACCGGCAAGGATCATGTTTCGGGCGTGATCGTGTCGAAGATGCGCCTAGGCGCGCCCGATGCCTCCGGCCGCCAGAGCCCCGAGGAAATCGAGGGCGCGGATTACACCGAAGACGCCGATCTGGTGATCAAGGCGCTGGGCTTCGAGCCCGAAGACCTGCCCGCGCTCTGGAACGAACCGGCGCTGGAAGTCACCCGCTGGGGCACCGTCAAGGCCGATTTCCGCAGCTACCGCACGCCCATGCCGGGCGTCTTTGCGGTGGGCGATATCGTGCGCGGTGCCTCGCTGGTGGTCTGGGCCATCGCCGACGGGCGCGAGGCGGCGGCCAATATCCTGGCCGATCTGGACAAGGCCGCCGCGGTCGCGGCGGAGTGACGGACCAGGTACAGGACATGGCGAAAAGATGACCGACAGGCCAGACCACGCAACACCCCGAACCGGCGGCTGCATGTGCGGCGCGGTGCGGTTCACCGCGCGGAACGTGCCGTCGGAATACGGGGCCTGCCACTGCGAACAATGCCGCCGCTGGGCCGGCTCGGCGCTGCTGGCGGTAACCGTCGCCACCGACGACATCGCGGTGGAAGGCGGCGACAATATCGCGCGGATACAATCGTCGGCCTGGGCCGAACGGGCCTGGTGCGGCAAATGCGGCTCGGGGCTGTGGTACCGGGTCACCGCTGAGGGGTCGCTCTACGGGAATACCGAAATCCCTGTCGGCCTGCTGGATGACACGACCGGCATGTCGCTGGTCTCCGAGATATTCCACGACGTTCGCTGCCAGGGCTTCGACCTTGCCAATGACACCAGAAAGATGACCCGCGCCGAGGTTTTCGCGAAATACGCACCCGGCCTGCCGCAAGAGGGAGAGAATGATGACCAGAATTGATGCAGGCTGGGCCGAAGCCCAGGAAGCCGAACGCGCCCGCCTTGCCGAAACCGGCATGTACCGGGCCGAGGACGAGCATTCCTCCTGCGGTGTCGGGCTGGTGGTGGCGATTGATGGCAAGGCCTCGCGCCGGGTGGTGGAAAACGGCATCACCGCGCTCAAGGCGGTCTGGCATCGCGGCGCGGTCGATGCCGATGGCAAGACAGGCGATGGCGCGGGTATCCATGTGCAGATCCCGGTGCCGTTCTTTTACGACCAGATCCGCCGCACCGGCCACGAGCCCGACCATTCCAAACTGATTGCGGTTGGCCAGGTGTTCCTGCCGCGCACCGATTTCGGCGCTCAGGAAACCTGCCGCACCATCGTGGAAACCGAGGTTCTTCGGATGGGTTACTACATCTACGGCTGGCGGCATGTGCCGGTGGATGTCACCTGCCTCGGCGACAAGGCCAACGCCACCCGTCCCGAGATCGAGCAGATCCTGATTTCCAACACAAAGGGCGTGGACGAGGAACGCTTCGAGCGGGAATTATACGTGATCCGCCGGCGTATCGAAAAGGCGGCGGCGGCGGCCCAGATCAACGGCTTGTACATCTGTTCGCTGTCCTGCCGGTCGATCATCTACAAGGGCATGATGCTGGCGGAACAGGTGGCGGTGTTCTACCCAGACCTGATGGACCCGCGCTTTGAAAGCGCCTTCGCGATCTATCACCAGCGCTATTCCACCAACACTTTCCCGCAATGGTGGCTGGCCCAGCCGTTCCGCATGCTGGCGCATAACGGCGAGATCAACACCCTTAAGGGCAACCTGAACTGGATGCGCAGCCACGAGATTCGCATGGCCTCGGATTCCTTCGGCGACCATGCCGAGGATATCAAGCCGATCGTCGCGCTCGGCTCGTCCGACAGCGCCGCGCTGGATGCGGTGTTCGAGGTGATGGTGCGCGCCGGGCGTAACGCGCCGATGGCGAAAACCATGATGGTGCCTGAAAGCTGGTCCAATTCCGACGGCAAGATGCCGCAGGGCTGGCAGGACATGTACGCCTATTGCAACTCCGTGATGGAGCCCTGGGATGGCCCCGCCGCTCTGGCGATGACCGATGGTCGCTGGGTCTGCGCCGGGCTGGACCGCAACGGCCTGCGCCCGATGCGCTTTGTCGTAACCAGCGACGGGCTGGTGATCGCGGGGTCCGAGGCCGGCATGGTCCCGACCGACGAAACCCGCGTGGTGGAAAAAGGCGCGCTTGGCCCCGGCCAGATGCTGGCGGTGGACATGCAGGAAGGCCGCCTGCTGCACGATGCCGAGATGAAGGACGAACTGGCCGCCGCCCGCCCCTATGGCGACTGGGTGGGCAAGATCGTCGATCTTGAGGCGGAAACCAGCGGCGTGCCCGAGATCACCCTGTTCGAGGGGGCCGAATTGCGCCGCCGCCAGATCGCGGCGGGTTTCTCCATCGAGGAACTGGAGCAGATCCTGCACCCGATGGCCGAAGACGGCAAGGAAGCCATCGCCTCGATGGGCGATGATACCCCGGCGGCGGTCCTGTCGGACATGTACCGCCCCCTGAGCCATTTCTTCCGCCAGAACTTCAGCCAGGTCACCAATCCGCCGATCGACAGCCTGCGCGAATACCGCGTGATGAGCCTGAAAACCCGGTTCGGCAATCTGAAGAACGTGCTGGACGAGGATCACACCCAGACCGAAATCCTGTCGCTGGAAAGCCCCTTCGTGTCCAACGCCCGGTTCGACGAGATGGTCAGGCATTTCGGCGATGACGTGGTGGCGCTGGATTGCACCTTCCGCCGCGATGCCGGGGCGAACGCCCTGGGCCAGGCGCTGGACCGGGTGCGCAGCGAAGCCGAGGATGCAGTGCGCGCGGGTGCCATGCACCTGATCCTGACCGATCAGCATCAAGACCCCGACAAGGTGGCGATGCCGATGATCCTGGCGACCAGCGCGGTGCATTCCTGGCTGACGCGCAAGGGCCTCAGAACTTTCTGTTCGCTGAACGTGCGGTCGGCGGAATGCATTGATCCGCATTATTTCGCGGTGCTGATCGGTTCGGGCGCGACCACGGTGAACGCCTATCTGGCGCAGGATTCCATCGCCGACCGGGTGGCGCGGGGCCTGCTGGAGGGGCCGCTGGACAAGGCAATTGGCAATTTTTCCGAAGCGGTCAATCAGGGCCTTCTGAAAATCATGTCGAAGATGGGGATTTCGGTTATCTCATCGTATCGCGGCGGTCTGAACTTCGAGGCGGTGGGCCTGTCGCGGTCGATGGTGGCGGAATATTTCCCCGGCATGCCCAGCCGGATTTCCGGCATCGGTGTCTCCGGTATCCAGCGCAAGATCAGCCAGGTTCACGCAAGGGGCTGGCTGGGCGGCAGCGATGTGTTGCCCATTGGCGGTTTTTACAAGGCACGCCGTCAGGGCGAGAAACACGCCTGGCAGGCGCAGAACATGCACCTGTTGCAGGAAGCCTGCGCGCAGGCCTCGTTCGATCTGTGGAAGCAGTATTCGGCCATGATGCAGGCCAACCCGCCGATCCATCTGCGCGACCTGCTGGACATCCAGCCGATGGGCAAGCCGGTTGCACTGGAAGAAGTCGAATCCATTACCTCGATCCGCAAACGCTTCGTAACGCCGGGCATGTCTCTGGGCGCACTCAGCCCCGAGGCGCACAAGGCGCTGAACGTGGCGATGAACCGGATCGGGGCCAAGTCCGACAGCGGCGAAGGCGGCGAGGACCCGGCGCATTTTACACCGGAGCCCAATGGCGACAACCCCAGCGCCAAGATCAAGCAGGTGGCCTCGGGCCGCTTCGGCGTGACGGCGGAATACCTGAACCATTGCGAGGAACTGGAAATCAAGGTCGCCCAGGGGGCCAAACCCGGCGAGGGCGGCCAGTTACCCGGCATCAAGGTCACCGAACTGATAGCGCGGCTGCGCCATTCCACCAAGGGCGTGACCCTGATCAGCCCGCCGCCGCATCACGACATCTATTCCATCGAGGATCTGGCGCAACTGATCTACGACCTCAAGCAGATCAACCCCCGCGCCAAGGTGACGGTCAAGCTGGTGTCCAGCTCGGGCGTCGGCACGATTGCCGCCGGGGTGGCCAAGGCCAAGGCGGATGTGATCCTGATTTCCGGCCATAACGGCGGCACCGGGGCGTCGCCCGCCACCAGCATCAAATATGCCGGCCTGCCCTGGGAAATGGGCCTGACCGAGGCGCATCAGGTGCTGGCGATGAACAACCTGCGCGACCGCGTGACGCTCAGAACCGATGGCGGCTTGCGTACCGGGCGCGATATCGTCATGGCGGCGATGATGGGGGCCGAGGAATTCGGCATCGGCACCGCTGCCCTGATCGCGATGGGCTGCATCATGGTGCGGCAATGCCATTCCAACACCTGCCCGGTCGGGGTCTGCACGCAGGATATCGAACTGCGCCGCAAATTCTCCGGCTCTGCCGACAAGGTGGTCAACCTGATTACCTTCTACGCACAGGAGGTGCGGGAAATCCTGGCCTCGCTTGGCGCGCGGACGCTGGACGAGGTGATCGGGCGGGCCGACCTGATAACGCAGGTCAGCCGTGGCTCGGCGCATCTGGACGATCTGGACCTGAACCCGATGCTGATCACCGTCGATGGCGATCATTCCATCGTCTACAACCGCGACAAACCGCGCCAGGAAGTTCCCGATACGCTGGACGCCGAGATCGTCCGCGATGCCCGCCCCTTCTTCAAGGAAGGCGAGAAGATGCAATTGTCCTATTCGGTGCAGAACACACACCGGACCATCGGCACGCGGGTTTCCAGCCATATCGTCGAACGTTTCGGCATGAACAACGATCTGCAACCCGATCACCTGACGGTCAAACTGTCTGGCTCGGCCGGGCAATCGCTGGGTGCCTTCGCGGCACCGGGGCTGAAGCTGGAAGTCTCGGGCGATGCCAATGATTATGTCGGCAAGGGCCTGTCGGGCGGCATCATCGTGGTGCGCCCGCCGCTGATTTCGCCGCTTGTGGCCGCAGACAACACGATCATCGGCAACACCGTCCTTTATGGCGCGACGGCGGGCAAATTGTTCGCCAATGGCCGCGCCGGCGAGCGATTCGCGGTGCGCAATTCCGGGGCATCGGTGGTGGTGGAAGGCTGCGGCTCGAACGGCTGTGAATACATGACCGGCGGCACGGCGGTAATCCTTGGCAGTATCGGGCAGAATTTCGGGGCCGGCATGACCGGCGGCATGGCCTATCTTTATGATCCCGACGCACGCGCCGGCACGCAGGTGAACCCTGAAACGCTTGTCCTTGGCCCACTGGCCTCGGCTCATTGGGAAAGCGTGCTGCGCGAGTTGATCGAGGAACATCTGCGCGAGACCCGCTCGCCCCGCGCCCGCCATATCCTGCATCACTGGGACGAGGAAAAGGCCAACTTCGTCCAGATCTGCCCGAAGGAGATGCTGGCACATCTGCCACATCCCCTGAGCGACAATCTCGGCAGCGCCCAGAGCGCCTGATCCCGCAGCAAACGGCTTCCCTGCATCGCTGCCGCGCCCTATAGAAGGGGCGTGGCAGCTAAAAAGAAGAAATCGCGGGCCAGCAGGCAAAAACCTGTGGGCATCAGGGGGAGACTGAAACGTTTCCTGGGGCCGCGCGGGCTTGCCGCGTTCCGGTTCGCCTCGCGCTTGTTCTGGGCGATCCTGGGGTTCCAGGCGATTGTGGTGTTCCTGATCGCCTTCATGAACCCGCCACCCGGCTATTACATGATTTCCGAGAGTCAGCGCCTGGGCGCGATCAAACGCGAATGGGTCGATCTGGAGGATATGTCACCCGATATGCCACGCGCCGTGGTGGCCGCCGAGGATGCCAATTTCTGCAATCACTGGGGCTTTGATCTGGACGCGATCCGCGCCGCCGTAGCGGGCAATGACGGGCGTCTGCGCGGGGCCTCGACGATCAGCCAGCAGGTCACCAAGAACGTGTTCCTGTGGCCGGCGCGGACATGGATCAGAAAGGCGCTGGAAGCGGAGATGACGATCTATGTCGAATTGTTCTGGACCAAGCGGCGGATCATCGAAGTCTATCTGAACGTCGCGGAATTCGATGAAGGCGTGTTCGGCGTCGGGGCGGCGTCGGCGCATTACTTCGGCACGAAACCCGCCGATATCACCCTGTTGCAGGCGGCGCGGCTGGCGGCGATCCTGCCCAACCCGAAGGACCGATCGGCAATCAATCCCAGCGACATGACCCGTGCGCGCACGGCGCAGATCATGGATGGCGCCAGAACCATCGCCGCCGACGGGCGTGACGGCTGTTTCGTGAAAAAGGCGGACTAAACGCAATCTTCGCCGACGGCTTTCACCGCACCGACCGGTTTCAGCGGTTGAAAATACCCCCGATCACAGGCACAACATCCAGCACAAGAAACCTCCCGAGCAAAGCACAATGCACCGTCTTTACCACGTTCCCCTGTCTCCGTTCTGCCGCAAGGTCCGCCTGGTGCTGGCCGAAAAACGCATCGAGGTGGAGCTGATCGAGGAACGCTACTGGGAAAAGCGCAAGGATTTCATCCTGATGAACCCCGCCGGCATGGTGCCGGTGCTGAAGGCGGACGGGCTGACACTGGCCGAAAGCTCGGCGATCTGCGAATACCTGGAGGAAGTGCATCCCGAACCGCCGCTGATGCCGACAAAGCCGTCGGAACGCGCCGAGGTCAGGCGACTGAATTTCTGGTTTGACGACAAGTTCCACCGCGAGGTGACGGCGAACCTGCTGTATGAACGGGTCAACAAGAAGATCACGCAATCGGGCTATCCCGACAGCGCCAATGTCAAGGCGGGCTCGCGCAACATCAAGTTCCACCTCGATTACATGACCGAATTGCTGGAACAGCGCCGCTGGCTGGCCGGGGACCGGCTGAGCCTGGCGGATTTCGCCGCCGCCGCGCATCTGTCCTGCCTGGATTATATCCGTGATGTCGATTGGGACCGCTCGGCGCTGATCAAGGAATGGTACGCCACGATCAAGTCTCGCCCGGCCTTCCGCTCGCTGCTGGCCGATAACGTCCCGGGCTTCCCGCAGCCGCCGCATTACGCGGACCTGGATTTTTGATCCCGCTGACGGCGGCATTGAAGGCGCAGGCGCGGGCCGAAGGATTTTCGGATATCGGTATCTGCGGCCCCGGCGATGTGCCCCTGGCCGCGGCGCGGCTGGCGGATTTTGTCGCGGCCGGGCGGCACGGGCAGATGGGATGGATGGCCGAGCGGATGCATTGGCGCGGCGATCCCGCCGCACTCTGGCCCGAGGCGCGCTCGGTGATCATGCTGGCCGAGAATTACGGCCCCGCCACCGATCCGGGGGTGATTCTGGGGCAACCGGGCAAGGGCGCGATCTCGGTCTATGCGCAGAACCGCGACTACCATGACATTGTGAAGAAACGCCTGAAACGGCTGGGCCGCTGGCTGATCGAACAGGCACCGGGGACCGAAATCAAGGTATTCGTCGATACCGCCCCGGTGATGGAAAAGCCGCTGGCGGCGGCGGCGGGGCTGGGCTGGCAGGGCAAGCATACCAATCTGGTCAGCCGCGCATTCGGCTCCTGGGTGTTCCTGGGCGCGATCTTCACCACCGCCGAACTGGACCACGACGAGGCCGGAACCGATCATTGCGGATCGTGCCGCGCCTGTCTGGATGCCTGCCCGACCGGGGCCTTCCCCGCACCCTACCGGATCGACGCGCGGCGCTGCATTTCCTACCTGACCATCGAACATGCCGGACCGGTGGACGAGGAATTGCGCGTGCACATGGGCAACCGCATATATGGCTGCGACGATTGCCTGGCCGCCTGCCCCTGGAACAAATATGCGGTTCTGGCGCACGAGGCAGGCTATCACGCCCGCGCCGAACTGGCCGAACCGGCCCTTGGCGATCTGGTCGGGCTGGACGATGCCGCATTTCGCGCCCTGTTCACGAAATCCCCGGTCAAGCGCATCGGGCGTAACCGGTTTGTGCGTAACGTTCTGTATGCAATCGGCAATTCCGGCGATCCGGCGCTGGCGGACAAGGCGCGGGATTGCCTGAACGACGGCGATGCCGTGGTGCGCGAGGCCGCTGGCTGGGCAATCCGGCGCCTGGAAGGATGAAAGGCCGCTGGCCTCCGGCGGGAGTATTTCCGCCAAAAAGAAGGATAAGAGAATGAGCAAGGTAATGCTGGTTTTCGGGCATGGCTACAGTGCCTCGGCGCTGTCGCGGCTGCTGCTGGCCGATGGCTGGCGGGTGATCGGCACGACGCGCGATACGGACAGGCTGGCGGATATGGCGGCCCTTGGGGTCGAAGGCATGATCTGGCCCGGCAGCGATCCTGCCCCGGCACTGGACGCTGCCACGCATATCCTTCTGTCGGTCGCCCCCGGCGAAGGCGGCGACCCGGTGCTGGCAGCATTGGGCGCGGATATCGCCGCGCGGGCCGGGCGGCTGGAATGGATGGGCTATCTTTCGACCACGGCGGTTTACGGCGATCATCAAGGCGGCTGGGTGGACGAGGCGACGCCCCTGACACCCGCCACGAAACGCGGGCGCTGGCGTGTCGCCGCCGAGGCCGCCTGGGCCGATCTGGCCCGCGATGCCGGTTTGCCGCTGCATATCTTCCGGCTGGCCGGTATCTACGGCCCCGGGCGCGGCCCTTTCGCCAAGGTCCGAAGCGGCACGGCGCGGCGGATTGTCAAGCCGGGGCAGGTGTTCAGCCGCATCCATGCCGACGATATCGCGCAAACGCTGGCGGCCTCGATTGCGCGACCACGGGCCGGGGCGATCTACAATGTCTGCGACAACGAAGCCGCCCCGCCCGAGGACGTGATCGGCATGGCCGCGGAAATGCTTGGCCTGCCGCTGCCGCCTGCCGAGGATTTTGCCAGTGCGGACATGACGCCGATGGCGCGGAGCTTCTATGCCGAATCAAAGCGTGTCCGCAACGATCTGATCCTTCGGGAACTGGGTGTGCGCCTGTCATACCCGACCTATCGCGAGGGCCTGCAGGCGCTGCTGGCGGCTGAGGCACCGACCCCCTGAAACGCAAAAAGGCAGCGATTGCCGCTGCCTTTCCGCAATCTTTTCGCGAGCCTGCGCCTTAGCGCGTGGCGGCCCAGATGACCAGAAGCGCGATCAGCGGAACCAGAACACCACCGCCCGAAGACGAAGAGGCGGCTTCTTCAACCACGACGGGCTCCATCACCGGAGCGACGTAGGAGCCAGCGAAAGCCGACGTGGCGGCGAGCGAGATAGCGGCGGCGAGTGCGAGTGACTTCATGTTATCCTCCTGAGATAATTGCCTTGCGGCGTAAATAGCCCGTGGAGTTTACCCCGAAACCGACCCGGTACACAAGCCCTGTCAACAGTCCGGAAACGCTGATCCGGAAATGGAAAAGGCAGCGGTAAGCCGCTGCCTTTCCACAACTTTATCCTGCCGAAGCGGGATCGCTTAGCGCGTGGCGGCCCAGATGACCAGAAGCGCGATCAGCGGAACCAGAACACCGCCGCCCGAAGACGAAGACGCGGCTTCTTCAACCACTACGGGCTCCATCACCGGAGCGACGTAGGAGCCAGCGAAAGCCGACGTGGCGGCGAGCGAGATGGCGGCTGCCAGAGCGAGTGATTTCATGTTATCCTCCAAAAATTGCCTGTCGTTTTGCGGGTCAAGGTATTTGGAACCCAACGACATGCACCCAAGACTGTACCTCGTCCCCATTTCTAACCAGCATACATTTTCAATTGCAATGCCTCTGCCGGGGCCGGGATCGCAGGTTTCCTGCAATGTCGTTAAATAAGCAACACCTGTGTGCCGACCTTGGCCAGCTCGAACAGTTCGGCAATGTGTTCGTTGTACAGACCGATGCAACCATTGGACGAGCGGCGACCGATCTTGCGTGTGTCGTTCGTGCCATGAATGCGGTAATATTGCCATCCGAGATACATTGCGTGCGTTCCAAGCGGATTGTCCTCGCCCGGGCCGACATAATCCGGCCATTCGGGGTTTCGCCGCTTCATCGCCGGGGTCGGGCGCCATTCCGGGCCAACCACCTTTTGCACGATCGAGGTGCGCCCCCGGCGTGTCAGTTCTTCGGAAACCGGCACGCTTGTCGGATAGAGCTTGTAGAGTGATTCGTCCGACGACCAGTAATGCAGCGCCCGCGACGTGGTATCGACAAGGATCGCGCCGTTGCGCAGATTGTCGAAATAGGGTTGCCAGGTTTTCGAGGAAAAACTGGACAGATTGTGCTTTACCGTCTCGGTAACGTCATGCTCCATCTCGATTTCATCTTCGGCCCAGGCGGTGGCAGGCAGCCCGACGGCCAGTGTGCCGGCACCGGCAAGCAGCGAGCGGTTGAAGGCGCGGCGGCTAAGCATGGCAGGTTTCTGGTTTTTCACGGTAAACTCCATCGGCGGGTTCATGTGCGGTTCCCGAGGCCGGGATATTGCCCGAAAGCCTCAGTTTCAATTCAAAGTCGCGTTATCTTTCGTATCGCCTGTGGCTATTATTTGAAAGACCGTGCCGTAGCGGTTAGGGATTGGCAGCGAACGCATCCTGGATGGTATGACAAAAATGACACGCCTGATCATTAGCCTGTTTCTTTCCCTGTTTGCCCTGTCGGCCTGCACGGGAGACGGCTCGACCAACGGTCCGGGACGGGGCGTGTTCCGCATCGGCGTATTCGAGAGCAACAAGATCCCGTACCGCATGCTCGATTCCGTCAATGCGCTGCGCGTGGCCAGCGGATTGCAGCCGCTGGAATTGTCGGCCGAACTGACCGCGGCGGCGGCGACGCATTCGCGTGACATGTCGATCCAGAACCGGCCCTGGCATTTCGGATCGGACGGCTCGTCGCCGATCGACCGGGTGGCGCGCGCCGGTTATCCCGGCGTGATGCTGGGCGAGAATATCTCGGAAACCTTTGAAAGCGATGTCGAGACCCTGGCCGCCTGGATGAGCGACCCGGCCACCCGCGACGTGATCATGAACCCCGATGCCCGTTTCATGGGCCTGTCGTGGTATCAGGAACCCGGCGGCAAGATCTGGTGGACACAGATTTTCGGAAGCTGAGCCTGACCCCGGGCACGCTTAACCGCCAGGCATCGTGCGCAGGCGATAGCCCTTTGGCGGCTCGAACGCATCAGGGTCCAGATCGCGTTCAGCGGCGCTTTCCAGCGTGAAGGTCTCGTCGTCCTCCAGGTCTGTGGTGCTGATAGGAAAGCGGTTCAGCCGCGCCATCTGGCGGGCGAATTCAAAGGTGTTCATGCCCGGCCCCTTGCCTTTGCCCTTGCCGCCCGGCATCGCATCGCCGACCACCTCGTCGAACAGCCCGCCCAGACCGGCCATCGCGTCGATCATCACCTGACCACCTTCGACATTGTCCGGGTCCGTCACCCAGACCTCGCTGACCGGCCGGCCATCGACCGAAATCACGATCAGGTGCTGTTCCATTCCGTTTTCGATCTTCACCTGTCCGGTCTCGGTCACTTCCATACCGGCACCGTTGCCAGCGGTCGGGGCAGGCTCGGCCTTCTTCGGTTTCAGGCCGAACTGCTTTTCCAGCATCTTGCGCGCCATCGGGCGCTGGTCTTCGGGCATCTGCGCCAGCATCTCTTCCAGCTTCTCGCGCATCTGCTCCTGCACGGCATCCAGCGCGGCCATCGAGCCGCTGGCAGAACCGGCAGCACCGGCCATGCCCGATCCGCGATAGGCCCCCATCATCGCGCCGACATCAATCACCTCGCGGTTCTTTTCATCCACCACGAACAGCTTGCGATCCTCAAGATGGCCGAAAACCGCGCCGTCCTGCCCGGAATTCAGCGATATCCGCCGCGGCTTGCCCAGATCGTTGATCAGAACCATGATCAGCGTGGACTTGCCGGCCCCCGACGGCCCGATGAAGTTGAACATGTAGCCACGATCCGCCAGCGCCGCACCGGCGGCGAAGGTGGTCAGGGCAAGGGCTGCCAGGAAATGTGAAAACCGCACCGGGAAATCTCCTTCAGATCAATGAGAGGCATCAACCGGCCGGCGATGGTTATCAGGTATGCCGGCAAGGCACGGCGCATCTCGACAGGGCCGCAGGTTAACAAAACCCTGAGGCGAATTCAATTCATGAGACTATCGGTGGGCCTTACGGGAAAATGTCGATCGGCGTGCCGTCGCGCACCATCGCGTAAATCTCCTCGATCTCCTTGTTGGAGACCGAGATGCAGCCGGCGGTCCAGTCGTCGCGCTTCTTGTCGCGGAACAGGCGCGGGCCGCCGTGGATGAAGATATCCCCGCCCGGAGACTTCCCGGCCTTGCGGGCGTTTTCGATATCCGCCTCGTTGGGATAGTTGATGCCGAGGCTCAGGTGGAAATCGCTGCGCGGATTGCGCCGGTCGATCAGGTAGCTGCCTTCCGGGGTGCGCCCGTCGCCTTCAAATTCCTTGTGGCCATCGGGGGCGAAGCCGAGGTCAACCTCGTAGACTTTCAGCGCCTCCTCGCCATGCATCAGATACATCCTGCGGGTGGATTTCAGGATCACCACGCGGGTGACCTCGGGGCCGTCGTAACGCTTGAACTTGGAACAGGCATTGATGCCCAGCGCCAGCGCCAGGACGACGATGATCCGAATGAAAGCCTGCATCTTGTACCTCTGAACGGGCCATTGATGGCGGCATTGTAGCGGATTCGCGGGCGTAGCGGAAGTGGGGGCTGCGTCTACCGCACCTTGTCCCGCCGCCCCCGTTCGGTCTCGGATTTCAACTGCCCGCAGGCGGCCATGATATCCTCGCCCCGCGGCTTGCGGATCGGCGAGGCGTAACCGGCGTGGTAGATGATATCGGCAAACGCGTGGATGCGGTTGCCCGAGGAGCGTTCATAGGGCGCGCCGGGCCATTCGTTGAACGGGATCAGGTTGATCTTGGCCGGGATGCCTTCGATCAGCTTCACCAGCCGCCGCGCGTCCTCGTCACTGTCGTTCACGCCTTTCAGCATCACGTATTCAAACGTGATCCGCTCCGAGTTCGACAGCCGGGGATAGTCCTTCAGCGCCGCCAGCAACGCCTCGATATTCCAGCGCTTGTTGATCGGCACCAGCCTGTCGCGCGTCGCGTCATCGGTGGCGTGAAAGGAAATCGCCAACTGGCAGCCGATTTCTTCCCCGGCGCGGGCGATTTCCGGCACCACACCCGAGGTGGACAGCGTGATCCGCCGCCGCGACAGTGAAATCCCCTCGGGGTCCATCGCGATCTTCATCGCATCGCGGACGTTCTCGAAATTGTACAACGGCTCGCCCATGCCCATCAGCACGATATTGGACAACAGCCTGGTTTCATCCTTGGGATTGCGCCCCGGCTTCGGCCATTCGCCCAGATCGTCCCGCGCCACCAGAATCTGCCCGACGATTTCCGCCGCCGTCAGGTTGCGCACCAGTTTCTGCGTGCCGGTATGGCAGAACGAACAGGTCAGCGTACAGCCCACCTGACTGGAAACGCACAGCGTGCCGCGATCTTCCTCGGGGATATAGACGGTCTCGACCTCGTGGCCCCCGGCGATCCGCAAAAGGTATTTGCGCGTGCCGTCGTCGGAGACCTGTTTCACCACGATCTCGGGCCGCTCGATCACGAAATTGTCGGCCAGCAGGGCGCGGAACGGCTTGGCAAGGTTGGTCATCAGCCCAAAATCGCTGACACCCTTCTGGTAGATCCATTGCCAGACCTGCCCGGTGCGCATCTTCGCCTGCGCCTCGGGCGTGCCGGCGGCGATCAGGGCGGCGTGCAGCCCCTCACGGGTCAGGCCGACAAGGTTCGCCAGGCCCGGCGCGTCCTTGCGTGGGATCGTCAGCAAATCGGGGGTGATGGCGGTCATGATTGATCTCCGGTCAGGGCGCGGGCAATACACTATATGGGGCCCCGGGTACAAGCCCGGCAAGTGGGGCGCTTCAGCCCGGATAGGCCCGCGCCAATGTCTGCTGCGCCGCCTGCACCAGCTTTTCGTCAGGCTCCGCGGCAAGGCGAAGCGCGGGCGGGCCGCCATTGAACGCCATGATGATGGGCTGACCGATATATTTGTAGAAATTGAGCCATTCGCTGAACTGCCCGCGCGGCAGGCCGTTTTCAGGCGTGCCGATCCAGGTGACATCCTTGTCCCAGAACGGCCGGTCATACAGAAGGTAGAACTTGTCGAGGGTTCCCATGCCCAGCCGCGCAATCGCGGCCTGCTTGTCGGCGGGCAACGGCGGGCTGAAGCTGACCGCCTTGTTTTTCAGAACGCCCAGCGGCAGGGTCACGACAACCGCGTCGAAAAGGTGTTGTTCGCCCCTAACGGCAAGGGTGACACCGCCGTCGCCATAGGTAATCGCGGTGACGGGCGAGGCAAGCCGCACCTCGTAGCTGCCGCCAAGTGCGCCGAGGATGCCCTGGTATCCGTTCGGAAAGATCACCTCGTCGCCGTCATATTCCGGTTCGGCCTCGTAGGCGGACAGGTTGATTTCCGAGCGATCCGCACCGGCCTCGTGCTGATAAAGCGTTACCGCATCCAGCCAGTCCGGCACATCGTCCTCGCTGATCCGCCGGCCATCGCCACCGCGCGCAATATAGGAATCGTCGGTGGCAACGGTCCTGGCATTCGCCTTGCGCGCAAGTTTTGCAACCGGATTGCGGCTGGTTCCGTGAATCCAGCTTGCCCCCAGATCGAGCGGGATGCCAAAGGAATTGCTGGTCCAGACCCGCCCGCCGATACGGTCCCGTGCCTCGAAAACAGTCACCTTGCGCCCCTTGGCCGAAAGCGCCTGCGCGGCGGCCAGGCCGCTGACGCCCGCCCCGATCACCGCGACATGCCCGGAATGGTCGCCCGCCACGTCACGCCCGACCGCCTCGCCGCTTTCATAGGCGGCATGAACGGTGGAGTTATAGGTCGGATGAACCGCCTCGCCTGCGAAAAACACCCGCCCGGCAACGGGTGCGCCGACAACCGCGCGATCACGCTGCGCCGCCCCTTTCGCGACATAGGAATAAGACCCGAACGACCAGGGATCACGGCTCCAGTTGGTTCTGAGATAGCCCCGAAGCGTTGCGCCACCCGCCTGCGCGCCGTGCCAGGGCAGAAACGCGCCGGTCGCCCCTGCTGCCAGGCCGGTCAGGAAAGAGCGTCGGTGCATATCTGTCCCTTTCCAAGTCCCGCGCAAAGGATGCCGGGTTCAGCCGTTCTCGCGCAGCACATTCCCGGCGAGGTAGAGCGAACCGCAGATCAGGATCCGCGCGGTCGGGTCATCCTGCACGATTCTGCCGATTGCCGCCACCATGCTGTCGGCCTCACGGGCCTGAAACCCGGCGGCGCTTGCGGCGGCAACGGTTTCGGCGGCACTGAGGGTCGCCTTTTCGCCGGGGATGCTGATGCCTTGCAGGGTTTGCGCCATCCCCGCCAGCGGGCGCAGGTAACCGGCGATATCCTTGGTGTTCAGCATCCCGACGATCATGTGCAAGGGGCGCTTTGGCAACCGCGTCAGGGTTTCCGCCAGTGCCGCGCCGCAGGCCGGATTATGGCCGCCGTCCAGCCAGATCTCGGCCTTGGGGGCCAGGTCGATCAGCGGCCCGCGAACCAGCCGCTGCATCCGGGCGGGCCATTCGGCGCGGGTGATCGCGGCCTCGGCCACGTCCTCGCCATAACCCAGATGCCGCAGGGCGGCGATGGCGGCACCGGCATTCTGGAACTGGTGCGCCCCCATCAGGTTTGGCGGCGGCAGGTCCAGAAGGCCGTTTTCATCCTGATAGATCAGGCGTCCGCGTTCCTCGGCCACATGCCAGTGCTGGCCGTGGATCAGCAAGGGCGCACCAAGCCGCGCCGCCTTCGCCTCGATCACCTCCAGCGCGTCATCTTCCTGCGGGCCGACGATGCAGGCCACACCACGCTTCAGGATACCCGCCTTTTCACCGGCAATCTCGGGCAATGTATTGCCCAGATATTGCTGATGGTCGATCGAGACCGGGGTGATGATCGTCAATGCCGGTCGGTCGATCACGTTGGTCGCATCCAGCCGCCCGCCAAGGCCGACCTCAAGCAATGTGTAATCGGCAGGCGTGCGGGTGAAGGCCAGGAAGGCGGCGGCGGTGGTGATCTCGAAATAGGTGATCGGGGTGCCGCCATTGGCCACCTCGCATTCTTCCAGCACCGCCTGCAATTCCGCCTCGGAAATCAGCGATCCGGCGACACGGATACGCTCATGAAACCGCGCCAGATGCGGCGAGGTATAGGCATGCACCCGCTTGCCGGCATGTTCCAGCCCGGCCCGCAGCATCGCCTGGGTGGAGCCCTTGCCATTGGTACCGGCGATATGGATCACCGGCGGAAGGGCGCGTTCAGGGTGGTCCAGCGCTGCCAGCAGGCGATGCAACCGGTCCAGCACCAGGTCGATGATCTTGGGGTGGAGCGCCATCAGCCGCTCAAGAATGATGTCGCTGCTGGCGGCACTCACTCAGCGGCATCCCCGGCTGGGGCGGTGGCCTCGGGCTTCGGCAGATCGCCCTTCACCGCCGGCGGCTGGCGCATCAGCATGCGGGTGATGGTGATCAGGTCGTCGCGCAGGTCCTTGCGATGCGTCACCCGGTCCAGCATGCCGTGATCCAGCAGATATTCCGCACGCTGGAACCCTTCGGGCAGTTTCTCGCGAATGGTCTGTTCGATCACCCGCGCCCCGGCAAAGCCGATCAGGGCATTGGGTTCGGCAATATGGACATCGCCCAGCATGGCATAGCTGGCGGTCACGCCGCCGGTCGTCGGATGCGTCAGCACCACGATGAAGGGCAGGCCTGCCTCTTTCAGCATCTGCACCGCCACGGTGGTGCGCGGCATCTGCATCAGGCTGAGGATCCCTTCCTGCATCCGCGCGCCCCCGGCGGCGGAAAACAGGATGAACGGCAGTTTGTGGGCAATCGCGTAATTGACCCCGGCGATGATGGCATTGCCGACATGCATCCCCATCGAGCCGCCCATGAACTTGAAATCCTGCCCGGCGATCACCACCGGGGCGCGGCCCATATCGCCGGTTGCCACCAGCATTGCCTCAGGCTCGCCGGTATTGCGCTGCGCGGTTTTCAGGCGTTCTGGATATTTCTTCTGGTCGCGGAAATGCAGGGGATCGGCCAGCGCCTTCGGCACCTCGATCTCGGTGAAGACGCCGCCGTCGAACAGCGTCTCGAACCGTTCTCGCGGCGCGATCAGCATGTGGTGATCGCAACTCGGGCAGACGTTCTGCGCCTCCTTCAGCTCGCGGTGAAACAGCATGGTGCCGCATTCATCGCATTTGGACCAGAGGTTGTCCGGCGTCTCGCGCCGCGAGAAGATCGAGTTGATCTTGGGCCGGACATAGTTGGAAATCCAGTTCATGCGGGGGTCTCGTTGCTGTCCTGCTTGCGTCACAGGGTAAATAGGCCGCGGGGTCCGGAAATGCAATTCGTTTGCAGCGGGCAAGTGGTTCGGCCCGGTCGATTGCGGGTTTGCGACGGGGCGGTGATGCCGGGGCATGGCGGGGCACGTAATCGGAGATTGGCAGAGCAGCGGGGGCGATAACCGGGAATTCCACAAGCCCTATCGCGTCAGATCAGCACCCGCATATGCCCGGTCTCGATCCCGCGCCAGTTGCGGATCGGGCCGCTCAGGTATTTCTGCGCCGCCGGATGCGCGCCGTCCAGCACCCCGGATTGCACCAGCAGCGCCGCGATCACCGCTTCGGCGGCGCGGGTGCCGCCGTCCTCGATCTTCACCGCAATGCCCAGCCCGGGACCGGGCAGAATGGCCACGAACACCGCCTCGGCCCCGGTCTTGATCGAGGCCGCGCCCCCCATCGCGCGCATCAGTTCGGTACAGGCCCGCCCCTCGCCCGCCACCAGATCGGGATGCCGCGCCATCGCCGCCACCAGCCGCGCCGAAGCCAGGTTGCGCACATCGCTGCCGGTATCGCCCGCCGCCATCCGCGCCATTGCCCGCGCCATGCCCACCAGCGTGGTGGCGAAATTCGGGGCTGAACACCCGTCGATCCCGTAGCCCGGCGAGGGCACGCCGGTCATCTCCTCGAATACGTCCCGCACGGCCTTTTGCACCGGATGATCCAGTTCCAGATATTCCGGCCCCGCCCCCAAGTGGCGCGTGACACTCAGGAACCCGGTATGCTTGCCCGAGCAACTGTTGTGATACTGGCACGGGCCTTCATGCGCACGGATCAGCCGGTCACGCTCGTCCCGGTCCCTCGGTTCCTGTGGGCCGCACCGCAGCGCGACGTCGCCCAGGCCCAGCTCGGCCAGCCATTTCGTCACCCGCCCGGTATGGATCGCCGCCCCGTTATGCGAGGCACAGGACAGCGCCAGATGCTCCGGGCTCAGCCCCAACGCCGCCGCAGCACCGCTTTCGATCAGCGGCAGCGCCTGCAGCATCTTCGAGGCGGATCGCGGCAAAAACACCAGATCGGGATCGCCCCAGCTTGCCCGGACCTCGCCCCTGGCATCCGAGATCACCGCATGGCCGCGATGCACCGATTCCAGCATCGGCCCGCGCCAGATTTCCACCAGCTTTTCCGCTTCCCGCATATCAGGTCTCCCAAAAACCAATCATTCACCGCGCTGGATTGCCTCGCGCCCTTGACCTATCCTTTGTCGAAAAGACAAGGGGATGCCAGTGCAAATCCGAATGATCCTTGCGGCCCTGATCGCCGCCGCCACGCCCGCCACCGCCGCCAATTACGAGACCCTGCAGGCGCATTTCGCGGATTGGAGCGTCTTTGCCCCGGAAGGCGAGGCGACCTGCTGGATTTCCACCACGCCGATGGCATCCGAAACCATGCGCGGCGGCGTGATCGCGCTGGATGACCGCGAAACCTACCTGATCTTCACCCTCCGGCCCGGCAGCAGCGGCATCCCCGAAATGTCCTATGTCTTCGGCCGCGCCTTCGATCCCGGCAGCGCGATCCGGCTGCTGGCACCGCTGGCCGGGTTCGATTTGTTCCAGCAGGATGGCTGGGCCTGGCTTCGCAAACCGCAGCAAGACCATGCCCTGGTGCAGGCGGTCAGCCATGCCGAGACCATCGTCCAGCCGCTCCATATCCAAACCGGAGCGCCCGAAAGCCAGACCTCGGATCGTTTTTCCGCACAGGGATTTTCCGCAGCCTTGCAGGATGCAACAAGGCGTTGCCCCTGATCCAACCCGCCCGGTTCAGCGGAAATCCGCAAATGGGGCTGGAAAACAGGGAAATCTCAGTTAGACTGATCCGACAGGTATCCCTATAACGACCGGAAAGCCCAGAGTTCCGACAATGAACCATTGTAACGGTCAGAGAGGCAGAAACAGGCTGGAGGCCATGACGAGCATGAAGAACCTGATCGCAGTCTGCATCGCTATGGTGCTGGGCACGACCCAGGCGGCATTCGCGCAGGAATCCACCAACCGGGTTGATGCCAAGACCGACTGGAGCGTTTTTGTCGAGGATAATCCGACAGAATGCTGGGTCGTGTCGGCCCCGAAAAGCTTCGTCAACACCAAGGACGGCAAGCCGGTCGCGGTTACCCGTGGCGACACGCTGTTCTTCGTGTCGTTTCGCCCCGGCACGAATGTCGCCGGCGAAGTGTCCTTCACCGGCGGCTATCCGTTCAAGGAAGGCACCACGGTCAACCTGAAGATCGGCTCGGCCAGCTATGAATTGTTCGTCGATGGCGAATGGGCCTGGCCGGCATCGGAAGCCGAGGATGCCAAGATCACCACCTCCATGAAGCGCGGGGCCGAGGCGATTGTCACCGGCCTGTCATCGCGCGGCACCACCACCGAGGACACGTTCTCGCTTCTGGGTTTCACCGCCGCGCTGGAAGAGGCCGAGCGCCGCTGCGGCAGCGAATAGGCGTTCGCGGCTCCACCCAGCCCCTGAAATGAAAAAGGCACCTCTTGAGGTGCCTTTGATCCTTTTTCCTGACCGGATGCGCTCAGAGTGCGCTTTTGATCCAGTCGTTCAGTGCCGATTTCGGGGCCGCGCCGGTCTTGTTCGACACCACCTGCCCGTCCTTGAACAGGAACAGCGCCGGAATGCCCCGCACGCCCAGTTGCATGGGCGAGTTCGGGTTGTCATCGACATTGACCTTGGCGATCTTGACCTTGCCGGCATATTCCTCGGACAATTCTTCCAGGGCCGGACCGATCATCTTGCAAGGCCCGCACCATTCCGCCCAGAAATCCACCACGACGGGAATATCGGATTCCTTGACCTCGGCGTCGAATGTTGCGTCGGTGACTTTTACAGTTGCCATTTCGCGGCCTCCTGACCGTGTTTGAGTGATTTGGCGTCAACCTAGGCACCGCCCCCGAGATGGTCAAGATGTGGGGGCGCGTTGCAGGGCTTCGGCCAGCATCTCGTGGTCCAGCGGCACCAGCCTGGCGGTTTTCGTCCACAGGATCGCGGCCTCGATCACCCGGTCGGGATAGATCTGCGCCAGCGCCGCAGCATAGGCCCCCAACTGGCGCAGAAATGCTTCCGGCGTGGCGTCCGGGTGATCGGGAACCACCGCGTTCGACTTGTAATCGACCGCCAGCACCTTGTCCGGCGTGATCACCAGCCGGTCGATCACCCCGTCCAGCGCCTGCCCCTTGATCTGCGCAGTAATGCCGACCTCGGACAATGTGCCCGGGCCGAACAGATGCGCCAGGTCCGGCGCGTCCAGCACCGGCGACACCTCGGCCAGCAGCGCCGCCAGATCGCGCCCCTCCACCGCATCGCCCGTAGCCGCCAGAATACCTGCCGCCTGATCCGCCCGCTGCCCGGGATCAATGCCTGGCAAATGCTGCAACAACAGATGCACGCGCGCGCCATGACGCAAGGCGGCATCCTCGTCCTGCCCCTCCGCCGCCCCGGCAACGACATGCGCACCGCCCAGATCCGATGGTTTCAGCACCGGTTGCGGCCCGATGGCAGGCGGGGGCGGATCGAAGGCCCAGACCGGCAGAACCGGGGCCTCCGGCAGGGGCGTTTCCACCGCCTCGGCCTTCTCCCCCTGCCAGGCAAGGGGTTGATAGCGGCGAATGTTGCGGCCCTGAAACGCAACCTCTTCCGCGCCCAGCTCGTCCAGCCCGGCGGCCACCAGATTGTACCAGCTTTCGCCCGCCTCGCCGCGATCCCCGGCACCGCACACGATCAGCCAGCTTTCGGCGCGGGTCAGCGCGACATAAAGGACGCGCATCCGCTCGGCCTCGGAAAACTGCTTTTGCGCCGCAAGCGCGTCCTGCAGCGCGGGCGGGCTGTCATCAGCGGCCAGTTTCCACGCCGCCCCGCCACCCGGCAGCGCCAGCACCTCGTTATTCATCGGCAATTGCCGCTTGGCGGTATCCGGCAGGATCACGATCGGCGATTCCTGCCCCTTGGCGCCATGCACCGTCATCACCCGGATTTCGCGGGCCTCGGTGTCCATCTGGCGCTTCACGTCGCTGTCATCGGTGGACATCCAGCCCAGGAACCCGGTCAGGCCGGGGGCCTCCATCGTCTCGTATTGCAGGGCCTGCGCCAGCAGCGCGTCTATCCCGTCCTCGGCCTCGGGGCCAAGCCGGGCGATCAGGTATTCGCGGCCCCGGTGCCGGGTCAGGATACGTTCCAGCAATTCGTAGGGGCGCAGGAAATCCGCCTGATCCAGCAGGTCGCTCAGCACCGCCAGCGCATCGGCAAACCGCCGTTTCTTGCGCCGAAGCACCTGCCACAGATGCTTCTTGCCGCGCCCCTCGGCCAGCCGGTACAAATCGCCTTCGGACAGGCGCAACAAGGGCGAGCGCAGCGCGGCGGCCAGCGACAGATCATCCTCGGGCGTGTTCACAAACGCCAGCAGCGCCGTCAGATCGCGCACCGCCAACTCGCCACCGATCTTCAGCCGATCCGCCCCCGCCACCGGCAGGCCACGCGCCTTCAGGGCGCGGATGATCTCGTGAAACAGATCGGACCGCCGCTGCACCAGTATAAGGAAATCCCCCGGCCTGATGACGCGTGCGCCATCCTTGGTGATCAGGCTTTCGCGGCGATCCAGAATGCCCTGCACCGCATCCGCCACCTGCCCCGCCAGCATCAGCGCCGGATCATTGGCGGGCGGAGTATCCACCGGATCGAACCAGTCGCCGCGTTCCTCGGCCTCGGGCTTGTCGATGAATTCCCACAGATCGACCCGCCCCGGCAAATTCTCGTGAAACGCCTTGTGGGTGATTTCCACCGCCACATCGGCCAGGCCCCCGGCCTGCACCACCATATCCACCAGCGACAGGATCGCCACCGACGAGCGGAACGAATAGAGCAAGTCGTGCCGGTTCAACGCACTGTTCGCCTCGGCCAGCTTGGCCGCGAAAAAGTCGCGCATATCGCCGAACACAGCCGGATCGGCCCCCTGGAAGGAATAGATGGATTGCTTTTCATCGCCGACCACGAACAGGGTCCGCCCGGTCTGCCGCGCCCCCTGGCCGGCAAAAAACTCCTCGGCCAGCCGCGCGATCACCGCCCATTGGCCGGGGCTGGTATCCTGTGCCTCGTCCACCAGAATATGGTCAATGCCGCCGTCCAGGCGGAACAACACCCATTGCGCCATTGATGCATCGGTCAGAAGCGCCCGCGCCTTGCCGATCAGATCGTCGAAATCCAGCCAGCCCTGCGCCAGTTTCAGCCGGTCATATTCCGGCAGGAAGGCAGCGGCGAACTGATTGAGCGCCTCGGCCTTCAGCGCCGCCTTCAGCGCGATGCGGCGGGGCCTGGCGGCCTCGAACCGCTGCATCAGGTCCTGCACCGCGTCGATCAGGTCGGGATTGGCCTCGCGCAACCCCTTGGTCGGAAAGCTGTCCAGCTTGGCGGTGTGCGGTTCCTTCGCCGTCACCTTGGCGTTATAGACAAACATGTCCTCCAGCGCCTGCGCCAGCGCCATATCGGGCCGGGCAAAATTCAGCGCCGCCAGCTTGTCGGCATTCTTGATATCGGTTTTCAGGCCAGTACGAAGCACGCCCACCAGATCGCCCAGCACCTCCGCCGCCCAATCCGGCAGCACCTCGCCCAGATAGGCGGCCAGATCATATCCCTCCGCCAGCCCCAAGGCCGCCCGGATTTCCGCTGCCGAGACCCCGGGCTGGAACAGATCGCGCTTGCCGGCGATTTCCTGCGCCAGCTTGTCAGGATCGTCGCCCGACAGATAGGTCGCCATCGCATCGAAAGCGGCGCGCGCCGGGCCGTCCGCCATCGCCTCAAGGATATCCGCCCGCAGCTTCCGCCCGGATCGTTCGTCCATCTCCTGAAACTGCGGCGACACCCCGGCCTCGACCGGGAAGCGGCGCAGAAGCGCGGCGCAGAAGGAATGGATGGTCTGGATTTTCAGACCCCCCGGCGTTTCCAGAGCGCGGGCAAACAGCGTGCGGGCATGGCGCAGGCGCACCGCATCCAGATCGCCCGCCGAATCCCCCAGTTCCACCAGCGCCTGGGCCAGATCGGCGTCCCCCAGCATCGCCCAGCCGCCCAGCCGCTCGAACAGCTTGTTCTGCATATGCGCCGCCGCCGCCTTGGTATAGGTCAGGCACAGGATGCGCTCGGGCGGGACATTCGCCAGCAACAGCCGCGCCACCCGGTCGGTCAGGACCTTGGTCTTGCCGGACCCGGCATTGGCCGACACCCAGGTCGAACTGGCCGGATCGGCGGCGGCAATCTGTGCCAGCGTGGCGTCGTTCGGGCGGCTCATGGCACGTCCTTCGGTTCGGGCGGATCGGCGTCATCCCACTCGCCGCGCCGCGACAGATGATCGTAATCGGACGGATCGGTGCGCTTTTCCACCGCCGCCCGCGCGGTATAGCCGGTTTCCAGTCGCCGATAGGCCCGGATCAGAAGGCGCAGCCCTTCCCATGTCTGATTGATCAGATCGTCATCCAGCTTGACCATCGGGTCTTTTTCGCTGCTGGCGAGGCTGATATATTGTAAGCCCGCTACACTGGCCGCCGCGATGCCTTCAAACGCGCCCGCCTCGATCATCTTGCCCTCAAGCGGCATCTGCTTGTCAAAATGCCGGATCTGCGGGCCGGTCGGGACGGCACCGCTTTTGTAGTCAATCACGATCAGCCCGCCTTCGGGGGTGATATCAATGCGATCCGCCTTGCCGGTCAGGGTGAAGGGCGGGTCCGTCATCACCAGCCGTCCCTTGACCTCAAGCGCCATAGGCCGCGCACGTTGCCGCCGCGTCTGCTCGCCTGCGACAAACCAAGCGGCAATCCGCGCCAGCCGCGCCAGCCACAACCGCCGCGTCGCAGGCCAGGGCACATCGCGGGCGAACACGCTTTCGGCCTTGCGCAGCAACGCATCGGCAGCATCCGGCGGCAGGCTGTCCATCGTGTCGCGCACGAATTCCTCCAGCACCGAATGCAGCGCCTGCCCGCGCAGCATCGCATCCGGTTCGCGGCGCACCGGGTCCAGCCGTTCCAGCCGCAAGACCTTGCGGGCATAGATCGCGTAAGGATCGCGGATCAGCGTCCTGATCTGGGTCACCGACAGGCGGTCGGGCCGTGCCTCCAGCGGCGGGCGGGGCGAGGGGCGCGGCTCGGGCTTCAATTCGATCCTTGGCCGCTCAAGCTCTGCCGCCAGCGCCAGCCAGTGCCGCCCGCGCTCCCGCATCCCTGCCAGCGCGCCCCGGCCATCGTCCAGCCCGGTCAGCAGATTGGTCAGCCGGATCACCCAGCGCGAGGCCACCGTCGGCGCATCGGCATCGCGCAGCGAGCGTGTCAGCATCACCTCGGGCGCGGCAATCGCCTGCTGGAAATCATGCGCCGACAGGCCGATCCGGCGTTCCGGCAGCAACAACCCCGCCGCCTTGCGCAGGGGCCGGCTCAGCCACGGATCAGGGGCCGGGCGCTGCGGCCAGGTGCCATCGTTCAGCCCCCCCAGAATGACCAGATCGGCCCCCTGCACCCGCGCCTCCAGCGTGCCCCAGATGGTGATCAGCGGATGCGCCGCAATCGGCTCGCGCACCTCGCCGCCACGGTTGAGGACGGCCCGCAGCAAGGCCTCGTATTCCGCCGCGCTCATCGGGTCGGCGGCATCGGCATGGGCCTCCAGCTCCGCAAACACCCGCGCCGCTTCCTCACCGGCCTTTTTCTGCCAAAGCTGGCTGTTTCCCGCCGGGGCCGGGCCATTGGCGATCACCTCGGCCAGGGCGCGGTGCTGGGCCAGATGCCCGGACAGCGGCAAACGCCCCTCGGGCCGCGCGACATCGAAGGCCGATGCCAACCAATCCGCCCAGGCCGCCATGACATCGCCCTTCTGCGCCGTCGCCCAGGCCCGATATTGCGCCAGGTCCGGGAACGGCGACTTGCCGCGAATGCAGGCCAGTTCCAGCCGCCGCGTGGTCAAAAGATGCTCGGCACGCCCGGCCCCGGCGGAATTGGTCAGGGGATGTTTCAGCAGGCTCAGCAACGCCTCGCCGGTCAGCGGCTGCACCCGAAGGGCTGCCACCAGCCGCAGGAACACGCCGGGCGGGGTCAGCGGCAGGGGGCGGCCGCCGCTGTCATCGGGCAGGATATGCCAACGCTCCAGCGCCGCCGTCACCTGCCGCGTCAACTGCCGGTCGGGCGAGATCAGGGTGGCGCGCTGGCCGGCCTCGGCCGACGCGCGCAGCCTGAACGCGATGGTCATCGCCTCGGCCCGCTGGCTGGCCGCCTCGACCAGCGACATCGAGGCACAGGCCCCCGCGATATCCCAAAGCGTTGGCCCTTCATCCAGCCATTGATCGGTGACGGGCGCAGGGCGAAGCGCCAGCGATATCAATCGGTTGCGCGGCACACTTGCGGGCATGGTTTCAGTCCAGCGCGGCAGATCGGCCGGTTCCAGGCCCAGCGCAGCCACGAACCGGCTGAGGCCCGCCTGCGGGTGATCCGCCACGACCTCGGGATCGGCCAGTTGCCGGTGTAGTGATGCCGGAGCATCGAAATCGAATCCCGGAAGGATTACAGCACCTTGGGGCAATCTGCTCACCTGTTGCATGAACAGTGAGGTAGCCCCGCGCGAGCCGGTGGACCCCGCCACCAGCACCGGGTTCTGCGGCGGCGCGGTCTGCCACTTATCCGCCAGATGCTCCACCGCCAGGCGCTGCCGCGTTTCGATATCCGGCGCGGTATCGGCGGTGAAATAATCGCTGAGGATATCCAGGAACTTCAGGCTCCGCTGCCAATGCGCCGCATGGTCCGCCACTTGGTCTGCCAGCACCGGGCTGCGGAAAATATCGGGTGCAACGCCCTCGCCGCGCATCTCGTCCATCAGGTCGGCCAGCGAATCCGCCAGATCGAAAATCGCTGCACGCGGCGCGAGCTCTGGCGCCTGATCCAGCAGCGCCGCAATCGCGCGGCTGAGGTCCAGCCGGCGGCGCAAGGGCGGCACCGGTGGCGGCAGATCGGCCCCCGGCAGCGGCTCCCGCGCCAGATCGGTAATCACCCGGATGCGCGGCATCAGCCCCGGCGGGCCTTCCAGCAGCAACTGGTGCAGGCGCCGTTCTGTCCGCCGCGTGTTGACCCAGATATCAATGCCCGCCATCGCCTCGGGCGGGTGGCCATGCAGGCGCTGGCGCAGCCCGTCCAGAAACGCCGCCGCGAAGTCCAGCCCGGGCGGCAGGGCAAACACCCTCGGGGATGCGCAGGGTTCAAACATCGCCCGCCTCCCGCAGCAGCGCCTCGGCCAGCGCGATGCCTTCCGGCGTGCCGACATCGGCCCAGCGACCGGGATGGAGGATGCCGAAAACCCGCCCCTCGGCCAGCATCCGGTTCCACAGAAGGTTCAGCGAAAACGCCCCCTGCGGCAGGTCGGCCAGCCCGTCCGTGGCAATGATCTGCGCCCCGCCATAGATCAGCGGCTCGCCCTTGCCGGTGAAACGCTGCAACCGCCCGTCCGCGCCAAGCGTGAAATCGCCCGCCCCGGCATGGCCGATGGCCCGCGCCTTCGGCACCAGCATCAGCAGCGCCGACATGGCATCGCCCCGCCACGCCGCCGCCAGCGCGGGCAGGGGATTGCCACCGGTCCAGATTGAATCGGGGTTCAGCGTGAACACCGGCCCCGCCCCCAGCAGCGGCAGCGCGTGCCGCAACCCGCCGCCGGTTTCCAGCGCCGCGCCTGCCTCGGGCGAAAACACGATATCGCCCCGCCCGCCAAGATGCGCCGCGATCATCTCGCCGAGGTAATGCAGGTTCACCACCTTACGGGCAATCCCGGCCTCATCCGCCAGCGCCAGGGCGCGGTCGATCAGCGGCAGGCCTGCGACCTTCAGCAACGGTTTCGGGCAAGCCTGCGTCAACTCGCGCATCCGCGTGCCGTGACCGGCGGCGAAGATCATGATTGCCTCAGGCGTCATGTCGCGCCGCCCGGATCTTGCCCAGCGTGAGCGGCGTTGGTTCCGGCACATGCACGGCGATGAAATCCCTCAGCGCCGCCAGACGGGGATGCGCCAGATCGTTCTGCAGATGCGCCCAGACCCTTGGCATCAGGTCCAGATAGGCCGGCTTGCCGTCGCGCAGCCAGAGGCGGGCGAAAATGCCGATGATCTTCAGGTTCCGCTGTGCGCCCAGCGTGGCATAGGCCAGCCGGAACGCCTGTGGATCGCTGCCGGTCGCGTCAACATAGCGCCGCAGCATGGTTTCGCGCAGATCGGCCGAAGTATCGCGGCGGGCATCCTCCAGCAGCGACACCAGGTCATAGGCGGGATGCCCGGCCAGCGCGTCCTGAAAATCCAGCAGGCCGACGCGGGCAATGCCTTTGCGGTCCGGCAGCCATAACAGGTTTTCGGCGTGGTAATCGCGCAGCACCATGCAGGGGCGATCCGGCGTGATCCGCGCGCAGGCGGCGTTGACCAGCGCGGCATAGTCATCGCCCGGCAGCGTGCGTCCTGTGGCGGCAGGCAGATACCAGTCGGTCAGCAGCCGCGCCTCGTGCTCGTAAACCTCGGCCGAATAGGGCGGCAGATCGGCGGGGAGGGTGCGCTGGTGCAGGTCCACCAGCAGCGCCACCGCCGCATCGTAAAGCTCCGGTTCCACCGCCGGGGCGCGGGATGAGAGGCGGGCATAAAGGTCATCGCCCAGATCCTCCATCAGGATCAGGCCGGTTGCCGGATCGGCGGCGATGATTTCGGGCACGCTGTAGCCTTCGCCTTTCAGATACCGCGCGATGGCCAGGAACGGCGCAATATCCTCGCCGCTGCCGGGCGGGGCATCCATCAGCACGGCGGATGTGCCGCCCAGATGCAGCCGCAGGTAAGACCGGGCCGAGGCATCGCCAGCCAACGGCCCGGCACTGGCCCCCGACCAGCCCGCCTGCCCGAGGAAATGCGCAATCTCAGCGGCGCGCGTCATGAAACTCCTCCACAAAAGCGCGGATGCGGTGCCATTTGCCCCCTTTTGCGCTGAATGTCAGGCGGCGCGCATCCTCCGCGTCGGCCAGCGCGAAATCGAGGTGCAGCGCGTTGCCGGGAGCCTCGTGACCCAGCCGATCCGGCCATTCCACCAGGCACAGCGCGGTCTGGAAGGCATCTGCAAGGCCCAGTTCCACCACCTCGTCAACCATCGTCAGGCGGTAGAGATCGGCGTGCCAAATCTCAAGATCACCGGCCTGATAGGTCTGCACCAGCGTGAAGGTGGGCGAAGGGATATCTTCCGCCAAACCATGCTCAGCGAGGCGCGAGCGGATCAGGGCGCGGGCGAAATGGCTTTTCCCGGCCCCGATCGGGCCGGATAGCAACAGGGTATCCCCAGGCCCCAGCAATTCGCCCAGCGCAACCGCCAGCGCCGCCGTTTCATCGGCGCTGTCAAGCGTCAGCGAGGCTGACCAGCCGGCATCGGGATCGTCCTTCATCGCGGCGATCTTGACCGCAGGCCGGGATCAGCGCAAGGCGGTTTCGCGCATCGCTTGCAGGGCGGGCGGCGCAACCGGCGCACCCGACAAACCCTCGCGGAAGGTACATAACAACGCCCCTTGCGACAGCGGCGTCACCGTCAGGGCCAGCGCGCCCTTGCGCTTATGCACCAGATCGGTGCTGAACGCCTGCCGCGCGGGCTTGCGTTCCGGCCAGCCCGCCAGTGCCTGCAATTCGGGCGAGGGGCGGCAGGCACCCTGCCATGTGCCGACCGCCTCGGCGATGCGGCAGAACACCAGCAATTCGCGCGGATCATTGCCCCACATCGCGGCATAGGCGTCGTTCGACAATACCAGATCGCCGTTCGCGGCAAATACCGCAATCGCGTCCGGCATGGTATCCAGCACCGCCTGGCCCAGGTCCAGTTCGGCGCGGAACTGGCGCTGCAGGGTGATCGAGGCGGTGATGTCCTCGAACAGAAACGCCACCGCGCCTTCGGGATGGGGCCGTCCGGTCACGCGATAGGTCTGGCCGGTGGGCAGCGGCCAGTGTTCCTCATAAGTGCCATCCTCGGCGGCGCGTTCCAGATCGGCGATGCGCTGCCGCCAGCCCTTGTAATCCTTCGGCTCGGGCAGGCGGCGCTGTTCACGCATCCGGTCCAGAAAACCCGTCAGGCTTGGCCGCGCGCTCAGCCAGCCGGGATCGAGCGCGGTCAGATCGCTGAGCGCGGGGTTGAACAGGGCAAGCTGGCGGTCACGGTCGAAAATCGCCAGCCCGATCGGCAGATGCGCGAAGGTCTTGGTCAGGGTCTGCACGAAATTCCTGAGCGCGGCCTCCGCCCGCACCACCGGATCGGCATGTAGCGCGAAGGCGAGCATCTGGCCGTTTTCCAGCGAAACCGACTTCACCTCGAACCATTTGGGCGCACGCTCGCGGTCGCCCGGCAGGGTCCGCCGCCCGGTCAGGGATGTGCCGGCCTCGGCTGGAAACAGGACCGGCAGCGCGGCAGCGCAGGAATCGCATTCACCCGCTGTTTCGCCCTGGTCCGCTGCCTCCAGATAGGCGCGGTTGGCCCATGTCACCCGGCCCGAAGAATCGCAGCGCCAGGCCAGCAGCGGCAGATGCGCCGCCATTTCGGCCAGATCGCCTGTCACGTCCGGCGCAGGCCCGTCGGCGCTGGTTACCGGCATGACCTCGATCCGCACCTGCTGATCCATCTGCCTGCCGCAAATCTCGACCGAGGCACCGCCAGAGCGCCCGTTCAAACAGAATGGCGTGCCGTCGCGCAGCAGAATCTCCATATTCTGCCGCAAGCCCGGCGCACAGCCTTCCAGCATCTCCGCGACCACCGCGAAACCGCTATGCGCATCCACCGGGCGGCCCAGCATTGCCAGCGCGGCGGGGCTGGCATCGGCCAGTTCGTGATCGCGGAACAGGAAGAACACCCGCCCCCCGGCAACCGAGGGCGGGCGGCGCGGATCGCGGGTCAGGGCTGCCATCAGCGCGATGGCGCTGAACGCCGACAACAGGCTGAACAGCGCAATGATCGCCCCGGCGGAAAGACTGATACCCATCATCGCCCCGTATGCCAATATGCCCGCCGATCCGGCGGTTTTAGACATTGTTAACGGATGAGTGGTTAACGGCACGTTAACCGCTGGCGCGCGGCTCAGTCAGTCAGGGCGGTGTTGCGTCCAAGCGGCGCACGCGCCTCTTCGCGCGATTGCTCGATCAGGTTGCGCGGCCAGGCGACCTCGACAATCGCGCCGCTCTTCAGCGGGATTTCCTCGCGGTTCAGGAACGGATCGGTGCCGTTGGCAAAGGTCAGTTCCGCGCCGGTGCGTTCCAGCAGCGTCTTGGCGATGAACAGACCGAGGCCCATGCCCTCGTAGCCGGGCCGCTGCTCGCCCGAATGCGGCGGGCGGCGGCGCACGAAGGGATCGCCGATACGCCCGATCATGTCTGCGGGATAGCCCTTGCCGTCATCCGCGATGGTCACGAATATCCTGTTCTGGTTCCAGCGTATATCGACCCAGACCGCGCAGGCGGCGAAATCGACGGCGTTCTGCACCAGGTTGCGCAGCCCGTGGATAATCTCCGGGTGGCGGCGGATCTGCGGTTCCACCGGCGAGGCGCCCTGCCGTGGCTCGCTGGAGAAAAACAGGTTCTTGCCCCGGTGTTCATGGGGTTCCGCCGCCTCGCGCACCAGCGCTGAAATCGGCGCATGCCTGAAATGCCGGTCATCATGCCCGGTGCGGCCCATATCGCGCAGGATATCGCGGCAGCGGTCGGCCTGCGAGCGGATCAGGTCGATATCGTCTTTCAGTTCGGGCCGGCGCGCCAGCTCATCGGCCAACTCGTCCGCCAGTTCGGCACTGACCAGCTTGATCGTCGCCAGGGGCGTGCCCAGTTCATGCGCCGCCGCCGCGACAATGCCGCCAAGATCGGTCAGCTTCTGTTCGCGGCTGAGCGCCATCTGCGTCGCCAGCAGGGCTTGCGACATCGAATGATTCTCCATCGTCACCCGCCGCGCATAGACCGCCAGAAACACCACCCCCAGCGACAGCGCCACCCAGAACCCGGTCAGGAACAGATCGGGCATCACCAGCACCACGCCGCTTTCGGTGGTCAGCGGCTGGTTGAAATAGACCAGAACGGTGATCAGCAGGATCGACATCGCGCCCAGGAGGATCGTCGGCACCTGGCTGAGCGCGGTGGCCGATATCGTGACCGGGGCAAGGATCAGCAGCGCGAACGGATTGCTGAGGCCACCCGTCAGGTACAGCAGGAACACCAGTTGCGACAGGTCGAACATCAGCGTCGCGGCGGTTTCGCGTTCCGACAAACGCTTGGTTTCGGGAAAAACGATCGAGGTGGCAATGTTGAACAGCACCGACGCCCCGATTGCCAGCAGGCACAGCCCGACATTCAGCGCCAGCTTCAGTTCCAGCGTCGCCAGCATCACCGCCGCACTTTGCCCGACAATCGCCAGCCAGCGCAGGTTGATCAGCGTCCTCAGGCGCACCCATTCGCCACGCGCCTCGGCCCGCAGGGGGATGATCGGCGCTTCCGCCATGCTGTTTTCCGATGTCATTTGTCGCATACACGCATTCGTGCCTTGATAACCGGGCCGTAACCGCCGATCAACTGACCTCGCAACTGTTCGGAGCCTTGTGATGACCCGCCTTACCGCCTATTCCGCCGTTCTTCTTGTCGCGCTGCTGCTGGGGGGGATGGCCTTTCTGATCTATCGCCCGGCAGCTTTGGGCTGGTTCGGCTATGGCTCGGACGATCCGTTTGCGCCGTGCCGCAACAGCCAGGTCGCGGCGGGCAAGGCGGCGATTGGCGGTCCGTTCGAGCTGGTGCGCATGGACGGTGTGACCGTGACCGATGCGGATGTGCTGACCAAGCCGTCGCTGATCTATTTCGGCTATACCTATTGCCCCGATGTCTGCCCGCTGGACAATGCCCGCAACGCCGAGGCGGTCGATCTGCTGGCCGCCAAAGGCTATGACGTGCAGCCGGTGTTCATCTCGATTGATCCCGAACGCGATACGCCCGAAGCGATGGCCAGCTTCGCGGAATTCATGCATCCGAAAATGGTCGGGCTGACCGGCACGCCCGAGCAGGTCAAGGCCGCCTCGACCGCCTACAAGACCTATTACCGCAAGAACGGCGAGGGCGACGGCTATCTGATGGATCATTCCACCTTCACCTATTTCATGCTGCCCGGCGAAGGCTTTGTCGAGTTTTACAAGCGCGGCGACAGCGCCGCCGCCATGGCCGAAGGTGTGGCCTGTTTCATAGACAATATGTGATCCGGCGCAACAGCCCTGCCCGGTCAGGTTGCGGCGCGGCGACGGCGATATTGACAAGCGCGAAGCCCTTCATAATGTTTCGGGGCATTGACTGACTGATTCCAATACCCTGACCACCCATTGCAGATTTTCAGCGATGCTGCGTTCACAACTCCAAAGCGAAATCCGGCTTCCGTCCGGACCTGACAGCAACGTCCAGCGCGTGAGCGAAGTCGAAAGACTGGCCAACGGCGATCTGGCCCTCGTCTGGTACGAGGAATACAGACTGGCCCCGGGAATCCAGTGGCGAATGCGCACCGCCGTGCTGGGCGAGGACGGCCAGATCGCCACCGGCGGCATTCAGAACGTTACGAACCGAGCGGCGTTGCTGGGCAGTGTCGGTGGCGATGTGGCACCACGCCCGGGGGGCGGGTTCCGTACGCTGGCCCAGTTCTACAACCCCGCCACCTTCACCAGCACCTGGGAAATCCAGGATTACGACGCCACCGGTGCCTATGTCGTCGGCCCGATCATGCCGGCGGCCTACCTGAATGTCGGGAATTGGGCGATCACCGGGCTGGATGACGGCGGCTCGGCCCTGTTCCTGCTCCAGCACCTGCCGGGCGGCGATACGATCATCAGTTATACCCGCCACGCCGCCAGCGAGGCAACGGTGAAGGGACTGACCTATGTCGCCGACGCGACAAGCCTGATTGCCGCCGAATTCCGCCAGGGCGCGAACGATGCCGACGACCGGCTGGTGATTCTCTACAGCACCGCATCCACCGGCCCCGACGACGGCGGCGACCGGATCGCCCTGGTCGACATGAACGGTGCCGTTCAGAAAACGGCGACGATTCCGGCCGGGATGCGCGGGCCGGAACCGCCGAAGTTCCACTTCGAGCTGCTTGACGACGGCGGCATCGTCCTTGCCTCGGTCGTGGGTGGCGTGGTCAAGCTGCAACGCTTTGACCAGACCCTTGTCGCTGTTGGCGGGACGGTCGATCTGGCGCTGCCTGCGGGGTCGGGCAAAGCATGGAACTTCTGGGTTTTCGATCGCCCGGATGGTGGCCTGGCGGTGCTGATGCTGACCGAATCTTCCGCCGACGGCAGCACCCCGGGCAGCGCATGGCTGCAATACCTGTCGTCGGACGGAACGGTTCTGGGGGTGCCGCATTTCCTGGATCAGGTGCCGGCTGTCGGCACCAAGGGTGTCGCCGCGGATTTCAACGCACAGGGGCAATTCGTCATGTCCTGGGACCAGCAAGGCAGCAACGCCTTGACGGTGCGGGTCTACGATCTGGACCAGCCGGCCACCCTGACCGGCAGGATATTTTCCGATGCCGATGGCGACGGGCGCTTTGATCGCGGCGAAGGTGTCGCCCACGCCACGGTGACCGGAACGGCCGCCGCGCTCCTGTCCGCCGATCTGTTCGATGTCACCGGCCCTTCCGGTATCTGGGGCCTGGCCATGGCACCGGTGACCGAGACGGCGATCTCGGTCGAAATCAGCGGCACAATACGCCACGCATCGCTGGATCTCGGCGGCGGATTCGGGCGGGTTTCACTGCGCGACGGGCGCGAATGGATCACAAATGTCGGGCTCGAAATCGGCGGCGGCGGTGATGCGCGGTTGTTCGGGTCACGGGCCGAAACGCTGATCGGCGATGGCGACGACAACCAACTGTCCGGCAATCGCGCCGCCAACCGGCTGGACGGGCTGGACGGCGACGACACGCTGTTCGGGCGCGGTGGCGACGATCGGCTGTCGGGCGGTGGCGGCAACGACATCCTGCGCGGCGGCGATGGCGAGGATGATCTGCGCGGTGGCGACGGCGACGACCTTGTCAGCGGTGGCAGGGGAGATGACCGCATCGCAGGCGAGGCCGGCAACGACAGGCTGATCGGCCAGGCCGGCGAGGATATCTTTGTCTTCGGCATCGGCGATGGCCATGACCGGATCGTGGATTTCGACGCCACCAATGCCTCCAACGGGTTCGGCGACAGGCTGGAACTGTCCAGCGCGCTCTGGGGCGGGCTTGCGCTGGAAGCCGAGGATGTCATTGCCCGCTTCGCCACCGATACCCCGCGCGGCGTGAAGTTTCTGTTCGATGGCGGCGATTCGATCCTGCTGAGCGGCTCGCTTCAATCCTGGGAATTGCAATGGTCCATCGACATCGTCGCGTGACGTCGCCGCGCTGCCGGTGGCACCTGACCTGTCCCGGGCGCTGGCAATAAGGCCCCCGATCCACCGGGTATCGCGGCCAAGGCGAACTGATGGCCGAACCTGCATCGCCAGAGATCGGTCGCAACCGAATTGACCCCGCCCCGGTCCCGCACTAGAAAGTTCAGGACTGGACGATGACGGGACGGATTGATGAGCGAGCGAGAATTGCTGGAAATCGGTGAGGACAACTCGCTTTTGCTGGTTGATGACGACGAGCCGTTCCTGCGCCGGCTGGCCCGGGCGATGGAAAAACGCGGCTTTGCCCCGGAAGCGGTTGAAACCGTCGCCGCCGGCAAGGCCATCGCGGCCTCCCGGCCCCCGGCCTATGCGGTGATCGACCTGCGCCTGGAAGACGGCAACGGCCTGGACGTGGTGGAATTGCTGCGCGAAAAGCGCCCCGATGCGCGGATCGTGGTGCTGACGGGCTATGGCGCGATTGCCACGGCGGTGGCGGCGGTGAAGATCGGTGCCACCGATTACCTGTCCAAACCGGCCGATGCCAATGACGTGACCGCAGCCCTGCTGGCCACCGGCGAGGACCGCCCGCCGCCGCCCGACAACCCGATGTCGGCGGACCGGGTGCGCTGGGAACATATCCAGCGGGTGTTCGAGTTATGCGACCGCAATGTCTCGGAAACCGCGCGGCGGCTGAACATGCATCGCCGGACCCTGCAGCGGATATTGGCGAAACGCTCGCCCAAGTAAGCCTGCGGAGCGCCTTCGGCGCGTTGCTTTTCTTTTGGAACGCGCCTCCGGCGGGAGTATTTTTTCCAAAAAGAAGCCGTTTTAAAGAAGTGCCGACAGCTTTTCGTGCCTTGCGATGAAGGCGGCGCGCACCTCGGAGGGCGGGCGCAGGTCCAGCCGGGTCTGCTGGCTGAGGACCGAGCCGGGCTTGCCGAACAGCTTGTCGGCTTCATCCCGGTTGAACCCGGCGATCTGGGTGGCTTCCAGCCAGGCCGACAGGCGGTCGGCGCGTTTGATCTGTTTCTTGATTTCCGCAGGCAGCAGGGCGGGCAGGCCGAAGCGCAGGTGGATGGCCGCCATCAGGCGATCGTCCAGTTCCCGGTAGCCGGGGCCGACCGCCGCCTTGACCGGCGAAATCATGTCTCCGATAACAAATTCCGGCGCGTCATGCAGCAGGGCCGCCAGCCGCCAGCGCACCTGTGCCTTGGGATAGAGGCGGCGGAACAGGTCTTCCACCAGCAGCGAATGCTCGGCCACCGAATAGGGAAATTCGCCGATGGTCTGGCCGTTCCAGCGGGCCTGGAACGACAGGCCGCGGGCGATATCCTCGATCTCGATATCAAGCGGCGACGGGTCCAGAAGGTCTAGCCGGCGGCCCGAGAGCATTCTCTGCCAGGCGCGGATTTGGGGCATGGGGTGGTCTTTCTGCAATCGCGCCAGCCTAACGAACCGGACAACCCATTGTCGAGGGGGGCAGGCGGTGGTAAGGACGCCTCCGACAGATTGAACAGGAGCCACGGGCATGAAAACCGATTACATCGTCAAGGATATCAACCTCGCCGCATATGGCCGCAAGGAACTGGATATCGCGGAAACCGAAATGCCCGGTCTGATGGCCCTGCGCGAGGAATTCGGGGCGTCCCAGCCGCTGAAGGGCGCGCGCATTGCCGGATCGCTGCATATGACCATCCAGACCGCCGTGCTGATCGAAACCCTGACGGCCCTTGGTGCCGATGTGCGCTGGGCATCCTGCAACATCTTCTCCACCCAGGACCATGCCGCGGCGGCGATTGCCGCCGGTGGCACGCCGGTTTTCGCCATCAAGGGCGAGACCCTGCCGGAATACTGGGATTACGCCGACCGCATCTTCCAGTTCCCCGAAGGCGGGTGCAACATGATCCTGGACGATGGCGGCGACGCCACCTTGTATATCCTGATGGGTGCGCGGGTTGAGGAAGGCGAATCCGGCCTGATCGAAAACCCGCAATCCGAGGAAGAAGAGGCCTTGTTCGCGCAGATCCGCAAGCGCATGGCCGCCAGCCCCGGCTGGTTCGTGAAACAGCGCCACATGATCAAGGGCGTGTCCGAGGAAACCACCACCGGCGTGCATCGCCTGTACAAGATGATGGAAAAGGGCCACCTGCCGTTTCCTGCGATCAACGTCAATGACAGCGTCACCAAGTCGAAATTCGACAACAAATATGGCTGCAAGGAAAGCCTGGTTGACGGCATCCGCCGCGCCACCGACACGATGATGGCCGGCAAGACCGCCGTGGTCTGCGGCTACGGCGATGTCGGCAAAGGCTCGGCCGCGTCCCTGCGCGGTGCCGGGGCGCGGGTGAAAGTGACCGAGGTCGATCCGATCTGCGCGTTGCAGGCTGCGATGGACGGCTTCGAGGTGCTGACGCTGGAAGATGCGGTGGCGACCGCAGATATCTTCATCACCACCACCGGCAACAAGGACGTGATCCGCATCGAGCATATGCGCGCGATGAAGGACATGGCGATTGTCGGCAATATCGGCCATTTCGACAACGAAATTCAGGTGGCCGCGCTGAAGAACCACAAATGGACCAATATCAAGGACCAGGTGGACATGATCGAGATGCCCTCGGGCGCACGTCTGATCCTGCTGTCCGAAGGGCGTTTGCTGAATCTTGGCAACGCCACCGGGCATCCGTCCTTCGTGATGTCGGCCAGCTTCACCAACCAGGTGCTGGCGCAGATCGAATTGTGGACCAGGGGCGATGAATACGGCAACGAGGTTTACATCCTGCCCAAGCATCTGGACGAGAAAGTCGCGCGGCTGCATCTGGCCAAGATCGGCGTGCGGCTGACCGAACTGACCCCGGATCAGGCGGAATATATCGGCGTATCGTCCGAAGGCCCGTTCAAGCCGGATCACTACCGCTACTGATCCTTTCGATCAGCCAGATCGCATATACGACCAGACAGGACTGCCGCCCCGGGATGACCGGGGCGGCGGTTTTCGTTTCGGTGGGTGGTTTCAGGCGGCCTGCACCTGCGATAGCACGGAAAAACTTGACGAAATCGCGCCGGCGCATCACTGATTCAGGACTCGACTATTCCGGGCTTCCCCGGATTGACCAACAAGGACCTGCTCATGGACTACTTCTTTTCCGGAAACTCACTCACCCGGCTTGTGATCGGGGCGACCCTGGCGTTTTCAGTCGGCGCATCGGCTGTCTTTGCAAAGCCCAAGGTCCAGGTGATAGACAAGACCTTCACCGTGGATGCAACGACCGTGCCGGGCCTGATAAAGCAGTTGGAGCAGAAAGGCCCCAAGGGGTTCTGGGCCTACACGGACTGGTATGTAAGCTGGACAGGTTCCTGCGCGACGTCGGTCAAGATCACCTATACCCTGCCCAGGCACAAGAACGTGAATGCGCTGGACGCGGCGGTTCGCAAGAAGTGGCTGGCCATGATCAAGGCGCTTGAAGCGCATGAACACAAGCACGGGCAGAACGCGATCAACGCGGCGGAGGAGATCGAAAAGACCAAATGCGCGAACGGGAACGACGTACTGAAGAAATGGAACAAGGCGGACGTGGATCTTGATAAGCGTACCCGTCACGGCAAGACGGAAGGCGTGGTCCTGGAGTGAGGACATGGCGGATGGCAGGCAGGGCGTTTCGGCTGCCCTGCCCGCAGGACGGACGAACAGGGACAGGTCATGCGGGTAATCGTGTACGGAATCGGGGCCGTGGGTGGCGTGTTGACCGCCGCCCTGGCACGGGCCGGGACCGAGGTGATCGGGATCGCGCGCGGCGCTCAACTTGAGGCCATCCGCGCCAGGGGCCTGCGCCTTCGCGGGCCGGATACCGACGTGACGGTGCCGGTAAGCTGTGTCGAGACGCCGGGGCAGATCGCATTCCGCGCCGACGATGCCATCCTTCTGGCGATGAAGGGGCAGCACACGCATGCCGCGCTTGAGGCCCTGCGTGCAGCGGGGGTTACCCAACAGCCGGTATTCTGTTTCCAGAACGGCATAGCCAATGAACGCGCCGCGCTCCGGCTGTTTGCGAATGTGCATGGCGTGACGGTGATGATGCCCTCCGCCATCCTGCGCCCCGGCGAGGTGGCGGCCTTTGCCGCGCCACGGCTGGGCATGTTCGATATCGGGCGTTACCCGGCGGGCGTGGATGCCAGCGACAAGGCCTTGGCGGTTATCCTGGAAGGGGCCGGGTTTGCCGCCTTCCCGAATGCGGACGTGATGGCCAGCAAGACCGGCAAGCTGCTGATGAACCTTGGCAATATCGCGCAGGCCGCGCTCGGGCTGGGGGCCGATACCGCACCCTTGCGCAAGCGCCTGCGCGCCGAGGGCGAGGCGGTACTGGCCGCCGCCGGGATCGCGGTGCAGGATGTCGGGCTGGACGATCCAAGGCGCGAGGCCTTCATGAGCTTCACCAAGATCCCCGGCATCGCCTATCAGGGCGGATCGACAACGCAAAGCCTGGCGCGTGGGGCCGGATCGGTGGAAACCGATTTCCTGAACGGCGAGATCGTGCTGCTGGGCCGCCTGCACGGCGTGCCGGTGCCGGCCAATGCCTATATGTGCGATGTGGCGGCGCGGATGGCGCGGGATGGAACGCTCCCCGGTGCCTTCACACCCGAGGCGGTGATGGCCGGGATCGACGCTGCCGCATTAACCTTAACAGACTGATATTGCATAAAATCCTTGGCACGCCAGCGTTGCGGCGAGGCTCCGAATCTCCTAGGGTCTGTCTATCGGACCAGGACGGTCGGAACTTTTCAGGAGCGTGTGGCGCGCAAGGCGGTGCGCACGTGGGGTGATGGAGGGTTCCGAGGGGTCGGGACCCTCCGCTTTTTTTGGCCTGTCCAACGGGCCGCACTGGCGTGGTTGCGGCGCAGTCCGGGCTAAACATGTTGTGTCAAATCGAATTCATCCAATGCCCCGAACGCATTTGCCTTACGCAAACGCTTCCTCGGGACATCGGAAGAATGGTCGAATCCGGTCTGACACAACACCCCTTACATCAGCGTCAGAACCAGCCCCATAAGGATGCAGCCAAAGAACGCATAGCCGCCGTCGATGATCGTCAGCTTGAACGGACGCCCGCCATAAGCATTGTTGATCATGATCCAGGGCGAGATGAAGAACAGGCCGATTCCCGCCCCTGACATCAGGCCCTTCAGCGCGGTGTCGATATTCGCCATTGCAAAGATGTGCCGCATCATCCCGGCAACCGCCAGCATCGCGATGGCCGACAGGATGAAGGGCAGCATGGAGCTGTTGACCGGCTTGCCATCCGCGCCAACCTCGATCCCCGAGGCTTCTATCCAGGGCTTTGACAGGGTCATGTACCAGACCGCGCCAAAGATATAGCCGACGGCTGCGGCCACGACGACTGCGAGATATCCCATTTCACTTCCCCTTCAATGGTTTTGTTGTGGGGTCAATATGCCGCAGTCGCGTCGGCGGGGCTATTGAAATTTTTGTGGCCCGGTCCGCCTACAACCCCGCCGCCAGCCGCGAGCCCTGATCGATCGCCCGTTTGGCGTCCAGTTCGGCGGCCACATCAGCACCACCGATAACATGCGGTGTGACACCCCGCGCGATCAGCGCATCGGCAAGCGAGCGGTCCGGCACCTGACCGGCGCACAGGATCACGTTGTCGCAAGGGATCAGGCGCGGATTCTCGCGCCCCTCGCCGGTGGATACGTGCAAACCATCCGCGTCGATCTTTTCGTAATTGACGCCGCCGACCATCTCGACCCCCTTCATCTTCAGGGTGGCACGGTGAATCCAGCCGGTCGTCTTGCCCAACCCCTTGCCCAGGGCCTGCGCCTTGCGTTGCAGCAACACCACCTCGCGCGCCGGAGCGCCGGGTTGCGGGCCTTCCGGGGCCAGACCCGAACGCACCTCGCCGGGATCGGTAACGCCCCATTCGCGCAGCCACAGTTCCAGATTTTCCGCCGGGCTTTCGCCCTCGTGCGTCAGGTATTCGGCCACATCGAAACCGATGCCGCCCGCGCCGATGATGGCAACCCGCTTGCCCACCTTTGCGCCGCCGCGCAGCACGTCGATATAGTTCAGCACATTGGCGCCGTCCTGACCGGGAATGCCGGGATCGCGCGGCAGAACGCCGGTGGCGATCACCACCTCGTCGAACCCGGCCAGCATGTCGGCATCTGCCTCGGTGTTCAGATGCATCTCGATGCCAAGGGCGCGGATGCGGCTGCCGTAATAATCGACCAGACCGTCAAATTCCTCTTTCCCCGGAATCTTGCGCGCCATGTTCAACTGTCCGCCGATGCTGGCGGCACGATCGAAAATCGAAACCGCATGGCCGCGCTCGGCGGCAACAATGGCGGTGGCAAGCCCCGCCGGGCCAGCCCCGACGATGGCGATGGTTTTGGACTGGGCCACCGGCTCGTAGCGCAATTCGGTTTCATAACAGGCCCGCGGATTGACCAGACAGGTCGAGGTCTTGCCGCCGAAAGTATGATCCAGGCAGGCCTGATTGCAGCCGATGCAGGGCGCGATCTGTGCCGCCAGCCCGGCCTCGGCCTTGGCCACGAAATCGGCATCCGCCAGGAATGGACGCGCCATCGACACCATGTCGGCGCAGCCCTCGGCAAGCACGTTTTCGCCAACCTCGGGCGTATTGATGCGGTTCGAGGTGATGATCGGGATCGACACATGGCCCATCAGCTTTTTCGTCACCCAGGTGAAGGCGCGGCGCGGCACCGATGTGGCGATGGTCGGAATGCGCGCCTCATGCCAGCCGATGCCGGTATTGATGATGGTGGCTCCTGCCGCCTCGATCGCCCTGGCAAGCTGGATCACCTCGTCGAAGGTCGAGCCGTCGGGCACCAGATCAATCATCGACAGGCGGTAGATGATGATGAAATCGGGGCCAACCGCCTCGCGGCAGCGGCGCACCACCTCCACCGCCAGGCGGATGCGGTTCTCGTAGGATCCGCCCCAGCGGTCGGTGCGCTTGTTGGTGTGCCGCACGATGAACTGGTTCAGGAAATAGCCTTCCGACCCCATGATCTCCACCCCGTCATAGCCGGCCTCGCGGGCGCGCATCGTGGCGGTGACGAAATCTGCGATCTGCTTTTCGATGCCCGCCTCGTCCAGCTCTTTTGGCGGAAACGGCGAGATCGGCGATTTGATCGGCGAAGGGGCGACGCAATTGGGATTATAGGCGTAGCGCCCGGCATGCAGGATCTGCATGGCGATCTTGCCGCCGTTTTCGTGAACCCGGTCGGTGGCGATGCGGTGATTGGCGATGTCCTTGTCGGTGAACAGCCCCGCCGCACCGGCAAACACCCCGCCTTCGGGATTGGGCGACATGCCGCCGGTGACGATCAGCGCCGCGCCGCCCTTGGCGCGATCCCCGTAATAGGTGGCGATGCGTTCCCAATCGCCGATTTCTTCCAGCCCGGTATGCATCGAGCCCATCAGCACCCGGTTCTTCAGCGTGGTAAAGCCAAGGTCGAGCGGTTGCAGAAGATGGGGATAGGTCGGGTGGGTCATTGCGGCGTCTCCGGGATTTCGTTGCACCCCGGATTAGCGGAAATCCTGCGTGAAAGTCACGCGAAACCCGGCGTCATTTGCCGGTTTCGTTGACATGGGCGCGAAACGCCCGCTTCAGCATGTCCAGTTCCGCCCGCAAAAGCGCGAATTCGGTCCGTAGGTCATCATCCAGCGGCTCGCCCGTGACCACCGCGAATGTGTCGAGCGTGGCACCGCTGGCGCCATCCTTCAGGATATAGGTCTGGATGCCTTCGTTGATCGACAGGGACGGAATGCGCGCCCGCACGTCCCAGGTTTTCTTCGCCTCCGCCGCCGGGGCCAGCGTGACCTCGCCCAGCGAGGAATCCGGCAGATGCAGTTCCACCACCGGTTCGCCTTTCAGGCGGGCCTTGGTGGTCAGGATGCCTTCGTATAATCCGGCACGGATGCGGCGGCGGGTCAGGGTCAGGTCGCTCACAATGCTGCCTTTCTCAGGCCGAGGCGCGCACATGGCGCGACAGGGTCAGATCGTGGATCGAGACCTGGTTCATCGCGGTCTCCTCAAGGAAGATATCAAACCAGACATGCTCCGCCCGGCCCTCGCGGAACGGCACATAGGCCATGTCGAACTCGGTTTCCGCGCCGTCCGGTGCAAATGTGGCCCTGCGGCTGACCTGTTCGGTATTGGGGCCATGTTTCAGGTTCAGCCGCACCGACACGCCGACATCATGTTCGGCACTGGCACGCATCGACAGGCGCAGGATATGGCGGCTTTCCAGCCCGGCGACGATGCCGTCGGGGGCCTCGATCACCAGCGACAGGAACGAGCCGTCGAAATCGAACACATCAATCGACAGGCCGAACGGCGACAGGTCCTCGGGCCGGGAATTGCGCACCTGCCTGAGCGCAAGCGCCGGTGTCTTGCTGTCATGATACAGCTTCACATCCGCCCCGAAGGCGGTGCTGTTGCGCGCCGGGGCATGGCCCGGCGGACTGATCGGGCCTTTCCACAATTCCGGGCGATGCGACCAGTCGGTCGATGGCGGCAGCTTCATCGCGTTCGAACCGATATAAGGCCGGGTCAGCCGTTCATCCGCGATATGCGATACCGTATTGGCCCGCTGCGCCAATGCGCGGGCGGCGATCCTGAGATCACGCGCGCCTTCCACCGGGACCGTGCGGGCGATATCGGCCAGCTTTTCCCAGCGTCTCAGGTCGCGCCGCATCCGGTATTTCCCGATGATGCCTGTCGATAAGCCGCGTGTCATTTTTTGTTCTCGACTGCCTGTCCGGTTTGTACCCCGATTTCAGCAGGCTTGCACGAAATTCTTTACCGGATATGACCGTTTGGCGGTTTTGCCGCGCAGGTTCAGTTGAATATCCGCCGGAGCAGCCCGATACCGCGCAACGATGGCTGGCGGCGTTCGCGCACCGTCTCGGGGGCTGGCTCATTCACCCGTTCCAGAGGCGTATCGTCCGGCGGCGGGGCCATCGCGGCGGCACCGCTGTTGCGCTGGCGGATCATGGCGGCAAATTCGCGCACGATTTCCAGCCCCTTTTCCGGGGCCAGCGGATCGTCATTGAACCCGATCACCGAAACCGACACGATCTGTTCCGGCAGATCGAAATAGGCCCGCCAGTAATCCGGGGCCGCCCCCGGCACGATACCGGCGGAAGTGTCGTTTGCCCGCAGATAGAACATGTCGTCCTGCTGGAAGGTTTCCAGCACCTCGACATTGGCGGGGTTGGAATCGCGCGACAGCGCCGTCAACCCGGTATCCGAGCGGAAGAACCGGTCCATCCCGTTCAGCGAATCCGCCACCTTGCCGCCTTCCGTCGCCGCCGAGACCGAGGCCGTCAGCAACGCCTTGTAAGGCGGTGCCGCGCCGCGCCCGTTGCCCGCCACCGCCTGGCACGAGCCTAACAGCACGAACGCGGTATCGCCGCCGATCTGCGAGACTTCGCGGTCGATGCAGAACCCCTTGGGCGCGGCGATGATCACGTCGCGCCCGGCCACCTGGATGGTTTCATCGCGCGGCGTGGTCGCAAGGCTGGAGAATCCGCGCCCGGTGCGCGCACCGCCCTCGCCGCCCAGCCGCGAATTGCCGCCGCCGCAGGCCGCGAGGCCCGCGATCAGCAACAACAACAGGACCGGACGGATGCGCAAGGGCTAGATGTCCATATAGATGTGCTTTTCCAGCTTCGCGCCGGGATGCGTAACCGCGCCCTTGTTGGCCGGGCCGACAAGCTGCGCGTATTTCCACATCGCGCCCGAGGCATAGATGGTCTCGCGCGGGCCTGCCCAGGCGGCCTTGCGGGCGGCCAGTTCCTCGTCGCTCAGCGCCACGGAAATCTCGCCTTTCATCGCGTCCAGCGTGATCATGTCGCCGTCTTTCAGCAAGGCAATCGGCCCGCCATGCGCCGCTTCGGGGCCGACATGGCCGACGCAGAAGCCGCGCGTTGCGCCCGAGAACCGGCCATCTGTGATCAGCGCCACCGACTTGCCCGCACCCTGCCCCGACAACGCCGCCGTGGTCGCCAGCATCTCGCGCATCCCCGGCCCGCCTGCCGGGCCTTCATTGCGGATGACGATCACCTCGCCTTCCTTGTAGCTGCGTGCCTGAACCGCGGCGAAGGCGTCTTCCTCGCATTCAAACACCCGCGCCGGGCCGGTGAAGGCAAGCTGATCCTCGGTCATGCCGGCGATCTTCACGATGGCCCCCAGCGGTGCAAGATTGCCCTTCAGCCCGACCACACCGCCGGTTTTCGAGATCGGCGTGGCGACCGGATGGATCACCTTGCCGTCGGCCTCGTGGGTGATCTTGTCCAGTTCCTCGCCCAGCGAATAGCCGCTGACGGTCAGGCAATCCTCGTGGATCAGCCCGGCCTTGCGCAATTCCTTCATCACCACCGGCACGCCGCCAACCTCGTACAAGTCCTTGGCAACGTAGGTGCCGCCCGGCTTCAGATCGACGAAATAGGGCGTGTCGCGGAAAATGTCGCAGACATCATCGAGATCGAAATCAATCCCGGCCTCGTGCGCGATGGCCGGCAGGTGCAGGCCGGCATTGGTCGAGCCACCGGTGCAGGCCACCACGCGGGCGGCGTTGATCAGCGATTGGCGGGTCACGATATCGCGCGGGCGGATGTTCTTTTCCAGCAGGTCCATCACGGCACGGCCCGAGGCCTCGCCATATTGATCGCGGCTTTCGTAAGGGGCCGGTGCGCCGGACGAGTTCAGCAGCGCAAGGCCGATCGCCTCGGACACGCAGGCCATCGTGTTGGCGGTGAACTGCCCGCCGCACGAGCCCGACGACGGACAGGCGATTGCCTCCATCACCCGCAGCACTTCATCGGACATGTTGCCGGCCTGGTTCTGGCCGACCGCCTCGAACAGGTCCTGCACGGTGATGTCGCGCCCCTCGAACCGCCCCGGCAGGATCGAGCCGCCATAGATGAACACCGACGGCGTGTTCAGCCGTACCATCACCATCATCATCCCCGGCAGCGACTTGTCGCAGCCCGCCAGCCCGACCAGCGCGTCATAGGCATGCCCGCGCATGGTCAGTTCCACGCTGTCGGCAATCACCTCGCGCGAGGCCAGCGAGGAACGCATCCCCTCATGGCCCATCGCGATACCGTCGGTGACGGTGATGGTGGTAAACTCGCGCGGCGTGCCGCTGGACGCCTTGACACCCAGCTTGACCGCCTGCGCCTGGCGCTGCAGCGCGATGTTGCAGGGCGCGGATTCATTCCAGCAGGTGGCGACGCCAACCAGCGGGCGGTGGATTTCTTCCTCGGACAGACCCATCGCGTAAAGATACGACCGGTGCGGCGCGCGCGCGGCCCCTTCGGTGACGTAGCGGCTGGGCAGTCTGGATTTGTCGAAAATCTTTGTCATGGTCGGCGTCCTTGGGTCTTGTGCGGAATGTCTGGCAAATGGAATAGGCGACACGCGGTTGATGCACAAGTCGCGTGATTGCAGCGGGTCGAAAAGGCCGGTAGCCTTGGCGCCAACAACAAGGGCAGGACCGGCATGTTTCCGAAGATCACCCCGCAATTTGAGGCCTATATCGCACCTGCGCGTGCCCATCCGCAATTGTGGCGGCTGGCGGCGGGGCTGATGCTGGCAACCGGCATCTACCTGGCTTTCACCATCTTCGTTGCCGGATATGCCGCGCGGCTGGGCGGATCGCTGGATCGTGCCTTCACGCCCGATGGCGGGCCGCTGGCAACCTCGGCTGTGCTGTTCACCTTTGCCGGCATGGGGATCGGCGTGATCGTGGCAGCGCGGCTGTTGCACAACCGCAATGCGCAAACCCTGTTCGGCCCGGACCCGGCGGCGACACGGTGGTATTTCAATGCCGGTGCCAGCATCGCGCTGGCCGTCGCCACCGCCGCCACGATGGTCGGGATGGTGTTCTACACGCCCGAGCCGAACCTGCCTTTCGTCACCTGGCTGATCTGGCTGCCCTCGTCGCTGGTGCTGATCCTGATCCAGAGCGGTTCCGAGGAATTGCTGTTTCGCGGCTACCTGATGCAGCAGCTTGCGGCGCGGTTCCGCTCGCCCTGGATCTGGTGGGTGCTGCCATCGGCCCTGTTCGCCATGCTGCATTACGATCCCGCGGCACAGGGACCGAACGCGCCCCTGTTCGTGCTGGATATCTTCATCTTCGCGCTTCTGGCTGGCGATCTGACCGCCCGCACCGGCAATATCGGCGCGGCCATCGGCCTGCATTTCGTGAACAACGCGATGGCCTTCCTGTTCATCGCGCTGAAGGGCGAGTTGACCGGCCTGGCGCTGCACCTGACCCCCTTCGCCGCCGACGATTGGGACGACATGCGCACCGGGGTGATCGCGGATATCGTGATGCTGCTGGTGATCTATGCGGTGTACCGGCGGTTGATGCGGCGGGCGGAGTGAGCCGGATCGGATAGAGCCAATTCGGATTGACCCGCCCAACCACCTCGCCCGGAAGGACCGCCGGGCAGCGCCCTACAGGTCGGGCGCTGCCCTACTTTTTTAGCACCTAGTCGCTCGCCATCGCCGCTGCCACCTCGGCGGCGCTTGCCGGGCGCGGCGTCTCGGGATTCGGCAGAATCGTCACATCCCGGCGCGGGAACGGAATCTCGATCCCGGCCTCTTTCAGCGCATCCCACAGCGCCAGATACACATCGCCACGCACATTGGTCAGACCGTTGGTCGGATCGCGTATCCAGAATCTCAGCACGAAATCGACCGAGGAATCCCCCAGCCCCACCATATGGCAAACCGGTGCCGGACTGGCGATCACCCGCTTCACCTTCAGCGAGGCCGCGGGCGCCAGCCGCTTCACCTCGTGCGGATCGCTGCTGTAGGATACGCCAAACCGGATATCCAGCCGCACCAGATCGGACGAATGCGACCAGTTCACCACCCGGTTGGTGATCAGGTCCTCGTTTGGGATCAGGAATTCGGTGCCGTTTCGCGTCAGCACCGAGACATAGCGCGCCCCAAGCGAGGATATCCAGCCGAACGTGTCGTCCAGCGTGATCACGTCGCCGGGCTTGATCGACTTGTCCAGCAATAGGATCACCCCGGACACCAGGTTCGACACCACCTTCTGCAAGCCGAAGCCAAGACCAAGGCCGATCGCGCCCGACAGCACCGTCAGGCTGGTCATGTCGAAGCCGACCGATTGCAGGCCGATGACAAAGGCGAAGCCATAACTCGTAAGCTGCACCGCCTTGACCGACAGCACCTTCATCGACGGCGAGATATCCTCGATCATCTCGATCCGGCGCGAGGCGGCGGCGTTCATGATCCGCACGGCGATGAACAGCGCGACCAGGATCACCACCGCCTTCAGCACCATCAGCACCGACAGATGCAACGTCCCGATACTGATCGCCATCCGGTCCAGAACATTCGCCACCAGGTCGGTATAGCCGAGGATATTGATGGTGATGAAGGTCCAGCCCGCCCAGCGCAGCAAGCGGCGGAACGTGCGGTTGCGCATCATCCGCGTGGCGATGGAGATTACCAGCCAGGCGGTTGTCAGTTCCGCCACGATGCCGATGAAATAGCTGCGCGACGGCCATGTCATCTCGCGCATCACCGCCGAAACCAGCCAGACGGCAATGACGAAGGCAATCAGCCGGATTCGCTGGCGCAACAGAACCAGCAGCCGCAAACGCCATTTCGGCCAGCCCTCGTGGCTGCGCATCCATTCCTCGACCCGTGGCGTAACCAGAAAGGCCAGCACATGCGCCGCCCCGAACAGGCCGAGCATGATCGCCGCCTGATAGAGCGTCCACGGCTGCGTCAGCCGAATGCCGAAATTGCTGAGGTCCTTCAGGAATGACGTGATCTGGTCAATGGCCTGAGGATCGACTTTTGGGTCCACACCTGTCTCCGTTGCTGATTGAACTCTGGCATGCCCGTACCGGACCGCGCAAGCGGCTTGGCGTTGCTCGGATGCAAAGCCGGGCCGCCCTTGATCCGGTTTCGATGCAGTTTTTTCGGACAGGCGCGGCAGGTTTTGCCAGTATCGCGGTCAATCACCCACGGGAAAGGAGTACAAATGCCCCGGATACGACTGATTGCCGCCTTCGCCATTGCCGCCGGATTGCCGGTATCCGCACAGGATATCGCGCAATCGCTGCGCTACTGGCATGTCGCCTGCGACGCTGAGCGCACCTGCACCGCCGAGGTTGCCGGATTCTCCTCCGATAATGACGGGGTGACCCTCAGCATCCGGCGCACAAGCCAGCCCGACAATGGGGCAAGCGTCACCATCCGCGAGGAAATCGGCATGTACGAAGGCATCCGCGTCGAACTGGATGCGCCGGGCATTTTCAACGCGATGGGCGGCAATATCACCGGCTCGGACGTGGTGCACGCGATCACCTTCGCGCAGAACCCCGATGACGTGCTGCTCGATGGATTCCGCCGCGTCACCGGGGTGATCGTGCGCATCCATTATGGCGGCGAGATGGGCAGCGTCGAATACCGCGTGCCGATGAACGGGGCGGTGGATGCGATGATGTTCATGGACATCGCCCAGGAACGCGTGGGCCGGGTGGATGCGCTGGTGGCGCGCGGCCCGTTTCCGTCCGACGATCCGTCAGATCCCTACCCCTACCTGAATGACGAGGAGGAAGGCGAACCCGAACTGGCCCAGGGCGACGACGGCGCGGCGGATGAACATATGGAGGACGGGCCGAACGGCTCCTATATCGACCTGCTGGTCGATACCGGCCGGATACCGGACCAGGTGCTGATGCCCGGCTACCGGATGTTCGACTGCCCCGGTTTTCAGGACACGATCGCCAATCACGGCGTGCTTGTTAATCGCGACGAGACCACCCGCAAGACCTTCGTCGTGCCCTGCAATATCGGCAAGGCGAATGTGCAAGCCTATGTCGTGATGCACGATCCCGATCGCGGCGTGACCTGGGAACTGATGGAATTTCAGGAACCCCCGGCGATGAACAATCCCAATCGCGGCGCGGTGCTGAACCCGGTCTGGAACGCCTATGACCAGACCATGACAATCACCCGCTTCGGCAATATCAACCGCAATTGCGGGGCTTACGAGGTGCATGAATGGGTCCCGGGCGAGAATTTCTTTGAACTGGTGGAATACCGCGAAAAGAAAGGCTGCGGCGGGGCGCAGGTTCAGCCACAGGATTTCCCGCTGACCTGGTCGATCGACGAAATGGGCGACTGACCGCCCCGGCACCCGGCCCGCCGCCAGGGATGACGGCACTTGCGAGGGCGGGCCGGGCGCGATATGTCGGCATCCATGCTTGATGGGTTCAAAATGGATGACCATGCCCGCCTGCCGTGGAGGTTCCACGGGCAGCGCGCCACCCGTTCCGCCGGGCCCGCCGGCTGAGGCCGCCCGAAACCCCTGACAGCCCATCCATTCCAGCGGGAGGACATCATGACCGCACCGAAAACACTCTACGACAAGATCTGGGACGCGCATGTTGCGCATGAAGATGCCGACGGCACCTGCCTTTTGTATATCGACCGTCACCTGGTGCACGAAGTCACCTCGCCGCAGGCCTTTGAGGGGCTGCGCATGGCGGGCCGCAAGGTCCACGCGCCCGACAAGACCATCGCCGTGCCGGATCATAACGTGCCGACAACGCTGGAACGCCTCGACGGTATCATCGAGAACGAGGAAGGCCGCATCCAGATCGAGGCGCTGGACAGGAACGCCAGGGATTTCGGCCTGCATTATTATCCGATGAACGACGTGCGCCAGGGCATCGTGCATATCGTCGGCCCCGAACAGGGCTGGACCCTGCCCGGCATGACCGTTGTCTGCGGCGACAGCCACACCGCCACCCACGGCGCATTCGGCGCGCTGGCGCATGGCATCGGCACCTCCGAGGTGGAACATGTGCTGGCCACCCAGACGCTGATCCAGAAGAAATCGAAGAACATGAAGGTGGAAATCACCGGCCATCTGAGCCCCGGTGTCACTGCCAAGGACATCACCATGTCGGTGATCGGCAAGACAGGCACCGCCGGCGGCACCGGCTATGTGATCGAATATTGCGGCTCCGCGATCCGCGATCTGTCGATGGAAGGCCGCATGACCGTCTGCAACATGGCCATCGAGGGCGGCGCACGCGCCGGCCTGATCGCGCCGGACGAAAAGACCTTCGCCTATGTGATGGGCCGCGCCCATGCCCCGAAAGGGGCGGCATGGGAGACCGCGCTGGCCTGGTGGAAAACGCTCTATTCCGACGAAGACGCGCATTTCGACAAGGTGATCACCCTGAAAGGCGAGGAGATCGAGCCGGTGGTGACCTGGGGCACCAGCCCCGAGGACGTGCTGCCGATTTCCGGCACTGTGCCTGCGCCCGAGGATTTCACCGGCGGCAAGGTCGATGCAGTACGCCGGGCGCTGGACTATATGGGCCTGAAGCCGGGCATGAAGCTGACCGATATCAAGGTCGATACCGTCTTCATCGGCTCCTGCACCAATGGCCGGATCGAGGATCTCCGCGCCGCCGCCGCGGTGCTGAAGGGCCGCAAGGTCAGGGACGGCATGCGGGCGATGGTGGTTCCCGGCTCCGGCCTGGTCCGCGCCCAGGCGGAAGAAGAAGGCCTGGCCGAGATATTCGTAGCCGCCGGTGTCGAATGGCGGCTGGCGGGCTGTTCGATGTGCCTGGCGATGAACCCCGATCAGCTTGCCCCGGGCGAGCGCTGCGCCTCGACCTCGAACCGCAATTTCGAGGGCCGGCAGGGCCGTGGCGGGCGCACCCATCTGGTCAGCCCGGCAATGGCGGCGGCGGCTGCCGTTACCGGGCATCTGACGGATGTGCGCGATCTGGTCTGAAACACCGGCCCTGCGGTGCCGCTTTCGCCTCCGGCGGGAGTATTTTCACCGACAAGAAGCGCAAGTGTAGCCAAGAGACCGGTTTCGGCCTACATACGGGGCCGAAACAGCAACCAGCGGCGTTAGAAAATGGCCAATCACGTCTACCAGAACGACCTGCCCGACGGGCTGAGCCTTGGGCCGGTAGTGGCCATTGATTGCGAGACGATGGGCCTACACCCCGGCCGCGACCGCCTGTGCGTGGTGCAATTGTCCGATGGCGACGGCAACGCGCATCTGGTGCAGATTTCGCAAGGCCAGACAGACGCGCCGAACCTGACCCGCCTGCTGGCCGATCCCGATACCTTGAAGCTGTTCCATTTCGGACGCTTCGACATCGCCGCGATGTATCACCGCTTCGGGGTGCTGGCCGCGCCCGTCTGGTGCACCAAGATCGCCTCGAAGCTGGTGCGCACCTATACCGACCGGCACGGGCTGAAATACCTGTTGCAGGAATTGCTGAATATCGACATCTCCAAGCAGCAGCAAAGCTCGGACTGGGGCGCGGACACGTTGAGCAAGGCGCAGGTCGAATACGCCGCCTCGGACGTGTTGTACCTGCATCGCGTGAAGGCGGAACTGGAGCGGATGCTGATCCGTGAAGGGCGTACCGGCCTCGCCAAAGCCTGCTTCGCCTTCCTGCCGCAACGCGCGTTGCTGGACCTGGCCGGCTGGCCCGAAATTGACATATTCGCCCATTAAGGTGTTCTGACATTCGCCTGGATACTCACGAAACGCCGAAATCCTTCAAGGGATGCGCATGGCTGATACCGCATTGAAACTCGCCTCGATCGCCGCCGGTCGCCGCGTCATCGCGCGCGAGGCCGAGGCGTTGGCCAAGCTCGGCGAAACGCTGGATGGCGGGTTTTCCGAGGCGGTGGAACTGTTGCTGGCCACCAAGGGCCGGGTGATCGTCTCGGGGATGGGCAAATCCGGCCATATCGGGCGCAAGATCGCCGCCACCCTGGCCTCGACCGGCACACCGGCGCATTTCGTCCACCCTGCCGAGGCCAGCCACGGCGATCTTGGCATGATGGCGCGGGGCGACGTGGCGCTGGTTCTGTCCAATTCCGGCGAAACCCCGGAACTGGCGGACCTGATCGCCCATACGCGGCGCTTTGCCATTCCGCTGATCGGGGTGGCTGGGCGGGCCGGTTCCACCCTGCTGGTGCAGGCCGATGTGGCGATCCTGCTTCCGCAAGCCGAGGAAGCCTGCGATCAGGGGATCGTGCCCACGACCTCCACCACCATGACGCTGGCGCTGGGCGACGCGCTGGCCATCGCGCTGATGGAACACCGCCGCTTCACGCCGGAAAATTTCCGCGATTTCCATCCCGGCGGCAAGCTGGGCGCGCGTCTGTCGAAGGTGGGCGACCTGATGCACGGGGATGAGGCGGTGCCACTGGTGCGCCCGGACGAGCCGATGGGCGAGGTGCTGCTGGCGATCACCCAGAAAGGGTTTGGCGTGGCCGGTGTGGTCGAAGGCGGGCGGCTGGTCGGTGTCATCACCGATGGCGATCTCCGCCGCCACATGCAGGGCCTGCTGGAGATGAACGCCGCCGCCGTGATGACCCGCGATCCGCAGACCATCCGCCCGGAAATGCTGGCCGAAAAGGCGCTGGAAATCATGAACCGGCGCAAGATCACTACCCTGTTCGTCAGCGGCTCTGACGGCGTGCCGGTGGGCATCCTGCATATCCACGACTGCCTGCGCGCCGGAATCGGCTGATGACACCGCGCCGCGAAAACCTGTATTCCCGGTTCGTGGCGGCGGCCAAGATCGCGCTGCCGCTGATGGCGCTGGCGATCCTGTCCTCGCTTTTCCTGTTCTCGAAATCCCGCGATCCGGCGGCGGGCGTGCAATTGCTCGACAGCGACCTGATGGACTACGCCCAGAAGGAACGCATCACCGCGCCGCGTTTCGCGGGCCTGACACCGTCCGGCGTGGCGATCCAGATTGCCGCGCGCGAGGCCAGCCCGCGCCCCACCGGCGGCCCCTCCTTCGATGCCTTCGATCTGCTGGCAAGGGTCGAGGCCCCCGATGGCGGCGTGATCAACGTGACCGCCGCCACCGGCTCGATCGACTCGCTGGCGATGATGTCGGAACTGTCGGGTGGTATCGTGCTGGATACATCCTATGGCTTTGTCGCGGAAACCCACGGGATGACCTTCGCGCTGGATCGTCTGGATATCCGCAGCCAGGGCCGGATCACCGCGCGCGGGCCGCTCGGGCAGCTTGAGGCCGGCGAGATGCATGTCTATCTTCGCGACACGGGCGACGACGATACCACCGCCGGTTATGTTCTTGACTTCAAACGCGGTGTAAAGCTGGTATATAAACCCTGACGGGGATTTCGGGCAGAACGGCATGAACAGGTTGAAGACGCTATTAATCCTGGCCATCGGCACCGTTCTGTCTGGCGGTGCGCTGGCGCAGGACAACACGATTGCCTTCGGGCCTGCGGGCTACGATGCCAAGGCCGCGATCGAAATCATCTCGGACGCGTTCTCCATCAGCCAGGATCGCAACACCGCCGAGTTTTCCGGCAATGTCGTGGTCGGGCAGGGCGATATGCGGCTTTCGGCGGGCAATATCCTGGTGGAATACACCCCCGGCGAAGGCGACGAGCAGGGCCGGATCGCCCGCATGATCGCCTCGGGCGGGGTCACGCTGGCGGCCGGCAGCGAAGCCGCCGAAGCCGACCGCGCGGTCTACGAGGTTGAGGCGCGGCGCATCGTGCTGGAAGGCGATGTGCTGCTGACGCAAGGCGCAAACGCGCTGGCCGGCCAGAAGGCGGTGATTGATCTTGCCGATGGATCGGCCCGCTTCGAGGGCCGGGTGAAAACGGTGTTCCGCACCGGCGGGTCGGAATGACCCCTCCGCCCGATCTGCGCCTGGCTGAAACCGGTGCCGGGCTTCAGGTTGCCAATCTCGGCAAGGGCTATCGCCGCCGCCGGATCATCCACGACGTTTCGCTGGAACTGCGCCGGGGCGAGGTGGTGGCGCTGCTGGGGCCGAACGGCGCGGGCAAGACCACCTGCTTTTACGCCATCGCCGGGCTGGTCACGCCCGAGGCCGGATCGGTGCATGTCGATGGCCGCGACGTGACCTTGCTGCCGATGTATCGCCGCGCCCGGATGGGCATCGGCTATCTGCCGCAGGAAGCCTCGATCTTTCGCGGCCTGTCGGTCGAGGACAATATCACCGCGATCCTGGAACACTGGGTCAGGGACCGCAAGAAACGCCACGAACGGCTTGAGGAATTGCTGGGCGAGTTTTCCATCGAGCATCTGCGCCGGGCCTCGGCCATGTCCCTGTCGGGCGGCGAGCGGCGGCGGGTGGAGATCGCGCGGTGCCTTGCCTCGGATCCGAAATATGTACTGCTGGATGAACCCTTTGCCGGGGTCGATCCGATCGTGGTCGCCGATATCCGCCGGCTTGTCGCGCAACTGAAGAACCGCGGCATCGGCGTGCTGATCACCGACCATAACGTGCGCGAAACGCTGGGCATCGTGGACCGCGCCTATATCCTGCACGAAGGCCGCGTGCTGATGAGCGGCACCGCCGACGAGGTGGTGCGCGACGAAAATGTCCGGCGGGTTTATCTTGGACAGAATTTCCGCATCATGTGAGCGCCGATGGCGCTGAAGCAAACCCTCAATCTGCGCCAGACGCAAAGGCTGGCGCTGACGCCGGGGCTGCGGCAATCGCTGTCGGTGCTGGCCCTGTCGGCGGTGGACCTTGCCGCACTGGCCGAATCCGAGATCGCCGAGAACCCGCTGCTTGACTGGGCCGAAGGCAGCAGGCGCGGCAGCGGCGGTTTTGACTATGCGATGGACAAGGTGGCCGCCGCACCGTCGCTCAGCGCCTATCTGGCCGAACAGATCGCGTTGTCCCGTGCGCCCGAACGCGTGCGCCAGATGGCTACTTACCTGGCGGGAAACCTGACCGGCGAGGGCTATCTGGCCGAAAGTCCCGATGCTGTGGCGCAGTCGCTGGGGCTTCAGATATCGCTGGTTGATGCCGCGGTTGCCCTGCTGCAAGGCTGCGATCCGCCGGGGATCGGTGCGCGCGGGCTGGCCGATTGCCTTGATATCCAGCTTCGCGCCCTTGGCGAACCGGACCGCACCCGCCACGCCCTGTTGCAAAATCTTGAGGCTTTCGCGGCGTCCGACTGGGCAAGTCTGCAAAGCCGCACCGGCCTGACACCGTCCGAGTTGCGCCGCCTGCGCGGCATGCTTCAGGCACTCACGCCGTTTCCCGCGGAATCCTTCGGCGACCGGCAGATCAGCTATCTGACGCCCGACCTGAAGGTCACGCCAGACCCGTCGGGCACGCTGCGCGTCGATCTTGTCACCTCCAGCCTGCCGGTGCTGGAGATCAACCACGATCTTTATCAACAGACCGCTGCCGCCGATCCGGCGGCGGATGATTATCTGCGCACCCACCTCGCCCGCGCCCGCGCCCTGATCGGTGCCATCGCGGCACGGTCGAAAACGCTGCTGCGCATCGCCGGTGAAATAGCCGTTTCCCAGCACGGGTTCTTCGTGCATGGCCACGACCGCATGCGCCCGCTGACCCGCGCGGACCTTGCGGCACGGATAGGCATCCACCCTTCCACTGTCAGCCGCGCCATCGCCAACAAGTCGCTGGAATGCCCGCATGGCGTGTTTGCGCTGGATTTCTTCTTTACCGGCGGATTGCCCGCTACCGACGGCCCCGGCGCCCATTCCGCCCATGCCGTCCGCATGGAAATCCGCCGCATGATCGAACGGGAACCCCCGGAAGCACCGCTGTCGGATGCGCAGATTGCCGCCGACCTGCACGACAGCGGTGTTGACATCTCAAGGCGGACTGTAGCCAAATACAGGCAATGCCTCAAAGTGCCATCCTCGAACCAGCGGCGTCGGTCAAAGAAACATCTTTGATGACGGCGGCGCTTAATCGACGGTTTACCTTTAAGGTGTTTTCAGGCAGAGAGCGGGCCGAAATGGCCAGAACCTCCGGGAACAGGAAGGATAGTAAATGAAATATCAGGTCAGCGGTATTCACATCGACATCGGCGACTCGTTGCGCGCCCATGTCGAGGCATCGCTTGGTGACGTGGTTGCGAAATATGCCCAGCGTCCGACCGACGCGCATATCGCGTTTTCCAAGGATTCGTCGGAATTCGTCTGCGAGTCGACCGTGCATCTGTCGACCGGCCTGACCGCCCAGGCGCGGGCCCATGCGTTCGAGATTTACGACGCGTTCGACAAATGCTGCGACAAGATCGAAAAGCAGATGCGCCGTTACAAGCGCCGCCTCAAGAACCACCATCAGGAACGTGCCGCACCGGTTGAGTCGCTGGCAGCGTCGTCGTATATCCTGCAATCATCGGACATGGATTCGGACGATAATGAACCCGACAGCCTGCAGCCGATCATCATCGCGGAATCGACCACCAAGATCAAATCCCTGTCGGTCGGCGAAGCGGTCATGCAGATGGAGCTGAACAACGCGCCGGTCCTGATATTCCGCAACGATCGCAGCAGCGGGCTGAACGTGGTATATCGCCGGGAAGACGGAAATATCGGCTGGATCGACCCGACGGGCAAGATCTAGGCCGGAACGACAGATCAGACTGCCCCGGCCGTGGGGACGGGGCAGTCGGGAAAGAAGTGACGCAATGGAACTATCCGAGATCCTCAAGCCCGAGGCTGTGAAATCAATCGGAAAATCCGTCAGCAAGAAACGCGTTTTGCAGGAAATGGCGGAACTGGTGGCAAGCCTGCACGGCTTCAGCCCCGAAATCGCCTTTCAGGCGCTGCTGGATCGCGAAAACCTCGGCCCGACCGGCGTTGGCGAGGGCGTGGCCATCCCACATGCGCGGATCGAAGGGCTGGAGAAGGTGGTTGGCGCATTCTACCGGCTGGAAAAACCGGTGGAATATGATTCCGTCGATCGCCAGCCCGTGGATCTGCTGTTCGCGCTGTTCGCGCCCACCGATTCCGGGGTCGATCACCTGAAGGCGCTGGCGCAGGTGTCCCGCCTGCTGCGCGATTCCGCCATCCGCGCGAAACTGCGCGCCAATGACAATGCCGCGACGCTTTACACCATCATTTCCGAAGTGACGACGCACAAGGCGGCCTGATCGGGGTCAGGCGGGCGGTGGCGCTGATCCCATAGGGCCGCGCCCCTTACTCCGCCCAGTCCCCAAACCCGAACTGCTGATAATCGCCCCGATAGATATCGCGGCATCGCGCCTCGATCTCGGCGTCATAAACCTCGGCCAGCCGGAACGGCCTGTCCTGCGGCAGCGTCGATCCGACGGCCCGCACGCCCAGCCCGCGCAATCCCTCGATATGTGCCAGCGATGCCGCCAGCTCCGCCTCGCGGATCACCAGCATCGGCAGCGCGACCGAGGCCGCGCCTTCCAGCACCGCGCTCTGGCTGGCCCAGACCGGTTCGACCTTCATCCCCGTCTGATCCCCCAGATTGGCCTTCAGGAATTTCAGGAACTGCCCGAAGGCCTTGCGATGCTCATCAAGGCCGTAATCCGCGCCACCCGGCCCGGCCTTCGGCACCCCGATATTGTAATTCTTCAGGATCGCCGCCCTGGTCTCGCGAAACCCGCCGCGTTCCGCCGATACGATCAGATCGCAAAACACCGCATGCGCCCGCGCCACCGGATGGCGCACCACCGCGAAGCTGAGATTGCCGGGCCGATCCGTCCGCCAGGCCTTCAGCGTTTTCTGATTGAAACCGGTTGTCAGGCCCTCCACCGTCCCGCCCTCATGGCGCGCCAGCCAATCCTGCACCGCCTCGACCGGGCCGCCCCGGATCGGCAGATACAGCAACCGGGCCGCATCGGCGCCGATGAATTGCGGCACACCGGCCCCGCGCCGTGGCTCGAAATTGGGGCTGCGCGACAGGTTCAGGAAATCCATCCCCGCAAGGGCAACCACCATGTCCTCGTAATTGGAGACCTTTTCGCGCAGATCCGCCGGGTTCTGCCGCTTCAGGTCCAGATCCAGCGCCGCCACCTGATGGCTTGATCCGATGAACCGCGCCAGCCCGTTCAGCACCTCCAGCGAATGCAGATCGTCGTAATGAATGTAAAATGCCGTCTGGCCACTGGCCTGAAGGGCCGATTGCAGATGCAGAAGAAACCCCTGCGTGGTGGCCAGATGCGCCTCGAACTCGGCGGTATCGAACGCCACCTTCGCCGATTTGCGGTGCTTTTCGTTGGTCAGCTTCCATTGCCCGGTTTCCCCGGCAATCTTGCGCGACACATAGGAATCCAGCGGATTGCGCGACAGGATCACCTTGGCGCAGGCCGGATCGTCCAGGCATTTCGCCAGAATGCGCGGATCGTGGTCGTGGAAAAACCGGAACCCCGGCACCACCCCCGCCTCGGCCGCGCGGATACGATCCAGCAGGACCTCGGGGTCTTTTTCGCGCGCCTTCAGCGTGACGCCCAGCACATCGTCGTATTTCGGCCCGCCCACGAAATGCGGATTGAACAATTCGCCGTAGCTTTTCAGGTCGGGAAACTGGTTGAGATTGGCCTCAAGAAAATTCGAGCCGGTCCGCATCCCGGCCAGCACGATGAACGAGGTGAAACGCCCGCCCCCCATCACCGCACGACATAGGGCTTGGCCGGTGTATTGCGGCTGGTCGGCAGATCGTCCAGCGGGAAATCACCCACCGAATGCGGGTTCATGCCTTCGTTCTTCAGCCGCTGCACGAAATTGCCGAAACCGGTCAGATCGGCCATCTTCGGCACCTCGGTCAGCTTGCGGCTGGCACCGGGATCAAGCCCGTCCAGAATGGATTGCAGGATCGGCATCGGGTCCTCGACAAATTCAGCCAGCGACCAGACCCGCACATGCGCCCGGGTATGCCGGCCCTTCAGCACCCGCACATGCTCCGCCTCGATCGTCTGATAACGCGCGGCGATGCGGCGGACCCGCTGGAAATCCATGCTGGAATGAAACAGCGGAATCGACCAGGCCCCGGTCACGACATAGACGCTGGCATTGGGATCGCTGGCGATGAACTCGCCGATGCTCTGCACATCGGCCGGGCCGAACTGGAAGCTCTGGTGTTCGCCTTGCGTGTTCCAGATCAGGCTGGCCAGAAACGCCTGCGGATTGTAATCCCGCATCTTCGCGCTGTTTGACAAGCATCCGTTGTAAACGCTTGCCCCGCCTGAAAATTTCACCTCCGCCTTGTGGAACAGATGGCCATGCACACGGGTGCCGGTGCGCTTTTCCAGCCAGGTCTCGAAATTCGAGAACAACGAGGAAAAGCCCTGATAAACGCTGTATTCCGCACAGGTCTTGCGCAGCCCCCAGGCCTCGCCCGCCGGAAAGCGGCTTTGCATCTGCAGGCCCGGGCGGCCATGCAACCGCTGATCGTTCGAGCGTGCAAATATCCGGTCCAGCTTGCGCGGATTCGGCTCCAGCCGCGCCAGCGGGCGCAACTCGGCCCCAAGGAACTGCCGGTACAACAGGCTGGCGCGCGGCCAGATTTTCCGCGCCACGAAACAATCCGAGCGTTGCAGCAATTGCAGGTGATCGTCGTAATAGGTGAACGGCTTGCCCTGCGTATCGAACCGCGACAGCGTCAGCGAGCGGCTTTCGATATTCGCCCCGTGCTTGCGTACCAGCGATTGGAAATACGCCTCGTCCGGGATCCAGACCTTGCGGAAATACCGGTCATTCGCGGCGCGGTCGGGATCGTTCAGGATCGCCGTCAGCGTCGCCCGCGTCAGGCACCACCATTGCGAGCCGAGATGCGGCGCGATCCCCTCCGGGATATGCCGCGAATAGCCGACGGCACGTTGCAGCGCGACATAGCGATCAAACAGGCGGCGATGCTTTTTCCAGCTGAACGGGAAGCGCAGGGTAAATCGTTCCAGGTCCAGCCCGCCAACCGTCCAGGTTACTTCCTCGGTGGTGACGGATTCGATGAAATCGGTGGCCGGGTGATCCGCCAGGTAGCGGTTCAGCTCCTCGACCGGGCGCAGCGGCAGGCACGAACCGCTTGCCAGGAAGACATGGCTGATCTGCGGGAACCCTTCCAGCAGCATTTCCGCCGCATCCTGCGTTGCCGCCACGATGGAAAACTTGCCCCAATCACAGGCGCGGCGTTCGGCGAAGCGGATATTGGTGAACTTCTCAAGTTTCGCCTGCAGATCGGCATAGTCCTGCGAGCCGGCGCGGCTGTCGACATGGATCGCCACCGGCGCATCGTTCTGCGCCCAGTAGCCGGCGACCTGCGCCACCCTGTCCAGGTCCTTATGCGCGAGGATGACGAAACCGACCCCCATGCGCCTAGATCCAGTTGCCCTTGGACATCAGCCCAAGGATTTCAAGCTGCCGCCAGTTGATGTATTTCTCGCTCCACTTGCACCACAGCGTCCGGGCGTCCTTCAGACCCTTGTTATAGGCGCGGTATTCGTGGCTGTTGGCGTAATGCTGGCGGCGCTTCAATTCCTCCTCGGATTTCTCGGCGAAGCTGTGCAGGAATTTCGCGTGCAGCAGACAGCCCGAGGCTTTTTCGCCGCCGCCTTCATCGTAAACCAGGTTCAGACCGCGCGGCAGCAGCATATGGGTGGACGACACCCAGACATTGCCGCGCGTCCATTTCACCAGCGGAATCTTGTTCAGCGCCGGGGCGCGGCCCGGCTCGTTCGGGAAGAACACCCGCGCCCGCGCACCGCCTTGAATCCACAGATTGCCGTATTTGGCGTTGCGCTTCATCGAATAATTGCCGCCGTCGAAATACTCCGCCACGTCCAGCGGGTTCTGCCCTTCGACATAATCCGCCTCGTCCAGCGGCACCTTGGGATACATGTCCACCAGCATCGCCCCGAAAGACTTCACCGAGGACGCATCCAGCCAGTCGGTCAGTGCGCGAAGCGGCCGTGAATCGCAGAACGGGTAAACCAGGAACTCGTCCACATCGACGACAAGGTTCCAGTGCCCGATACCATAGCGCAGTTGCAGCGCGTTCAGCCAGTCGATCCCGAACTTGGCCCGCTTGTAGGAATGGCTGGTGGTCCACAACGAGACATCCGCCTGGCTTTCCAGATATTCGCGCGTCCCGTCATCCGATCCGTTATCGACGAACAGGAAATGGTTGACCCCGAGCTTGCGGTAGTAATCCAGAAAGAACGGCAGCCTGATGCGTTCGTTCCTGACGGTGCTGAAGATCAGGATATCGTCATCGGCGATATCGCCGGTGCGGTTGGCAACACGGCTCAGCTCGCGGCTTTTCCGCAAGCTGCGGACCAACCGGCGCTTTCGCTCAAGCCTGAGCCTGTATGTACCGAGTGCTCCCAAGGACCGCACCCTTCCGAATCTGCCTCAACATGGTCCCGTTATCCGGGCAGTCGATCAGATGAATCTGAAGATACGGTCAAAGTGCGATGGCCAGTCTGGTATGGATACCGTGCCGCCCCGCGTCTGCCTGTCTGCTTCCGATTCCCGTTTACGACCTGCCCGTCCGAGAATTCCTTGCCGCCAAGCGTAAGAGTTATCCACATTCAAGTAAAGCGGGTAATCCCCCAGAACTTCACGCGAAATGGTATTTTCGCCACAAAGGATCGGGATACCGCGGGCCGCCGCCTCGATCAGCGGCAGGCCGAAGCCTTCGGCATGGCTTGGAAACAGCAGGCCCCAGGATGAGGCCAGCGCCCTGCCAAGCTGCGCATCGGTCATGGAATTGTGCTCGAACACCTGATGCCCCATCATTGGATCGGCATCCAGAATCTTGAAAACATTGTCATTATTCCAACCGCGCCGCCCTATGATATGTAACTCCGGCACCTCGCTGGCCGGAAGTTCCCGCAGCATCTCGCGCCAGATTTGCAGCAGCAGCATATGGTTCTTGCGTGGCTCGATCGTGCCGACGATGTGAAAGCGCGGGCGTTCAGAAGCAGCGGCAAACCTATGATCCTGCGAGATAAAATCCTGATCAAGTCCAAGATGCGCCACCATGCCGGGCGGCACCCGGCCGAACCCGGCAAAGGTCTGTTCCGCCTCGGCCCGGGTTGCTGCGGAATTGTAGATCACGCCATCCGCCAGACGCGCCACCCGCACCATGTCGGCCCCGAACCGCGCGGTGGCTTCCGGCCTTGAGTATTCAGGATAGGAAAGCGGTATAATATCATGTATCAAAACGATAATATGCGACTTCTCATGTGATTTCACAGCCGCGAAAACCTGCGCCCTAAGGTTGCTGTGCCCGACATTGACATAAGTAACCGGCCCGCCCGCCAGATC
>JAIOJF010000004.1 GCA_019911965.1 Paracoccaceae bacterium | reverse complement strand
GGCGGGGGCGGCCTCGTACGGGGCCTACGGTATCGCGGTCTGGGCGATGACGGTGGCGCCGATTGCGCTGGTGACGGCGCTGAGGGAAACCTCGGTGCTGTTTGCGGTGCTGATCGGGGTGGTGTTCTTCGATGAGCGTGCCGACCGCGGCAAGCTGGCGGCGGCTGTGCTGATCGCGGGTGGCGTGGCGATGACGCGGCTTTGAGGGGCTGGAGGGCGGCTGGACCGGGTATTGGCGTTTGTTTTGTGGGGGTGAGGCTGGCTTCGAGCGCGTGGTTGGCCCGGATGAGCCTTGGCCGGGCAGGTGGGTCAGTCGATGAATCCACTCGCCGATTAGCGGACCAGTCGATTAGTCGATTAGTCGATTAGTCGAACAGGCGGCTGGATGCCCGTCAACCCATTGAATTACCGATATGTTTTGCATCAGCCACTTCTGGCCGCACGCCGCCGCTCATGCCTGGTCAGCGATTTCCTTGCGGTAGGGATCGGCGGGGTAGACGCCCAGAACCTTCACATCCGTGGTGAAATAGGCCAGTTCGTCCATCGCCAGGCGGACATTGGGATCGTCCGGGTGCCCCTCGATATCGGCATAAAACTGCGTGGCGGCGAACGAGCCGCCAACCATGTAGCTTTCCAGTTTCACCATGTTCACGCTGTTGGTGGCGAACCCGCCCATCGCCTTGTAGAGCGCCGCCGGGATGTTGCGCACGCGAAAGACAAAGGTGGTCATCATCGTTTCCGCGCGGCGCGACATGTCGTTGTCGCGCGACATGATCAGGAAGCGGGTAGTGTTGTTGGCATGGTCCTCGATATGGCGGGCCAGCACGTCGAGGCCGTAGATCTCGCCCGCCAGCTCGCTGGCCAGCGCGGCGCGTGCAGGATCGGCCAGTTCGGCGATATGGCGCGCCGATCCGGCGGTGTCGGCCCCGGTGACCGGCTTCAGCCCGTGCTTGCGCAGGAATTCGCGGCACTGGCCCAAAAGGACGGTATGGCTGGTGGCCGAGCGGATTTCGGACAGCTTCGTGCCCTTCACCGCCAGCAGGTTGATATGCACCCGCACGAAGGCTTCGCCGACGATATGCAGGCCGCTGTCGGGCAAAAGGTGGTGGATGTCGGCCACCCGGCCATAGGTCGAGTTTTCCACCGGCAGCATCGCCAGATCGGTCTCGCCGCTCCGCAGCGCGTCAATCGCGTCCTCGAAGGTGGCGCAGGGAATCGCCTGGTAATCCGGCATCGCCTCGTGACAGGCCTGATGCGAATAGGCGCCGGGTTCGCCCTGAAACGAGATTTTCCGCGATGTCGCATTCATGCCGTTCTGCCATCTGTTCTTTGGTCGATTGGTCGCGCTATCTACACCTTGCAACCGGCAAGGGGAAGCGTTTAGAAAGGCGCTGATTTTCAACACCGGCGGAGTCTTTCCGCCCACTCAGGTAGGAAAGCCATGTTCAATACCATGACGATCACCAAGGTTGGCGGCGCGCTTTGCGGGGCGCTGCTGGTCTTTCTTCTGCTCGCCTGGATCGGCGATGGGATTTATTCCACCGATACCGGCCATGATACACATGCCGCCGCGGCGGGTGGCAACGAGGCCGAGGCCGAATCCGGCCATGACGAAGCAGCGGAAGAAGAATCGGTGGATGTGGCTGCCCTTGTCGCCGCTGCCGACCCCGCCGCCGGCGAGAAGGTGTTCGCCAAGTGCAAGGCCTGCCACAAGACCGAAGCGGGCGCGAATGCCACCGGCCCGACGATGTTCGGAATTGTCGGTCGTCCCATCGGCAGCGTTGACGGCTTTGGCTATTCCGCCGGCATGTCGTCCCATGGCGGCGAATGGACGGTGGAAAACCTGAACACGTTCCTGACCCGGCCCAAAGCCATGATCGCGGATACCAAGATGAGCTATTCCGGCCTGAAGAAGGACGGCGACCGCGCCGACCTGATCGCCTATCTGGCGACGCTTCACTAAGGCGAAACATGGTTCCAGCATAGAAGGGCCGTCCGGAAACGGGCGGCCTTTTGCTGTTGGTATGGCAGGCCCTATTCGGCGGCGTGATCTTTCAGGCTGCGGGCCTCGGCGCGTGACAATTGCTCGCCCTGCTTGCGCAGCAACAGGGCTTCGCGGGCACGGGCATACTGGTCGTCCTGCCAGAACATAAGGCAGCCATTGCAGCCCTTGCCGCAGCAGCCATCGGTGCCGGTGCGGTTGGTGCGGAAGCGGCGGGGGCCGGGATCGGCCTCGATCGCCGCGGCCAGCGCGTCGCGGCGTTTCTCGTAAGCCGCATCGTTGCGGCTTCCGGTCCGCTCCAGCCCCTGCACCAGCCCGTCAAGGCGCAGGCGGTTCCATTGCTCGACACTCAGCGCCTTTTCCTTGCGCAGGACGGTCAGGGCGGGAATGCGGGCCTTCAGATCGCCCTCATCCTCGTGATCGAAAGCCGAGAAGGGGATGCGGATGGTGGTGCGGGTGCCGCCCTGAACCACCTCCTGCATGTCGCCGGTTTCGGCGTTCTCGAAGGCATAGAGCCGCAGCAGAACCGTATCGCGGGCAATCGGCGAGACCAGTTCCAGCACATCGCCGGCCTCCAGCTTGTTCTTTACCTCGACCAGGAAGGCATCTTCGCGCAGGCCGGAGACAACGCCGGCATATTCCCAGGCGGCCAGCGAGGCGGTGTGTTCGTAATCATGCGCGTAATTGGTCAGCCGTCCGTCATGGAAGGCCAGCGTGTAGCCGCGATTGCCCACGCTTGCCAGTTCCGCCATGTAGGGCTGCGGATTCCAGCCTTCGGGATCGGCATACCAGTCGTCGATGGCCATGCGGTAGGCCCGCGCCGTCACCGCCACGTAATACTCCGACTTGCCGCGGCCTTCGACCTTCAGGCTGTCGATGCCGATCTTCAGGTAATCGTCGAGTTTCGGCATCAGGCAGAGATCGCGGGAATTGAGGATATACGAGCCGCGCCCGTCTTCCTCGATCGGCATCAATTCGCCGGGGCGGCAGCCTTCCTCCAGCAGAAACTCGAACATGCCGATATTGTCGTCCGTGATGTCAAGCGCCTCGACGGTGCCGTCCTTCAGGCGCATCCTGAGCTTGTAGTTCCAGCGGCAGGAATTGGCGCAATTGCCCTGGTTCGAGCCGCGCTCGGCCATGAAGTTGGACAACAGGCAGCGCCCGGAATAGGTCATGCACATGGCGCCGTGAATGAAGGCTTCCAGCTTGATATCCTGGCATTTTTCCCGGATTTCCGCCAGTTCGTCATAGGATACTTCACGCGCCAGCACCACCATGTCGGCACCTTGCGCCTTCCAGAAATCCACCGACAGCCAGCTTGCGACATTGCTTTGCGTCGAGATATGCAAGGGCAGATCGGGGGCGTGATCGCGGACGAACTGGAACACGCCCGGATCGGCGATGATCAGCCCGTCGGGGCGTACCTTGCGGACGGTTTCGACATATTCCGCCAGTTTCGGAATGTCGCGGTTATGGCTGAACAGGTTCAGCGTGAGATAGGCGCGTTTGCCGTGGGCGTGGCAAAACTCGACCCCTTCGATCACTTCGTCCAGGCTGAATTCCGATTTGGTGCGCAGGCTCATGTCCGGCGTGCCGAGATAGACCGCATCGGCACCATAAAGCACCGCCATCTTCAGTTTCCTGAGATTGCCGGCCGGCATCAGCAATTCGGCGCGTCGTTGGCTCATCCGTCATCCCCTGTCGCAAGTGCCGGGGCATAGCGCAAATCAAGGGCGCTGCCAAATGCCTTTGTCAGCGAACCGGCGGGAAGATCACCCGCTGGCGGCAATCGCGGGCGACATCGGCACCGCAGGCGCGCGGCGTCAAATCCTTGCTGAGGCAGATGCGCACCTCCTTGAACCAGCCGCGTTCGCAGGTGACGCTGATCATGTCGGCGCTGAGGGCGGGATTGGATTTCAGGAAGGCCTCTTCCACCACGGTGGCGGGAAATTCCAGCGGTTTCAGCAGTTTGCGAAAGACCTGCGGGCGTTCGATGGCACCGTAAGCCTGGCGCGACAGGGCGTAGTATTCCGCCGCCGACAGGCCCGAGCAGCGACCATGCTTGTCCCATTGGTGCCAGGCAAGGCCGCCCGAGCCCATGATGTCGGTCATCTCGCGGGTCATCTGGCGCGATGGCGGGCGTTCGGCGGTGGCACAGAAGGATGGCCAGCCGGTTTCATATTGCGGCCAGAGGCCATGCAGGGTGAAGCCGTAATCGTGGCGGGAATCGCATTGATCGGCGTTTCGCGCATCGCCTTCCAGCGCGCACCAGGACGGCGACCATCCCAGTGCCAGCACGTAATAATCGAACTGTCCGGCCTGGCGCGACCCGGCCCCGGCATGGCCGATTGCCAGCACGAACAGCATGATACAGGCCGCGATCCGGATCATGTTTCCCCCTTCCAATTCCTGTCGCACGGGTTTATATACCGCGTCAATTCCCCCACGAAAACGGACAAACGCGGATATCCGCAGCCGGTTTCACCGAACGGGGAAGATATGTCTGATCGGAGGATACCCCATGACCCTGCCCCTGATGGCAAAAGCAACTGCGGTCTGGCTGGTGGACAATACCACCATATCGTTCAAGCAGATCGCGGATTTCTGCGGCCTGCACGAACTGGAAGTGAACGGCATCGCCGATGGCGAGGTTGCGGTTGGTATCAAGGGGTTCGATCCGCTGGCCAACAACCAGCTTGACCAGGACGAGATCAGGAAGGCCGAGGCCGATCCCGGCCACAAGCTGAAGCTGAAATACAACCCGGCGGCGGATGGCGAGTTGAAGCGCAAGGGGCCGCGCTATACGCCGTTGTCCAAGCGCCAGGACCGCCCGTCGGCGATTGCCTGGCTGGTCAAGTTCCATCCCGAACTGGCCGACAGCCAGATCGCGCGTCTGGTCGGCACCACCAAGCCGACGATCCAGTCGATCCGCGAGCGCACGCATTGGAACATGTCGAATATCCAGCCGGTCGATCCGGTGGCTTTGGGCATGTGCCGGCAGGGCGAATTGGACGAGGTGGTGCGCAAGGCGGCTGCCAAGAAGGCCAAGGAAGGCGGCGTGATGTCCGATGAGGAGCGGCGCAAGCTGGTCTCGACCGAGCAATCGCTGCAGATGGAGCCGGATGTGCGGATGCCCTCGAACATCTCGGGGCTGGAGACCTTCACGCTTGGCGGCGACAGCGACGATGATGACGACAAGCCGGAAAACACGCTGGTCGATGCCGAAAGCCTGTTCAACCTGCCCAAGCGGGATGACGAGGACGACGACGAAGACGATGATGAGGCGTGAGGGCAAGGCCCTGATCTGATGTGCGAATCCCGGCGTCAGGGATCGGCGATGGCCAGATACTCCGCCGCCGGGATGGCCACCAGACCGACAATCCGCAGCATCCGCCTATCCGCCAGATCGAGCGCGGCAATCGCGGCTGCAACGGTGCTTGCCACCTTGCCGACGTCCATCCCGGCACCGGTGATATAGGGCAGGCCCGGGGTCGGCGTGGTCCAGCCCAGCACCCGCAGATCGCCGGCGCAATCCTCGTAGCGTTTGACCAATTCCCAGGTCATCGCATCCAGTGCCGCGATATCCGCCCGCCCATCCGCCACCGCGCGGGCCGAGGCGACATGACCGCCGGTTTCAAGGCAATCGGTGAACGTGAAGCCAAGGCCAGCAGCATGGACCTGCGGCGCGGCCCAGCCCGATTGCGATGACACCTCGTTGAAGGCAAACGTTGCGTCCCTGAAGGCCGCCAGATCGGTGCGGGGATCGCGGGCGCGGCTGATGAAGGCGCTGCGGTAATGGCCGGGCGGGCAATCCTTCAGCCCGTAATCCGGCGTGCCGACCAGTTGCACCTGCGCGTGCAGCACCTGCCGGAAGGGCCGCCCACAGGTCTGGCTGAACACCAGGTCATGCGCCTGCCAGACCGGCCAGAACGGCGCGTCACGTTCCAAATGGTCCGGCGCGGCAATGCCGCCCTGGCGCAGGCCGTCGCGGATCAAGGCCCAGAACCTGTCCGTCGCGGCGGCGGTTTCCGGGCGGTCATACATGGCCAGGCTGGCGATCATGGAATGCGTGCGGCAACCCGCTGGCGGGCCAGGGCGGAGTCGCGGTCATTGACGCCCAGCAGGTTGACCACCAGCCGCATCAGCCCGTCTTCATCGGCATCGCGCCGGCCATCAGCCAGCACCACCGCCCACATCGCCTCGACAATGCCGAGCCGGTCGTCATAGCCGACTGCGGCCTTGATGGCGCGGGTGAAGCGGACGGTATCGGGGGCTTCGGCCTCGATCTGTTCCGCCTCGGTGCGCAGGTCTTCGGCGGACATGTGATCCAGCGCGAAGCGTTCCATCAGGATGCGGGTGATCGCGGCGGCCTCGACCATGTCGTATTCGTTGTCGGCGCGGGCGAGGCGGACCAGCAAGGCGGCCAGCGCCAGGCGGGCATCGGCCTCGTCCAGCGGGGCCGGTTCCGGGGTGATCAGGCGTTTCAGAAAGGCGCGCATGGTACACCAGACAGGGCGGGGGTGGGCAGGGGTGCGGCCTCAGCCATCCCAGCCCTCGACAATCGCCAGGTTGCTATCGGCGGCGGGCAGGCGCAGCGCCATCGCCTCGCGGTATTCGGCTGAATTGTAGCAGGCCAGCGCGGTTTCGTAATCGGGAAACTCGATCACCACGATGCGCGCGTTCATCCGGCCTTCGGGCACTTCGTGGCGACCGGCGCGCACCAGGAACCGCGCGCCGTATTTGTTGAACGCGGCGGCATTGGCGGCGACGTATTTCTTGTATTGCTCAAGGTCGCGCACATCGACGTTTGCCACCCAGTATCCCTTGGCCATGAGGTTTCCCTTTGCATTTCGCTTCGCGCGAGAGGGTACGGGGCCGCGCCGGGGGTCGCAAGCGTAACCTGCCGGGCAGGGGGCTAGACCAGCCGCGATTGCTCCACCGCGGCACGCACGAAATCCGCGAACAGGGGATGCGGCTGGAATGGTTTGGATTTCAGTTCGGGGTGAAACTGCACGCCGATATACCAGGGATGCCCCGGCAATTCGACAATCTCGGGCAGCTTGCCATCGGGCGACATGCCGGAAAAGCACAGGCCCTTTTCCTCCAGCATCTTGCGGTATTTGGTATCCACCTCGTAGCGGTGGCGGTGGCGTTCCGAGATCGACAGGCTGCCGTAGATCCCCGCCACCTGGCTGCCCTCGGTCAGGACCGCATCATAAGCCCCCAGCCGCATCGTGCCGCCCTTGTCGTCGGTGGCGGCACGTTGCACGGTGCGGTTGCCCTCGACCCATTCCTTCAGGTGATAGACCACCGGTGTGAAGCGCTTGCCGCCGGCCTCGTGATCGAATTCCTCGCTGCCGGCATCGGCAATGCCGGCCAGATTGCGCGCGGCCTCGATCACCGCCATCTGCATGCCAAGGCAAATGCCGAAATAGGGCACATTGCGTTCGCGGGCAAACTGCGCCGCCCTGATCTTGCCCTCGGTGCCGCGTTCGCCGAAACCGCCGGGCACCAGAATCGCGTGGAAGCGTTCCAGATGCGGCGCCGGATCCTCGGTTTCAAAAATCTCGCTGTCGATCCATTCGGCGCGGACCTTCACGCGGTTCAGCATGCCGCCATGCGTCAGCGCCTCGGCGATGGATTTATAGGCGTCCTCAAGCTGGGTGTATTTGCCGACGATGGCCACCCGCACCTCGCCCTCGGGATTATAGACCCGGTCGGCCACGTCTTCCCAGCGGGCCAGTTGCGGCTGCGGTGCCGACGAGATGCCGAAGGCGTCCAGCACGGCGCGGTCCAGCCCGACCCTGTGATAGGCCAGCGGGGCCTCGTAGATGGATTTCAGGTCCAGCGCGGCGATCACCGAATCGGCGCGGACATTGCAAAACAGCGCCAGCTTGGCGCGTTCCTTGTCCGGGATCGGGTGTTCCGACCGGCACAGCAGGATATCCGGCGCCAGCCCGATCGAGCGCAGTTCCTTGACCGAATGCTGCGTCGGTTTGGTTTTCAATTCGCCCGAGGCGGCAAGATAGGGCAGCAGCGTCAGGTGCATCAGGATACATTCGCCGCGTGGGCGTTCCTGGATGAACTGGCGGATCGCCTCGAAAAACGGCAGGCCCTCGATATCGCCGACGGTGCCGCCGATCTCGCACAGCATGAAATCGGTCTCGTCCGCGCCGATATGGATGAAATCCTTGATCTCGTTGGTGACATGCGGAATCACCTGGATGGTCTTGCCGAGGTAATCGCCGCGGCGTTCCTTCTCCAGCACGTTGGAATAGATGCGCCCCGACGAGATGGAATCGGTACTGCGCGCCGCCACCCCGGTGAAGCGTTCGTAATGGCCGAGGTCCAGATCGGTTTCCGCACCGTCATCGGTGACGAAAACCTCGCCATGCTCGAACGGCGACATGGTGCCGGGATCGACATTCAGGTAGGGGTCCAGTTTGCGCAGGCGCACCGAATAGCCACGCGCCTGCAACAGCGCCCCCAGAGCAGCCGAGGCCAACCCCTTGCCAAGGGACGAGACAACCCCTCCGGTAATGAAGATAAATCGAGCCATCGGTCGCGGAAACCCCCGTGAAATCAGTCAGTTATGGGCGAGAACCCGGTTCGTCAGCCCAGTCATCACGGGATTTGATCTATAGTGGATTCGCCGCCAATTGGCAAGCTCACCGACGCAATATCCTGTGGATTTCCGCAGGTTCGATCAAGCCATTGTGGTTGCCCGGTTTATTCCGAGGCTTTCGGCGGCGTTGCCGGTGCGTCATCCGTGCTGGGCGGCAAAAGATCGCCCTGCAGCGCCGGCGGGGTCGGCGCGCCGGCGGGCGGTGTGACCGGAGTTTGTGTGCCCACCCGTTCGATCACCGAATCGCCGGCGGCGTTGCGCGCGGCCAGAACCGTCAGCGTGATCGAGGTCGCGATGAACGCGGCGGCCAGAATCCATGTCAGCTTGGTCATCGCATTGGCGGCACCGCGCGCGGAAACCAGCCCGCCGCCACCGCCACCGATGCCCAGCCCGCCGCCTTCGGAGCGTTGCAAAAGCACGATTCCGATCAGGCCCAGGGCCAGGATCAGGTGAATGACCAGAATGACGTTTTCCATGGGTTTCCTGCTGCTTTCGCGGTTCGGCTTGTCAGGTTCCGGCCGGGATCGGCCAAGGATCGGCGGTGTCTAGCCTGATATATGAGGATTGTCCAACAGGAATGGAACCCTGCATGGGGGAAATCGCAGATGGTGTCCGGCGGGCCGGTTCAGTTATCCGCATCGTCCACGTCGAACTGCCCGGCAATGGCGCGGCGCACATGGCTCCAGCTTACACCGATGCCCAGTACGAAGGACAGGCCGACAAGGCCGATCCATGTCGTCACCCCGGCCTTGCCGAAGGTGATCATGCCCTGATCATAGAGCACCCAGACCAGTGATCCGAAAATCGCCGAGACCAGCACCACCCCAAACGCCCCGATCGAGCGCAGGGTGGCGCGCAGATAGATGATGTAGCCGGTTGTCAGCAACAGCCCGATCAGCACAGCGACCGCCAGATCGGTGCTGTAATTGGTGCGCGTCCATTCGATGTAATTCCACGGCGTCGGATTATAGGTGGCCGCCAGCAATACGAAGGCCAGTATCCAGCGTGTCAGAAAGCCCGTCATGAGTGTAATCCCGCCTGCAAATCGCTTTGCCGCATTTTTTACAGATGGCCTGACGCCTGTCCAGTCCCGCGGCTTTCGCCCGGTCCCGATTTTCCGGTTTCAACCTTTGGTCGGCACGGCTATACCGGGCGCGGTTTTCAGCCACGGGTTTTCGGAAAGGTTCAATCCATATGGCCAATGTAGTCGTGGTCGGCGCCCAATGGGGCGACGAGGGCAAGGGCAAGATCGTCGACTGGCTGAGCGAGCGTGCCGATGTGATCGCGCGGTTCCAGGGCGGCCATAATGCCGGCCATACGCTGGTGATCGACGGTATCGTCTACAAGCTGCATGCGCTGCCCTCGGGCGTGGTGCGCGGCGGCAAGCTGAGCGTGATCGGCAACGGCGTGGTGCTGGACCCCTGGCACCTGTTGCGCGAGATCGAGGGCATTCGCGCGCAAGGCGTTGAAATCACGCCTGAAACCCTGATGATCGCGGAGAACACGCCGCTGATCCTACCGTTCCACGGCGAATTGGACCGCGCCCGCGAGGGGCAGAATGCGGTTGCCAAGATCGGCACTACCGGGCGCGGCATCGGCCCGGCCTATGAGGACAAGGTTGGCCGCCGGGTGATCCGGGTGGCCGATCTGGCCGATGCGGCGACGCTGGAATTGCGGGTGGACCGGGCCCTGGTGCATCACAACGCCCTGCGCGCGGGGCTGGGCCTCGACATGATCGACCGCGACGCCCTGCTGGCGTCCCTGCGCGAGATTGCACCGGCGATCCTGGAATATGCCGCGCCGGTTTGGAAGGTGCTGAACGAAAAGCGAAAAGCCGGCAAGCGCATCCTGTTTGAAGGGGCGCAGGGGGCGTTGCTGGATATTGATTTCGGCACTTACCCTTATGTCACTTCGTCCAACGTGATTGCCGGGCAGGCCGCCACCGGCACCGGCATCGGCCCCGGCGCGATCGATTTTGTGCTGGGCATCGTCAAGGCCTATACGACGCGGGTTGGCGAAGGCCCGTTCCCCAGCGAATTGTTCGATGCCGACGGCGAACGCCTGGGCGAGCGCGGCCATGAGTTTGGCACCACCACCGGGCGCAAGCGGCGTTGCGGGTGGTTCGATGCGGTGCTGGTGCGCCAGACCTGCGCCACCTCGGGCGTGAACGGCATTGCGCTGACCAAGCTGGACGTGCTGGACGGGTTCGAGACATTGAAAATCTGCACCGGCTACGATCTGGACGGCACGATGCTGGATTATCTGCCGACCGCCGCCGACAGCCAAGCCCGCTGCGTTCCGGTATACGAGGACATGCCGGGTTGGGCGGAATCCACCGAAGGGGCACGCTCCTGGGCCGATCTGCCGGCCAATGCGATCAAGTACGTCAAGCGGATCGAGGAATTGATTGATTGCCCGGTGGCGCTGTTGTCCACCAGCCCGGAACGTGACGACACGATCCTTGTCACCGACCCGTTTGCCGACTGATGGCGATGTCGTACAAAGCGCGGCGGCGCTGGTCGCTGGTGATCCTGCTGATCGGATTGCCGCTTTACATCATCGTGGCGCTGAACGTGGTGGCGCTGTTCTCGCGGCCGCCGTTCCTGCTGGAACTGGCAATCTATATCGTGCTGGGCATCGCCTGGGCGCTGCCGTTCCGCTTCATCTTTCGCGGCATCGGCCAGCCCGACCCGGACAAGCAGAAAACGGAGGAGTCATCCGGACCTGGATGACTCCTCCGCCGCTTCGCTGGAGGGAAGGTCAGCTTTCGTAACGCGATGCCACCGAATAGCGCGAGGCCTTGGAGATGGCGAACTGGCCGTCCTGCACGCGCAGGATCTTGCCTTCGCGCAGCAATTTGCCGAAGGCGCGCAGGCCGGCCTCTTTCGAGTAACCGTCGCCGTGGTTCAGCATGGCGATTTTCGACATGACGCTGGCGCGGCTGAACCGGTCCTCGCCCTCGACGATCGAGGTATAGGCGGCGGCGGCTTCCAGTAGCTCGGTCATCTCGAAAACGCCGACACGTTCGACGAAATCCTCAAAACTCGTGGCACCGGAGAACGCGTCGGACGGGATGCCCTGGATTTCATCATCGTCGTCGTCTTCGGCTTGGGATGAGACAACCCGCGGTTTCAGCGCCAGGTTGCCGTGGCTTTCCGCCACCTCGCGCATCGGATGATCGTCGGTGCGCGGCTCGTCAATGCGCTGTTCGGATACCAGGATCAGCGGCGAGGCCGGGCGATGTTCGCCACCGCCTGACAGACGGCCAAAGCCGGCATGGCTTTGCACCTGGCGGAAATCGCGGCGGAAGCTTTCCATTTCCGAGGCATCGTCGCTTTCGGACTCGGCCACCAGATTCGGCTTCTTGCGGCGCAGTTCGGCATCCGCTTCGGTTGCGGCGACGGCGGCTTTCAACTGATCCAGCGCGTTGACGCGGCGTTGCTGTTCGGGGTGGTCCATCTGCACCTGGGCGGTGTGCAGCAGACGGTCCAGCGCCCCGTTGCCATTGGTCGGCGCAGCCATCTGGCGCAGGGCCGAGGCGCGGCGGCGGCGTTCCGCACGCCACTGGGTTTCGTCGGGCGCGGCGGCGGCGATACCGGCATCGGGCTCCATCGCGGCGGCAAGCTGGCGGGCGAGATCTGCCTCTTCCTCTTCGCTGAGCGTTGAGGCAGGCACGGGCTCGGCTTCGGCGGACAAATCCGCGTGATACGGGGCCTCGTCGGCCTCGGCCTCGGGTTCGGACAGCTCGGCAGCTTCGGCTTCGACCGGTGCGGGCGTTTCTGCCACTTCGGCTTCGGGCTGATACTCCTCGATTTCGGCTTCGGCGGCGAAGGCGTCCTCTTCGACAGCCGGTTCGGCCTCGAAGGAAGCGAATTCGTCGGCGATGGTTTCCGCCTCGGTTTCTTCAGTTTCGATTTCGGCTTCGGCTTCGGCTGTGATCAGGTCGTCCGCTTCGGCCTCGACGGGTTCGGCGGGAAGTTCGGCCTCGGCTTCGACGGTTTCCATCACCTCGGGTTCAGGTTCGGCTTCGGCAAGGATTTCCGGCTCGGCCTCGTCATCTTCTAAATCGACATCCGACCGGGACTGGCCGATCGCCTCGATCTCGTGTTCGGCCTGTTCGACATTCTGGCGGATCGCGGCCAGGGTCTGTTCGACATCCTTGGCAGGCGCGGCGGCGCGTATGGCGGCACCGCTTCCGGCAGCAGCAGCGATACCGGCGACAACGCGGCCGATATCGTCGGATTCCGCGGCAGGTTCCGGCGCAGGTTCGGGTTCCGGCGCGGCCTTGGGTTCCGGCGCAGCGACGGCTTCAGGCTCGGGCGCGGCTTCAAATTCAGGCTCGGCGTCATGATCGGCGCGGCGCGAGCGAAAGAAATGGACCGGCGCAGCGTCGTCTTCGTCGGCATCTGCATTGACGGGTTCCGCGTGGTCAGCCGCATCCGTTTCGGACTGGCCCACATCGAATGGCACCGGCGGCGCTTCGGCAATATCGGCGCTCTGGCGCAGCGTGATGCCATGTTCGCCCACCTCGGCATTGATCGGTTTGGGGCTGTTGGCTTCGGCAATCCGGCGCAGCGTCTCGGTATCCGGCGTCTGCGGGGTGCCGCCGAAATAGCGGTCCTCGGCGGCCAGTTTGCGAAAATACTCGGCGACTTTCTGGAGGGTGGTGAAGGGGTCGTCGAAGCCTTCAAGTGTACAGGAAAATGTCCCGTAGGTTACGGTCAGAATTTTACTCGAGGTTACCATCAACTCAACGCTTTCTCCCCCGACCTTGGATATAAATTACCACGCGCCGGGGTATCCAACCAAACAAAAACACCGTTTTTATCGCTTATTGCCCGACAAAAAATTGATCTTTATACGCAGTTCGAGCATCAATCGCGGATGAAAAAAACGATTGTTGAAACCGACCTCGGAATCACGGTTCTGGCGGGGGGACGTGCAAAACACCGGCAAATCGCGCGCGCCATGCGTCATGCGCCGGTTCTGGTGGCCGCCGACAAGGGGGCGCTGACGGCGCTGAAACACGCACTGATGCCGAAGGCGGTAATCGGCGACATGGATTCCAGCGACGATCTGAAAGGCCGGATACCGGCGGCGCGGCTGCACCGGATCGCCGAGCAGGACAGCACCGATTTCCAGAAATGCCTCTATTCGATCCGCGCGCCGTTTGCCATCGCGCTGGGGCTGACCGGCTCGCGGCTGGATCACAGCCTGGCGGGGCTGAGTGCGCTGGCCGCGAACGAGGCGATGCCGGTGCTGGCGCTGGCGGGCAAGGATGTGGTGTTCGCCCCGCGTGCGCCTGTTTCGCTGGCCTTGCCGGTCGGCACAAGGGTGTCGCTGTTCGCGCTGGCGGAAATGCGCGGCACCGCCAGCGGGCTGGAATGGCCGATCGATGCCGTTCGCTTCGGGCCGATGGGCGAGCTTGGCACCTCGAACCGAACTTCCCGGCCTGAAATCCGGCTGGAATTTTCCGGCCCCGGCATGCTGGTGATCCTGCCGGCGCGGCATATCGGCGCAGTTCTGGAGGGGCTTGGCCTTAACAGGTCGGCACGTTGACGGCGAGGCCGCCAAGCGAGGTTTCCTTGTAATTGGTGTGCATGTCGAGGCCGGTCTGGCGCATGGTTTCGATGCAGGCATCCAGCGAAACCAGATGGTCGCCATCACCGCGCAGCGCCAGCGAGGCGGCGCTGATCGCCTTGATCGCGCCAAGGCCGTTCCTTTCGATGCACGGGGCCTGCACCAGCCCCCTGATCGGATCGCAGGTCATGCCGAGGTGATGTTCCAGCGCGATCTCGGCGGCGTTTTCCACCTGTTTGGCGGTGCCCCCCAGCACCTGGCACAGGCCCGCCGCCGCCATTGCCGAGGCCGATCCGACCTCGCCCTGGCAGCCGACCTCGGCCCCGGAGATCGAGGCGTTTTCCTTGATCAGCCCGCCGATGGCCGCTGCCGCCAGCAGGAAATCGGCTATTTTCGAGGGCTTCGCGGTGGGGACGTGATCCAGGTAGTAGCGGATCGTGGCCGGGATCACCCCCGCCGCGCCGTTGGTGGGGGCGGTCACCACCTGGCCACCGGCGGCGTTTTCCTCGTTCACCGCCATCGCATAGACGCTCATCCAGTCGTTGATGGTATGCGGCGCGGTCAGGTTGCGGCCGCGTTCCGCCAGAAGCTGGGCGTGGATCGCCTTGGCGCGGCGGCGCACTTTCAGGCCGCCGGGCAGGATGCCGTCGACCGCGAGGCCGCGTTCGATACAGGCATTCATCACCTCCCAGACGCGCTGGATGCCCTGATCGAGGTCGCGGCGCGTCCGGTTGGTCAATTCGTTGTCGCGCTTCATCTGCGCCACGGATTTGCCGCTGGCGGCGGCCATGTCCAGCATCTCGGCGGCGTTGCGGAACGGGTAGGGCACGTTCCTGACCGGCACGCGGGGGCCTTTGTCGCGGGCCAGTTCGGCCTCGGTCAGAACGAAGCCGCCGCCGACGGAATAATAGGTTTCCTGCAGGATCACGTCGCCGCCCGCATCCAGCGCGTTCAGGACCATGCCGTTGGCATGGCCGGCCAGCGGCGGGCCGAAATCGAAATGGAGATCGGTTTCGGGATTGAAGCGGAGCGTCGGCAGGCCGGGCGGGGTGATGGTGCCGGTTTCGGCGATGGCCGCCAGCGTGGCCTCGGCGGCCGCGGCGTCGAAATTGTCGGGCACGAAACCGGCCAGCCCGAGGATGGTGGCGCGATCCGTGGCGTGGCCCTTGCCGGTAAAGGCCAGCGAGCCGCGCAATGTGACCGACAGGCCATGTGCGGTGAAGGCGCTGTCGCGCAGCATATCGAGGAACCGCGCCGCCGCCACCATCGGCCCCATCGTATGCGACGAGGACGGGCCGACGCCGATCTTGAAGATGTCGAAAAGGCTGAGGAACATGGTGCGTGGTCTCCTGTCACCGGGGTTTCCTATCGGAAACGCAGGGCGGCGCTGATACGTTTCCGACATTCCTTGTGCCATTCCCGCGATTTGCCCATGCTGGCAGGGGCAGGAACGGCATGGCAATTCGCTCTCGCTCCGGGGCGTTTCAGGGGCTATAAGTCCGGCAATGACAATGTTGGGGGAAGTGCGACATGGTTTCCGATCTGTCTCCGATGGACACCGCCAAATTCGTGTCGGCCAAGCGGGCGCTGGATTTCGTCGAAAGCGGCATGCGGCTGGGCCTCGGCACCGGTTCGACCGCGGCCTGGATGGTGCGAATCCTGGGCGAGATGGTGCGCGAGGAAGGCCTGAAGGTGATCGGCGTGCCGACCTCGGAGCGCACGGCGGAACTGGCGCGGAAAGTCGGCGTGCCGATCTCGACCCTGGACGAGGTGAAATGGCTGGACCTGACAATCGACGGCGCGGATGAGTTCGACCCCAACCTGAACCTGATCAAGGGCGGCGGCGGGGCGCTGTTGCAGGAAAAGATCGTCGCCACGGCCTCCGACCAGATGGTGGTGATCACCGATGCCTCCAAGGAGGTCGAGACGCTGGGCAATTTCCCGCTGCCGGTCGAGGTGGTGACGTTCGGCTGGGAAACCTCCAAGGCGCTGGCGGAAGAGGCGTTGATGAATGTCGACGTGATGGGCCGGGCCTCGACCCTGCGGATGGCGGGGGATCGCCCGTTCGTCACCGACGAGGGCCATTACATCCTGGATTTCCACCTGCGCCGGATCGGCGAGCCGCGCAAGCTGTCGCTGATCCTGAACCAGATCCCGGGCGTGGTTGAAAACGGCCTGTTCATTGATATCTGTGACACCGTGGTGATCGGCTACGGCGACGGGACAGTGGAGGTGCGCGACATCAATGCGGGCACCGTGGAGCATGAACGGATCGACGTGATCGAACGCGACAACCTGTTTGTCGATATTGCGGATTAGACATGAGCTTTGATTATGACCTGTTCGTCATCGGTGGCGGTTCCGGTGGTGTGCGTTCGGCGCGGCTGACAGCGGCGGAAGGCTTTCGCGTCGGGCTGGCGGAAGAATACCGCATGGGCGGCACCTGCGTCATTCGCGGCTGCGTACCGAAAAAGCTGATGGTCTATGCCTCGGAATTTGCCGATGCGTTCGAGGATGCCAGGGGTTTTGGCTGGAGCGTCGGGCAGACCAGTTTCGACTGGTCGAAGCTGATCGCCGCCAAGGACGGCGAGATCGCGCGGCTTGAGGGGCTTTATCGGGGCAATCTGGAAAAGGCCGGGGTGGAGTGTTTCGATACCCGCGCCGAACTGGTCGATCCGCATACGGTGCGGCTGGCCTCCGGGCAGACATTCCGCGCCAAGCACATCCTTGTGGCGGTCGGCGGCAGGCCGTTCGTGCCGGATATCGAGGGCGCGGAACATGTCATCACCTCGAACGAGATTTTCCATCTGGAGCGCCAGCCCGGCCATATCCTGATCGTCGGCGGAGGCTATATCGCCTGCGAATTCGCGTGCATCATGCGGGGGCTCGGCTCGGAGGTGACGCAGTTTTACCGCGGCGCACAGATCCTGCGCGGTTTCGATGACGAGGTGCGCGGCCATGTCTCCGACGAGATGATCGCGCGCGGCATCAACCTGCATCTGGGCACCGACGTGTTGTCGATCCGGCGGCTGGAGGACGGGCGGTTCAGCGTGAAATGCACCAATGGCTCGGTCAGCGTGGTCGATCAGGTGATGTATGCCACGGGCCGGGTGCCGAACACGGAAAACCTGGGGCTTGAGGCAGCGGGCGTGGCCACGGGCCGCAAGGGCGAGATCGTGGTGGATGCCTGGTCGCAGACCAATGTGCCGTCGGTCTATGCGGTGGGCGACGTCACCGACCGGGTGCAACTGACGCCGGTGGCGATCCGCGAAGGCGTGGCCTTTGTTGAGACCGTGTTCAGGGCCAACCCGACCAGGGCGGATCACGAGACCATCCCGACGGCGGTTTTCACCCAGCCCGAGATCGGCACGGTCGGCCTGACCGAGGAAGCCGCCCGCGATCTGGAGCCGATCGAGGTGTACCGCTCGTCGTTTCGCCCGATGATGCATATTCTGGCGAACCGGTCGGAACGGATGCTGATGAAGATGATCGTCTCGAAGGCGACGCGCAGGGTTCTGGGGGTGCATATCGTCGGCCATGCGGCGGCCGAGATGATCCAGATGGTCGGCATCGCGGTGAAGATGGGCGCCACGAAAGAGGATTTCGATGCCACGATGGCACTGCATCCATCGGCGGCGGAAGAACTGGTGACGATGAAGACACCGGTGCGCAGCGCTTGAACTCTTTGCCTTTACCCCCCAAGTGGCGGTAAGAGACACGCAGAAAAGATCGAGGAAGGAATTTAGACCACATGGCTGGTAACAACGGCGGCGGCCCCTGGGGCGGCGGAGGCGGTAATCAGGGCGGCGGAAACCGGGGCGGCGGACGCGGCCCGGGCGGCGAAGGCCCGAATATTCCGGAAATCGACGAGATCGTCAGGAAGGGCCAGGAACAACTGCGCGTCCTGATGGGGGGACGCGGCGGTTCGGGTCGGCCTGGCGGCACCGGCGGCGACGCCCCGGGCTTCGGGCGCGGCACCATCGGTCTGGTGGTTCTGGCGGCGATCGGCCTTTGGGTCTATGCCTCGGTCTATACCGTGAAGCCCGAGGAAAAGTCGGTCGAACTGTTCTTCGGCAAGGAATACGCGATCGGCGAGCCGGGCCTGAACTTCGCGCCCTGGCCGGTGATCACCAAGGAAATCGTCGCGGTCACGCGTGAACGCACCGAGGATATCGGCGTCGGGCTGGACAGTCGGCTGGATCAGGGGCTGATGCTGACGGGCGACGAGAATATCGTGGATATCGATTTCCAGGTGGTCTGGAACATCAACGATCCGTCGGCCTTCCTGTTCAATCTGGCCGATCCGGTGCTGACCATCGACGCGGTGTCGGAAGCGGCCATGCGCGAGATCATCGGGCGCTCGGAACTGGCACCGATCCTGAACCGGGATCGTGGCGCCATCGCGCAGGAATTGCGCGATCTGGTGCAAAGCACGCTGGACAGCTACCATTCCGGTATCAGCATCGTGCGGATCAACTTTGAAAAAGCCGACCCCCCGCGCGAGGTGATTGACGCCTTCCGCGAGGTTCAGGCCGCAGAACAGACCCGCGACACGCTGGAAAAGCAGGCCGATGCCTATGCCAACAAGGCGGTGGCCGGTGCACGCGGTGAAGCCGCGATGCTGTTGCAGGAGGCCGAGGGCTATCGCGCCCAGGTGGTCAACCAGGCCGAAGGTGAAGCCAGCCGCTTCAACGCGGTCTATGCCGAATATGCCAAGGCGCCGGAAGTGACCCGCAAGCGTTTGTATCTGGAAACGATGGAACGGGTAATGGGTGCGGTGGACAAGGTGATCATCGACGAAACCGCCCCCGGCGGGCAGGGCGTGGTGCCCTATCTGCCGCTGAATGATTTGCGCCGCGGAGGATCGAACTGATGAAACGCTCAACTCTTCTGTTGCCGCTGGCGGTCGTCGTGCTGTTCCTTGCCTCGTCGTCGGTATTTATCGTCGACGAGCGCGAAAAGGCTCTGGTCATGCAGTTCGGCCAGGTCAGGGCGGTGCGCCCGGATCCGGGCCTCTATTTCAAGATCCCGTTCGTGCAGGAGGTCGTCAAATACGAAGACCGCATCCTGTCGCTGGATACCCAGCCGCTGGAAGTCACCCCGCTGGATGACCGCCGTCTGGTGGTCGATGCCTTCGCCCGCTGGCGGATCGCCGATGTGGTGCGGTTCCGCCAGGCCGTCGGCACCGGCGGCGAGAGCTTCGCCGAGAACCGGCTGGAACGCATCCTGAACGCCGCCACGCGCGAGGTTCTGGGATCGGTCACGTCCAATTCGGTACTGTCCGCGGACCGGGTCGAACTGATGAACCGGATCAAGGACAGCGCCAAGAAGGAAGCCGAATCGCTGGGGGTCGAGGTGATCGACGTGCGTATCAAACGCGCCGATCTGCCCAAGCAGAACCTCGATGCGACCTTCGCGCGGATGCGTGCCGAGCGTGAACGAGAAGCCGCCGACGAGATCGCTCGCGGTAACGAAGCGGCCCAGAAGGTGCGTGCCCAGGCGGACAGAACGGTGGTCGAACTGACCTCGGAAGCGCAGAAACAGGCCGACATCATCCGTGGTGAGGCCGATGCGTTGCGCAACGCGATCTTTGCCGAAGCGTTCGGGCGCGATCCTGAATTCTTCGCGTTCTACCGGTCGCTGAAAGCCTATGAGGTATCGCTGAGGGGCGATAACTCGACGCTGGTGATCAATCCCAACAGCGAGTTCTTCGACTACCTGAAGACGGATTCGCTGGAGTGATTTCCGATCTGTTGACAGGCCTTGGCCTGGTGGCTGTGATCGAGGGGCTGGTGCTTGCACTGGCCCCTCTGCGATTCGAGGATCTGCTGGAGGCGTTTCGCAGGATGCCGGTGCAGCTGCGGCGCAATATCGGCTTGCTGGCGGTGGCGGTCGGGGTGGCGCTGGTCTGGCTGGGCCGGGTGGTTCTTGGCTGATGGCGGCGGCGTGATCGTGATTGGCGCGCGCCGGGTTCAGGATTTCTTAATCCAGCCAATCGAATCTGGTCACGCCGGTGGCAATGGCCCCCTGGGGATGGTAACAAGCGGTTTCACGCGCATTTGACGCGAGGCGATGCTGGTTTCGTTTGAATCTTTGTCAAAAAGGCACATCTTAAGGCCGGACATCACGGCACGAGCCGGATCACATACCGCATTACGGAGGGTATCCCCGATGAAATCCCGCGCTATGGCAATCGCCAATTCTCCCGCCAGCGCAATGAGGGCGCTGGCATTTCTGGTCCTGGGCCTGGCATTGGTGCTGGCGCAGGCGATGGTCGCGCAGGCGCGCGGCGCGACGGAAAGTTTCGCCGATCTGGCCGAGAAGGTCAGCCCGGCGGTGGTCAACATCACCACCTCCACCACGGTTACAGCCAGCGGCGCACCACGGCTTCAGGTTCCCGAAGGTTCGCCCTTTGAAGACCTGTTCCGCGATTTCCAGGACCGCCAGCCGGGCCAGGGCGGGCCGCGCCGGGCCTCGGCGCTGGGCTCGGGCTTCATCATTTCCGAGGATGGCTATATCGTCACCAACAACCACGTGATCGAGGATGCCGATGACGTGATGGTCGAACTGTACAGCGGCGGCGAACTGCGCGCCAAGGTGATCGGCACCGATCCCAAGACCGATATCGCGCTTCTGAAGGTGGAAACCGACGAACCGCTGCCCTTCGTGCGTTTCGGCGACAGCGATATCGCCCGGGTCGGCGATTGGGTGCTGGCAGTCGGCAATCCGCTGGGCCAGGGATTTTCGGTCTCCGCCGGTATCATCTCGGCCCGCAACCGGGCCTTGCGCGGTACGTATGACGATTTCATCCAGACCGATGCGGCGATCAACCGGGGCAATTCCGGTGGCCCGCTGTTCAACATGGATGGCGACGTGATCGGCGTGAACACCGCCATCCTCAGCCCCAATGGCGGCGGGTCGATCGGCATCGGGTTCTCGATGTCCTCGGCGGTGGTGTCGAAAGTGGTGGATCAGCTTCGCCAATATGGTGAAACCCGGCGCGGCTGGCTGGGCGTGCGTATCCAGGACGTGACCAAGGAAGATGCCGAGGCGCTGAACCTTGGCGATGTCGCGGGCGCGCTGGTATCCGATGTGCCGCCGGGACCGGCGGCGGATGCCGGGATGCAGGCCGGCGACGTGATCGTCACCTTCGACGGCAATCATGTGCCCGATACCCGCGAACTGGTCCGCATGGTCGGCGAGGCCGAAGTGGGCAAATCGGTCCGCGTGGTGGTGTTCCGCGACGGCAAGACGGTGACGCTGAAGGTGATGCTGGGCCGGCGCGAGGATGCCGAGGGCGAATCGGTGGTTCCCGCTGTTGCCGCGCCCGAGGATCGCGGAACCAAGGAGATGCTGGGCCTGACGCTGCAACCGCTGAACGCCGAGTTGCGCGAACAGCTTGGCCTGTCGGCGGATGACAGCGGCGTCGTGGTGATGCGCGTCGACGAGACCAGCCAGGCCTATGAGAAAGGCCTGCGCCCGGGCGACGTGATCACCGAGGCCGGGCAGCAACAGGTCGCCAGCCTTGCCGATCTGGACAGGCGGGTGGCACAGGCCCGCGAGGGTGGCCGCAAGTCCATCCTGCTGCTGATCCGGCGCGGTGGCGAGCCACGCTTCGTGGCGCTGTCGCTGGACGGCTGAGACCGGTTGCATACGGGTGATTTCAAAGGGGGCCAGATGGCCCCCTTTTCGTAGGCGGGCTTTGTTAATCCGCGTCGGGCTTTGGATCACGCTCGACCGGGGCAAGCCCAAGCTTGCGGGCCGAGGCCAGTGACAGGGTGGCGCTGTCCAGCCCATGCTTTTGCTGGTAGCGGCGCACCGCGCGGCGGGTGGCCCAGTCCATCTCGCCGGTGACCGGGCCGATGAAATAGCCCCGCGCCTTCAGCGCCCGTTGCAGCGAGGCGGTGAAATCGTCGACGCGCATGTCCTTGCAGGGTGTCTTGAACCAGATATCGGCGCGTTCCTGCACGATCTTCTGCACGGTTTCGGTGCGGTATCCGGCGGGTGTCAGCAAGGTGCCGGCGGCGTCATAGGTGGCGGCGCGGACCTGCACATGCTCGGTCACGGTTTCCACCACCGCCGGGGCGACCTCGCGGCCATAGCAGGCGCCCGGCTCGGCATTGGGCGGGCGCAGGTCTTCTTCGGTGGCGGAGGTGTCGAGGATGCCGGTAAGCTGCATCTGCATGCAGCCCGACAGCACGGCGACCGCGCATAACGTGATTGGGAACTTCATTCTGCTCGCCCCGGTTTTTCCGCAAGTGTAGCGGCAAATCCCGGGGCGCGAAAGAAAAATGCTTTCCGCCATCCCGGCACCGCCTGCAATGTGGCCGGATCAGCCCAGGCAATCCGCCGCCGGGCGCAGCAATTCGTCCAGCATGGGCGAGATATCCTCGACCCGGCGGGCCACCACATGCACCACCGAATTTTCCCGCTGGATATGCCCGGTGACCCTCAGCAACCGACCGGCAATCACCGCCCGGCGGTATTGCTGATAGACCTTTTCCCAGATCACGATATTGGAAATGCCGGTCTCGTCCTCCAGCGTCAGGAAGATCACGCCCTTGGCGGTGCCCGGGCGCTGACGCACCAGCACCAGCCCGGCCACCGTTACCAGCGCCCCGGCGGGCGGTTCCGACAGGCGGCCATGCGGTAGCGCCCGCGGCGGGCGGGGCCAGTCGGAGGCGGGTGGCGGGCGGAGGGCGAACATGAGAACAAAGATAGAACAAATTCCGGTTTCAGCAAGGGATTTCTGCAATACCGGGGCCTGTTCGGGGAAATCGGGCTGGTCTGGCATTACTACCTGTACTAGATAGCACCCCGAGACCACGACAGATGCACGAGGGCAGCATGGCGAAGATCACCTATATCGAATATAACGGCAAAGCGCATGTCGTGGATGTGGCCAACGGCCTGACCGTGATGGAAGGTGCCCGCGACAACAACATCCCTGGCATCGAGGCCGATTGCGGCGGTGCCTGCGCCTGTTCGACCTGCCATGTCTATGTCGACGATGCCTGGGTGGCCAAGCTGCCGCGCAAGGACGCGATGGAAGAGGATATGCTGGATTTCGCCTTCGAGCCTGACCTGGTGCGCTCGCGGCTGACCTGCCAGATCAAGGTCAGCGACAAGCTGGACGGCCTGATCGTCAGGATGCCGGAAAAGCAGATCTGATGCGGCTGGCGGCGCTGGGCCTTGCCGCGCTGCTGCTGGCGGGGCCGGTATCGGCCACCCCGCCGAATGTGATCCTGAAGGCGGCCTATGCCGAGCCGACGACGCGTTACGATCACGGCGTCCTGGGCGATGCGGTGGAATGGGGCGCGCTGGTCCTGACGGTCGATACGTGTGATGGCTGTGCCGAGCGGCAGGTTCGCCGCTTCACCATCCGGCTGCCGGAAAACCGGGTGTTCGAGGATATCGCGCCGCGCATCATCCATGATGAATTTGCCATGACCTATGCGATGGTGGTGGAAAGCGATCTTGCCCTTGGCGCAAGGCTGGCGATCTATACTGCCGCTGGTTTGAGCGCGGCAACGCCGTTCATCGGGCAGCGCAATCGCTGGCTGGCACCGGTTGGGGCGGGCGATCTGGACGGCGACGGCATCCCGGAAATCGCCTATGTCGAGAAGCCGCATCTGAGCCGCGAGTTGAAGGTCTGGCGGTTCAGCGAGGCGGGTCTGGAGCATGTTGCCAGCCTGGGCGGGCTCAGCAATCACCGGATCGGCGAGGATTACATTTCCGGCGGCATCCGCGATTGCGGAGATGGCCCCGAAATGGTGACAGCGGATGCCGGATGGCAAAACGTGATGGCGACAAGGCTGGTGGCCGGGCGGCTGGTGACGCGGGCGATCGGGGCGTTTATCGGCAAGGGCAGCTTCGCGGCGGCGATGGGTTGCGTTGAATAGGTGCGCCAAAGCGGTGCCTTGAATGCAGAATTTTTCAGGATAATTCTGCGGGTGGGAAAAACTTTCAGAAAAATTTTCCGGCGGCGGCGCGGGTCAGTCGCGGCGCGCCATATGCTCCAGGATCGCGGGCAGCAGGCTGACCGGCAGCGCCGGTTCGCCCTTCCAGGGCAGGTTGTTGCCGCCGATGGCGATGCCGAAGACAAACAGCAGGATAACCGGCACCGATGCCCCGGCCAGCCGGTCGCCGCTGAGGCCGGTGATCATCGACGCCAGCACAATCCCGATGGCGAACAGGACCGACAGCACGCCGATCACGAACAGCACCAGCCGGGTGCGACCGGTCTCGCCCAAAGTGACGGGCAGGGCCGGGCGGCTTGCCGCCAGATGCGCCGCAATCGCCTGCATCAGCGCGAGATGCTCGCCGAGATCGGGATCGTCCGGCGGCGCGTCCATGTCGATACTGATGCCGATCCGGCGGGTAACGGAGCCAACCTTCAGGTCCAGCCGACGCATCCTCGTGTGCCGGATCGTGGTGTCGATCAGGGCAAGGCCGGTTACATGGTCCAGCGGCAGCGACCAATCCTCGCCGCCATCCGACGACAGGCTCAGCACCCCGTCCTCCAGCCGCCAGTTGCGCGCCCGGCGCAGGGGGGCCGGTTTGAAGCGGTAGCTTTCGCCGCTCACAAGGCCCGCCAGCCGATATCGCGGCGGCAGAAGCCGTCCGGCCAGTCGATGGCATCGACCATGCCATAGGCCAGGTCACGCGCCTCGCGCAGGCTGGCGGCGCGGGTGGTGACGTTCAGCACCCGCCCGCCGGTTGCCAGCACCTGACCGTCGCTCAGGGTCGTTCCGGCATGAAACACCTCCTGATGCGACGAGGACGGCAGGTCGTCCAGCCCGCGAATGGCGCTGCCTTTCCGATAGGTGCCGGGATAGCCCCTGGCCGCCATCACCACGGTGATCGCGTGATCGTCGGCAAAGGCGGCGCGGGTTTCGTGCAGGCGGTCATCCGAACAGGCCAGCAGCAGATCCAGCACCTGTGCGCCCAGCCGCATGCACAACACCTGGCATTCGGGATCGCCGAAGCGGACATTGTATTCCACCAGCCGCGCGCGGCCATCAAGGATCATCAGCCCGGCATAAAGCACGCCCTGATAAGGCGTGCCCCGGCGCGCCATCGCGGCCAGGGTCGGGCGGACGATCTCGGCCATGACGCGGGCTTCGATTTCGGGGGTCAGCACCGGTGCCGGGGAATAGGCCCCCATGCCGCCGGTATTGGGGCCGGTATCGCCCTCGCCGACGCGCTTGTGGTCCTGGGCGCTGCCGATGGCCATGCAATGCTCGCCATTGGCCAGAACGAACAGCGAGGCTTCCTCGCCCTGCATGAATTCCTCGATCACCACTTCGGCCCCGGCCTCGCCGTAAGCCCCGGCGAACATGTCGTCGATGGCGGCCAGTGCCTCGGCCTCGGTCATTGCCACCACCACGCCCTTGCCGGCGGCCAGACCGTCCGCCTTGACCACGATCGGTGCGCCCTGTTCGCGGATATGGGCGGCGGCGGATGCGGCATCGCCGAAGCGTGCCCAGCCGGCGGTGGGGACATTCGCGGCGTCGCAGACCTGCTTGGTAAAGGTTTTCGAGGCTTCCAGCCGGGCCGCCTCCCGCGACGGGCCGAAACATTTTACTCCGGCGGCGCGCAGGCGGTCGGCCATTCCGGCGGCCAGCGGGGCCTCGGGGCCGATCACCACGTAGTCAATCGCGTTCTCGGCGCAGAACTCGACCACCGCGCCGCCGTTCAGGATGTCGATATCGGCGCAATCGGCGATTTCGTCCATACCGGCATTGCCCGGCGCACAGATCAGCCGGTCGCATTTCGGGTTCTGCTTGATCGCCCAGGCAAGGCTGTGTTCGCGCCCGCCGCTTCCGAGTATCAGGATGTTCATGGCAGCCCCCCGCTTGGCCTTGGCTTTCGCGCGTTCTAAGGTGGCGCACGACAAGAGGCAAGCGAGGCAACATGTCCGATCTGATCGACGATCCGGCCCCCGGCGAGAACGCCCCGGAATATACCGTGACCGAGCTGTCCGGCGGCATCAAGCGGCTGATCGAGGGCGAGTTCGGCCATGTCCGGGTGCGTGGCGAGGTTGGCCGGGTGTCGCGCCCGGCCTCGGGGCATCTCTATCTGGACCTGAAGGATGATCGCGCGGTGCTGGCCTCGGTGATCTGGAAAGGCGTCGCACAGCAATTGCGCACCCGCCCCGAAGAGGGGATGGAGGTGGTGGCGACCGGCAAGCTGACGACCTTTGCCGGGCAATCGCGCTACCAGATGGTGATCGAGCATATCGCGCCAGCGGGCGTTGGCGCGCTGATGGCGATGCTGGAAAAACGCAAGGCGGCGCTGGCGGCGGAAGGTTTGTTCGCGCCGGAAAGCAAGCAGGCGATTCCCTACCTGCCGGAAGTGATCGGGGTTGTCACCTCGCCCTCGGGCGCGGTGATCCGCGACATCCTGCACCGCTTGCGGGATCGCTTTCCGCGCAAGGTGCTGATCTGGCCGGTGGCGGTGCAGGGCGACAAATGCGCGCCCGAGGTGACGGCGGCGATTGACGGGTTCAACCGGCTTGAGGCGGGCGGCGCAATCCCGCGCCCGGACCTGATCATCGTGGCGCGGGGTGGCGGTTCGATCGAGGATCTGTGGGGGTTCAACGAAGAATCGGTGGTGCGGGCGGCAGCGGCCAGCCGCATTCCGCTGATCTCGGCGGTCGGGCATGAAACCGACTGGACGCTGCTGGATCATGCTGCCGATATCCGCGCCCCCACGCCGACGGCAGCGGCGGAACTGGCGGTGCCGGTGATGGCCGACCTGCTGGCGCATCTGGCCAAGCTGGAGGAACGCCGCCGTCGCGGCCAGGCCGCCGCCTTGCAGAACCGCCGCCAGCGGCTGCGCGATCTGGCGCGGGCATTGCCGAAACCTGACGATCTGGTGTCGGCGCAGGCGCAAAGGTTCGATCATCTTTCGGCGCGGCTGACGAGTGCACTGAAACATGTGACGCAGGGGGCACGGGTACGGCTGGCGAAATCGGCGGCGGCCTTGCGGCCGGGAATGCTGAAATCGGCGATCCGCGAGAATCGCCGGGCGCTGGACCATGCTGGCAATCGCCTGCCAAAGGCGCTGGCGACCGGGCTGGCGGTTCGCCGCGCCCGGCTTGATGCCTCGGCGGGGCGGGTCAGACCGGCAGTGATGCTGGCCGAGATCACCCGCAAGCGCCAGGTGCTGGACCGGCTGGCGGGGGGCTTCGTGCAGGCCGCCACCACCGGCACGGCGCGGCAACGCGCACGGCTGGATGCGCTGGAGCGGCTGCGCCTGACGCTGGGCTACCGCGCGACGCTGCAACGCGGCTATGCGGTGGTGCGGGGGGCTGGCGGGCAGGTGCTGACGAATGCGGCGGCGGCAAGCGGCGAGGCGGCGCTGGAGATCGAGTTTCTGGATGACCGGATCACTGCTGTGCCGGTGGGTGGCAAACCGGTGCGGCCCGCAGCGAAGCCGAAACCGCCGGGCGGGCAGGGGACGCTGTTCTGATGCCGGGCTTTCGCAGCCATATGGATGCTGCGCTTACCGAGGCGCGGGCGGCGGCGGCGCGTGGCGAGGTGCCGGTTGGTGCGGTGGTGATCGGTGCCGATGGCGCGGTGCTGGCGCGTGCCGGCAACCGCACCCGCGAATTGCACGATCCGTCCGCCCATGCCGAAATGCTGGCGATCCGGGCTGCCTGTGCGGCGCTGGGCCAGGAGCGGTTGGCGGATTGCGATCTTTACGTGACGCTGGAGCCTTGCGCGATGTGCGCGGCGGTAATCTCGTTCGCGCGGATCAGGCGGCTTTATTACGGTGCGTCCGATCCCAAATCCGGCGGCGTGGCTGGGGGTGCGCGGGTGTTCGACCAGCCGCAATGCCATCACCGCCCGGAGGTCTATGCCGGGATTGCTGAGCGCGAGGCGGCGGAAATCCTGTCGGAGTTCTTCGCCGAACGGCGCTGAGGCGCGGGGTGCGCCATGTATGCGAAAAAAGGGGTGCGCCATGAATGCGCACCCTACGGGTCAACGTGAATTTGCCATCCGCCACGTTCAAAGGCTGATCGCCACCATCACCTCGGGCTCGCGCACATCGACGCCGGGCAGGGCCGCTGTCATCGCCGCCGCTGATTGCTCCAGCAGCGGGAAGGTGCGGTAATGGCAGGGGATGACCGTCTTGAAATTGAAGAATTTCTTCGCCGCGAAGGCCGCGCGTTTCATGTCCATCGTGAAATGCCCGCCGGCACACAGGATACCGATTTCCGGCGCGTGCAATTCGTTCATCCATGCCATATCCGCCATCACGTCCGTATCGCCCGAAAAATAGATCGTGCGCCCGGCATGTTCGATCATGAACCCGGCCTCGGCCCCGGCATAGACCGGCCCGTCCGGCGACAGGATCGATGACGAATGCACCGCGTTCACCAGTGTCACGCTGACATCCCCCAGCGCCACCGTGCCGCCCTTGTTGAAGCCGATGGTCTTGATTCCTTCGGCCCCTTCCCACCAATGCATCAGGTCATAGATGCCGACCGCCGGGATGCCGAGTTCCTTGCAGATGCCGACCGCATTGCCGGAATGATCGCCGTGGCCGTGGCTGACCAGCACATGCGTCGCCCCCTTGATCGCCTCGGCGCGGCGGTCTTCGGGGAACATCGGGTTGCCGCTCAGCCAGGGGTCGACCAGCAATATCTGGTTGCCGATTGCGATACGAAAACTGGAATGCCCAAGCCATGTGATCTGCATTTGATTCTCCTGCGATAAATCCTAGGGTCAGTGTAACGATATGGACGGGAAAGCAAAATGGACTGGACGCAACAGGTTGACGGCTATTGCGAACGGCTCGATCCCGGCCTTTGGGCGGAGCCGCTGAATGCCGTCACCAACCTGGCCTTCCTGTTCGCCGCCTGGGCCGCGTGGCGGTTGGTGCGGCACGATGGCTTGCCACTGGTTAAGGTGCTTGTGCTGATCCTGGCGCTGATCGGCATCGGGTCGGGGCTGTTTCATACCTTCGCGACGATCTGGGCCTCGCTCGCGGATACCTTGCCGATCCTCGCCTTCATCCTGGTCTTTGTGTTCGCCGCCAGCCGCGATTTTCTGGACTGGCCGACGAAATTCGCGCTGGCGGCGGTGATCGGGGTGTTTCCCTGGGCGGCGGGGGTCAGTTGGGCCTTGTTGCAGGTGATGCCGGGGCTTGGGGCGTCGGCGGTTTATGCCTCGGTCGACCTGTTGATCTGGCTTTATGCCGCGTTGCTGATGCGCCGTGTCCCGGCAACGGCACGCGCGATGGCGATTGGTGCGGCCATTCTGGCGGTGTCGATCACGGCGCGCGCACTGGACCTGCCGTTCTGCGGGCAGAACCCCTTTGGCAGCCATTTCCTGTGGCATGTCTTGAATGCCTTGATGCTGTTCTGGATGATCCGCAGCTATCGGGGCCACATGCTTGCGAAGGCCGTCCAAGGCGGCTAAACGGAGCCGGACCTGAGACGAGGGAATAAAGATGTCGATCGACAAGGACACGGCCCGCCGCGTGGCGCATCTGGCGCGTATCGAGGTGGCCGAAACCGACCTGGACAAGCTGGCCGGTGAACTGAGCAATATCCTTGGCTTCATGGAGCAGTTGAACGAGGTGGATGTCGAGGGTGTTGAGCCGATGACCTCGGTCACGCCGATGCGCCTGAAGCGGCGCGCCGACAAGGTGACCGATGGCGGCTACCCCGAGAAAATCCTGGCCAACGCACCGGATGCCCGCGAGGGGTTTTTCGCGGTGCCGAAAGTGGTGGAGTAGGCCCATGACCGCGTTGAACAAACTGAGCATCGCCGCCGCCCGCGATGGCCTTCGCAAGGGCGAGATCACGGCGCTGGAGATCACCGATGCCTGCATTTCCGCGATCGAGGATGCCGAGGCGCTGAATGCCTATTCCTTCCCGACATTCGACATTGCCCGCGACCGCGCGAAAGCGGCGGATGCGCGGATCGCCAAAGGTGACGCGCCGTCGATGTGCGGCATTCCGCTGGGCATCAAGGACTTGTTCTGCACCAGGGGCGTGCCCAGCCAGGCGGCGTCGAAAATCCTGAAAGGGTTCCGCCCGGAATATGAAAGCACCATCACCGCGCGGCTGAAATCCGATGGTGCGGTGATGCTGGGCAAGCTGAACATGGATGAATTCGCCATGGGCTCGTCCAACGAAACCTCGGCCTATGGCCCGGTGACCAGCCCCTGGCGGCGCGAAGGCTCGGACGCAGCACTGACGCCGGGGGGGTCGTCGGGTGGCTCGGCGGCGGCGGTGGCGGCTGATCTGTGCCTGGCCGCGACCGGCACCGATACCGGCGGCTCGATCCGCCAGCCCGCCGCATTTACCGGCATTGTCGGGGTGAAACCGACCTATGGGCGCTGTTCGCGCTGGGGGATCATCGCGTTTGCCTCGTCGCTGGATCAGGCCGGGCCGATGACCGGCGATGTGCGCGATGCCGCGATCATGCTGGGCGCGATGTGCGGCCATGATGCCAAGGATTCCACCAGCGCCGATCTGGCGGTGCCGGATTTCGAGGCGGCGCTGACCGGCGATATTCGCGGCAAGAAGATCGGCATTCCGAAGGAATACCGCATGGACGGGATGCCCGAGGAGATCGAAAAGCTCTGGGCCGATGGTGCCGCCATGCTGAAGGATGCCGGGGCCGAGATCGTGGATATCTCGCTGCCGCATACCAGATACGCGCTTCCGGCCTATTACGTGATTGCACCGGCGGAAGCCTCCAGCAACCTCGCGCGCTACGATGGTGTGCGCTACGGCCACCGCGCCAGGCTGGGCAAGGGCGACGGCATCACCCAGATGTACGAAAAGACCCGCGCCGAGGGCTTCGGCGCCGAGGTGCAGCGCCGCGTCATGATCGGTGCCTACGTGCTGTCGGCGGGGTTTTACGATGCCTATTACCGCCGCGCACAACGGGTCCGCACCCTGATCAAGCGCGATTTTGAACAGGTCTATGCCGCCGGGATCGACGCGATCCTGACCCCGGCCACGCCCTCGGCGGCGTTCGGTCTGGGCGAGATGGCGGATGCCGATCCGATCCGCATGTATCTGAACGATGTCTTCACGGTGACGGTCAATCTGGCCGGGCTGCCGGGGATTTCGGTGCCTGCGGGCCTCGATCATCAGGGGCTGCCGCTGGGCCTGCAACTGATCGGCCAGCCCTGGGCCGAGGCCGATTTGCTGAATTCCGCTTACGTGCTGGAGCGTGCCGCCGGGTTTGTTTCAAAACCGGCGAAATGGTGGTAAACAGGCGTATTACCAGAATAATCCGCCGCAAGAGGTACCTTCGATGCGTCTCGTTCTCTCTGTTCTTGCACTGGCCCTGCTGGCGGCCTGCGCCGATGCGCCGCCAGATGACGGCCAGATCGAGCCGCGCCTGCCGATCAGTGACGAGGTGGTGACGCCAGCTCCGGAAGCCGAGGACGAGGCCACACCGGAGCAAACCGCAGGTGATGAAACCTCTACGCCCGATTACGTGGTGACCGGCAATAACCCGGTCATCTCGGACACGCAGGATTTCGCGGCGGTGACCGAGCGGATTTCGATCGAGGAAGACAAGAAGATCCTGGCTGCCCAGCGCGAGGAATTTCGCGTGATCGCGCCGACCGCGCTGCCGGGACGTGGCGGCAATACCGTCAATGTCGCGGAATTTGCGCTGAAGACCAGCAACAAGGTGGGCGAGAAACTGTATTCGCGGTTCAACCCGATCGGCGGCGCGCTGACCAGAACGGCCTGCAAACGCTACCGGTTGCCCGACGATGCGCAGGAGGCGTTCCTGAAAGCCGGCGGGCCGGAGCGTGATCCCAAGAACCTTGACCCGGACGGCGACGGCTTCGCCTGTGACTGGTCGCCGGAAACCTACCGCAAGCTGGTCAGAAACTGAGCCTTGCGCGCCGCGCCCGACATTATCGACCATCCCAGCCCGAATTTCGCTGCGCGCCGCCACGGTCGCGGCCCGGACATGGTGGTGTTGCACCATACCGCGATGACAACCTGCAAGGCGGCGATTGCCCGGCTCTGCGATCCTGACACCGAGGTATCGGCGCATTACGTGATCGCCGAGGACGGCACGATCCTGTCGCTGGTGCCCGAGGAGATGCGCGCCTGGCATGCCGGTGGCGGGGCCTGGGGGGCGGTGACGGATGTCAATTCGCATTCCGTCGGCATCGAGATCTGCAATGCCGGGCCGCTGGATGCACATCCGCCTTATCCCGAGGTTCAGATGGCGGCGCTGGAGGCCTTGCTGCCGGGTATTCTGGCGCGCCACGGCATCGCACCGGCCCGCGTGATCGCGCATTCCGACATGGCCCCGGAGCGCAAATGGGACCCTGGCGCGAAATTCGACTGGCGGCGACTGGCGCTGGGCGGCCTGTCAATCTGGCCGCAGGCGGGCGGCGATACCGGCGCGGAGTTTTTCGCCAGCGCGGCGCGGATCGGCTATCGCGTGCCCGAGGTCAGTGACGATCCGGCGGGTGATGTGCTTGGGGCGTTCCGGCTGCGCTTCCGCCCCGGTGCCACCGGGCCTGTTGACGATCAGGACCGGGCGCTGGCCGCCGACCTGGCCGAACGCTATCCCGGCCCTGACAATGCTTGACCAGCGCCACGCGCATGCCTAACTCATGGATGCGCGGATGGCCGGATGACCGCGTGTCCCGGATCATGTCCGGGACGCGAGGAAAGTCCGGACTCCATGAAGAAAGGGCGCCGGGTAATGCCCGGCCGGGGTAACCCGAGGGAAAGCGCCACAGAGAACAGACTACCTTCGCCTTATCGGCGCGGGAAAAGGTGAAAAGGTGGGGTAAGAGCCCACCGGGGCACTGGCAACAGCGCCCGCATGGCAAGCCCCGCCCGGAGCAATGCCAAATAGGGGTCCCGCGGCGCTTGCGCCACGGTTTCTTCAGCCCAGGGGCCCGGGTCGGCAGCTAGACCCCGCTGGTAACAGCGGGGGCAGATGAATGGTCATCGAACCCCGGATCTCGGTCCGGGGGGAACAGAATCCGGCTTACAGGCCATCCGCGCATCCGATTCGCTTGCCCGATTCGCTTGACAGCCCATGCCAACGCCCGTGATACTTGGCCGCGAGGGGTGCGCGAATACCCCGTGAGGCCACGGCCAAATTCGCATCCAACCCGAAACCGGAGGATGCGCAATGCCGTCTTACACCGAAATAACCGTCCCGCAACTTGCCCGCCTGATCGGCACGCCCGACAGGCCGGTCCTGATCGACGTCCGAAATGACGAGGATTTTGCCGCCGATCCAAGAATCATCCCGGCCAGCCAGCGCCGCGATTTTCGCCGCGTTGCCGATTGGGGGCCGGACCTGGCGGGCCGCAAGGTGGTCATCACCTGCCAGCGTGGCCTGAAACTGTCGCATGGTGCTGCTGCCTGGCTGCGCGACGCCGGGATCGAGGCGGAAACGCTGGAAGGCGGGCACGAGGCATGGATGGCGGCGGGCTTGCCGCTGATCCCGGTTGCGGCCATTCCCGGCCAATTGTGGGTCACCCGGCACCGACCCAAGATCGATCGCATCGCCTGCCCCTGGCTGATCCGCCGGTTTGTCGATCCGGCGGCGCGCTTCCTGTTCGTGCCGTCGGCCGAGGTGATGGGCGTGGCCGACCGATTCGGGGCCGAGCCGTTCGATATCGAAGGCGTGCGGTTCTCGCATGTCGGCGAAAGATGCAGTTTCGACACCATGCTGGCGTTGTTCGGCCTGGAAACCGGGCCCTTGCTGCGGCTGGCCGGGGTGGTGCGCGGTGCCGATACCGACCGGCCGGACCTGGCACCGCAGGCGGCGGGGTTGCTGGCGGTCTCGGTCGGGTTATCGCGGATGTATCGCGATGATTCTGCGCAGCTCGATGCCGGAATGCTGATCTACGATGCGCTGTATCGCTGGGCCCGTGACGCCTTTGACGAAACCCATGACTGGCCGGCGAACCGGGGTACGGCATGACCGGCGTGATCGCTCCGCCGCCAGGATTGGGCGAATTGCTTCGGGTGTCGCTGAAGATCGGGCTGCTGTCTTTTGGCGGCCCGGCAGGGCAGATCGCCATGATGCACCGGGTCTTCGTGGACGAAAAACGCTGGCTGGAGGAGAAGGACTACCTGTCCGCGCTCAGTTTCTGCATGTTGCTGCCGGGGCCGGAAGCGATGCAACTGGCCACCTATGCCGGCTGGCGGCTGCGCGGCATCCCCGGGGGGCTGATCGCGGGGTTGCTATTCGTGCTGCCGGGGGCGGTGCTGATGCTGGGACTGGCGATGGCCTATGCCCGCTTCGGCGCGGTCGGGCCGGTGGCAGCGGCGTTTCTGGGGGTAAAGGCGGCGGTGGTGGCGATCGTGATCGAGGCGTTGATGAAGGTTGCCCGCCGCGCGCTTGGGCGGCGCGATCACTGGCTGCTGGCCGGGTTGGCCTTTGCGGCGATCTTCTTTCTGAACCTGCCGTTTCCGGCGCTGGTACTGGCGGCGGCGCTATACGGGTTTTTCAGTGGGGGCAGCGCCGTGGGGGCAGCGCCCGCGCCAACCGGGCGGCCTCGTACTGCTGCCACCGCGCTGGGCTGGCTGGCGATCTGGTGGCTGCCGCTGCTCCTGCTTTGGCTTTTGGTGCCGGGATCGGTGCTGATCGGCATCGGCCTGTTCTTCGCCAAGCTGGCGGTGGTGACCTTCGGCGGTGCCTATGCGGTGCTGGCCTATATGGCGCAGCAGGCGGTGACGGTGGAAGGCTGGCTGAGTGCCGAGCAGATGATCGACGGGCTGGGCCTGGCGGAAACCACGCCGGGGCCGCTTATCCTGGTGACGGAATTTGTCGGCTTTCTGGCCGCTTACGGCGCGGGCGGCATGTGGCTGGGAATTGCCGGTGCGGGCGTTGCGTTGTGGATGACCTTCGCGCCATGCTTTTTGTGGATATTCACCGGCGCACCTTACATTGCGCGGCTGAGCGCGCAGCCCCGGCTGAAGAACGCGCTGGCGGCGGTGACGGCGGCGGTGGTCGGGGTGATCCTGAACCTGACCCTGTGGTTCGCGCTGCATGTGCTGTTCACCGAGGTGACGCGCCTGACCCTTGGCCCGGTGATCCTGTGGTGGCCCGATCCGGCCAGCGCCGACCCCTTTGCCATCGCGCTGGCGGGGCTTGCTGCCTATCTGTTGCTGTGGCGGCATTGGGGAATGCTGCCGGTTCTGGCGCTGTCGGGGATGCTGGGTTTGCTGGCGATGCTGGTGTGATGCCCCCCGAATCAAGGTTGACACCCGGCACCGAAGGCGTAAAAGGCGGTTTCCAGATTCACGACGGTACCCGTTCGCGGTGCCGGGCTGCCCGCAGGGTCGCCGCGACAGGAGACGACACATGGCCAAGCCAACCACTATCAAGATCCGCCTGAACTCGACGGCGGATACCGGCCACTTTTACGTGACCAAGAAGAACTCGCGCACGATGACCGAAAAGATGGTCGTCAAGAAATACGATCCGGTCGTGCGCAAGCATGTCGATTACAAGGAAGGCAAGATCAAGTAAGGTCCGCCACCGGATCGCTTGTCTTTCGCAAGTTCGGGGGCCGTGCGGCATTGTCGCGCGGCCCCTTTGCTTTTCTGCCCCCACGGGTCATCATTGGCGCGAATACCCGCCCGGACCCGGAGGTTACATGCCCGCCAGCGAATACCATTACATGCACAGGATCGGCTGGCTGCGGGCGGCGGTGCTGGGGGCGAATGACGGTATTGTCTCGACCGCCAGCCTGATCGTCGGGGTTGCCGCCGCCTCGTCCGGGCGCACCGAGGTGCTGCTGGCGGGGGCCGCCGGGCTGACCGCCGGGGCCTTGTCGATGGCGGCGGGCGAGTATGTCTCGGTCTCGTCGCAGTCCGATACCGAGAAAAGCGATATCGCCCGCGAGCGTGACAACCTGCTGGCCGAACCCGAGGATGAATTCGAGGAACTGGTCGGCATCTATCAGGATCGCGGGCTGTCGCGCGGGCTGGCGGAGCGGGTGGCGGGCGAGTTGACCGACAGCGACGCGCTGGCGGCGCATGTGCGCGATGAACTCGGCATCACCGATCACACGGCGGCGCAGCCGATGCTGGCGGCGGGGGCCTCGGCGCTCAGTTTCGCGCTGGGGGCGGCGCTGCCCCTGGTGGCGGCGATGCTGGCACCCTTGTCGCTGATCGGGCCGTCGGTGGCGGTACTGTCGCTGTTATTCCTGGCGCTGCTGGGATTGCTCGGGGCGCGCGCCGGTGGTGCGCCGGTGCTGCGTTCTGTCCTTCGGGTGATGTTCTGGGGGGCGGCGGCGATGCTGCTGACGGCGGCTGTCGGGTG
>JAIOJF010000045.1 GCA_019911965.1 Paracoccaceae bacterium | reverse complement strand
CGCGTCGATCTGGTCATAGGCCTTGAACTCGCCGAACGACTTCGTGATCGCCGCCGTCAGCGTCGTCTTGCCGTGGTCAACGTGACCGATCGTGCCGATGTTGCAGTGCGGTTTGCTGCGGTCAAACTTTGCTTTTGCCATAATGGCCTCCTGTTCTTTGTGTGGTGGTGCGTGCTGGCACGCACCCTACGGGTTGGTAGGGTGGGCGATCCGCCCACCACGTCATGCGTATTTCTTCTGGATTTCGTCCGAGATGTTCTGCGGAACCGCATCATAATGCGAAAACTGCATCGTGAAGTTGGCCCGCCCCGAAGACATCGAGCGAAGGGTGTTGATGTAGCCGAACATGTTCGCCAGCGGCACCCGCGCATCAATCGCGATGGCGTTGCCGCGGGTATCCTGCCCCTGCACCATGCCGCGACGACTGGTCAGATCGCCGATGATGCCGCCGGTATAGTCTTCCGGGGTGACAACCTCGACCTTCATGATCGGTTCCAGCAGTTTGGCGCCGGCCTTCTTCATGCCTTCGCGCATGCCCATGCGGGCGGCGATTTCAAAGGCCAGAACCGACGAGTCCACGTCGTGGAAGGCACCGTCGATCAGCTTCACCTTGAAGTCGATCACCGGGAAGCCGGCCAGCGGGCCGCTGTCCATCACCGAGCGGATGCCCTTTTCGACACCGGGGATGTATTCCTTGGGGATCGAGCCGCCGACGATCAGCGATTCGAAGGAATAGCCTTCGCCCGGCTCGGTTGGTTCGATCACCATCTTGACGCGTGCGAACTGGCCCGAGCCACCCGACTGCTTCTTGTGGGTGTAATCGACTTCGGCCAAGTGGCTGACGGTTTCGCGGTAAGCCACCTGCGGCGCTCCGATATTGGCCTCGACCTTGAATTCCCGCTTCAGGCGGTCCACCAGGATATCGAGGTGAAGTTCGCCCATGCCCTTCATGATGGTCTGCCCCGATTCAAGATCGGTTTCGACGCGGAAGGACGGGTCTTCGGCGGCCAGACGGGCCAGGCCCTGGCTCATCTTTTCCTGGTCAGCCTTGGTTTTCGGCTCGACCGCGATCTCGATCACCGGATCGGGGAAGGTCATGGTTTCCAGAACCACCGGTTCCTTTTCGGAGCACAGCGTGTCGCCGGTGGTGGTTTCCTTCAGGCCGGCCAGCGCGATGATGTCGCCGGCGAATGCCTCGGTGATTTCCTCGCGGTTGATCGAGTGCATCATCATCATCCGGCCAACGCGCTCTTTCTTGCCCTTGGTCGAATTCAGCATCGTATCGCCCTTGGCCAGCTTGCCCGAATAGATGCGGGTGAAGGTCAGCGAGCCGACAAACGGGTCGTTCATGATCTTGAACGCCAGTGCCGAGAACGGCATGTCGTCATCCGCGCGGCGCGGGATGTTGCGGGTTTCGGTCTCGTCGCCCGGCTTGAAGCCCATGTAATCGACCACGTCCAGCGGGCTGGGCAGGTAATCGACAACCGCGTTCAGGAGCGGCTGCACGCCCTTGTTCTTGAACGCCGAGCCGGCCAGAACCGGGACGAATACCATCTTCAGCGTGCCCATGCGGATCAGCTTGCGCAGCGTATCGACGTCCGGCTCTTCGCCTTCGAGATAGGCTTCCATCGCGTCGTCGTCCATTTCGACGGCAAGCTCGATCAGGTTCGCGCGCCATTCGTCGGCCGATGCCTTCAGGCTGTCGCGGATCGGACGCAGTTCCCAGGTCGCGCCCAGGTCTTCGCCGGCCCAGACCCATTCCTGCATGGTGACCAGATCAACGATACCTTCCAGTTCGGATTCCGAGCCGATCGGAATCTGGATCGGGGCCGGGCGGGCACCGGTACGGCTGGCGATCATGCGCACGCAGTTGAAGAAGTCGGCGCCGATCTTGTCCATCTTGTTGACGAAAACGATCCGCGGAACCTTGTAACGGTCGGCCTGCCGCCAGACCGTCTCGGTCTGCGGCTCGACACCGGCATTGGCGTCCAGCACGGCAACCGCACCATCCAGAACCGCCAGCGAACGCTCGACTTCGATGGTGAAGTCGACGTGGCCGGGAGTGTCGATGATGTTCATGCGATACTTGGTATCGGAGGTGCCTTCGGCAGTCGGCTCTTCCTGGCGCTGCCAGAACGTCGTGGTTGCGGCGGAGGTGATGGTGATGCCACGCTCCTGCTCCTGCTCCATCCAGTCCATCGTCGCCGCGCCGTCATGCACTTCGCCGAGGTTGTGGGATTTGCCGGTGTAATACAGGATACGCTCGGAACAGGTCGTCTTGCCTGCATCGATATGCGCCATGATCCCGAAATTCCGGTATCGCCTGAGCTGATATTCGCGTGCCATCTGCTTTAGCCTCTAAAATATGTTTACCAACGGTAATGGCTGAAGGCTTTGTTCGCCTCGGCCATCTTGTGCGTATCTTCACGCTTCTTCACTGCCGTTCCGCGCAGGTTCGCGGCATCCAGCAGTTCCGAGGCAAGACGCTCTTCCATGGTGTTTTCGTTGCGTGCGCGGCTGGCCTTGATCAGCCAGCGGATCGCCAGCGCCTCGCGGCGCTCGGGGCGCACTTCGACCGGCACCTGGTAGGTAGCACCGCCAACCCGGCGCGAGCGAACCTCGACCGACGGCTTAATGTTTTCCAGCGCCTCGTGAAACACTTCGATCGGGGCGCGCTTCAGCTTGCCCTCGACCCGGGTCAGCGCCCCGTAGACGATGCCTTCGGCGACGGATTTCTTGCCGTCCAGCATCAGGTTGTTCATGAACTTGGTCAGAACCGTGTCGCCATATTTGGCGTCAGGCAGGATCTCACGTTTTTCGGCGCGATGGCGACGGGACATGATATGTTCCTCTCACTCGTTGAGGGGCGCGGTCCCGGATCAGGTCCGGGACGGCCCAAATGCTTATTTCGGCCGCTTGGCACCGTATTTCGAACGACGCTGACGGCGATCCTTCACGCCCTGGGTATCCAGCACACCGCGCAGGATGTGGTAGCGCACGCCGGGAAGGTCTTTTACCCGGCCGCCACGGATCAGAACCACCGAGTGTTCCTGAAGGTTGTGGCTTTCGCCGGGAATGTAGCTGATGACCTCGAAACCATTGGTCAGGCGCACCTTGGCAACCTTCCGCATGGCCGAGTTCGGTTTCTTCGGCGTGGTGGTATAGACGCGCGTGCAGACGCCGCGCTTTTGCGGGCAGGCTTGCAGGTGCTGCGACTTTGACCGTTGTACTTTCGGTTGCCGCGGCTTGCGGATCAACTGTTGGATCGTTGGCATTCGGCTTTCCCCGTTCTACCCGTTTCAAACTCGTTCAGGCGCGCCGCTCACGGGAACAACGCACCAAGACCGCCAGCACATCCCAGTGTTCGGGACAGCGCCGCGGCTGAAATTCCAGAGGATCGTGGCCGAAACCAGGATCTTGACCGCCAGATTGTGGCTTTGCCGACAGAAAAACGGATCGCCCCTTTGCCGGTGACGCGCGTATAGGGGGAATCAGAAAGGGTGTCAACAGCACTTCCGCCAGCACCGGCTTGTGGATCGGGCCTGCCTGTGGCACGAATTTCGCACTGACGCCAAAGGATAACAACAGTGATCGCGCAAATCAAACCGGCACTGACATGCTGATGCCAACCGATATCTACGGCCAAGTGGCCGGTCTCTTTATCAATCGCGACCGCGCGGCGACGCTGCAAAGCGAGGCGGTGACGTCGGTGACGGCAACCTGGGACGGCTTCAACGGCGAGGCGCATGGCGGGCTGACGCGGCCTTCCTGTTCGCGGGTCTTGCGGCAATATCCCAGGCGCGGCACCGAAATCCGCAATACAAGACAACTGACCATCCTGTCGGTCGAGGAACTGGCCGAGATCGCCCGCCGCCTCGGCATCCCCCGGCTGCGCCCGGAATGGATCGGGGCCAATCTGGTGATGGACGGCATCCCAGAACTGACCATGCTGCCACCCTCGTCGCGGCTGATCTTCGAGGGCGGAGCCTCGATCGTGGTGGATGTCGAGAACGGGCCGTGCAATTTCCCCGCCGAGATCATCGAGGCCCACCATCCCGGCCACGGCACCGCATTTGCCACACAGGCCCGCGGCCTGAGGGGGGTGGTCGCCTGGGTGGAAAAGCCGGGACGCATTGAGCCGGGCGAACGCGCCCGCCTGCATATCCCGCCGCAGCGCCTATATGCACCGGCAATGGCGGGCTGAGGCCTCAGCCCCGCGGGGCCGGGTTTGCCGCCAGTTGCCGCCGCAACCGCCCCTCGCGGTAAAAGGTGTAAATCCCCATGCCGACGACGATGGCGCTGCCGATCAGGGTCAGCGTGTCGGGGATTTCGCCGAAGACCAGTATGCCGGTGACAATCGCCCAGACCAGCGCGGTATAGCGGAATGGTGCCACCACGGAAATCTCACCGACCCGCATCACCATGATGCTGAGAAGATAGCCCCCGATCAGGAACAGCGCCGCCCCGGCCAGACGCCCCAGCACGGCGGTTTCCACCGGCTGCCAGCCTTCGACCAGCGTGCCGATACCGCCCATCGCCATGATCGCCGCCGCATTGATCAGCGCCACGCTGGCAGATGGCACGTCCCGGCTGAGCCGCCGTGTCGACAGATCGCGCACCACCACGAAACCAACCGCCGCCAGCGCATAGATCGAGAACATATCGAATGCCGCAGCGCCCGGGCGGATGATCAGCAAGACTCCGCCAAAGCCGATCAGGATCGCGCCATAGCGCCGCCAGCCGACCTTTTCGCCAAAGAACACCGCCCCCGCCAGCGTGATCACCAGCGGCAGCGATTGCAGGATCGCGGTGACGCTGGCAATCGGCATGTTGAACAGCGCCATCAAGAAGCAATAGGTTGCGAATATGTCGGCCCCGGTCCTGAGGCCGATCATCTTCCAGTCGGCCCGCCCGATCACGATTCTCTGGACACCCTGCGACAATGCGAAAACAGCCAGCAGCACGGTGGTCATGAAGCCCCGGATCAGGATCGCCTGGAACAGCGACAGATCCGGCGCGACGGATTTGATGAATGTGTCGTTCAGCGTGAACGCCGCCATCGAGCCGATCATCAAAAGCGCGCCACGGGTATTTTCAGAAATCGGCATCGGGGAATCCGGTCATCTCTATCACCGGCAACTTGCGTCTATTCCGCGCCGACCACCAGAGGGAAATTCCGGGCTGGCGGGTTGTCCGCGATCGAGCCGCCAAAGCATGTCATGGACAAGCCGGGCTGCGGGGCGCTATGCACATTGTCAGGCGCGATGGGCCGGGGATGGATGATCTGAACATGTCGCATGATGCTGCCGAGGCGGAGCGTTCAATGCTGAAAGGTCTGGGCTGGCGGCCCTTTTTCGTCCGGCAACTGTCTTTGGACGAGGACGGCGATCTGGTTCCGGTCCGCGTAACGGCGGTACATCGCAGCGGCCTGCATGTGCTCGGGCCGGGCGTGGATGCCGCGATCCCGCCTTTCGCCGACCCGTCGGGTGGCCGCGAACAGGTTGCAACCATCGGTGACTGGCTGTTGTACGACCCCGCCAGCGGCAGCGCGATGCGGCTGCTGGACCGCCAGAGCCTGTTCAAGCGCCGCGCCCCCGGCTCGGGGCGTGAGGTGCAACTGATCGCCGCCAATATCGACACGGTATTCATCGTGACCTCGTGCAATCAGGATTTCAACATCGCCCGGCTGGAGCGCTACCTGACCATCGCGCGCGAGGCACAGGCGATGCCGGTCATCGTGATCACCAAGGCCGATCTGGCCGAGGATGCGGAGGCCTATGCGGAACAGGCGCAGGCGCTGGACAGCAATCTCTGCATTGAACTGGTGAACGCAACCGAACCCGGCGCCGTGAAGCGCCTGCACCCCTGGTGCGCGCCCGGGCAAACGGTGGTGTTTGTCGGCTCCTCCGGGGTTGGCAAATCGACGCTGATCAAATCGCTGACCGGGCAACAGGATATCGCCACCCAGGAAATTCGCGAGGATGACGCGAAGGGCCGGCACACGACCTCGTCGCGCGAATTGTACCAGTTGGAGAACGGCGCTTGGCTGGTCGATACGCCGGGCATGCGCGAGTTGCAGATGGTGGATGTGAAGGACGGGCTGGCGCTGGTGTTCAGCGATCTTGCCGACCTGGCGGCGCATTGCCGGTTTTCCGACTGCAGGCACGAAACCGAACCACGCTGCGCCGTACTCGCCGCCATCGAACGCGGCGAAGTGGACGCCGACCGGGTGCAGCGCTGGAAAAAGCTGATCGCCGAGGAAGAACGCAACAGCGAAAGCCTGTCCGAACGCCGCGCCCGGGATCGTGCCTTCGGCAACATGATCAAGGCGGTGAAACGCGATTCGAAGAAATAGGGGCGTGGAGCGGGTGGCCGGGTTGTTTCGGGCGGCGGATGGCGATGGCAGCTATGCGGACGGAGCTGCCATTCACGGAATATTTCACTTAGCAATTTGGTGAGCAATCTACTAACGCTGATCTCATGACCTGTGATTATGATAAGCTCTATGGAGAAACCCGCAACGCATTGGGACAGCCGTCCCCGGTTTTCGTCGATTTCTTTGACCAATTCGACCAGCCAAAGGCCCGAATCTTGGATGTAGGATGCGGGCAGGGTCGCGATGCGCTCTTCATTGCGAGATTGGGTCACAGTGTTGTGGGAGTGGACATCTCATCCAATGGTATTCATGATCTGAATGCCGCTGCAATGAAGGACGATTTGGCGATTGAAGGCGTTATTGCCGAAGTTTCGGACTATAAGCCTGAAGGCACATTTGACGTCGTTTTGGCGGATAGAACGCTACATATGTTACCAAAACTGGCGCGGCTATCCGTTCTGCAAAGGCTGCTTGACCATGTGAATGAAAATGGCTGGGTGCTGATCGCCGATGAAAAATCGAACATCAAAGACTTCGTAGCGATAATTTCAAAAAACAGGTTTGATTGGACGACGCATTTGGCGAAGCAGGGGTACTTGTTCGTGCAGCGTGCCTGATCGTCGTTTTGGGCTCGAACCCGCCATTGTCCGTTGGATCAAACGCCGCCAGCCTAGCCTGACCCTGCCCACAAAAAAGCCCCCGCCAAACACTGGCGAGGGCTGTTCTTTCGGCGCTGCGAGTCGCCTTACGGCTGCTCGTCGCCGCTGGTTTCCGGCATGTCCACCAGACCGACATCGTCCGTTTCCGGCAAGTCGGCCTCGAAACCGCCATCCATCGCGAAGGCGTCTTCCACAGGTGCCGCAAGGGCGGCGGCGGCTTCCGCTTCCTGGCGGCGTGCCTCGATGATCTTTGCATCGCGGCTGGAGGCGATCTTGCGGACCTGCTGGGTCGCGCCGCCGGTGCCTGCCGGGATCAACCGGCCGACGATGACGTTTTCCTTCAGCCCGATCAGCTTGTCGCGCTTGCCCTGCGTTGCCGCTTCGGTCAGCACGCGCGTGGTCTCCTGGAACGACGCCGCCGAAATGAACGACCGGGTCTGCAGACTGGCCTTGGTGATGCCGAGCAGGATCGGGCCGCCCTTGGCCGGTTCCATGCCATTGGCAATCGCCTTATCGTTGGCCGCGTCAAACTCGGACTTGTCGACATGCTCGCCTTTCAGCAACGTGGTGCCGCCGCTTTCGCTGATCTCCCATTTCTGGAGCATCTGGCGCACGATCACCTCGATATGCTTGTCGTTGATCTTCACGCCCTGCAGGCGGTAGACGTCCTGCACCTCGTCGATCAGGTAATCCGCCAGAGCCTCGATCCCCATGATCTGCAGGATGTCATGCGGTGCCGGGTTGCCGTCCATGATGTATTCACCCTTCTGGATGAAATCACCTTCCTGAACCGGAATATGCTTGCCCTTGGGCACCATGTATTCCACCGGCTCCAGGCTTTCGTCGGCAGGCACGATCGACAGGCGGCGCTTGTTCTTGTAGTCGCGCCCGTATTGCACATAGCCGTCGATCTCGGCGATGATCGCGTGATCCTTGGGACGCCGCGCCTCGAACAGTTCCGCCACCCGCGGCAGACCGCCGGTGATGTCCTTGGTCTTGGCACCTTCGCGCGGGATACGCGCCAGCACGTCGCCTGCCTTGATGTCCTGTCCGTCCTCGACCGACAGAATGGCGTCGACCGACATGGCGTGGGTTTCCGGGTTGCCGTTCTTCTGGCGTACCGGTTCGCCCGTCTCCGGGTCCATCACGATGATTTCCGGCTTCAGCTCGTTGCCCTTTGGGGCGGCGCGCCAGTCGGTCACGATCTTCTGGCTGATACCGGTGGCATCGTCGGTTTCGTCGCGGATCGAGATGCCGGCGGTCAGATCGACAAACCTGGCGACACCGTCCATCGAGGCGATGATCGGCAGGGTATAGGGATCCCATTCGAACAGCTTTGTGCCGCGCTTGACCTTGTCGCCCGACTTGACCAGCAGGCGCGAGCCGAAGCCCATCTTGTGGGACGCCAGTTCCTTGCCGTTCTTGTCCTCGATCAGCAGTTCCATGTTCCGCGCCATGACGATCTGCTCGCCGTGGGCGTTCAGCAGGACGTTTTCGCCCCTAAAGGCGATCACGCCTTCATGGCCGGATTCCTGGAACGATTGCTGGCCACCCTGGGCGATACCGCCGATGTGGAAGGTCCGCATCGTCAACTGGGTGCCCGGCTCGCCGATGGACTGGGCGGCGATGATGCCCACCGCCTCGCCAAGGTTGACCCGCGTGCCACGCGCCAGATCGCGGCCATAGCACTGGGCGCAGACGCCTTCCTCGGCCTCGCAGGTCAGCGGCGAGCGGATCAGCATGGATTGCACACCGGCTGCCTCGATGGCATCCGCCAGACGCTCGTCGATCAACTCGCCGTCCTTGGCCAGCACCTCTTCGGTGCCGGGGCGCAGAACATCCTCGCCGGCGACACGGCCCAGCAGGCGTTCGGACAGCGAGGCCACGACCTCGCCGTCATTCACCGCCGGGCGGGCGGAGATGCGACGGTCGGTGCCGCAATCGTCCAGCCGCACGATGCAATCCTGAGCCACGTCCACCAGACGCCGCGTCAGATAGCCCGAGTTCGCGGTTTTCAGCGCGGTATCGGCCAGACCCTTGCGGGCACCGTGGGTCGAGTTGAAGTATTCAAGAACGGTCAGACCTTCCTTGAAGTTCGAGATGATCGGCGTTTCGATGATCTCGCCCGAGGGCTTGGCCATCAGGCCGCGCATCCCGCCAAGCTGCTTCATCTGCGCCGGCGAACCCCGCGCACCGGAATGCGCCATCATGTAGACCGAGTTCGGCTCCATTTCCGCACCGGCATCGTCGCGCTTCATGGCCGAGATATCGCCCATCATCGCATCCGCCACCGTGTCGGAGCATTTCGACCATGCATCGACAACCTTGTTGTACTTCTCGCCCTGGGTGATCAGGCCGTCCATATATTGCTGCTCGAATTCCTTCACCTGCTCGCGGGTGGAGTTGACAATTGTCCACTTGCTTTCGGGGATCACCATGTCGTCCTTGCCGAAGGAAATCCCGGCCTTGAACGCTTCCTGGAAGCCCATGCGCATGATCTGGTCGCAGAAGATGACCGATTCCTTCTGCCCGCAATAGCGGTAGACGGTATCAATCACCTCGCCGACCTCCTTCTTGCGCAGCAGGCGGTTGACGATATCGAACGGTGCCTTGTGGTTCAGCGGCAGCAATGCCCCCAGACGCACCCGGCCCGGCGTGGTTTCAAAGCGCGTGGTGACGATGTTGCCTTCTTCATCCACCTGATCGACCCGGCAGGTGATCTTGGAATGCAGATGCACGATCCCGGCTTCCAGCGCGTGGTTCACCTCTTCGATCGAGGCGAAATTCATGCCCTGGCCCTTCTGGCCTTCGCGCTCCAGCGTTATGTAGTACAGGCCGAGGATCATGTCCTGCGACGGCACGATGATCGGCTTGCCGTTGGCCGGCGACAGCACGTTGTTGGTCGACATCATCAGCACGCGGGCTTCAAGCTGCGCTTCCAGCGAAAGCGGCACATGGACCGCCATCTGGTCGCCGTCGAAGTCGGCGTTGAAGGCGGAACAGACCAGCGGGTGAAGCTGGATCGCCTTGCCTTCGATCAGGATCGGCTCGAATGCCTGAATGCCAAGGCGGTGCAGCGTCGGCGCGCGGTTCAGCAGCACCGGATGCTCGCGGATCACCTCGTCCAGAATATCCCAGACCTCGGGGCGTTCCTTCTCGACGATCTTCTTGGCCTGCTTGACGGTCGAGGACAGGCCCTTGGCCTCAAGCCGCGAATAGATGAACGGCTTGAACAGCTCCAGCGCCATCTTCTTGGGCAGACCGCATTGATGCAGCTTCAGTTCCGGGCCGGTCACGATGACCGAACGGCCCGAGAAATCGACCCGCTTGCCCAGAAGGTTCTGGCGGAACCGGCCCTGCTTGCCTTTCAGCATGTCCGACAGCGATTTCAGCGGGCGCTTGTTCGAGCCGGTGATGACCCGGCCACGGCGGCCATTGTCAAACAGCGCATCGACCGATTCCTGCAACATCCGCTTTTCGTTGCGCACGATGATATCGGGCGCGCGCAGTTCGATCAGCCGCTTCAGGCGGTTGTTGCGGTTGATCACCCGGCGGTAAAGGTCGTTCAGATCCGAGGTGGCGAACCGGCCGCCATCCAGCGGCACCAGCGGGCGCAACTCGGGCGGGATGACCGGGATCACCGTCATCACCATCCATTCTGGGCGGTTGCCGGATTCCAGGAAGTTTTCCACGACTTTCAGCCGCTTGATGATCTTCTTGGGCTTCAATTCGCCGGTCGCCTCGGCCAGTTCGGCACGAAGCTGATCGGCTTCGGCCTCAAGGTCGATCATCGCCAGCATTTCGCGGATCGCTTCGGCACCGATACCGGCGTTGAACGCATCCGGGCCGTACTGGTCTTCGGCATCCAGGAATTCTTCTTCGCTCATCAACTGGCCGTGCACCAGGTCGGTCAGACCGGGCTCGATCACCACGTAGTTTTCGAAGTACAGAATGCGTTCCAGATCGCGCAGCGTCATGTCCAGCATCAGGCCGATGCGGCTGGGCAGCGATTTCAGGAACCAGATATGCGCCACCGGAGCGGCCAGTTCGATATGGCCCATCCGCTCGCGCCGCACCTTTTGCAGGGTGACTTCAACGCCGCATTTCTCGCAGGTGACGCCGCGGTATTTCATCCGCTTGTACTTGCCGCACAGGCATTCGTAATCCTTGATCGGGCCAAAGATGCGTGCGCAGAACAGGCCGTCGCGTTCCGGCTTGAAGGTCCGGTAGTTGATGGTTTCCGGCTTCTTGATCTCGCCGAAGGACCACGACAGGATGCGCTCGGGCGAGGCCAGCGAAATGCGGATTTCGTCAAAGGTTTTCGGGGCCTGGACCGGCGCGAAGGGGTTGTTCGTGATTTCCTGGTTCATGATGAACTCCTGTTATCTCTGTTCGGAGGGAGGTGCGCAATGAATGCGCACCCTACGCAGGCATCTGCGCGTTACTCCGTCTCCGCGTCCAAAAGCTCGATATTCAGGCCGAGCGAACGAATTTCCTTCACAAGGACGTTGAACGATTCCGGCACGCCGGCTTCGTAATTGTCCTCGCCCTTGACGATGGCTTCGTAGACCTTGGTGCGGCCTGCGACATCGTCCGACTTCACCGTCAGCATTTCCTGAAGCGTGTAGGCAGCGCCGTATGCTTCCAGCGCCCAGACCTCCATCTCGCCGAAACGCTGGCCGCCGAACTGTGCCTTGCCGCCCAGGGGTTGCTGGGTAACCAGGCTGTACGGGCCGGTGGAGCGCGCGTGAATCTTGTCGTCCACCAGGTGATGCAGCTTCAGAAGGTACTTCATGCCCACCGTCACCGGACGCGCGAACTGCTCGCCGGTGCGCCCGTCGAACAGGATCGACTGGCCCGAGGTTTCAAACCCGGCCCGTGTCAGCGCGTTGTCCACATCCGCCTCTTTCGCGCCGTCGAATACCGGCGTGGCGATCGGCACACCGGCGGTCACGTTGCCGGCGGCCTCGAGGAACTCGTCCTGATCCATTTCGGTGAAGACTTCCTGATAGAGCGCCTCGCCATAGGCGTGCTTCATGGTCTCGTGCACCGGGGTCATGTCGCCGGTGCGGCGATAATCCTTCAGCGCCTCGCCGATCGACTGGCCAAGGCCACGCGCCGCCCAGCCCATATGGGTTTCCAGGATCTGCCCGACATTCATCCGGCTGGGAACGCCCAGCGGATTGAGGCAGAAATCGACCGGTGTGCCGTCGGCCAGGAAGGGCATGTCCTCTTCCGGGACAACGCGGGAAATGACGCCCTTGTTGCCGTGCCGGCCGGCCATCTTGTCGCCCGGCTGCAGCTTGCGCTTCACCGCGATGAAGACCTTGACCATCTTCATCACGCCCGGCATCAGGTCGTCGCCACGGCGGACCTTTTCAACCTTGTCCTCGAACCGCGCATCCAGCGCCTTCTTCTGCAGTTCATACTGCGAATGCAGCGCCTCGACGGCGGCGGCTTCGGTTTCTTCGCCCAGCGCCAGTTGCCACCACTGGCCGCGCGACAGCGATTCCAGCAGTTCCTCGGTGATTTCCGACTTGGACTTGACGCCTTTCGGCCCCTTCACCGCGATCTTGCCCAGGATTGCCGTCTTCAGGCGGGCATAGATGTTGCGGTCCAGGATGGCCATTTCGTCATCGCGGTCGCGGGCAAGCTGTTCGACTTCCTCGCGCTCGATCTGAAGGGCGCGTTCGTCCTTTTCGATGCCGTGGCGGTTGAACACCCGGACCTCGACCACGGTGCCATAATCGCCCGGCGGCAGACGCAGGGATGTGTCGCGCACGTCGGACGCCTTTTCGCCGAAGATGGCGCGCAGCAGTTTTTCTTCCGGGGTCATCGGGCTTTCGCCCTTGGGGGTGATCTTGCCCACAAGGATATCCGCCGGGCCGACCTCGGCCCCGATATAGACAATCCCGGCCTCGTCGAGGTTGCGCAGGGCTTCCTCGCCGACATTCGGGATATCGCGGGTGATTTCTTCCGGCCCCAGCTTGGTATCGCGGGCGGCAACCTCGAATTCCTCGATATGCACCGAGGTGAACACATCATCCTTGACGATGCGTTCCGAGATCAGGATCGAGTCCTCGTAGTTGTAGCCATTCCACGGCATGAACGCGACCAGCACGTTCTTGCCCAGCGCCAGTTCGCCGAGATCGGTGGACGGGCCATCGGCCACAACCTCGCCGCGGGTCACCTTGTCACCCACCTTGACCAGCGGGCGCTGGTTGATGCAGGTATTCTGGTTGGAGCGCTGGAACTTGCGCAAGCGGTAGATATCGACGCCGGGGTCGCCCGGTTCCAGATCGTCGGTGACACGCACAACGATCCGCATCGCGTCCACCTGGTCGATCACGCCACCACGACGCGCCACGATGGCCGCACCGGAATCCCGTGCCACGATCGATTCAATGCCGGTGCCGACAAACGGCGCTTCGGCGCGCAGCAACGGCACCGCCTGGCGCTGCATGTTCGAGCCCATCAGGGCGCGGTTGGCGTCGTCGTTTTCCAAAAACGGGATCAGCGAGGCGGCAACCGAAACCAACTGCTTCGGCGAGACGTCGATGTAATCGATGTTCTCAGGCGCGGTCAGCATGTATTCGCCCGACCGCCGGGTCGAGGCCAGGTCGTTGACGAACTTGCCATCGGCATCAAGCTGCGCGTTGGCCTGCGCCACGGTATGGCGCATTTCCTCGGTTGCCGACATGTATTGCACATCGTCGGTAACCTTGCTGTCCACCACCTTGCGATAGGGCGTTTCGATGAAGCCGTAGCGGTTCACCCGTGCATAGGAGGCAAGGCTGTTGATCAGGCCGATATTCGGGCCTTCCGGGGTTTCGATCGGGCACATCCGGCCATAATGCGTCGGATGCACGTCGCGCACCTCGAAGCCGGCGCGTTCGCGGGTCAGACCGCCCGGCCCGAGCGCCGACAGGCGGCGCTTGTGGGTGACTTCCGACAAGGGGTTGGTCTGGTCCATGAACTGCGACAACTGGCTGGAGCCGAAGAATTCACGCACCGCCGCCGCCGCCGGCTTGGCGTTGATCAGGTCCTGCGGCATGATCGTGTCGATATCGACCGACGACATGCGCTCGCGGATGGCGCGCTCCATGCGTAGCAGGCCGATGCGATACTGGTTTTCCATCAATTCGCCGACCGAGCGGACCCGGCGGTTGCCGAGATGGTCGATATCATCGACCTCGCCCTTGCCGTCGCGCAATTCGACCAGCGCCTTGACCACGGCAACGATATCCTCGCGGCGCAGCGTGCGCAGCGTGTCCGGCGCGTCGAGCGCCAGGCGCATGTTCATCTTGACGCGGCCAACAGCAGACAGATCGTAACGCTCGCTGTCGAAGAACAGCGTGTCGAACAGGGCCGAGGCCGCCTCGACCGTGGGCGGCTCGCCGGGGCGCATGACGCGGTAGATATCGGTCAGCGCGGTTTCGCGGTTCAGGTTCTTGTCCATCGCCAACGTGTTACGCATGTAGGCACCGACATTGATATTGTCGATATCCAGCGTCGGAATGGTGGTAACGCCGTTGTCCAGCAGGGTTTTCAGCGTGCCGCCGACCACTTCATTGGTCTTGGAATCATATTCCAGTGTCAGCTCGTCCCCGGCTTCCACCCAGATCTCGCCGGTCTTTTCGTTGATGATGTCCTTGGCGACGAAACGCCCGACGATGCCTTCATAGGGCACCAGGATTTCCTTGACCTTGCCGTCCTTGATCAGGTCGCGCACGGTGCGCGGCGTGACCTTCTTGCCGGCCTCGGCCACCACTTCGCCCGTCTTGGCGTCGATGATGTCATGGCTCGGCTTGGTGCCGCGAATACGGTCGGGGAAGAAGGCGGTGGCCCAGACCTTCTTTTTCTTGTCCAGCTTGTAGGACACGGTTTCGTAATAGGCATCCATGATGCCTTCCTGATCCAGCCCCAGCGCGTACAGCAGCGTCGTCACCGGCAGCTTGCGGCGGCGGTCGATACGGGCGAACACGATATCCTTGGCGTCGAACTCGAAATCCAGCCACGAGCCGCGATAGGGAATGATGCGGCTGGTGAACAGCAGCTTGCCCGAAGAATGCGTCTTGCCCTTGTCGTGGTCGAAGAACACACCGGGCGAGCGGTGCATCTGGGACACGATCACCCGCTCGGTGCCGTTGACCACGAAGGTGCCGTTCGGTGTCATCAAGGGCATGTCGCCCATGAACACGTCCTGTTCCTTGATGTCCTTGACCGACCGCGCGCCGGTATCCTCATCGACATCGAACACGATCAGACGCAGGGTCACCTTCAGCGGCGCGGCATAGGTCATGTCACGCTGCTGGCATTCATCAACGTCGTATTTCGGCCGTTCCAGATCGTACTTCACGAATTCCAGCACCGCGGTCTCGTTGAAATCCTTGATCGGGAAAACCGACTGGAACACGCCCTTGATGCCCTCGCCGTCCTGCGGCTGCGGCTGGTCGCCGGAATTCAGGAACAAATCATACGAGGATTTCTGAACCTGGATCAGGTTCGGCATGTCGATGACTTCGCGGATTTTGCCGTAATGTCTGCGGATGCGCTTGTGGCCGGAATGGGTCTGAACCATGACTTGATGTCGCCTTTCATCTGTTCGCGTTCAGCAACCGTCGGGGAACCGGCTGCGTTCGCTCACTCCAGGGGATCGTGGTTCCATTCTTGCGCGACATCCCAAAGTCACGCACCCGAACCTTCAACCGCGCCTGTCAAGGGGTCCCGGGATTTGAGGCCCCTTGAAAGACAGGTTAGGCCGGACCCGCGAATGGCGGGTCCAGCCAGTGATTTCCGCCCCGAAAGGCGCGTAATCCATCCGGATTACTTGATCTCGACTTCGGCACCAGCCTCTTCGAGTTTCTTCTTGATGTCGTCGGCTTCGGCTTTCGACACGCCTTCCTTGACGGCCTTGCCACCGGCTTCGACCAGATCTTTCGCCTCTTTCAGGCCCAGGCCGGTGATGGCGCGGACTTCCTTGATGACGTTGATCTTCTTTTCGCCTGCAGCCTTGAGGATGACGTCGAACTCGGTCTTTTCCTCTTCCGCTGCACCGGCGTCGCCGCCAGCCGGGCCGGCCATCATGACGGCACCACCGGCGGCCGGCTCGATGCCGTATTCATCCTTCAGGATGGTTTTCAGTTCTTGTGCTTGAAGAAGGGTCAGACCGACGATTTCTTCAGCCAGTTTTTTCAGATCAGCCATTTGCTTGCTTTCCGTTTCAGTTTGATGTGTTCCGGCATGTGTTGGGTTCAATCACACAGCCCACAATTGCAGTTCGCTTACGCCGCTTCGGCCCGTTCCTCGATGGTCGAGAGAATGGACGCAATATTCGCGGCAGGTGCGCCAATCGCACCGGCGATGTTCGCGGCAGGGGCAGCGATACAGCCAACGATCGAAGCGATAAGCTCCTCACGCGACGGCATTGCGGCCACGGCTTTGACACCGGCGGCATCCAGAGCGGTCTCGCCCATAGCACCCCCAAGGATCACCAACTTGGCGTTGGCCTTGGCATAGTCCTCCACGACTTTCGCCGCGGCGACCGGGTCCTCGGAATAGGCGAGAACGGTCATTCCTGAAAGCAAGCCAGCGATGCTGGCGCATTGGGTACCTTCAAGAGCGATTTTTGCGAGCCTGTTTTTGGCGACACGTACGGACCCGCCGGCTTCGCGCATGCGACCCCGGAAATCCTGCATCTCTGCAACTGTAAGACCTGCGTAATGTGCAACCACGACAACGCCAGAGTCCGCGAAGATCTGGCCGAGTTCCTCGACCACTGCTTCTTTTTGGGCTCTATCCACAGTATTGCTCCTAAGTATGGAGGTGTGACCCTCCGGCTCATGTTTTGCCGGGCCAGAAGCCCGACAATCGGGTCCTTACGGGTCCTTCGCAATCTCGCTCTGGGGTGTAGCCCGGAGTTCGTTGTTCCATTCCCGTCTCAGGTCGGAATTATAGCTTGCGCAACCGGCCGTCTTGGACGAATCGAACGGGCCATCGCAATAGCTACGATCACCCGAACGGGCGCTGATTAGGCCATTTGGCCGGGAATGTGAAGAGCAAAAGCAAACAATCGGACGCGCAACGTTGCGGAACCGTAGATGTTTCGGGAATCCTAGGACGTGAATCGCGGCTTGGCAACAGCATAGTCCCGGATTTCGTACCCCTGATGCGGTTCGGTCGCAGTCGGGGCCGACGGGAACGCCATGCATTCAATCACCGGCAACGGGGGAAAGCCCGGCACCCACCTTACGCAAAGGGGCGGACCAGATGATCCGCCCCCTGCCGTTTTCCGTACCGATGCCGGGCAGACCCGGCCAGCGGCCTATTCGGCAATCGCGTTGGCGATATCCACCGAAACGCCCGGGCCCATCGTCGACGACAGCGAGATCTTCTTCAGATAGGTGCCCTTGGCGCCGGTCGGCTTGGCCTTCTGCACCGCCGACACGAATGCCTTGACGTTCTCGACCAGCTTGGCCTCGTCGAACGAGCATTTGCCGATGCCCCCATGCACCACGCCGGCCTTTTCGACGCGGAACTGCACTTCGCCGCCCTTGGCCGCCTCGACCGCTGCCTTGACATCCATCGTCACCGTGCCGACCCGCGGGTTCGGCATCAGGTTGCGCGGGCCAAGGATCTTGCCCAGACGACCGACGATCGGCATCATGTCGGGCGTGGCGATGCAGCGATCAAATTCGATCGTGCCGCCCTGGATGGTTTCCATCAGGTCTTCCGCGCCGACGATATCGGCACCAGCCGCCTTGGCCTCGTCCGCCTTGTCGCCACGGGCGAACACGGCGACACGCATCGTCTTGCCGGTGCCGTTCGGCAGCGATACGACGCCGCGCACCATCTGATCGGCATGGCGCGGGTCAACCCCGAGATTCATCGCCACTTCCAGCGTCTCGTCGAATTTGGTCTTGGCGTTCGCCTTGATCAGCTTGACCGCTTCCGCGACCGACAGGTTGGCCTTGCCGTGGAACGCTTCCCGCGCAGCGCGGGTTCTTTTACCGAATTTTGCCATGACGATTACCCCTTCACCTCGATGCCCATCGACCTTGCGGAGCCGAGGATGATCTGCATTGCGCCTTCGACATCGTTCGCCGACAGGTCCTTCAACTTGGTTTCGGCGATCTGGCGCACCTGCGCCACCGTCACTGTTCCGGCGGTCTCGCGGCCCGGCAGGACCGAACCACGTGCGCGGTTGCGCTTGCCGACCGGCTTCAGGCCGGCGGCCTTCTTCAGCAGGAACGAGGCCGGCGGGGTCTTGATGACCATCGAGAACGACTTGTCGGTGTAATAGGTGATGATGGTCGGGCACGGCGCACCCGGTTCCATCTCCTGCGTGCGCGCGTTGAACGCCTTGCAGAATTCCATGATATTGATGCCACGCTGGCCGAGGGCCGGTCCGACGGGCGGGGATGGGTTGGCCTGACCTGCCTTGATTTGCAGCTTCAGCGTGCCAGCGACTTTCTTGGCCATGATGGCCTCCTTTTGCTCCGTCCTTCGAGGCGCGTCCCCGAAGGCTTTGTTGGTGCGGTGCGGTCCGGATCACGCGTGACCCTCGCCTCCCGCAGACGCTACACGTCAGGTCTGTTTGGAGACCTGGGTGTATTCCAGCTCGACCGGGGTGGCCCGGCCGAAAATTGATACCGAAACCTTGACGCGGGCATTGCCCTCGTCCACGTCCTCGACCTGGCCCGAGAAGCCCTCGAACGGGCCATCGGTGACGGTGACGGTTTCGCCGATCTGATAGCTGACCAGGCTGCGCGGGCTTTCGGCCCCCTCTTCCACCTGGTTCATGATCACGGCCACTTCGGCATCGCGCATCGGCGTCGGGCGGCCCTGCTGGCCCAGAAACCCGGTGACGCGGTTGATCGAGGTGATCAGGTGATAGCCCTTGTCGGACATTTCCATCCGCACCAGCACGTAGCCCGGCATGAAGCGGCGCTCGGTCTGGACCTTCTTGCCCTTGCGGACCTCGATCACGTCTTCCGTCGGCACCAGCACTTCGACGATCTCGTCTTCCAGTCCGGCCTGGGCGACAGCTTCCTTGATCTGCTCGGCGATCTTTTTCTCGAAATTCGAGAGCACGCTCACCGAGTACCATCGTTTCGCCATCTTGCCCGTCACCTTCTGCCTGGCGGAGTGCCCGCCGGAATTGTCATGTCTTGCCGCCGAACGCGGCACCGTGGTCTCACATCAAAACGGCGCGCAATCACGAATCGATGCACGCCCCGCCACGAGGTTCGGATGCCTCTAGCCCCTGATGCGGGCAAAGACAAGGGCTTGGGGGTGAAAAGGTCGCGCGGAAGGCTGCGGCGGGGTGTCCTCTGGCGCGAAATCATCGCCCGCCAGCCACCCTGCCCGATCCAGCCCCCACTTTGGCACGGGGGGCACCCCCCGGGTGGGCGCATTGCAGCGTTGCAGGCTGCTGAACGGTCAGGGTCGAGGCGATGGTGTTGCCAAGCCGGAACGCCGCGAACGCCCTCCCAGGCTCGGGCGCGGCCCTCGGCGGCCAGCGCCCCGGCTGGCCAATCCTTAAAGGTCCAGCTTGCCCTGCGCCTTGCGGTCTTCGTCGCGGGCGGCGGCCTTGAAGGTGTCGTTGCGCCGCGCCGGCAGGCGCACGGCGCGGTCGCGCAGCTCCAGCGCCTGTTCGATGCTGACGATCTGCACGCGGGGCACCGGGGCGAAGCCGTCTTCCTCGTATTGCCCGGCCGAGGCCGCTTCGGCGATCATCGGCTTGGTCGGTTCGGCCAGCGTCAGGAACACGCCGATCCCGGCCCCTTCGCGTTCGATCACGCCGCGCAGATCGCGGATCATCGCCACGCCGACATTCTCGCCCGCCTTGACCGAGACGATGGCCCGGCTGGTGCGCCCGAAATAGATATTGCCGTCGATGCCCCGGTCGGCACCCTTTTTCGACAGGTTGCCGGGCTGGGCGTTGATCAGCGACAGCGCCCATTTCTCGAACTCGAAATAGTAATTCTTGTCCTCGCGCCCGCGATTGGCCAGATCGCGCGCACCGGCGATATCCTGCGGCACGCCGTGGGTGGTGAAGGCGACATTCGGGAAGGCATCGCGCAGGCGCTTTTCGATCAGGCCGATGGCAAGGTGGGTGACATCAATGCCGATCCACTGGCGATCCAGCTTCTGGGCGGCATGCACCGTGGTGCCACAACCGCAGAACGGATCGAGCACCACATCGCCGGGATTGGACGAGGCGGACAGGATGCGTTCCAGCAAAGCGACGGGTTTCTGGGTGGGGTAGCCGAGGCGTTCCTGGGCTTGGGATGACAAAGGTGGAATATCTACCCAAATTGATTGGCAAGGTGTGCCTGGAAGTGCGTCTGCATAGTGCTTGAAACGAGGAATACCATTCGATGAAAATTCAATAAGCTTGTTTTCATCCAGTAAGTCTAGTCTGTCCGTTACCGACCAGCTCAGCGCTTTCTCGCCACCAAACTCTAGCTGTCACATCCCGGAAGATAGTATGGCTGCTTCTTGAACAGGCTTGGCTTCATTTTGTGCCATTCCTTTATCGCTTGCAATGGCGTTTTGCTGCCCAAGGCTGATTGCGGAAGCTGCTGGTTGTAAAGCCAGACATAGCGGTGCAGCGTTGTCTCCAGTTCTTCGCCGGATCGGAAATGGTGGCTTTGGAGGACGTCCTCAACGCGTCCGTTGAACCTTTCGACCATTCCGTTGGTCTGAGGTGACTTCGGCGAGGTCAGACGATGGTCGATCTCGAGGTCGGCGCAAAGCGTGTCGAACTCATGCCCGCCAGTTGCAGCACGCTTGCGCAGGCCGAAGATGCGATCTGTGAACTCTTTTCCGTTGTCGGTGAGAATTGTGCGGATGCGCAGCGGACATGCCCGGCTCAGATCACGAAGGAAGCGCCGGGCGTTAGCCGCAATTTTTGCATTGAAGATGCGGATGAAGACCCACCGGGTCGCTCGATCAATAGCCACGAAGAGGTAGCGGCGGCGGCTCTCATCCACCATCTGCGGCAGGTATTTCACGTCGATGTGGATGTAGCCGGGCTCGTAGGCCCTGAAGGCGCTGTGCTTCGGCGCTGGAGCCTTGGACTTCATATCGCGCAGGTTTCCAACACCGTGCCGACGCAGGCAGCGGTCCAGCCCGGAGCGTGAGGCATTCGGATTCAGGAACTCGCGCACTACAGCCAGCAGGTCATCGAGCGACACCAGCAATGTCTTGCGAAGGGCTACAGCCACGGCTTCCTGGGCGGGCGTCAAGGTGGTTTGAAGCCGGTGCGGCGTATGGCTGCGATCATCAACGCTGTCCCGATGCCGCCATTTGTAGACAGTCTGCTCGGTCGTGCCGAAGCGTTCCGCCAGGGCCGATGCAGGCTCATCGCTCGCCTGAATGGCGGCCCTGACTTTCGGCGTCGTCGTCGCTTGGCTGTGAAGATGGATCAGCATGGTCGCACCTCGTCTCGAATGTCCCGCAGAACCGATCTTGCCATGAAAAACGCAGATCGCCGAGGGTCTATGTGATCATCCGGGATGGAACATCTAGCACCAAGCGGCGAGGAATGGACCAGCTTCTTCCGCTATTTCCTGGATTATAACCTTTCCAGTCGGGGTCCTTTGGGTTTACCTTTGGACCAGTCAAAGTAACCGATTGGTATTTACCCCTTTCGTCTTTCTTTCGAAAATTATTCTCAATGTAGGATTCATCGTAACTGGTGAATTGCCGGTTAAATGTGTACTTAGCCGATTTTGTGAAGAACAGTAAATGATCAGAGATTCGACCGTATTGTTCCGGGTCATTATGTGCAAAAGTACGCTTCCAAATGATATCATTCTTGAATCGAGACGTCCCAAACACCGCATCCAGCAATATCTTCAGGTAGTGGCTCGCGGTTGGGTCGCAATGCAGGTACAGGCTGCCGGTGGGTTTTAGCACCCGGTGCAGCTCCAGCAACCGCACCGCCATCATCGCCAGATAGGCCATCATGTCATTGTCGCCCAGAAACCCCCGCATCGCGTTCAGCATCGACGCGGCGGCACCGTTGCCCGAGCGGCGAACGTCCTGAAAGGCCTCCTCGGCGGATTCGTTCCAGTGCCAGGTATCGTCGAACGCCTCGATCTGGGCGGCGCTGTCATTGCCCTGCGGACCCTTGAACAGCACGTTGTAGCTGGCGTTGGAATTGAACGGCGGGTCGAGATAGATCAGATCGACGGTTTCATCGGCAATGCTTTCGCGCAGCACCTTGAGGTTGTCGCCGTAATAAAGATGATTGGCCATGCTCTGCCCGCTTTTGACAGGCAGTATAGGTGAGGCATCAGCGTTACAAAAGACTTAACTAAAGCGTGTTGCATATGATGCAACCTGCTCTGGCACCGTGGGGGCCGTCAGAACAGCCCCAGCACCGTGGTCAGCCCGAGGCGGATGATCTGGTCCACCAGGAAGAAGAACAGGGATGCGATTGCGGCCAGAACGAACACCATGCCGGTGGTGATGGTGGTTTCCCGGCGCGTCGGCCAGACCACCTTGGACACTTCGCCGCGCACCTGCTGGATGAACTGAAGAGGGTTGGTCCGGGTTGCCATCGCGCGCGTTCCTTCAAAGGGCCGTCAGGGGCCGGGGCGGGTGCCCGACGGGCCTCATTTACGGGCTTTGCGGGCAGAGTTCAAGGGGCATGGGCCGGGGTGCCTCAGCCCTTGGCGGGGCGTTCGGCGCATAGCGTGTAGATCAGCGTTCCGGCCAGCAGCGACAGCGCGAACAGCAGGAACAGGTCGCTGTAAAAGCCCGGCACCGGCACCGGATCGGGCGCATGGGTACGTGCCATCGCGCTGGTCAGGAACTGCATCAGGCCGACGCCACCGATGCCGAACAGGTTCAGCAATGTGATGCCGCGCCCGGTCAGGCGGCGCGGGATGAACAACTGGCCATGCGCCATCAGCACCGGATAAGACGCCCCGAACAGCCCGATCAGCACGAACATCGACGCCGCCATCACGGGCGAGGATGCCGGCATCGCCCAGAGCGTCAGGCAGGCCGCCGCACCGGCCAGGTTTCCGGCCAGCACCACGGTTTTCTTCGATCCCAGCAGCCGCTCGGCTGGACCATAGAGAAGGTTCCCCAGCGCCATCGCCAGCGCCATGAACAGGGTGACACGGCCGATCCCGGCCTCGTCCATCGCGAATACATCCGTCAGATACGGCCCGGCCCAGAGGCCGCGAATGGCCATCGCCGGGGCGTAATTGACCAGCAGCAGCGGGAACAAAAGCAGCAGGTTGCGGTTGGTCAGCAGCGTCAGCAGGTTGCCGCCCGGTGCCTCGTCATGGGGTTCGGCGGGCGGGTCGCGCAGCACCAGCATCAGCGCCAGCGCCACCAGCAGCGCGGCAAAACCCAGCCCCCACATCGTGTTGCGCCAGCCCCAGGCCGACACCGCCATCGCCAAGGGGGCCGAGCCCGCCAGATTGCCAGCCGAGCCGAAACCGATCATCGCACCCGCCAGCGTGGAGAACATCGCCTGCGGAAACATCCGCGCGAAGATGAAATAGGACGCCATCAGCACCGGCGATCCGCCAATGCCGAACAGCGCCATCGCCAGCGTCACCGCCCCCGGCCCCTCGGCCATCGCGAACACCACCGCGCCGCCACCGCCCCCGAAGGCCAGCAGGACCGAGGCGGTCAGTTTCGGCCCGAACCGGTCCAGCGCCCAGCCGACCGGGATCTGCATTGCCGCGAAGGTCAGAAACCACATGCCCGAGGCAAAGGACAGATCGGCCGAGGTGGTGCCGATCTCGGCCCCCAACACCGGTGTCAGCACGGCCAGGAACGAGCGATAGAACTGGCTGAGGAAATAGCCAAGGACAAGAAACAGCAATCCGGCTTTCATAGGCGTCTCCCAGCATTTGCCGGGCAGTTAGCCCGCGCCTACAGGCAGGGGCAAGGGCAAATGGGCGGGCAGTTGCGAAGTCGGGCCTTGACCTCAAGCACCTTATCGGTTGAAAGCCTGCGCGAAGGGAACCGGAGCCGCCAGCCTGACGGGTGGCGCGGAACCTGCGTGAACAGACCGAAGGCGGCAGGCCCATGCGCCACGCAACGGACATGCCCGAACAAGCCGGCGGGGTCGCCCTGGCGGGTGTTACCTTCATCCGCAACGACCGGCGGATCATCGACGATCTGACGTTGCGGCTGGACGAGCGGCGCATCGGGCTGGTCGGACGCAACGGGTCGGGCAAATCGACGCTGGCACGCCTGATCGCGGGGCTGATCCCGGCGGATAGCGGCGACGTGCGGGTCGGTGGGGTGGACGTGGCGCGCGACCGCAAAGCGGCAATCCGCATCGTCGGCATATTGTTCCAGAACCCCGATCACCAGATCATCTTTCCCACCGTAGCCGAGGAAATCGCCTTCGGCCTTGGCCAGTTGGGTGAAGGCAAGGCCGGGTCACGGGCGGGCGCGTTGGAAATGCTGTCGCGGTTTGGCTGCACCGATTGGGCGGATCGCCCGGTGCATGTGCTGTCGCAGGGGCAGCGGCATCTGGTCTGCCTGATGGCGGTGCTGGCAATGCAACCAGGGCTGATCGTGCTGGACGAGCCGCTGAGCGGCCTCGACATCCCGACGACCCGCGCGCTGACCGCCTATCTGGATCGGCTGGACCAGCAGATCATCCACATCACCCACGATCCCGCAACGCTGGCAGGCTACGGTCGGGTATTGTGGCTGGATCAGGGGAAGATCGCGCTGGACGGTGCGCCGGATCAGGTGCTGCCGGCCTATGTCGCGGCGATGCAAGGAGGGCAGGATGATCTCGCTGACCTCGCCGGTTGAAACGCCGTTCCACCGCTGGCCGGCAGGATTGAAGCTGGCCGGGCTGAGTGCGGCGACCTTTCTGATGTTCCTGACGGATGATCCCTGGCTGCTGCTGGCAGCGCTTGGCGGTGTGGTGGCGGCCTATGCGATCGGCGGCTGGCGCTTTCTGGCCGCCGGGCTTCGATTGCTGCGCCCGGTCTGGGTGTTCGTGGTGGTGGTGGCGGCGTGGCATCTCTACACCGCCGATCTGGTGGGCGGATCGGCGGTGGTGCTGCGCCTGCTGGCAGCGGTGGGCATGGCCAATCTGGTCACGATGACAACAAGACTCAGCGACATGATCGCGGTGATCAGGCTGTTGCTGGCACCACTTCGCCGCATCGGATTGTCCACCGGGGCACTGGAAATCGCGGTCGCGCTGGTGATCCGTTTCGTGCCGGTACTGGCGCAAAAAGGCGGGAACCTGGCCGAGGCCTGGCGGGCACGCTCGCCCCGGCGGGCCGGCTGGCGGATCGTGGCGCCGCTGGCGCTGATGGCGCTGGACGATGCCGATCACGTCGCCGAGGCGCTGAGGGCGCGTGGCGGGGTACAATGAACAATCAATGACAGAGGGAAGGTAGACAAATCATGGAACGCAATATCGTATTGATCGCCCTGTTCGCGGCACTGATTGCCGCGCTGGGGCTGGTGCCGAAACTGACGCTGATCTCCGGTGTGCCGATCTCGGCGCAATCGCTGGGCGTGATGCTGTGCGGCACCGTGCTGGGGGCAAAACGCGGGGCGCTGGCTGTGCTGTTGTTCCTGTTGCTGGTCGCGGTCGGACTGCCGCTTCTGGCGGGCGGGCGCGGCGGACTTGGCATGTTCGTCGGGGTAACAGCGGGGTTCCTTTACGGCTGGGTGATCGCGGCTTTCGTCACCGGCTGGATCGTCGAGACATGGCGTTCGGTGCCCTTGTTCTGGTCGGCCTTTGCGGCGTCGGTCGTTGGCGGGATCATCGTGCTTTATGTTCCCGGCATCATCGGCATGGCACTGGTGCTGGACAAACCGCTTGCCGTGGCAACGGGTTTTGCAACGCCGTTCCTGCCGGGCGATGTGATCAAGGCGGTGATCGCCGGTCTGGTAACGGCAGCGCTTTATCGCGCGAGGCCGGACTCGGTGCTGTCACGCTCTCGGTAAAGGCCCGAGCCCCGGCGCGACAACGCAACCTCGCGCGCCTGTGATTGCGGGGGACTGGACAATTGGAACAAATGTTCTATATTTGTTCTCGTATCCGGTCCCCGTTTCGCAGGAGGTTGCCATGCAGGCCGATAACACCCAGATCCCCGCGCCGACCCCGGCCCAGGTCGATTTCGCGCGTGCCATCAGCCGCCAGCTGAAAACGGATATCCCGCCCGACAGCACGCAGGATCGAGCCGCGCTGTCGAACTGGATCGGTCTGCATCAGGCGGCATTCAACAAGGCGCGGACGCAGACTCATCGTGGCGCAGGGGCCACCTCGCGTCAGGTGGCCTATGCCGAGAAGATCGCCCGCCGCCGCCGCCGCGATGTGCCCGATGAATGCTACCGGGATGCCGGGTTGATGTCGCGCTGGATCGACAGCAACCGGTGAGTTAGGGCGGCGTTCGATCAGGATTTTACTGCCGGGCTGGAACAACCGGCTTTTGAAACGAAAAAGGCGGCCCCGTCGGGACCGCCTTTTGAATTCATCAACCTTGCTTTCGCGCCGGTATCAGGTGCTGGACGTCGACGACGATCCTTGAACCACCGAGTAGACGACGCCGGCAATAACGACCGTGCCGAGGGCGATCACGCCCGGTGCGAGGCCGCCGGCGACCAGCGCCACGTTCGGGCCGAACACGGCGGTAACCCATGGCGGGACCGGGATCGGCGGGACAGGTGCGGCTTGGGTCGATTTGAACCCGGGTAAGGCCATGCTGCCGTCGGCCAGGGCCGTTGTTCCGGCAGTCGCGGCCAGCGTAGCCAGGATGGCTGCGCCTGTCAGTTTTGCAATAGACATTTCACGACTCCTTAATAGAGAAACTCCTGAGCACAATTTCGCCTGTACTAGGGGAAAGTCAACGAATGCGGAGAATCAATTCTGTTGCATATTCGCACATATCACGATTTTCCCGGGATCAGCACGTCGATACCGAAGTAACCTGCCAGCGGACTGACCCATTGGCGTGACTTCCACATGACACGTGTTACCGGATCGACCCAGTATGTATTGGCGAAGACCTCATCACCATCGAATCGGCAGGTCTCGACATAGCGGCGCAGCCGGAACGTCTTGTGAATACTGACGACCGGTTCAACGCCGTGGTCGACAAGGCTGCATTCGTAGCGGATGGCGATCACCTGGTTGTCCCCGCTCAGCGATCTATGGACCCTTGCGGTAGCGACCACTCCGGAAGCACCGCCCTGGATCGCCGCACGTGTCTGCGAAACATCGGCCGAGTAAAGGTCAGCACCGATGCCGCGTGTTGCCGTCAAAAGGCCCTTTGAAAAGGTCACCGTCACCTGGTCGGCGGTCATGAACACGTCATGCTGGCCGTTCAGCGAAATCTGGAACAGCGAGGCATAGGCGTCAGCCACTTCGACATCCACCAGGATCGTCGGGTTCGAGCCGACGCCCGTCAGTTGCTCGCGCGTCAATGCCTCGACCGCGCGGCGATTGGCCTGCGTGTCGGGTTCCTTGCCGAATTCGCGAATTGCAGCGATCAGCGAATCCTGAATTGGCGTCGGGTTATTGTCAGACGAGCAGCCGACGATTGTCAGGGCCGCGAACGCACCGATGAAAGCGGAAAATCCCCTCAACGCCAGAACCTCCCCCATGCCGGCTCCAGCCGCGAACGGTGGTTGCGCCGGACGGTCTCGTACAGACGGTTGCGGATTTCCAGCCGCGCGCCGCCATCCCGGCTGAGCGGGCGAATGACCGAAAGCGTGCCGGCCTTGCTGGGTTTGCCACTTGTCCAGGACAGCGGAATCCTCAGCCGGATGCCCTTGTCGAACGATCCTTCGCCGTAGGTCGCGAAAGGAACATCTGTCAGCGTAAAGAAGGCTCCGACAATCCAGCCATTGGCGAATTCCCGATCTACCGTAAAGGTCGCACCCAGATCGCCGGCCAGGTAGCGGCCGACATCGACCTGTGCAGTATAGCCGTTGCGCATGTCCAGATAGGCCGAAATATGCCCGGTTGCGATCTGGTAGGACTGCACGCCGAAGCCAAGATCGAAGGCCCGCTGCGCGACGTAGTTCACCTCGGCCCCCAGCGCGAAGCGGCTGTTGACCGGCTTCCAGAGCAACTCTGCCGAGACACCGGCATACATGCGTTCCAGATAGCCAAGGGAAATGCGGCCATAAAGGTTGCGGCCGGGGCGGAACAGGTAGTCGGCCGTCAGATATTCAAGCGCCAGATCCGCCTTGTCGTAGAACCCGTAATCCGAACGTACATGCGGCAGCGCCGAACTGCTAAGCCGGGTCACCGTGTTCATGTTGCCGACGACCTTCTGGGTCAACGAACCCGAAACCGACAACCCCGGAGCAATGTCGTACTTGCCCTGAACGCGAATGCCCACATCGGCGCGAAGCGGGTTGTCGGGATCGAAAGCAGAATACCGCAGATAGGGCCCGATCCGCCATTTCAATTGCGGATAGATGCCGTCGGCGCGCACAATATCGCCTTGCATCCGCACCGGATCGGTAAGCTTTACCCTGGCAAGCATGGCGTTGGCCGCGTCGGGGTCATTTTCCAGCGCCTCAAGGTCGCTGCGCTGAATTGTGGCGGACACGACCGGCATGCCGGCTTCGACGATCGTGACCACGAAGGTTTCGACCGACAGCGGCAATACCCGCGACATCATCCGCGCGACCCGTCCGATCGCCTGCGCGGCACTGCCGTAAATCTCGTTGCGGATGCGCACTTCGACGCGGGTAGCGGTGAACCCGGCGGACAGTATAATGATCCGGTCAGCGGCCAGGGCCGCCTGCAGGTTGTCTCGCAGCGAATGCGACCATTCCGATTGCCCGGCCCAGTCGGTTCGGTCGCGCAGTTCATACCCTTCCTCACCCGGTCCCGGCCGCACGAAAACCGGTGCCGGCGCCCCTTCAAGCGAACCGCCAATCGGCGAGTTCTTGGGATTGAGCGCCATCGTCACCCGAAAGCCCAGCTCGGAACCGTACATGTAATAGCCGCTCAGCCGCGTCCGTTCGGACAGGCGGTAATCGACACCGAAATTGACCGGGCTGCGATGCACGAAAATCGAATGCGTTCCGATTTCCCGGGTATAGGCATCCGAGGAATATTCCACCTTGAAGCTCAGGCGTGGATTGGGCGACTGCCATTCGATGCCGCCGAAAAAGGCCGCGTCGCCGCGAAACCAGTTGCCCAACCGCGGTGTACCACCCAGCCCTGCACCACCGGTACGGGTGGCAAAGCCGGGATGAATCGAGGCCAGCGGATTGCGAAAGCCGTTATACGACCCAAGCCGCCCCCAGCCCAGGCCGACCGTCACCTTCAGGTTCTGTGTCAGATGCTTGGTTGCAACGAGATACTCGCCGGAATAAATCCCGGTTCCGATGAAATCACGCAATCCGACCGCAATTGCGGGCATGTAGCGTCCTTCTTCGGTCAGCCGGTAGTGAATATCGAACGACCGGTCCAGATATGTTGTCAATGGCCCCACCGTCCAGCCACCGATCATGGTGTAACGAAAGCTGCCGGTCAGGCGCGGCGAAATCTGAAAAGTCATGGAGTTACGGTAGGTACCGGCAAATCCACCCGATGTGATCGAGAATTGCGCATCCGGTGCGGCTTCCCCGCTTGGCATGTCCAACAACCCCGGCATGCCAAAGCTGTTGAGCGACGCCGTTTCCGCCGTCGCCGCACCGCCGGCACCCGCCAGCAGGGCCGCAATTATCAACCGAAAAAACTTCAATTCCCCACCTTTTCGGATCGCGTTTATGCGCGAATTTGAACCAGTCTCGCAGGTTTGCCGCCGACTGTTCAAGGCGGTTGCTGAGCATCCCCGCGAAAGGTGGCAAAATAGCCGCACAGATGCCTTTGCAACGCCTTGGCGCGACGGCCTGCCAAGCCTTCGACTTCTTGCTTTAACCCCGCACCTGCGCCTCGCCCCCGGCCTGATCCGGGACTCCGGCCGGTGACTGCATTTCGATCCAGCGGCCCGACGATTTCACCTGGCCATCATCCTCGAGCCGCTTCAGCAGCCGCGAAAGGGTTTCCGGCTGCACCCCCAGGATATCCGCCAGATCCTGACGCGAGATCGGCAGCCGCATCCGCCATGTGTTGCCGTCCGCTGCGCCATGCGCCAGCATCAACTGATCCAGCAGCCGCGCCAGCCGGGCCTTGTTGGTCAGGCGCGCGGCTTCCTGAATGCGCTCATGGGCCTGGTCCAGTTCGTCCGCGCAGCGCTCCGCCAGCCGCGCCAGGACCGCCGGACAGGCCTGGATCACCTTCTTGGCATCGCGGTGCGCCACGACGCAGATACGCGAATCCACCAGCGCCCGCGCTTCGGTCCGGTGCTCGCGCCCGGTCAGGAAGGCACGGTAGCCGATCAGTTCGCCCGGATAGGCCAGCCTCAGCAGGCTGGAGCCGCCATCGGGGGCAAAACTGCGGATGGCGATCAGCCCGCGCGATACGCAATAGACCCCCTCGCTCGCCGCGCCCTGATGATAGAGCGTCGCGCCAGCCTCCAGTTCTCGCCGGCTGAAGCTGCGCGACAATGTCGATACCGCGCCGTTCGACACCGGCTGCCACAGGCTTTGCGCGTGGAACCGGCATTCCGCGCAGGGATGGCGCGCGCCGGTCATGCAAGCCCGCCAATCCGGCGGCACGGCGCGGCAAGGCAGGGGCGCGAACCCGCACCTGTTTGCCGTTCCGGCATCACTTCAAAGCCGCGCAATTGCATCGAACAATCCTTTTCCTGATGCAAGACCGCAAAAATTGATGATCGTCAATGACGCATCATCGGGCTACGGTCAGGTTGACCTCTCGATTCAACCTAGTTTGGCCGATTGCGGAAGGGAAGGTTTCTTGTTCGATACCAACAGCGGGGCGCACCCGAAACAACCGCCAAAACCCGCATCGCGGCCCGGCAAGGTCTCGCTCTGGGCCTATTTCAAGCTGTTCAAGAAGGATATCCTGTCGGCCCAGCCGGCGCATCTGTACCACGCCTGGATGGCTGAACTGCGCACGCCGTTCTTCCGGTCCTACATGTGCAACGATCCGGACCTGGTGGAACTGGTGCTGCGCAAGCGGCCGATGGACTTTCCGAAATCCGAACGGATGCGCGTCGGGCTGAAGCCACTCCTGGGCGAATCCGTGTTCATCTCCAACGGCAAACTGTGGGAGCATCAGCGCCGCATCATCGATCCGGCGTTTGAGGGCGGGCGGCTGAAAAAGGTGTTCCCGGCGATGTGGGACAGCGGCGTTGCGGCGGTCGAGCGCCTGTTGCCGATGGCCGATGGCCAGCCGGTCGAGATTGAAAGCGAAGCCAGCCATGTGGCGATGGATGTGATCTTTCGCACGCTGTTCTCGGTGCCAATCGAAAACGAGATCGCGCAGGCCGCCTTCACCACCTTCCGCGCGCATCAGGAGGAACAGCCCGTTGCCAACCTTCTGGCGCTGCTGCCGCTGCCGAAATGGTTTCCGCGCGTCCATTCCCGCCGCACCCGGCAGACGGCGGCAACCATCCGTGGCCTGATCGGGCAATTGACCGAAGCACGCGCCGCCGAAATCCGCGCCGGCACCGCGCCGGACGATCTGGCGACCAAGATCATGACCACCCCCGACCCAGAAACCGGCACCTGTTTCGATACCGAGGAAATGATCGATCAGGTCGCCATCTTCTTTCTGGCCGGGCACGAAACCTCGGCGGCGGCGCTGGCCTGGGCATTGTACCTGCTGGCCACGCATCCCGAATGGCAGGACGCGGTGGCCGAAGAGGCGCTGACTTCGTTCGAGCCGGAGAAGATCTATTTCTCCACCCTCAGCAAGCTGCCGATCTCGCGTTCGGTGTTCCGCGAGGCGATGCGGCTTTACCCGCCGGTGCCGATGTTCGTGCGCGAAGCCGCCTGCCCGGAACATTTCCGCGACCGCGACATCAAGCCCGGCTCGCAGGTGATCCTCAGCCCCTGGCACCTGCACCGCCATGAACGCCTGTGGGAGCGGCCCGACGATTTCGATCCCGGCCGGTTTGAAACCGAAAACGGCCGCGCCAATCTCAGCCGCGCCTATATCCCGTTTTCCGCAGGGGCGCGGGTCTGCCCGGGCTCGGCGTTTGCGATGGCCGAAGGGACGCTGCTGCTGTCGCTGCTGGTCCGTGCCTTCCGGTTCGATCCCGTCGAAGGGCGCGAACCGGTGCCGGTGGCGCATCTGACCGTGCGCGCCCGCGACGGCATCCATCTGCGGCTGACGCCGCGCGATCCCGACATCTCCCGCAAGAAAGCCCAAGCATGACCGATCTGACCGCTGCTGCGCCCGCCCCGCTCAGGGCGTGGCCCTATTGGCTGACGCTGACTTTCGTGCCGCTGGTCATTCTGGCCATTGCCGAAGGCGGCTGGACCATCCTCTTGATCCCGGCCTATGGCTGGGTGCTGATGCCGCTTCTGGATACCGTCGCCGGCAAGAACCTCGGCAACCCGGACATCAACACCCCTGACAGCGAGTTGTTCTGGTTCCGCCTGCTTACCTGGATCTGGTTCCCGATCGAGTTCTGCCTGGTGTTCGGCGCGATCTGGGCGCTGACCCATTCCACCGGCTATAGCGGGTGGGAGACCTTCGGCATCATGTTCGGCATCGGCGTCACCACCGGCACGGTCGGCATCGTCTATTCGCACGAGTTGATGCACAAATCTGCGAAGTTCGAGCGGAACCTTGGCGATCTGCTGCTCGCGATGGTGCTCTACGGGCATTTCCGCACCGAGCATCTGCTGGTGCATCACCCCCATGTCGGCACCTCACGCGATACCGTGACCGCACGCTATAACGAGGGTTTCCTGCGCTATTTCCCGCGTGTGTTGCGGCAGGGTTTCGGCTCGGCCTGGCGGGCGGAAAAGGCTATGCTGGCGCGGCGCGGCATGGGGCCGTGGCACCCGTCCAACCCGATCTTCAAATATCTGGCGCTGCAGGCAGGCGTTCTGGCGCTGGCCTACTGGATCGGTGGCTGGGCCGGGCTCGGGCTGTTCGCGCTTCAGGCCTTCATCGCGGTCTGGCAATTGGAGCTGACCAATTATGTCGAACATTACGGGCTGACCCGGAAATATCTGGGCGATGGCAAATACGAGCCGGTCAGGGCGCATCATTCCTGGGATTCCGCGCATCGCGTTTCAGGGCTGTTGCTGATCAACCTGCAACGCCATGCGGATCACCACCTGCACCCGATGCGGCGCTTTCCCCTGTTGCAGATCTATGACGAGGCCGAAGCGCCGCATCTGCCGACAGGCTATCCGCCGATGACCTCGATGGCGATGATCCCGCCCCTGTGGCGGCGCTATTTCAACCCGCGTGTGCGCGACTGGCGGCGGCGCTATTACCCCGAGATCACCGACTGGACCCCTTACAAGACGCTGGATTTCCCGCCGCCCGAGTAGCCTCGGCAAAACACCGGCTGACGGCTGGACAACGCCTGCCGATCAGCCGTCAATCGCCGTCAGGCACCAATCGCGGATCGCGTCGCTATCGGCGGGCAGCGCTTCGGCCAGTCCATCGGCGAAAGCCTCGAATTCCTTGCGGCTGGCATTGCTGACCCCGACCAGCACCGGAATCTCAAGCTCCAGCGCCTTGCCGATGACGCCGCGAAAGCCCCGGCCTTCAACCTCTTCCGGGCCGAACTTGTTCAAAAGGAACATCCGCGCATCTGCCAGTGCACCGTTCTCCACATTCGCCACCGCCTCGGCAATCGCCGCCGGGTTCAGCCGGCAGGCATCCGAGCCTTCGCCAAGGTCCTGCGTGATCTTGATCACCGGCCCGTCCGGCAGCACCTGCACCTTCATGTCGCAGCCATTGGCAAAGGCCGAGGAATAACCCTCCTCCTTGACGATCCCGGCGCAGCGCACCTGCCGCGCGGCCAGAAACGCCGCCGTCTCGGACATCAGGCGGTCAGTCTCGCCCCGCGCGGCGGCGCTGATATAGGCAATCTTCATCTTCTTAGTCCTTTCCGGGATGTACCCGACATTCAATCAATCCGCCCGCGCGCCCGACCAGTCAACCCCGGCGGCCCCGGTCAGGAAACCGTCGCTCAGGCGGATACCCGGCGTGGCATCCTCCAGCGCCCCGGCAATCGCGCCCTTGGCGGTGCGCCCGTCCAGCCGGTCGCGGTACATGCCGCACAGCGCCGCGAAATCGCCGGTGCCGGGCGACAGGCGCAGGCTGGCCACCCCGGCATCGCGCAGCATCTCGATCTGGTGATCGACACAGGCGAAACTGTCCGACAGAGTCTGCACACCATTCATCGCCAGGAAATGCTGCTGCTCCATCGTGGACACTTCCAGGCCATCGGGATCATCCTCGCAGGCGAACTGGCAATTGTCCTTGGTGCGGCGATGCAGGCGCGCGTGATAACACCGCCCCGAGATCGCCAGCGGCACCCGGCCATGCCCCCAGACCTCGATTTCAACGCCAAGATCGCGCCCGGCCTTGGCCAGCACCCGGACAGGTTCCAGCGGCAATTCCGGCGGCAGGCAGATGCTTGTCGCCCCGCGCCCGGCCAGAAAGGCCAAGGTGCCTTCGTTATAGATATTGACCAGCGGGCCAACCGAAAACGGTGCGCCCTTGGGCAGATAGGCCAGCATCGACAGGTCGTTCACCTCGACTTCGACCCCGGCCTCGATCAACTCGGCACTGAGCTTGCGCTCGCGTTTCAGCGTGATCAGCGCCAGCGAGGTAACGCCAACCTTTTTGCCCGCCGCTGCCAGGGTCTCGATCGCGCCCGGAATACGGTCCTGATAGAACGGCAGGCGCTTGGAGCAGACCAGTTCGCCCAGCACCACCCGGTCAACCGGCGCGGCTGCCATGTCGTCGTAAAATCCGGCCCAGCGGTCGGCTTTCCAGAAGAACTGATTGGGCCCCACACTCAGTTTCATGGTCTATCTCCAGGTCTTCTTGTAGGCCCCGGCAGTGGTCGCCTGACCCTCGGTCAGACTGGCCAGCATGCCTTCGGGCATCGGCAGACCGGCGGCCTGGGCATCGACCGCAGCACGGAAATTCCGCACCACCTGCGCCACGTAGGACCGCGAGCGTTGCCGCCCTTCGATCTTCAGCGCCGTCACCCCGGCCTTGGCCAGTTGCGGGATCAACGCCTCGGCATTCAGGCTGACCGGGTCCTCAAACAGATGGCCGGTGGCCTCGCCGGCCTGAAAGCACCCCTTGCAGAGCGTCGGATAGGGTGCGGGCTGCCCGGCCCCTACCTTGTGGATGGTATAGCCGCCCAGTTTCGCGGACAGATCGCCGTGATCCTCGTGATAATCGACATGGCTGGCGGGCGAACAGACGCCGTTCATGTTGGGCGATTTGCCGGTGGCATAGGAGGACAGCGAACACCGCCCCTCGGCCATCACGCACAGGCCGCCGAACACGAAAACCTCGGTCTCGACCTCGGTTTCGGCATTGATCGCGGCAATCTCCGGCACCGACAGCACGCGCGGCAGCACCACGCGGCGCACGCCAAAGGCATCGGCGTAGAAGTTGATGACATCGGCATTGGCCGCTGCCGCCTGCACCGACAGATGGCGGCGCAGATTCGGATGGTGCTGCGCGGCATGTGCCAAGAGGCCAAGATCGGCCAGGATCACCGCATCCGCCCCGGCGCTTTCGGCATCGGCAATGGCGCGGTGCCACATCTCTTCGCCCCCGGCGCGGGGAAAGGTGTTGATCGCCACCAGCACCTTGGAGCCGTGATCATGGGCAAACGCCACGCCTTCGCGCATCTCGTCACGTTCGAAATTCAGGCCCGGGAAATTGCGGGCATTGGTTTCATCGGCAAAGCCGCAATAGACGGTATGCGCCCCGGCCTTGACAGCGGCGCGCAGGGATGCGGGCGTGCCGGCGGGGCAGACGATTTCCATTACCACGTCCCGTCCTCCTCGTGGCGCGACAGGGCGACGCCGGTTCTGGCCTCGGCCATTGCGATCAAGCGGCGCATGGCAGCAGCGAACGGCCCGGACATCGCCTGCGCCTCGGCAGAGAGGTCCAGTTCCGCGTCGTCGATGGCGTTTCTGAGCGCCAGCACCGCGGCGGTATCGCCCTCGATCACCAGATCACGCGAAAAAAACAGCGCGTCGCCGTCATAGGCCCCGTGTACCAGCCCCAGCAGCCCCGACAACGGCCCGGCAATGCGCGCATCCCCCCTGAGCGTGCGGCGCGACAGGTGTATGCGGGGCCGCCCGTTCAGCGGCTCCAGCAGCATCGACAAGGGCAGATCGGTCGGGTCCAGCACGAACCGCGCGGCATTGTATTCGCCAAGGCGGCGGAACATCGCCGGATGCCGCGCCGCAATGCGCCGCGCAAAACCGCTCAGCGCCATCGACACCGGCATCAGCGGCATTCCCTTCAGCGCCAGCGCCGGCAGGCGCGGGAACAGCGGCAGGTTAACCGAGTGATCGGACATGTGGTTCCTCGACGCTCCGGCAGGGGTACAGATCGACGCGCAAGCCTGCGCTGGCACCCGTCCTAACGGCTTTGCCGGAGGCGGGACTTGATGTAAGTCAAATTTTCTGCCGCCACCAAGTGCTAAGGCCCCGGAAAGGAGTCCGCCCATTCGCACCCTGCCGCCATTTCCGACCCTGCGCGCGTTTCTGGACTGGAGCGCCGATCAGGGGCAGTTGAAAGCCCTTGGCGATCCGGTATCGGTGCGCCACCAGATGACGGCGGTTCACCGCGCGGTGCTGGAAACCGGCGGGCCGGTGCTGAAATTCAATCATCCGGTGCTGGACAATGGCGCACGGGCAAGGATGCCGGTGGTGGTGAATGTCTTCGGCACGGTGGAGCGGGTGGCGGCGGGCCTTGGCGTTGCGCCTGACGGGCTGGACGAGCTGGGCGCGTTTCTGGCCGCCTTGCGTTCGCCCAGTGCTCCGGACGGGCTGCGCGATGCGCTGTCGCGCTGGCCGATGCTGAAGGCGGCGCTGGCGACACGGCCAAAGGTGGTCAGCCGCGCCCCGGTACAGCAGGTGGTCAGCGAAAAGGCGGACCTGAACGCCCTGCCGGTGCAGACGCATTGGCCGGGCGATGCCGGGCCGCTGATAACCTGGCCGGTGGTCCTGACGCGCCCCTTTGGCAGCGAGGCGGCGGATGTGAACCGGATGAATGCAGGGGTCTACCGCGCCCAGGTGATCGGCCATGACCGCATCATCATGCGCTGGCTGGCGCATCGCGGTGGCGCGGCGCATCACCGAAGCTGGCAGGCTGCCGGGCAAAAGATGCCGGTGGCAATCGTGCTGGGGGCGGATCCGGCAACGCTGTTGTCCGCCGCCCTGCCCTTGCCGGAAACCGTGTCGGAACTGGGCTTTGCCGGGGTCTTTTCCGGCGCGCGGCCAAGGCTGGTCAAGGCCAGGGCCGTACCCTTGCTGGTGCCTGCCGATGCCGAAACGGTAATCGAGGGCTGGGTGCACCCGACCGAGACCGCCCCCGAAGGCCCGTTCGGCGATCACACCGGGTACTACAATCAGGCCGAGCCGTTCCCGGTGATGCAGGTCAGCGCCATCACCAGCCGGACCGAGCCGATTTATCTGTCAACCTATACCGGCCGGCCGCCGGATGAACCGGCCATCATCGGCGAGGTGTTCAACCGCCTCACCCTGCCGATCATTCGCGGCCAGATCCCGGAAATCCGCGATCTGTGGCTGCCCCCGGCGGCCTGTTCCTACCGCATCGCGGTGATTGCCATCGACAAGCGCTATCCCGGGCAGGCGCGCCGCGTGATGATGGCGCTGTGGGGGATGCTGGCGCAATTCAGCTATACCAAGATGATCGTGGTGGTTGACGCCGATATCGACCCGCGCAACTGGGATGACATCGCCTGGGCGCTGGCGACACGGATGGACCCGGGCCGCGATGTGACGGTTCTGGAAGGAACGCCGATGGATTACCTGGATTTCGCCTCGCCCAAGGCGGGGCTGGCCGGCAAGATCGGCATTGATGCCACCAACAAGATCGGTGCCGAAACAACCCGCGACTGGGGCGAAGTGATGCAGACTGCCCCTGAAGACGCCGCCTTTGCAGCCGATCTGCTGGCGCGGCGGGGGCTGGCATGACTGGTCGGGTGGTCCTGGGGGTATCGGGTGCTTCCGGTGCCGCGCTGGCACTGTCGGCGGCGCGGCATCTTGCCGGGGCGGGGATCGGGATTGATCTGGTGATCTCGGGCGCAGCGGAACGCACGCTTGCCACGGAATGTGGCGCGGCGGCGCTTGGCGATCTGACGGCGCTGGCCGATGTGGTTCACGACATCAACGATATCGGGGCCAGCATCGCCTCGGGTTCCTACCCGGTGGCGGGGATGATCATGGCACCCTGTTCGATGCGCAGCCTGGCGGCGATTGCCACCGGGCTGGACGACAATCTGATGATCCGCGCCGCATCGGTGCAACTGAAGGAGCGCCGCAAGCTGATCCTGCTGACCCGCGAGGCCCCGTTGACGCTGGCGCATCTGCGCAACATGGTCGCGGTTACCGAAATGGGTGCAATCGTGCTGCCGCCGGTGCCCGCGTTCTACCTGAAGCCCGAGAGCCTCGATCAGGTGGTGGACCAGATCGCCGCCCGCGCCGTCGACCTGTTGCGCATCGCGCCGCCGGTTGCCAATGGCTGGACAGGATAGGCGGCCCTAACGCGGCGCGGTCAGCGGCATGTGCCGGTTCACGTCCTTGTACAGCAAGTATCGGAACCGCCCCGGCCCGCCGACATAGCAGGCCTGCGGGCAGAACGCGCGCAGCCACATGTAATCGCCCGCCTCGACCTCGACCCAATCGTTGTTCAGCCGGTAAACCGCCTTGCCTTCCAGCACATACAACCCATGCTCCATCACATGGGTTTCCAGAAACGGGATCACCGCGCCGGGCTGGAAAGTGACGATGGTGACATGCATGTCGTGGCGCAGGTCGGCGGGATCGACAAACCGCGTGGTGGCCCATTTGCCGTCGGTGCCGGGCATCACGGTCGGGGCGATATCGGCCTCGTTCAGGATCAGGATGTCGGGGTGGTCCAGCCCCGCCACCGCCTGATAGGCCTTGCGGATCCAGTGAAACCGGAGCGACTCGGGGCCGTGATTGTGCAGCGTCCAGTCGGTCGCGGGCGGCAGATAGGCATAACCGCCGGGTGTGAGTTCATGGGTTTTGCCAGCCGCAACCAGCGTGGCTGTGCCTTCGACGACGAACAGGACCGCCTCGGCCCCCGGATCGGTTTCGGGATGGTCCGAGCCGCCGCCCGGCGCGACCTCCATGATGTATTGCGAGAATGTCTCGGCAAACCCGCTGAGCGGGCGGGCGATGACCCAGAGCCGCGTGGCATCCCAGAACGGCAGAAAGCTGGTCACGATATCGCGCATGGTGCCTTTCGGCAGCACGGCATAGGCCTCGGTGAACACCGCGCGGTCGGTCAGAAGCTGCTCCTGTCCGGGATGGCCGCCATGCGGGGCGTAATATCTGGCGGTCATGGCGGCTCCTAGGAAGGCTGGGATTTCAGCAGATTATGTGCCGGACGAAGGGTTGCGACCACCTGCATTGCGGCAACAGCACTCTTTGGTTTGGTTTGAAAATGGGAAGGGATCGTTTGGGTTGCTGTGAAGGTGGGGGTCCGCTGTTCGGGAATCACGGGCGAAAAGTTGCCCGCGGCAGGCTGGTAGTCCGGATATCGGGATTGCTGGAGGCGAGTAGGAGAATCGAACTCCTGTACACGGATTTGCAATCCGCTGCGTCACCACTCCGCCAACTCGCCTCGCAAATGGTGGCCCGGTTGGGCGAGGCTGGCTATAGCAAGGGGGCGATTGCGGTGCAAGCGGGTTCTCCGGGCGGGCTGCGGCAATGCAACGTCTGAAAACCCCGAATGCCTCGGTTGCCGTTGCCCGGGTTCTGTGGCAAAAGTCGTTCAACCAGATCTGAACGATTCTAGAGCAGTGACATGACAGATTTCGCAGCCCTTCGCACCGCTATGGTAGATTGCCAGGTACGCCCGTCGGACGTAACCAAATACCCCGTGATCGAGGCCATGCTGGCGGTCCGCCGCGAGGCCTTCGTGCCGCGTGCGCGGCGCGAGGTGGCCTATGCCGGTGGCGATATCAATCTCGGGGCCGGGCGCGTCGTGCTGGACCCGAGGGTCTTTGCCAAGATGCTGGATACGCTGAACGTGCGCCCGGACGAGCTGGTGCTGGTGGTCGGGGCCGGCCTTGGCTACGAGGCGGCGGTGATCGCGCGGATGGCCGAAGCGGTGATCGCGCTGGAAAGCGACGAAACTCTGGCGGCGGATGCCGAAACCAACCTGACCGACGAATCGGTGGATAACGCGGTTACCGTGACCGGCGATCTGGCGGAAGGCTCGGCGCGGCATGGCCCCTATGATGCCATCATCTGCATCGGCGCGGTCGAGGATGTACCGGCAGCATTGCTGGAGCAGTTGAAGAATGGCGGGCGGATCGTTGCGATATTCGCCCTGGGGGCGGCTGGCCAGTGCCGGATCGGCACCAAGACGGCGGGCAAGGTTGCCTGGCGCAACGTGTTCAACGCAACCGCGCCGGTTCTGCCTGGTTTCGCCAAAGCGGCCGCGTTCGCGCTGTAACATCTGACCCGGGCCGATTTTCGGCGGGAATTCAAGGGCGCTGCCTGGGGGGGTTGGCATGAATGGTTTCAAGTCGGGGATGGTGTCGCTGGTCGCAGCGGTCGGGCTGGCGTCCCTGCCATTCGGTGCAGCCGCGCAATCGCTGACCGATGCCCTGATCAGCGCCTACAACAACAGCGAGGAACTGAAGGCCGAGCGGGCGCAACTGCAAAGCACCAATGAGGGTGTTCGGCAGGCCTGGTCGGCGACGATGCCTTCGCTGGCGCTGTCGGCAAATGCCACCGCCAGTTTCCGGTCGATCACCTCGTTCGGCGCGGCAAATCACACCTATACGGCCAGCGTGGCGCTGGTGTCGGAACTGACACTCTGGGACGGCGGGGCCACTGAATTGGCGATCGAATCGGCGCAGGTCAGCGTTGCTGCCGGGCGTGAAACGCTGGTGGATACCGAACAGCAGGTCTTGCTGGCTGCTGTCACCGCCTTCATGGACATGCGGCGCGACGCGCAGTTTCTGGACCTGGCGGAAAACAATTTCCGGGTGATCGCACGGCAATTGCAGGCCGCCCAGGACCGTTTCGAAGTGGGCGAGGCGCAGCGTACCGAAGTCAGCCGGGCCGAAGCGCGGCTGGCGGATGCGCAAAGCATCATCGCCTTGCGCCAGGGTGGCCTGGAAATCTCGCGAGATGTCTATTACTACGCCATCGGGGCCTATCCGGGCAATCTGGCCTCGCCGCCGCCCCTGCCTTCGATCCCGCGCACGCTGGAGGCCGCCAAGGCCATCGCGGTTGAAAAGCACCCGGTGGTTCTGCGTGCCCGGCAGGTCGTGAAGATCGCCGAGCTTAACGTGGCGCGTGCCGACGCGGCAATGAAGCCGAACGTTACGCTCAGTGCCCAGATCGGGGCCAATCCCAATGTTTCCGGCGATAATTACTCGATTTCGCTGGGCGCGACGATGCCGCTGTATCGCGGCGGGCAATTGCTTTCGGTACGCCGCCAGACGATGGCGCTGAAGGAAAAGGCGCTGTTCGATCTGCAGCATGCCGGGCAATTGGTATCACAGAACGTCACACGCTTCTGGGCGCAATACGAGATTTCCAGCGCCTCGATCACCGCCCGCCAGAAAGAGGTCCGCGCCTCGCGCGTGGCGCTGCGCGGCATCCGCGAAGAGGCCAATCTGGGTGCCCGCACCACGCTGGACGTGCTGGATGCCGAGCGTGAATTGCTGCAGGCGGAAACCAACCTGATTTCGGCGCGACGCGATCAATATGTCGCGGTCTATTCGCTGTTGTCGGCAATGGGCCTGCTGACGGTTCGTCATCTGGGCTTGGGCATTAAGACCTACGATACCAATGCGGATTATAACCGGATCTGGAACCCGCCGACGCCGACGGAGCGCAGCAAACAGCTTGAAAAGATTTTCAAGCGCGCCGGGCGAAACTAGACTGCCTGACAGGGACCCGATTCAAGGGTCTAATCAAGGTGTTGTGTGGGCCAGCGTCTGGGGCTACTATCGTTGAAAAACACGAGGGGGCGAGCGATGTCAGATCCGGTTTCCACGATGGATGTCGAAGACGTCCTGTCGTCGATCAGGCGCCTGGTGTCTGAAGAGGCCAAGGGCAGCACGGGCAGGCCAGACCCGCGTCAGCCTGCTGTCGCCGAATCCGAGGACATCTACGAAGCCGCCGAAGCCGCCGCGACAGATGCCGTTGCCGATGCCGCCCGGCAATTGGGGATCGACCCTGACGATTACGAAAACGGCACCCCGCCATCCAACGAAACCACTGCGGCACCGGTAACGTTCCGGCACACACCACCGCAAGGGCGTGTGCGCGAAGATCAGAAACTGGTCCTGACGGCGGCATTCAGGGTGCCGGAAGCGTCGGATGATGATGAGCTGGATGACGAAGGCGACGCGGACGCGATGCCTGCCTATCGGCCGACCGGCCTGCGCAAGGCGCAGGCAGCGGATCAGCCCCCGGCCCGCCCGCATCTGCGCAGCGTCGCAACCGGCCCTGAGGCCGAGCAGCCCGCCGTGCCAATGAAGGAACGCGCCGCCACCCGCCCGAACCCGTTCGATTATGCCCCCGAAGACACGTTGTTCGACCGCGCCCGCCGGGCGATGGAAACGGTGCGCCCCGGTCGTCCGGCACGCGTTCCGGCAAATGCCGAACCCGCCACACCACGCGATCACGGCACCGAAACCGCGTCGGGCAAGGCCTTCCGGCCCGATCCGGGCGATGCCGCCATCGCCGCGGATGGCAATCCAGGAATCACGGCCGCCTTTACGGCGGCGTTCGGGCCAACGACCGACCGCGCTGCCGGAACCGAAGAACCGGATCTGTCCGAGGCCCGCCCGGACGATCACAGCCTGTCACAGCGCGCGCAGGCCTGGCTTGCCGAGGCCGCCGAAGATACCGAAACCGAAGACTTCGCCGAAGATGACGATCTTGAGGCTCCGCATGCCGCGCCCGACCGGTCCTCGGTGACGTCTCCGTTCAGTGCCACGGGCGGCGTATTCGGGCGCATCCCCGACACTGACGATGCCGCAGCGGATGCCACGGAACAAGACAATGCACACCCCGAAGCGGCGCAGGCATTTACCCCCGAGAGGCCCGCCGCCTTCACCGATCTTCCACCCGATGAAGAACCGTCGACGATAAATTTCACCGAAGACGAGGACCCGTTCCTGGACGAGGAAACCCTGCGCGACATGGTGTCGGAAATGGTGCGGCAGGAATTGCAGGGCGAACTGGGCGACCGGATCACGCGCAATGTCCGCAAACTGGTGCGCCGCGAAATCCAGCGCGCCCTGGCCACGCGCGAGTTTGAATAGGGTATTGCGGTAGTCTTCGCATTACCCGGCCGCTGGCCGTGTTTGGCGGCGTCAATCAACCGCCGATTGCGCAACAATGCCAATCTCTGTGCGGCGACAAATCCCCGGAACAATGAACAGGCTCGCCGATCGGTTCCGGTTTCAGGCGTTCCGGGTGCCGGTCGTGGCATCCATCCGGTTGCAACACCTTGCCAATTTCCTGCTGGAAAGGCATCAATACCCAAATTGTCTGGCCAGTGATGAAGTGATCAAAAGGAAAGAACTTGAAAGCAGTCATTCTAGCCGGCGGTCTGGGAACCCGGATATCGGAAGAGACCGTCTCCCGCCCCAAGCCGATGGTGGAAATCGGCGGGATGCCGATCCTGTGGCACATCATGAAGATATATTCGGCTCACGATGTGCATGATTTCGTGATCTGCTGCGGCTACAAGGCTTACATGATCAAGGAGTATTTCACGAACTACTTCTACCACCAGTCCGACCTGACGATCGACCTCGCGCATAACGAGGTTACAATCCATCGCAAGGCCGCCGAACCCTGGCGCGTGACACTGGTTGATACCGGCGAGCTGACCCAGACCGGTGGTCGACTGAAGCGGGTGGCGGAATATCTGGAAGGTGAGGACTCTTTCTGCTTCACCTATGGCGATGGCGTGGCGGATGTGGATGTTACGGCGCTGATCGCCGCGCACCGCGCAGGGGGCCGCAAGGCAACGGTCACGGCGGTGCAGCCGCCCGGGCGCTACGGCGCGCTGGACCTGGACGGCGATATCGTGCGCGGGTTCCGTGAAAAGCCCGAAGGCGAAAGCGGCTGGATCAACGGCGGGTATTTTGTGCTGTCACCAGAAGTTCTGGACTATATCGACGCGGATTCCACCCCCTGGGAGGGCGCACCGCTGAACCGTCTGTCTAAGGAGGGCCAGTTGGATGTCTTCTTCCACCACGGCTTCTGGCAGCCGATGGATACCCTTCGCGAAAAGAACCTGCTGGAAACCTTGTGGGCCGAGAAACGCGCACCGTGGAAGACATGGGACTGAACGCCGATATCTGGGCCGGACGGCGGGTTTTCCTGACCGGCCATACCGGCTTCAAGGGAAGCTGGATGGCGCTGTTGCTGCACCGGCTGGGGGCCGAGATGTCGGGCTATGCGCTGGCACCGGCGACCGATCCTTCGCTTTACGACATGGCCGGGATTTCCGGGGTGATGGCGTCATCCACCATTGCCGATATCCGTGATGGCGACAATTTGCGCCGGGCGATGGCGGCGGCAGACCCCGATATCGTGATCCATATGGCCGCGCAGGCGCTGGTGGGCGTGGGTTACGACGATCCGGTCGGTACCTTCGCGACCAATGTGATGGGCACGGTCAACCTGTTCGAGGCGGTGCGCGCGCTGGATCGACCGGTTGGCGTGGTGAACGTGACCTCCGACAAATGCTATGACAACCGCGAATGGGTCTGGCCCTACCGCGAGAACGATCCGCTGGGCGGGCGCGACCCCTATTCCGCTTCCAAGGGATGCGCCGAGATTGTCTCGGCGGCCTATCGCACCTCGTATCTGGAACAGGCCGGGATTAGCCTCGCCACGGCACGCGCCGGCAACGTGATCGGCGGCGGCGACTGGTCCGAGGCGCGGCTGATACCGGATGCGCTGAGGGCCTTTGATGCCGATCAGCCGCTGAAGCTGAGGTCTCCCGGATCGGTGCGGCCCTGGCAGCATGTGCTGGAACCGATTGTCGGCTATCTGATGCTGGCGCAGGCGATGATCGGCGGGCAGGATGTTGCGGGCGCGTGGAATTTCGGCCCGGCGCAATCCGGCGTGCGCCCGGTGGGCGAGGTTGTCGGCCTGCTGCATGCCGCCCTGGGCGTTGCCGCGATTACCCGGACCGCGCCGGTGGACTGGCACGAGGCCAATGTCCTGACGCTTGACAGTTCCAAGGCCTGGGCGCAACTGCGCTGGCAGCCGCGCTGGGGGCTGGAAAAAGCGGTGGCGCAAACTGCCGCCTGGCATCTGGCGGTCAAATCCGGCACACCCGCGAAAGACGTCTGCCTTCAGCAGATCGACGCCTATCTCGCCGAGGTTGCCTGATGTCCCGATTCACCCCCCTGCCCTGCCGGCTGGACGGGCTGGCCCTGCTGGAACGCAGGGTAATGGCGGATGAGCGCGGCGGATTGCAGCGGATGTTCTGCCGCGACGATCTGGCCGTGGCGGGATGGCGGGGCGAGGTGGTGCAATCCAACCTGACGCTGACCCGCCAGAAAGGCACCTTGCGCGGCTTGCATTTTCAGTATCCGCCGCGTGCCGAAATCAAGGCCATCGCTTGTATCAGGGGCGCGGTCTTTGACGTGGCGGTCGATATCCGCCGGGGCTCGCCGACCTACCTGCACTGGGAGGGCCATGTCCTGTCGCACGATAACGCCCGCACCTTCATCTTGCCTGAAGGCTTTGCGCATGGGTTTCAGGCGCTGACGGATGATGCCGAGATGCTATATTTCCACTCCGCCGCGCACTCGCCCGATCATGAGGGCGGGCTGAACGCGCTTGATCCCGCCATCGCCATCGCCTGGCCCGAACCTGTGGGCCTGATGTCCGAGCGTGACCGCGTGCTGCCGGGTATTGCCGGATTTGAAGGGGTTGAACCGTGAATTGCCGCCATTGCCACGCGCCGCTGACGCGCCGGTTCCTCGATCTCGGCGCGGCCCCGCCATCCAATGCCTATCTGTCCGAGGCGGCGCTTTCCGCGCCGGAAACCTGGTATCCGCTGCGTGTGCTTTATTGCGATAGCTGCTGGCTGGTACAGGCCGAGGATTACGCCGCGCATGACGAATTGTTCAGCGCGGATTACGCCTATTTCAGCTCGATGTCGGCATCCTGGCTGTCCCATGCCAGGCGGTATGCAAAAGCGATGATCGACCGGTTTGGCCTGACGACAGGCTCGCAGGTTGTCGAGATTGCCTCGAATGACGGCTACCTTCTGCAATATTTCCGCGATGCCGGGATCGGCCATCTCGGGGTCGAACCCACCCACGCGACCGCCGAGGCGGCGCGCAAGATCGGCATTGAAACTACCGAGGCGTTCTTTGGCCGTGATCTGGCAAGGCAATTGGTGGAATGGGGCCGGTCCGCCGATCTGACCGCAGCCAACAACGTGCTGGCGCATGTGCCCGACATCAACGATTTCGTGGGCGGCTTTGCGATATTGCTCAAGCAGGACGGGGTAGCGACCTTCGAGTTTCCGCATCTGCTGCGCCTGATCCGGGAGAACCAGTTCGATACGGTTTATCACGAGCATTTTTCGTATCTCAGCCTGACGGCTGTTGATTCGATTTTCCGCGCCAATGGTCTTTCGATCTTCGATGTCGAGGCCCTGCCGACACATGGCGGCAGCCTCAGGGTATTCGCGCAGCGCAGCGATACCGGGCAGCACCCTTCGACCGGTGCGCCCGAGGCGATGCTGGCCGATGAAGCGGCGGGCGGCATCCGCGATCATGGCCTTTATGACGGCTTTCAACAGGTCGCCGAGGCGGTCAAGAACGACTTCCTGTCCTTCCTTCTGAAGGCCCGCGCCGAAGGCAGATCCGTAGCCGCCTATGGCGCTGCGGCCAAGGGCAACACGATGCTGAATTTCGCCGGCATCCGCCCCGATCTTCTGCCCTTCGTGGTTGATCGCAGCCCGATGAAGCTGGGCCGTTTCATGCCCGGCAGTCGCATCCCCATCGTGGCCGAGGATGCAATCCGCGCCGCGCGGCCCGACTACGTGGTGATCCTGCCGTGGAACATTGCCGATGAGATCATGGCGCAACTGCCGTATATCCGCGACTGGGGCGGGCAGTTCGTGACCGCCGTGCCGAAACTGGACATCCGATGACACGCATCGCCTATACCAAGCCCTCGATCACCGAACACGAGGTCGCCTACGCCACCGACGCCGCCCGCAACGGCTGGGGCGTGAAATGCTACGACTACATCAACCGGTTCGAGGCCGCCTTCGCGGCGCATCTGGGCGTGCCGCACGCGATTGCGACGTCGTCCTGCACCGGGGCGATGCATATGGGGCTGGCCGCGCTTGGCATCGGTGTCGGCGATGAGGTGATACTTGCCGATACCAACTGGATCGCAACTGTCAGCCCGATTGTCCATCTGGGCGCAACGCCGGTTTTCGTGGATATTGATCCTGCCACATGGTGCATCTCGCCCGATGCCGCTGCCGCCGCGATCACGCCGCGCACCAAGGCGATCATCGCCACGCATATCTACGGCAATCTTTGCGATATGACCGCGCTGCTGGCCCTGGGTGACGCGCACGGGCTCGCCATCGTCGAGGACGCCGCCGAGGCGATCGGATCGGTCTGCAAGGGGCGGCCTGCGGGCGGCATGGGCCGGTTCGGCACGTTTTCGTTCCACGGAACCAAGACCATCACCACCGGCGAAGGCGGGATGTTCGTCACCTCTGACGCGGCCCTGTTCGAGCAGGTCCTGACCCTGTCGAACCACGGCCGCGCCCGCGGCCAGACAAAGCAGTTCTGGCCCGACATGGTCGGCTACAAGTACAAGATGTCCAATGTGCAGGCGGCCATCGGCCTTGGCCAGATCGAACGGATCGCGGAGTTGAGCGCGCGCAAACGCGAAATTCTGGCCGCCTACCGTCGCCACCTGGCACCCTTTCAGGGCCTGTCGCTCAACCCCGAGCCGGAAGATGGCGTCAACGGTGCCTGGATGCCGACACTGGTGTTCGACGCCGCCCTTGGCATCACGCGCGAGGCCTGCCTGGCCGCCTTTGGTGCCGCCGATATCGACGCGCGGGTGTTTTTCCATCCGCTTTCCAGCCTCGATTTCTTCACGCCGCAACCCGCCAATCGCCGGGCCTGGGACATCCCGACCCGCGCGATCAACCTGCCAAGCTACCATGACATGACGGATGCAGACATTGCCCGCGTCTGCGATGTCGTGGCGGGCCTTGTGCGGGGCGGGGCATGATCCGGACAACAAAAATGAAGTTCGCAATGGCACATCAATCGCGGGAGTACCGGGCCTTGCGCAGGCAGGATTGCTGCCGGACAGGATTTGGCCTGTGACGAAAAGTGATAGAACAACCAATCTCAGCATCGGCCTGCCTGTCTATAACGGCGAGGATTTCGTGGCCGAGGCCATTGCCTCGCTTCTGGCCCAGACGCGCGGCGATTTCGAGCTGATCATCTCGGATAACCACTCGACCGACCGGACCTGGGATATCGTCTCGGACTACGCGAAACGCGACGCGCGGATCCGGGCCGTCCGGCAGTCCGAAAACATCGGTCCGGCGGCGAATTTTGCATTCGTCATGAACGAAGCGCGTCATTCCGCCTTCATGTGGGCCGCCGCCGATGACGTGTGGCACCCGCGATGGGTGGAAACCCTGCTGCCGCTTGTGCTGGAACGGCCCTGCCTTGCCTATGGCCAATTGGTCACCATTGGCAGCAACGGCGCGGCCTGGCCGCATCCCGCCGACCGGCGGCCATTCAGTTTCACAGGCGGACGCCTGGCGCGGCGATTGCGGTTTTTCCTGATGCCCAGCCTCCTTGGCCGGGCCAACCCGATCTACGGGATATTCCGCCGCGAGATGTTCAAGCCCTCGGTCTGGAAAACCTTTGAATCTGTGCCCCATGCCAGCGATGTTCTGGCCCTGTACGAGATACTGAAGGATCACGAGATCGTCTGCGGTGGCGCAGTTTACCTTTACAAGCGGCGGGCCGACGGTTCGGGCGTTAATCCGCAACCCGCCGAAAGCACGGTGCGCAAGCGCAGACGGCGATTCAAGCGAACGCAACTGACCGATTTCATGGCGCGAAGCACCCGCCTGGAGCGGGCCTTGCTGGTTGCGCTTTACCCGCTGGCCGCGCTGGGGACGATTGCCGCGAAATTGCAGTATTTCTGGGTTGTTGCCACGGCCAAACCGGACAAGGACCAAAAAGCGATGGATCAGACCGGCTAGCCGGCCATAGGTTGCCCCTCGCAAGACCGCTGCCATTGTAACGGCGCTGCGTTCGCGCTAAATCACGCCGCAATGCCAAGATCGGAGGCTCTCAGCCGTGCTAGTTCCGCGAAACCTGCTCGAAGCCACCGGCCTGCGCCGGGGCCTGCCGATGATCTTCGTACATACGCCGAAATGCGGTGGAATGTACGTGGCCCAGGCAATCGGCAACCGCCGCGAACGGCATTGCATCACCCGGCGGCATCCGACCATGCAGGGCCACAAGACCTATGTCGAGTTTCGCGACGCTCTGGCAGCGTTGAACATCAACATAGACGATTTCGTCACCTTTGGCCTGGTGCGCAATCCCTGGTCCTGGCATGTCTCGTTCTTTCACTATGTTCGCGGGCTGACCGGTCGCAACAAGTCCAAGCACGAATCGCTTGTCGAAAAGATGAACTCGATTTCATTTCCCGATTATGTTGCGTCATTTGACAATCCGGACCCGGAAAAGCGGATCGACATCGCCTCGGCCAGGCAGGTCCATGAATGGGTGACCGACGAGTCCGGGAACATCGCGGTAGACGACGTGTTGCGGATGGAAACCCTGCGCACCGACCTTGAGGCGCTCAGGGACAAGTATTCGCTTCGCATGAACATCCCGGATCAGAATATCAACACATCGAAACATGACGATTACCGGAAATACTATTCCGACAGGGAAATCGAGATCATCGCCGACCGCCACAGGCGGGATATCGAATTGTTCGGCTATACGTTCGACAAGTGATGGATACGTCCTCGCCCGGATCCCACGGGTGGAACGCCGGTCGACCCGGACCAGTTGGCAGCTTCAGTACACCTTTCCGTAGCGCCATTCCAGGCAACGAGCGCGGTGCCCCACCTAATCAAGTGACGGTTATCGCGTGCGTTTTCTGTCCGAGAACGGGTGAACGAAATGCGGGCGACTCTGGCAGTCTGGTCTCTCGCCAATCATGATACGCTTTCGTGACTTGCAAGGTTTTCGTCTGGCAATACAATCATCATGAGGTTCGATAGACGGAGAACTAACAATGGCCAGATTGACCGCGAAAGATTTCGATCCGAAGTTGCTCGAACTCTACGATCACTACGCTCATGGTATGATCACCAAACGTCAATTCCTCGACGCGGCCGCGAAGTTTGCCGTGGCGGGCATGACCGCCAACACCATACTCGGCCTTATGTCACCGAATTATGCTCTGGCTGAACAGGTGTCGTTCAACGACCCTCAGATCAGGGCGGAATATACCACCTACCCGTCGCCAAATGGCCACGGTGATGTGCGTGGATACATGGTTCGACCTGCCGGCGTCGAAGGCAGGTTGCCTGCCGTGGTGGTCGTCCATGAAAACCGCGGCCTTAACCCTTACATCGAGGATGTGGCACGTCGCCTTGCCAAGGCAGGGTTCATGGCGCTGGCACCTGACGGCCTGTCATCGGTCGGCGGATATCCCGGCAATGATGCCGAGGGGCGTGACCTGCAGAAAACGGTTGACCCTGAAAAACTGATGAACGATTTTTTCGCAGCGGTTGAGTTCCTGATGGGACATGCGGATTCAACGGGAAATGTCGGCATTATCGGTTTTTGCTACGGCGGCGGCGTCGCGAACGCGGCGGCTGTGGCCTATCCTGAACTCAAGGCGTCGGTCGCCTATTACGGCCGCCAGGCGGCTGCGGAAGATGTTCCCCGAATTCAGGCTGCACTCATGCTGCACTACGGCGAACTGGATGAACGTGTAAACGCGGGCTGGCCGGCGTTTCAGGATGCACTCAAAGCAAATGGAAAATCATATTCGGCCCATTTCTATGAGGGGGCAAACCACGGTTTCCATAACGACAGCACGCCCCGTTATGACGAGGCGATGGCAGAGCTATCCTGGGAACGGACGCTCGCGCATTTCAGGAAGCATCTTGCTTAGCTGTTTGATCTAACATCTGCAGCGCTTAGACTACGCGTTCTATCCGATTTCACAAAAGCGATCACAGGCTTCGACCCCGGACTTGGCCTCGAACCTGGGATCAATCCCAGTACCGTTGCCTATTGGCGCAAGCGACAAACGGTTGAGGATCAGACGACCGGGACGATTGATCCGAGTATCACAGTTCAAAGCGGGAACTTGCGTTTGAACCGCTAGGCCAAACGCGACCCGGCAACACGATTTGCGGGCAGACTGGACTCGATAACAGTTTTGGGTGGCGCACCGGGGAGGATTCGAACCCCCGGCCCCCAGATTCGTAGTCTGGTGCTCTATCCAGCTGAGCTACCGGTGCGTGCCGACGGGATTTAGCTGCCGCACCGGGGCATTGCAAGGGGGAAAACGCTGCTAGTCCGGCCCGATCATGCGTCGGCCATCCGGCAGGGTGATGCGAAAGCTGGTTCCCGCCTCGCCGCTTTCGGTCAGTTCCAGCGTACCGCCATGCCCCTTCACCAGTTCCGAGGCAATCGCCAGCCCCAGGCCGCTGCCACCCTTGCGCGCGCCGCCCTCGAACGGGCGGAACAGTTTCTCCAGCGCCTTTGGCGGCAGGCCCGGGCCGGAATCGTGGACATGGATCGCCCAGCCGCCATCCTGTTCTTCCACCCGCACGACGATGCGCCCGGGCTTGCCGGTGGCCTCGATCGCCTGGCGGGCATTGCGCACGAGGTTCGACAATACACGGAAAATCTGCTCGGGGTCTGCATGGACCTTCAGATCATGCGGCAGGGCCAGATCGAACGTGACCGCGCCGTCGCTGACCGCCAGCATCTCGCTGTCCACCACATCCTCGATCAACTGGCGGATCGGGAATTCCGACTTTTCCGGGGCCGGTTCCTCGGCCTTGCCAAAGGCCAGCGTGCTTTCGCACAAGTGCACCGCGCGGGTCAGGGAATTGACCAGCTTCGGCGTGGTGCGCTTGACCGCCGGATCCTCGCTCAGTTCCATCCGGTCGGCCAGCAACTGCGCCGTGGTCAGCATGTTGCGCAGATCATGGCTGATCTTGGCCACGGCACCGCCCAAGGCCGCCAGCCGCGCCTTCTGTTTCAGCGCGGCACTCAGCTCAACCTGCAATTCGCGCAAGGCCTCCTCGGCCTCGTGCAACTCGGTGATACCGGCGGCGGGGCGGATGATCCGCGAGGCATCCTCGGGCGCGTGGCGGTAATCGGTGATGGCCTGCACGACATGCCGGATCGGCGCGACCAGAAACATGCGCACCGCAATGAACAGCAATGCCGAAGTGATGACCGAGATCACCAGCGACAACAGGAATACCCGCCATCCGTAATCCAGCATCTGTTTGCGCAGATCGGCGGTGTGCATCGTCACCTCGATCTGCAATCCTGCCTGCTTCACCGGCGTGCCGATCACCCGCACAACCCGGTCGTCAGGATCGAGCAGGATCGCAATTGCATCGCCGATCAGTGCCCAGGGCGTTGCGGCGCGTAGATCATAGGTGGCGCTGATCTGTCCCGGCATCGGTGATGACAGCACGAGTTCGCGCACCGTATTGCGGCGCAGCACGACGTTCAGCACACCCGCATTTTCCAGCAATTCGCGTTCCAGGTCAGGATCGACCATGTCGTTTTCATCCGCCAGCACCGCAAGCGAGGCGATCTGTCCGCGCTCCAGCCTTGCTTGCAGGTAATCCTCGCGGAAGCGGGCGACCGAGGGCACGAAAATAAGCACCTCCGCCAGCATGACAAAGATGATGGTCAGCAACAGGAAGCGCCCGGATAATGAGTTCAGAAACATCGCTGCCGTCAAAATCCTCTCTGTTTAACAACTATGAACGCGATCCTTACGCTTCAAGGCAATGTTTTTTCGCAGCTTTTACGCAATCAGAAGCGTTGCACCAGCCCAACGATGCGTTTCACCATCGGATTGTCGAACAGGCGCGGGGTGAAATAGGCCCCGGCGGCGCGTTTGTTGATCTCGGCCAGTGTCGGATAGGGCGTGACCATCGCCGCGATTGCCCCCATCTTCAGGCGATTGGCAATGGCCAGTGACCACAGGCCGATCAACTCGCCCGCCTGCGTACCGACAATCGACGCCCCGACCGGGCGGCCCTTGACCACCATCACCTTTATCAGGCCATCGGTTGCGCGCTCCGCCCTTGCGCGGTCGTTGTCGGCAAAGGCGAAGCGGACCACTTCCAGCCGCGAGCCGTATTGTGCCCGCGCATCGGCTTCGGACAGACCTACATGGGCCAGTTCCGGGTCAGTATAGGTGGCCCAGGGGATATGGGCGGTTGCGGCGCGCGACGGCAGGGCGAACAGGGCCGAACGGATCACCACCCCGGCCTGATACCCCGCCATATGGGTGAATTGCAGCCCGCCCGCGACATCGCCGATGGCATAGATGCGCCGGTTGGTGGTTTTCAGCCGGGCATCCACCGTTATCCCGGTGCGCCCGGCCTCAACCCCGGCTTTTGCCAGATCGAGCGCTGCGGTATTGGCGCGGCGGCCAACGGCGACCAACAGGTGGCTGCCTTTGTGGATTGTGCCGTCGCCGGTTGTCACGCTGATTGCACCGGCCTTGCCACCCACCCCGGTCACCATCGCGCCCTCAATGATCGTTACCCCTTCGGCGCGGATACGGTCCAGCGCGATGGTGGCCAATTCGGGGTCGTCCTTGCCCAGCGCTTTCATGCCTTCCAGCACCGTCACCTTCGCCCCCAGACGGCGATGCGCCTGAGCCATTTCCATGCCGATGGGGCCGCCGCCGATGATGATCAGGTGGTCGGGCAGGTCGGTATTGGCAAATATCGTTTCGTTGGTCAGGTAGGGCACCTTGTCCAGCCCCGGGATCGGCGGCACCAGTGGCGACGATCCGGTGGCGATCACGAAGCGCCGCGCACGGATCACGGTGCCGCCCGCCTGCAATTCGCGGGGCGAGAGGAAGCGGCCATAAGCCTCGATCACCCGCACGCCCAGCCCCTCGAATCGCTCGACGCTGTCATGCGGTGCAATTCCCGCGATCACCCCGGCGACATGCGCCTGCACGGCGGCGAAATCGACCTTTGGTGCCACCGGCGTAATCCCGAACGCTTTGCCCGTGGTCATCGCATGGGCATGTTTCGCCGCCGCCAGCAGCGCCTTTGACGGCACGCATCCGTAATTGAGGCAATCGCCCCCCATCGCGCCGCCCTCCACCAGCACCACGTCGGCCCCCATCTGCACCGCGCCTGCCGCAACCGACAGCCCGCCCGAGCCGCCGCCGATGACGCAGATATCCGTGTTGATCGTTTCGCTCATGCCGTCGGCTCCTTGCGGAAGGATTTCACGAGCACCGGCAGCAGCGCCAATGCACACAGGCCAAGGATCGGCCCCAGGATGTAAGGCTCGAAGATCAGGCCCAGATCGGGGCTTTCGCCGCGGGCAAACACCTCGCCCAGTCCGGCACCGATCCAGGTATAGACAACACCGCCGGGGATGATGCCGACGACGGTGGTAACGACGAATCGGCCAAGGCTGACGCCGAACAGCGCCGGGATCAGGTTGGCGGCAAAGAACGGCACCGCTGGCACCAGCCGCATCAGCAACAGGAACGACAGCTCATTGCGCTTCAGCCCGTCGCGCACCGCCTTCATGCGCCCCTCCGAGGCATCCATCCGCCGCGCCAGCACCTCGCCCAGCCCGTGTCTGGCCGCCAGGAAGATCAGGGTGGCGCCGATGGTCGCGGCGACGATGTTGTATAACGCCCCCGGGAACAGCCCGAACAGGAACCCGCCTGTCAGCGAGGCCACCGCCCCGCCCGGCAGCGAAAACGCCACGATCAGGATATAGGCCAGCATGAAGCCAGCCACCGCCAGCAGGTAATGCGCATCGCGGTATTCGATCAGCGCGGCGCGGTGCTGGCGCAGGCTGTCAAAACCAAGCACATCGCCCAGCGTGAAATAGCCCGCAACCGCGATCACCGCGATGGCCAGAATCGGTGCCAGCCTGCGCAACGTGATCCGCTCTGTGCCCGGTCGTGCTGCCATCTGGTCCCCGCTTTTTTAGCCTCTCCCTATCTGACGGTTCCGCCGCGCTTGCGATAGGGGCTTCACGCGCGGTTGATCCGCTGCGCGCCAATGTTTCAGAAAACGCCGCACAATATCGCCGGGCTGTGGGAAACCGGCCCGAAATGGCGTGAAATCCCGCCGGAAATGTTGCAATAATCGTGGTGCAAGCGAATTGACTTCCTGTCTGGTGCGCCGTAAACAGCGGCTTCCGAATGACATGGCCTTCGAATCCGCTTGCTGGTTTGGGCCGGATACGATCTGGAGACGAACAGATGAAGCGTACATTTCAACCTTCGAACCTGGTGCGCAAGCGCCGTCACGGGTTCCGCGCCCGCATGGCCACCAAGGCCGGCCGGAAGATCCTGAACGCCCGCCGCGCGCAGGGCCGCAAGGTTCTGTCCGCCTGAGGCCAGCGCCCCTTACAAGGCAAACGACATGACACCGCCGGAGGCGACGCAGGCAGACCCGAACGGGAAAGCCGGTGATCCGCCCCCGGCGGTTTCATTGTACCCGCTGCAAACCCTGACAAAGCGCGGCGATTTCCTGAAGGCCAATCGGGGCCGCCGCCAGGCCAAGCCCGGTTTCGTGTTGCAGGCCCGCCGCCGCCACACCGACGAAGCGGTCGATGCCGGCCTGATCCGCATCGGCTTTACCTGTTCGCGCAAGGTCGGTAACGCAGTTGCGCGCAACCGTGCCAAGCGCCGCCTGCGCGAGGCCGCGCGTCTGGTCCTGCCCCTTGCCGGGCAACCCGGCTGGGATTACGTGCTGATCGGCCGCGCCCAGATCACCGCTGCCCTGCAGTTCGACAGGCTGACCCGCGATCTTGCCGACGCGCTTGCGCGTATCCACGCCGGGAAACCTGCATCATGACACCGCTTGCCTATATCCTGTCCCTGCCGGTGCGCGCCTATCGGCTGATCGGCAGCCCCTGGGTCGGGCATGGCTGCCGCTATCAGCCGACCTGTTCGGCCTATGCGCTGGAAGCGCTTCAGGTTCATGGCGGGCTGAAGGGCTCGTGGCTGGCGATCCGGCGCATCGGGCGCTGCCATCCGCTGGGCGGTTCGGGCTTCGATCCGGTGCCGGGCACGTTTGATCCCGACGACGATCACCCTTGAGCGTTGAGTCTTGCACGCCAATAAATCAAATATTAGAATATGTGCAATCTCAGGCCCGGCCTGACAGGACTGCAAGGGAGCACATCATGGCAATCGAGTTTGACGGCAAGACGATCGAGACCGACGACAAGGGCTATCTGACCAATCTCGAAGACTGGTCCGAGGGCGTGGCAAACGCCCTGGCCGCCGATCAGGGCATCACGCTTGGCGAACGGCACTGGGACGTGATCAGATACCTGCGGGCGGAATATTTCGACAACCGCGAGAACCAGCCCAACACCCGTGCCATCATCAAGGCGATGAGCGATGAATGGGGCGAGAAGATCAAGCAGGGCGATCTTTACGCACTGTTCCCGGGCGATCCGTCCAAGCAGGGCGGGCTGGTGGCTGGCCTGCCGGAAAGCCGGCGCAAGGGCGGCTACTGAATCGGGCGCATGCGCCTCAGACCCGGCGCAGCCGGTATTTCAGACGTCTGAGCGCCTCCAGAATTGGGCGCAGCGGCGCGATCCGGTCATACCAGTCCAGATCGTGGATGTCGGTGCGCGATGATCGCTGCGCCGCCACAGGGTAAAGGCTGGCCAGCGTCACCAGGTCCGGGTGCGCGGCGCGAAACCAGCCGTAGGCACCATCCACATGCATCGCCCCGCCCGCCGGATCGCCATAGGGCCGCGAAGCGATGGCCTGCAGATAGGGCAGCGCACGTTCCGCCGCGCCGCGCCGCATCCCCAGAAAATGCGCCAGTTTCACCGCGTGGTCCGGCGCGATGCTTACGATCTCGGCATTGCCAGCGGGTGCGCGCGCGTCGTGCCGCCCCGGGCTCCAGCCATACAGGAAATCCCAATGCCGCCCCTGCAGGCCATCGCGGATCAGCGGCATTCGCAGGTTGAAATCCTGGGTGAAGTCAGCGTCATCCTCCATCAGCAGGAAGGTCTCGCATCCATCCGCCAGCGCCTGTTCGATCACGCCCAGATGGCTCAGGTAACATCCCCGCGTGCCGATGGTCGGAAACTCGCCCTTGTCGGCGGGGCGGACAGCCTCGAACAACACCACTTCGGGGCGGTCAAACGACAGGCCGACACGGGCCAATTGCCGCTCCATCTCGGCGCGGCGGTCGGTGCGGGCGGGCAGATTGATCACATAGACCCGATCGAACAGGTCCAGCAGCGACGCACCGCCATTGCCGTTTCGTTCGGCCATCCCCGACCCGCCCTTCCAATCCTCAGAACCGGGCCGCAGGTTAGCCGCGCAATGGGGCTGAAATATGACTTGCCCACACAGCCCCTTTCCAAGTGCGGCAAGGTTTGGCATACCCCGCCCATGCTGGACGAAAGCCCCGACATCCACCAATTGTTCGCCGGTGCGCCTGACACCACGGCGTTCCGGAAGCTGCGCAAACGCATCGTGCGACAGGTGCGCGAAGCGGTCGAGGCTTACGGCATGGTCGAGCGTGGCGCGAAATGGCTGGTCTGCCTGTCGGGCGGAAAGGACAGCTATACCCTGCTGGCGATCCTGCACGAATTGCAGTGGCGCGGCCTGTTGCCGGTGGAGTTGCTGGCCTGCAACCTCGATCAGGGCCAGCCCGGCTTTCCCGCCACTGTACTGCCCGAGTTTCTGGCCCGCATGCAGGTGCCCAACCGGATCGAGTACCGCGACACCTATTCCATCGTCACCGCGAAAATCGCCGCGACCCAGACCTATTGCGCGCTGTGCTCGCGCCTCAGGCGCGGCAATCTTTATCGCATCGCCCGCGAAGAGGGCTGTTCGGCGGTTGTGCTCGGCCATCACCGCGACGATATCCTTGAAACCTTCTTCATGAACCTGTTTCACGGCGGAAGGCTGGCGACGATGCCACCGAAGCTGTTGAACGAGGAAGGCGATCTGTTCGTCTACCGCCCGCTGGCCTTCGTGGCCGAAGCGGATTGCGAGAGATTCGCGACCTCGATGAATTATCCGATCATTCCCTGCGATCTGTGCGGCTCGCAGGATGGCCTGCAACGCCAGCAGGTGAAGGCGTTGCTGGATGGCTGGGAAAAGAACAGCCCCGGGCGGCGGCAGGTCATGTTCCGCGCGCTGATGAACACGCGACCATCGCATCTTCTGGATACCGGCCTGTTCGATTTCGCCGGATTGGCCGCGAAATCCGGCTGATTTTCGGAAAATCCGGCACAAGTATTGGCCCTGAAGCCGGTGGAGTTAACATCCCGGTGAAGCCTTCGGCCCTAGCCTTGGGGCGGGACGCGAGTTTGCGTTCCGAAGTGTTGGGGGGCCGGGTTTGCCGCAGAATGACACGCATAAGCGCGAAAGCTGGCTGAAACGCGGGCCGGGCGATTTCCAGTTGCTCAGCTTCATGCCGCTGTTCATCGTTGCTGCCTACTGGATCCGGGCCGAAGCGGTGCTGTTCGTGGTCAGCTTCATGTTCCCGCTGCTGCTGGCATTCCAGGAATTGCTGGGCCGCAACAATGCACACCAAACCGCGCCTCTCAGCGAAGACATGCGCGACCCGTTGACCGGGCTGGCCAACCGGCAGGCCGCCCGCCAGCGCCTGACCCGTTTCATCGAGACCGAGCGTAATACCGGCCGCGAAACCGCCACCCTGCATATCGATATCGACCGTTTTCGCCTGATCAACGAACGCTACGGCATGGAAACCGGCGATCGTGTGCTGGCGGAAATCGGGGACCGGCTCAGATCCTGCGTGCGCGACAACGATCTGGTGGCACGGATCGACGGCGATGATTTCGCGCTGGTGCTGAACCCGATCCGCAAGGCCGATCTGGCCATCGCCATGACCATCGCCGAACGCGTCCGCGCGGCGATCGATCATCCGTTCAGCATTGATCACGTCACCTGTTACCTGACCTGCTCGATCGGTATCTGCCTGTCGGGCCGCGCACCAGCACAGGATGCCGATTCGATCCTGGCCAGCGCCGGCATCGCGCTGGATCTGGCGCGGCGCGAAGGCCCGAACGCAACCCGCAGCTTTTCGCCCAAGATGCGGCGCGAGGCGCAGAAACTGCATCACCTGTCGTCCGAACTGGAGGCAGCGCTGGAAAACGGCCAGATCAGGCCGTTCTTCCAGCCCCAGATCTGCACCGATACCGGCGAAATCGCGGGGTTCGAGGCGCTGGCGCGCTGGGAACATCCCGAAAACGGGCTGATCCTGCCAGGGCTGTTTTTGAAGGCGGTTGCTGCCACCGGGCGGTCGGACCGGCTGGGCGAGGTGATCCTTTATCATTCGCTGTCAGCCCTGAAGGCCTGGGATCGGGCCGGGTTCCGGGTGCCCTGTGTCGGGGTCAATTTCTCGTCCGAAGAATTGCGCAACCCCAAGCTGGTGGAAAAGATCAAATGGGAGGTTGACCGTTTCGACGTCGCCCCGTCGCGGATCACCATCGAGGTGCTGGAAAATGTCGTGAGCGAGCATGACGACGATGTCGTCACCAGCAATATCCGCGCCCTGGCGGCGCATGGCTTCAACATTGATCTGGATGATTTCGGCACCGGCCATGCGGCGATTGCCAATATCCGCCGCTTCGCCGTCAACCGGATCAAGATCGACCGCAGCTTCATCACCCATATCGACAGCGATGCCGAACAGCAGGCGATGGCCTCGGCTATCATCCGCATGGCCGAAAGCCTCGGGATCGAAACTTTGGCCGAAGGCGTCGAAACCATCGCCGAACATGGCAGGCTGGCCGAGCTCGGCTGCCGGTATATTCAGGGCTTCGGCATTGCCCGCCCGATGCCGTTCGAGGACAGCATCGCCTGGCTGACGCATCACCGCGAAAAGCTGGCAAAGGGTGCGCCACCGGTCAGCAAGGCCGGCTGATAGCCCGAATCATCGTGCCCTGTGCAATACCGCCGCGTCCGGTTCCTTGAAAACCGCTTGACCTTTGGGGGCCACATCTGTTGAACCACCCTAGCGAAAAATCACACTCGAAATGGGCGCGGTATGGACGATCAGAACAAGAATCTCATTCTCGCCACCGTGTTGAGCGCGCTGGTGATCCTGGGTTGGCTGACCTTCTTTCCGCCCGAAGCACCGCCGCCAACGTCACCCGCACCGGTCGCCGGACAAACCGGCCAGACCGGCGGCGACCAGGTTGCCCCGACACCGCAAGCCGGGGCCGGGGCCGTCGCGCCGGTGCTGACCAGCACGCCCGCGGAAACCCGCGAGGCCGCCCTGGCCAAGACCGAGCGCGTGCGCATCGAAACCCCGGCACTCAGCGGCTCGCTGTCGCTGAAGGGCGGGCGGATCGACGATCTGGCGCTGAACGATTACCGGGTCACGCTGGACCCCGCCTCGGACAAGGTGACGCTGCTGTCACCGGTCGGCAGCCCCGAACCCTATTACGCACTTTACGGCTGGGCCCCGGTCGGCGATCTGGATTTCGCCGATGTGCCCGGTGCCAACACCCCCTGGCAGGTGGAAAGCGGGCGGGTCCTGACGGTCGACACCCCGGTCACGCTGGTCTGGGACAACGGCAATGGCCTGATCTTCCACCGCAAGATCTCGGTCGACAAGGATTACCTGTTCACCATCGAACAATCGGTCACCAATACCGGCACGACCGAACGGAAAATGGCCCCCTACGGCATCATCGCGCGGCATGGCGAGCCGGACGTGATCGGGTTCTACATCCTGCATGAAGGCGTGGTGCGTGCTTCGGACGGCGAGATCGAGGAAATCGACTATTCCGACATGCCCGACGCCACAATCAGCGCCGCCGAGGGTGCCGCCGTCGATCTGATCGACGTGCAGCGCAGCGGCTGGATCGGCTTCACCGACAAATACTGGATGACCACGCTGATCCCGGCCGCCGGGCAGGCCTTCAAATCGGTCGCCAAATATACCCAGACAAGCGACACATACCAGACCGACATGCGCCTGCCGATCATGGCGGTTGCGCCCGGCAGCACCCAGACCATGACCACCTCGCTGTTCGCCGGTGCCAAGCAATGGGAGAAAATCCGCCACTACCAGAACGATCTGGGAATCGAACAATTCGTCGATTCGATCGACTGGGGCTGGTTCTTCTTCCTGACCAAGCCGATTTTTCAGGTCCTGCATTTCATGAACAACCTGATCGGCAATATGGGCCTGGCAATCATCAGCCTGACCATCGTGATCAAGTTGCTGCTGTTCCCGCTGGCCTACAAATCCTTCGTGTCGATGGCGCGGATGAAGGAATTGCAGCCCGAGATGGAGAAAATCAAGGAACGCGCCGGCGATGATCGTCAGAAGATGCAGCAGGAGATGATGAAGCTCTACAAGGACAAGAAGGTAAACCCGGCCTCGGGCTGTTTGCCGATCCTTGTGCAGATTCCGATCTTCTTTTCGCTCTACAAGGTGATTTTCGTCACCATCGAGTTGCGCCACGCGCCGTTCTTTGGCTGGATCAGGGATTTGTCGGCACCCGATCCGACCTCGTTTTTGAACCTGTTCGGCCTGCTTCCGTTTTCCGCTCCGGGGCCGGAAAGCATTCTTGCGATCTTCTCGATCGGGGTATTCCCGATCCTGATGGGCGTCACAATGTGGATGCAGCAAAAGCTGAACCCGGCCCCCACCGACAAGATGCAGGCGCAGATTTTCGCCTGGATGCCGTGGGTGTTCATGTTCATGCTGGGCCGCTTTGCCAGCGGCCTGGTGCTGTACTGGGTAGCGAACAACACCATCACCTTCATCCAGCAATACACGATCATGCGCAGCCAGGGCATCAAGCCGAACGTGTTCGGCAACATCCTGTCCACCTTCAAGCGTGACAAAGCCGAGAAGAAATGACCGGCCGCATCGCCGGGATATGGCGGCATCCGATCAAGGCGCATGGGCGCGAGGAACTGGCCGAGGTGGCCCTGAGCGAGGGCAAATGCCTGCCGATGGACCGCCAGTGGGCGGTGGCGCATGAACGGTCCTGTTTCGATGCGGCGCGGCCCCGCTGGCAGCCCTGTTCGGAGTTTTCACGCGGCACGAAATCGCCGCGCCTGCAGGCGATGACGGCGCGCCATGATGCCTATCTCGGCAAGCTGACATTCAGCCATCCGGACCTGCGCGACCTGACCATTGATCCCGATGACGAGGGCGATGCCAACCGGTTCATCCAGTGGGTGATGCCGGTCTCGAACGGAGCACGCACTTTGCCAGCGCGGCTGGTGCGGGGCAGCCAGGCGATGACGGATACCGATTTCGCCTCGGTCTCGGTCATCAACCTCGCGTCGCACCTGGCAGTAGCGGATGTGGTCGGCCAGCCGCTGTCACCCCTACGCTGGCGTGGCAACCTGCTGGTGGATGGCTGGGAAAGCTGGGCCGAGGCCGGCCTGATCGGGCATAAGTTGCGCATAGGCGAGGCCGAACTGGACATCTGCGAGCAGATCACCCGCTGCCGGATGACCGAGGCGAACCCCGAAACCGGCGCGCGCGACGTCGATATCCTGGCCGCTCTGCGCAGCGGTTTCGGCCATCAGGAAATGGGTGTATATGCCGTGGTCAGCAAGGGCGGTTTGATCCGCCAGGGCGACAAGATCGAGGTGCTTTGACATGACGCCACGCTTCACCATCGCCGAACCGCCTGACGAGGCCGCCCGCGAAGCCGGGCGATTGCTGTTTGCCGGGCCGGTCGATTTCCTGAAAGGCGTGGTGGCGATGGACGGCCTGCCTCCGGCGGACCGGCTGGAGGTGTGCTTCGCCGGGCGCTCGAATGTCGGAAAATCAAGCCTGATCAACGCACTGACGGGCCGAAAGGCACTGGCCCGGGCCTCGAACACGCCCGGACGGACCCAGGAAATCAACTTCTTCGCGGCGGGCGACGCGCTCTATCTGGTCGATCTGCCCGGCTATGGCTATGCAGAGGCGCCGGTGGCGATGGTCGAAAAATGGCAGCGCCTGCTGAAGGCTTATTTGGCCGGGCGGGCAACGCTGCGGCGGGTATTCCTGCTGGTGGATGGCCGCCACGGGCCAAAGGCGGTGGATGAAGAGATCATGGCGCTGCTGGACCGCGCGGCGGTGACGTTTCAGGTGGTGCTGACCAAATGCGACAAGCCGCGCATGGGCGAATTGGACCAAAATGTCGAAAAGACCTTCGCCTGCCTGGCCAAGCATCCGGCGGCCTATCCCGAAATCATCCTGACCTCGGCGGAAAAGGGCGACGGGGTTGCCGACCTGCGGGCCATTATCGCGACGATGGAATAGCCGGACCTGCCGCACGGTCAGACATGCTGGCCGCCATTCACCTCGATCTCGACCCCGGAAATATACGAGCTTTCGCCCGAGCACAGGAACCAGATCGCCGCCGCCACCTCGGATGGCTGGCCCAGCCGTTGCAGCGGCAGTTTCGCGACGATCTTGTCGGTTCCCGGCGACAGGATCGAGGTTTCCACCTCGCCCGGAGCAATCGCGTTCACCCGCACCCCCAACGGCCCGAAATCATGCGCCATCTCGCGGGTCAGCGCCGCCAATGCGGCCTTGGACGTGGCATAGGCGGCCCCGGCAAAGGGATGCACCCGGTCTCCGGCGATGGACGTAACATTCACCACCGCCCCTTTCGCCGCCGCCAGTTCCGCCCGCAAGCCGCGGGCCAGAATGACCGAGGCGAAGAAATTCACATGGAACACATGGCCCCATGTGCTGAGATCGGTGTCGAGGGTGTTCAGCCGTGCGCCATCCGGCCCTTTCGGGGAAATCCCGGCATTGTTGACCAGCGCATCCAGCCGACCGTCCAGCTTGGCGCGGATCGAATCGATCGCCGCGATGGTCAGTTTCGGGTCCGACAGGTCGATCTGGACATGATCGTCCGCCCCGCCCGGCCAGGGACAACGCGGGTCGAACGGCTGGCGCGAACAGGTCAGCACCCGCCAGCCCTCGGCCGAGAACCGCTTGACCGTGGCATGGCCGATGCCCCGGCTGGCACCGGTCAGAAGCAGCGTTCGTTGCCTGGTTTCAGCGCTCATGTACGGCCTCCGGTTGCGACCGCCGACGCTATCCCCTTGGCATGGCTGGCGCAAGGCACTAACACTTCTGGCGCAACATGGATGTCCACAGATGAAGAAACAGACCGCTATGGATCACGACTGGTTCGCCACCGCCCGCACTCTTTCCGAAGCCCTGCCCTATCTGCAACGCTATGATGGCGCGGTGGTGGTGATCAAGCTCGGCGGCCATGCGATGGGCAGCGAAGAGGGCATGATCAAGTTCGCCCGCGATGTCGTCCTGCTGAAGCAGGTGAACATCAACCCGGTGATCGTGCATGGCGGCGGGCCGATGATCAACGACATGCTGGCGCGGCTGGATATCAAATCGGATTTCGTCAACGGCAAGCGGGTCAGCGATGCCGCGACCGTCGAGGTGGTGGAAATGGTGCTGTCCGGCCAGATCAACAAGCGGATCGTGCAGGCGATCAACATGCAGGGCGGCCGCGCGGTCGGGCTGTCAGGCAAGGATGCCAACCTGATGATCTGCGAACGCGCCATGCCCGATCTGGGCTTTGTCGGCGACCCGGTCGAGGTGCGCCCGCGGGTGCTGAAGGAACTGGCGGCGACGGGATATATCCCGGTGATCGCGCCGCTCGGCACCGGGCGGAGCGGCGAGACCTACAATGTCAACGGCGATACTGCCGCCGGTGCCATCGCGGCGGCGCTGAAGGCGGATCGTCTTTTGCTGCTGACCGATGTGGCGGGTGTGAAGAATGCCGAAGGCGAGGTGGTGACGCAACTGACCTCGGGCGAAATCCGCCAGATGACCGAAGCTGGCGTGATCGCCGGCGGCATGATCCCCAAGACCGAGACAGCATTGATGGCGATCGAGGGCGGGGTTCGTGCGGCGGTGATCCTGGACGGGCGCGCGCCGCATGCGGTGCTGCTGGAATTGTTCACCGAACATGGCGCGGGCAGCATCATTCGCGCCGGCTGATCCGCCGCACTTGCAGCGAAGCCCTGCCGCCCCCACCTTTGCGGCCATGGAAAACGAAATCCTGATCCGAGTGGCGGCCTTTCTCGGCCTGTTCGCATTATTCGCCGTGATCGAGGCGCTGGTGCCGCGTCGTCGCCGGGTACAGAGCCGCGCCAGACGCTGGATCACCAATATCGGCATTGTCGCGATTGATCAGGCCGCCCTGCACCTCATGGCGCTGGCATTGCCGCTGCTGGCGGTAGGGGCGGCTCTGGATGCCCGGCATAATGGCTTGGGCCTGTTCAACCTGACCGACTGGCCGGCCTGGGTGGAAATTGTCGGGGCGATCCTGATCCTCGATTTCGCGATCTGGGCACAGCATCTGATCATCCACAAGGTGCCGCTGTTCTGGCGGTTTCACCGGGTGCACCATGCCGACCGGGATTTCGACGTGACCACCGCGCTCAGGTTCCATCCGGTCGAGATACTGGCCTCGATGCTGGTCAAGATCGGCGTGGTCTATCTGATCGGCCCGGCAGCACTGGCGGTGATCCTGTTCGAGATCATCCTGAACGGCACGGCGATGTTCAATCATGCCAATATCCGCCTGCCGCAGGCGCTGGACCGGGTGGTGCGGCTGGTGCTGGTGACGCCTGACATGCACCGCATCCACCATTCCGTCCACCGCGCCGAACATGATTCGAATTATGGCTTTGCGCTTTCGCTGTGGGATCGTATCCTTGGCACCTATGTGGCCGAACCTGCGGAAGGGCATCTTGACATGACGATCGGCCTCAAGTGGCAGGATGACCGCCCGGCAAGGCTGGGCTGGATACTGGCCCTGCCATTCCGGCGCAAGTGACATATGCGCAGATCGAGGCCGCGGCTGAGGCCGCAGGTCTTGCGATATTCGGCGCGTTTCATCCCGAAACCGGCGGCACGCTGGTGCTGCTTGGCCCGGCGGAACCGGGCTTCTGGCAATTGATCACCGAAAGCCCGGAATATGGCGACGCGGATGCGGTGGACCGATGGTCGCTGCGGGTGATCGGCGGGCTGGCGGAAGACCTTGGTGCAAATGCTCTGTTCCCGTTCGGCGGCCCGCCCTATCAGCCGTTCGTTGCCTGGGCGCTGGCCTCGGGCCGGGTCTGGCAATCGCCGGTCAGCCTGATGGTGCATGACGTGTCCGGGCTGTTCCTGTCGTTTCGCGGCGCGCTGGCCTTTGATGCGAAGATCGCGCTGCCACCGACACCCGATGCCCCCCCTTGCGAGGGTTGCGCCAGGCCCTGCATTGCCGCCTGCCCTGCCGGAGCGTTGACTGCGGATGGCTACGATCTGGCCGCCTGCCACGCCTTTCTGGACCAGCCCGCCGGGCAGGACTGCATGACGCAAGGTTGCGCGGTTCGGCGTTCTTGCCCAACCAGTCAAAGCTATGGCAGGCTGCCCGAGCAATCCGCGCATCACATGCGCCATTTCCACAAAGGCTGATTCATGAAACGACTGATCCTTGTTCGCCACGCGAAATCCAGCTGGTCCGAAAGCAGCCTTCCCGACAAGGATCGCCCGCTCAATGATCGCGGCCACGAGGCGGCGCCGAAAATCGGTCGCTGGCTTGCCTCCAAAGGCTATCAACCGGACGAGGTGATCTCCTCAGCCGCGCTTCGCTGCCGCGAGACATGGGCGGGCATTCTCGGCCAGTTGAACCCGGTCAGCAATGTGCGGTTCGAGGATTACCTCTACCTCGCCACTGACGCCGAGATGCTGGATACCCTGCGCACCGCCAGCGGCGATACCGTGCTGATGATCGGCCATATGCCGGGCATCGGCGATCTGGCGCGCGGCCTGCGCCAGGACCCACCGCCTAAGCACAGCCTGTTCGCCAAATACCCGACCGGCGCCGCCACCGTGCTGGATTTCCAGATCGACGACTGGGCCGAGGCACAATTCGGCAGCGCCAGGTTCGAGGCCTACGTAGCGCCTGCCGACCTCTGACGCGGCCCGCCGGTCAACCGGTGGGGAATTCCTGGTAAAAGCCCAGCTTGCGCTGCATCGGGGCTTCGTCCACCTGGAACAGGTAGGCCGGCCTGGTGCCGGTATTGGTGATCTGCAGAACTGCATGCGTCGGCACCGCGAAGGTATCGCTGTCGCCCCAATCAAGCTCCACGCCATCAACAATCGCCTGCCCCTGCCCTTCAACCACGTTGATCACGGCGGACGAGGATCTGCGCACCGGCGAAATCGTTTCGCCCGGGCGCAGCAGGATTGCGGAAAAGCCCAGTACCGGCATGCATGGCTCGCCGGTTTCGGGATTCACATAAGCCAGTTGCACCGCCTCGCCCTTGTTGGTGACGCTGGCCAGAGCCTCAAGCGAGGTGCGCACATCCCGCCACGGAAAGCGCTTCAGCGCGTAGGCGTCCTTGGGGCGGCCAAGTGCCGACATCGGTGCCAGCCCGGCGCGGGTGAAATAATTCTGCGAGGCGTCGGGCTGGTTGCGAACGGTCTGGCTTTCGCCTTCGATACAGAACGAGGCTTCCATTGCATAGACGGTCGGCAGGTCCAGCGCGTCCAGCCACACCACCGGGCCGTCGCCTTCATGCCCGTGTTCATGCCACAGGCCCGAGGGCGTCAGGATTAGATCGCCCTTGTCCATCGGCAGCTTTTCCCCGTTGACCACGGTATAGCCGCCCTGCCCTTCAACCACGAAACGCACAGCCGATGGCGAATGCAGATGGTTCGGCGCGGTCTCGCCCGGCAGGATAAGCTGCATGCCGATATAGATCGACGGCGTGGCCTGCATGTTTTCCAGCCCGAGGCCGGGATTGGCCAGAACCAGAACCCGGCGTTCGGCCTTCTCGATCGGCGTCAGGTCGCCGGCCTGCATCAAGCGCGGGCGGATATCGTCGTATTTCCACACCACCGGGCGGGTGCGCCTGGTCGGGATGCCATGCGGCAATGCCGCGCGCAGGCTGGGCCAGAGCGGCACGAGGTTCTTCGCGGTCAGCCCCTTGCGGTAATCCAGCGGCAGGTCTTCCAGCGTTCCAAGTTCGGTCATTTGCGGTCCTTTCGTTCTTCACAGATTGACAATGATCGAAGGGGCCGCGTCAAGCCCGTCGCGGGCGCGCGCCGTTCTGGTATCTTGTCTTCACGGCGCGCGTGGATTATGGCCAGAGCCAACAAGGAGATTACGCGATGGACAAGTTCACCACCCTTTCCGGCGTCGCGGCCCCGATGCCGCTGGTCAATATCGACACCGACATGATCATTCCCAAGCAGTTCCTGAAGACGATCAAGCGTTCGGGCCTTGGCGTGAACCTGTTCGACGAGATGCGCTATGGCGATGACGGTGCGGAAAAGCCGGATTTCGTGCTGAACAAACCGGCCTACCGCAAGGCAGAAATCATCGTGGCCGGCGAGAATTTCGGCTGCGGCTCCAGCCGCGAGCATGCGCCCTGGGCCTTGCTGGATTTCGGCATCCGCTGCGTGATTGCGCCGTCCTTCGCCGATATCTTCTATAACAATTGTTTCAAGAACGGCATTCTGCCGGTGGTCCTGCCGAAAGATGCGGTGGATGCGCTGATGGAAGATGCCGAAAGGGGCGAAAACGCCCGCATCACGGTCGATCTGGAAAACCAGATTGTGACTGGCACGGACGGCAAGGAATACAGCTTCGAGGTGGATGCCTTCAAGAAGCATTGCCTGTTGAACGGCCTCGACGATATCGGCCTGACGCTGGAAAAAGCCCCGGCGATCAAGGCGTTCGAGGAACGCTACGCCGCGACCATGCCCTGGGTCTGATCCCGGCGCACGCGCGAAGATTGATGCAATTCGGTGACAGTTCGGACCGGAAGGGTTAAAAAAATCCTTCCGAGTCTTCAGGTACTTGACGGATTCTGACCAAACAAGGCAGGATTGCGGCCAAAATGAGGCACCCCGCGAGCACGGGGTTCAGGATGGAACAGGGCACCGGCAAAGCACCGGACCCGGCCGGATTGAAGGGTACGAGCGCAGTGATTTCGCGTCTAATCGGGGCATTGATCCGGGCGATACTTGTTTCGCTTCTGATTGCTACGCCCGCCGTCGTTCTGCCGGGTACCGGCCAGTCGGCGCAGGACATCGCGATGGTGTTCGCGCTGGTCGGGGCGGCGCTGACGTTGTTTGAGTACGGCTCGTCGCATCCCGGCCTGGTGGAGTTCCGCTTCGCGCCGCCGTTCAACCGCATCCGATTCATCTCGCTGTTCCTGACGGTTTTGCTGCTGGCGATCCTGTTTCGCAGCGAGATCGGCGGCGGCACCGTCACGATGGCGGTGCGCGAGGCCGGCGAGGTGATCGGCAGGGCGATGGATTTCCCGTTCAGCCCGGTGCGCATCCTGACCGCACTTTTAACCAATGACGGGGCCTCGCCCGATACCGCCGTGATTCGCTCGGCGGCGGCGATCAGCTATACTGTTTCGCTTGTCTCGCTGGCGGTGTTCGCAATCCTGGTGCGCGTTCTGTCCTGGCCCCTGGGCAATGGCTCGTTCAATGTCTGGGTCAACCTGCCGACATTCGATCCGGCGGCGGGTTTCGATGTCGAGGAAAGATTGATCCGCGACGCCCGCGTTAACATTATCTTTGGATTTACCCTGCCATTCCTTGTGCCACTGGTTGCGCAATTGTCGTCGGCTTATTACGCGTTTACGGCGCTCAGCGGCAACCAGACACTGATCTGGATGGTCGCCGCATGGGCATTTCTGCCGGCAAGCCTGTTTATGCGTGGAATTGCGATGGGGCGGATCGCCCGCCTCGTGCGGCGCAAACGCGACCGCCTGCATGCCCCCGCTACCTCGGATTTTGCGCCGGTCTGATCGCGTTTCTGCTGGCGGGCCTTGTTGCTGCCGAACCTGTCCGCATCGCCACCTACAATGTCGGGCTGGGCCAGGACGGACCGGGACGGCTGGTGCGGCTGCTGGCCAGGGGCGACGATCCGGTTGCCAATAATGCTGCCGCCATCATCGCGCGGGTTTCCCCCGATATCCTGCTGCTGACCGATTTCGATTACGATCTTGGCGGTGTGGCCCTGGCGCTGTTCGCCGAAACGCTCGCCGGGGCAGGTGCCGCCTATCCCTACCGCATGGCGCTGGCACCCAATAGCGGGCTGGCCTCGGGCCTCGATCTGGATGGCGACAGGCGGCGCGGCGGCCCCGGCGATGCCCTTGGCCACGGCGCGTTTCCGGGGGCCGCTGGCATGGCGCTGTTGTCGCGCCTGCCGATCCGCGCGGCAGAGGCGCAGAACCACGGGAAATTGCTGTGGCGCGATCTGGACGGTGCGGCGCTGCCGGTGCGCGACGGTGCGCCGTTTTATTCGCCCGAGGCGCTGGCGGTGCTGCCGGTCTCGTCGCGCGGGCACTGGGTTGTGCCGGTCGATCTGCCGGATGGCACCATCGTGCATCTGCTGGCGTCCCATCCGACGCCACCGGTGTTCGATGGGCGCGAAAACCGCAACGGCTTGCGCAACCGAGATGAAATCCGCTTGTGGACGCTGCTGCTGGATGGCGGAATTGACGGCGTGGCGGCCTGGCCGCGCGACAGGGCCTTTGTCATCCTTGGCGATCTGAACGCCGACCCGGAGGACGGCGAGGGCGATCAGGCCGCGATCCGGGCACTGCTGGCGCATCCGCTGGTGCAGGATGCTGCACCCGCCAGTAGTGGCGCGGCAGCGGCGGCAACGGCACAAGGTGGGCCGAACAAGCGGCACAAAGGTGCTGCCGCACTGGATACCGCCGATTGGGACGAAGGGCGCACCGATGGCAACCTGAGGGTCGATTACGTGCTGCCCTCTACCGCGCTTCGCATCACCGGTGCCGGCGTGTTCTGGCCGGCACCGGGCGAGGACGGTTTCGATCTAGTGGGCCATGACGGCAGTATCGGCCCGCATCACCGGCTTGTCTGGGTTGACATTGTCCCCGATGGCTGAGGCCAGCGCGACACTGGCCGGTGTTGGCCGGAAATCGGGCAGCAGCCGGTCGAATTTCGCGCTGCCCAGATGATGCGGTTTCGACCAGAGATAGGACATCTCGGCCAGCCGCCGCCCCATCGGCCAGACCAGCCCGGCAGCGCGGATCGGCCACCAGCTCATCCGCTTCAGGCGCACCGGGCGGCCCGTTGCCTCGGCCAGCGCGGCGCATAACTGGTTGCCGGACATGGTGTAGCCGGGAAAGGCAATATCCTCGAACGGCGCAAGCTGGTCGCGCATCTCGGCCAGATCAACAATGGCGCGCAGCAGGTCCGGCAGATAGGCCCAGCCATGCGGCACATCCGGGTTTCCGGGATAGGTGAATATCCCCTTGGCCAGCTTCTTGGTCAGGATCATGTCGAACCAGTTGCCGCTGGCGCAGGTGTCGATGTAATCGCCCGCCCGCACCAGGATCGTGCGCACACCGGATCGCTGGTAGGCATCCTCCATCCCGATGCGGATCCGCCCCAGCCCATTGGTGGCGCGATGCGGCGTGGCTTCATCGAACCGCGCGGGCGCATCCCGGCCAAAGACATAGACATTGCCCGGCAGGATCACCGTCGCGCCCGAGGCCTTGGCGGCGGCGATCACCTGGGCGGTCAATGCAGGCACCTCGCTGGCCCAGTCGGTATAGGGCGGGTTCCAGCCGTTCAGGATGATATCGGCCCCCGCCGCCGCCTGCATCAGGTCATCGCGGCTGCGGTCGAACTGGCGGATCGCCCAGCCGGCGCGGCGAAATGCCTCCGAGGCATTGCGCCCGAAGCGGCCATTGCCGCCGAGGATCAGGATTGTCTTGGTCATATCGGTTCCCTTTCGGTGATGCTCAATTGCGATGAGCAAGACTTAAAACCAACACTATTGAATAAATACTGCGAATAATTCTATATATTACATTCAATATTGAATGGCTACGGTGGATACATGGCCGGAACTTTCGACTGGACACTGATCCAGACCTTTCTGGCGGTGGCCGAAACAGGCTCGTTCACCGCCGCCGCCCGCCAGACCGGCTCCAGCCAGCCGACGGTCGGTCGGCACGTGCAGGAACTGGAACGCCAGCTTGGCACCGCCCTGTTCCGTCGCCAGAATCGCGGCCATCGCCTGACCGAGGCCGGAACCCGCCTGCTGGCCCATGCCGGCGACATGAAGGAGGCGGCGGCAAGGCTGTCGCTGGAGGCCGAGGGCCAGGCCGAAGTGCTGCAAGGCGTGGTGCGGATCACCGCCAGCGTGGTCGTCTCGCATTACCTGCTGGCTCCGATCTTCGCGCGCATCCGCGCCGCCGAACCCGAGATCGAACTGGAACTGAACCCGACCGATGCCACCGACAACCTGCTGTACCGCGATGCCGATATCGCGATCCGGATGTACCGCCCCGAACAGCTTGACGTGATCACCCGCCGCGTCGGCACCCAGCGGTTCGGGATTTACGCCACCCGCGCTTACCTTTCCCGGCGCGGCACGCCGCAATCCATCACCGATCTGCCACAACACGATTTCATCGGCTATGACCGGTCCGACCTGATGATCCGGGGAATGCGTCAGATGGGCCTTGCCGCCAGCCGGTCGATGTTCGCCATCCGATGCGACAACCAGTCGGTCTATATCGAGCTGCTGAAGGCCGGTTGCGGCCTTGGCGTGGCACCGATCAACATCGCCGGGTCCGATCCCGATCTGGTACGCATAATGCCCGACATCGCCATCCCCGACCTGCCGATCTGGCTGACCGCGCATGAGGCATTGCGTCATGCGCCGCGCATCCGCCGGGTCTATGATCTGCTGGCCGAGGGGCTGGCCGATGTGGCGGGGGATTGACCGGACCGCGGCCAGCGGCTAGGCGGAACCCCGGAAATCTTTGCCAATAAAGGACCGCGACATGACCAACCCATCCCTTCTGATCCTGCCCGGCGACGGTATCGGCCCCGAGGTCATGGCCGAGGTGCGCAAGATCATTGCCTGGTTCGGGGCCAAGCGCGGCCTGAATTTCGATCTGTCCGAAGATCTGGTCGGAGGCTGTGCCTATGACAGGCACGGCACGCCCCTGCACGACGACACGATGGCCAAGGCGCAGGAGGTGGACGCGGTTCTGCTGGGCGCGGTTGGCGGACCGGCCTATGACAAGCTGGATTTCAGCGTGAAGCCCGAGCGCGGGTTGCTGCGGCTCAGAAAGGAAATGGACCTTTACGCCAATCTCCGCCCGGCCCAGTGTTTCGACGCGCTGGCCGATTTCTCGTCGCTGAAAAAGGACGTGGTGGCGGGGCTCGATATCATGATCGTGCGCGAACTGACCTCGGGCGTCTATTTCGGCGAGCCGCGCGGCATCTTCAAGGAAGGCAACGAGCGCGTCGGCATCAACACCCAGCGCTACACCGAAAGCGAGATCGCGCGGGTCGCGCGCTCGGCGTTCGAGCTGGCCCGCAAGCGCGGCAACAAGGTCTGTTCGATGGAAAAGGCCAATGTGATGGAAAGCGGCATCCTGTGGCGCGACGTGGTGCAGGAAGTCCACGATGCGGAATATGCGGATGTCGAATTGTCCCACATGTACGCCGATGCCGGGGCCATGCAGCTTACCCGCTGGCCCAAGCAGTTCGACGTGATCGTCACCGACAATCTGTTCGGCGATCTTCTGTCCGATCTGGCGGCGATGCTGACCGGTTCGCTGGGCATGTTGCCCTCGGCCAGCCTTGGTGCGCCGATGGAGAACGGCCGCCCGAAGGCGCTGTACGAGCCGGTCCACGGCTCGGCCCCCGATATCGCCGGTACCGGCAAGGCCAATCCCTGCGCCTGCATCCTGTCGTTCGCGATGGCGCTGCGCTATTCGTTCGATCAGGGCGACGAGGCGGCGCGGCTGGAAGCGGCGGTGAACCAGGTGCTGGCCAGCGGTGTGCGCACCGCCGATCTGATGCAGAAAGACGGCGGCACTCCGGCCACGACGACCCAGATGGGCGATGCCGTGATCGCAGCGCTTGAGGCCAGCCTCTGAGCGATTTCACGCTGCAAAGGGGTGTTCCCGCCGGTCTGGAACAGGATGCCGCCCGGCTCTACTGGGCGGCGTTCTCGCAAAAGCTGGGGCTGGTCCTTGGCCCCGAGGCGCGGGCGGTGGCGCTGCTGGTGGACATCCTTGTGCCCGACAACGCCTTCGTGGCTCTGGACGCCAAAGGCGGCCTTGTCGGCCTGGCCGGAATGCAGGTGAACGGGGCGGGGTTTCTCAGCGGCAGTTTCGCCGATCTTCGCCGCCATTACGGCCTGTTTTCGGCGCTCTGGCGTGGATCTCTGCTGGAGGTGCTGGATCGCCCGTCGCGCCCCGGCGTGTTGCAGATGGATGGCATCTGCGTTGCAGCGCAGGCGCGCGGACAGGGTGTCGGCACCGCCCTTCTGACCGCGATCTTTGCCGAGGCGGCGCGCATAGGCTGCACCATCGTTTCGCTGGATGTGATCGACAGCAATCCCCGCGCAAAGGCGCTTTACGAACGCGCCGGTTTTCGCCGCGTGACAACGGAATCCACCGGCCCGCTGCGCTTCGTCTTCGGCTTCGCGCGGGCCGAAAAGATGCACCGCCAGATCACCCCTGCTGATGCGGAATCCGAAGGTTGAGCCGCCGGATCATTCCACAAGGTGTTACAGGTGGTTTGTTCAGCCTGGCGGCGTTCGGCAGCTATGCCACCCATGATGCGCTGGTCAAGTTCCTGGGCGGGGCCTACCCGGTCTTCCAGATCATCTTTTTCGGGTCGCTGTTCGGCTTTCCCTGGCTGTTCCTGCTGATGTACCGGCAGGGCAGTTTCAGCCTCCGGCCCCGGCATCCCTGGTGGGTGGCCAGCCGCACCATCGCCTCGCTGATCACCGGGGTGACGGTGTTTTACGCCTTCACCCGGCTGCCCCTGGCCGAGGTTTACGCGATCATCTTCGCCACGCCGCTGGTGATCACCGCGATGTCGATCCCGATCCTTGGCGAAGCCGTCGGCTGGCGGCGCTGGAGCGCGATTGCGGCCGGGCTGATCGGGGTGCTGATCGTGCTGCGCCCCGGCGTGTCGCCCCTGACGCTGGCGCATCTGGCGGCCCTGGCGGCGGTGTTCAGCGGCGGTTTCGTGTCGATCACGCTGCGCAAGATCAGCCATGACGAACGCAATACCGTGCTGATGTTCTATCCCCTGCTGATAAACTTCTCGGCGATGGCGCTGATCCTGCCGATGGTCTGGGTGCCGATGACACCGGGGCATCTGGCGATCAATGCCGGGATGGCGGGCCTCGGTTTCCTCGCGATGGTTTGCCTGTATGCCGCCTATCGCCGCGCCCCGGTATCGGTGGTGGCGCCGATGCAATATTCGCAGATCCTCTGGGCCAGCCTGTACGGCGCGATGTTCTTCGGCGAAATCCCGTCGCTGCGGGTGGCATTCGGGGCCGGGATCATCATCCTGAGCGGCGGATTTGTCCTCTGGCGGGAAAGCCGCGGCTGATCCGCGAATTTCCCACGAGCCCACTTGCCAACCCGGGCGGTTGCGTGTATCGCCCGTGTCCACGGTTCGGAGTGTAGCTCAGCCTGGTAGAGCACTGTCTTCGGGAGGCAGGGGCCGGAGGTTCGAATCCTCTCACTCCGACCAATGAAACAAGGCCTCCGACGGGGGCCTTTTTCGTTTTGAAGCTTTTGCCGCAATGATATTCGCAACGTTTCGCGCGAGGGTTAAACCCGTCGCGATCCAGAAACCAGGAAATCGAGCGACACGGAAACCATTATAGTTTCCAGTTCATGATCTCGGCGGCATTCTTCTGCGCGTCCGGGCTGTAAGAGCGGTAGACCTCTTCCAAAGTCTCACGTGAGGTAGCGAAATAGGCCGTTGCGTCTTCCAACGTCATTCCGCGCTTAAATGCCCAGGTAACGGCAGTGTGCTTGAGTGTATGAGGCGTGACATCCAACAGGTTTGCTCGATTAACTGCCGCGCGGAAGGCCTTGTCTATCCGTTTGATCGGCGCACCCTTGAACGACACAACGTAGCTCCCTTCCTGTGTCCAGGTTTTCATCTCCGCGTGCAACTTGGAAGGCATCTTCACTATGCCCTTGCGCTTTTTGGTTTCCGCCTCTGCCTTGCCGCGAAAATGGATCACACCAGTATCGAGGTCCACCCAGCCGCTATCCTGAGAAGGCAACCATTTCAGGCGCGTAATCGCAGTCTTGCGACGACCGGTATAAAGCGCGATCTTAATGAACCTCTGGACATGTGGCACTGAGACTTCCAGAAGGCGCTGCACCTCATCTTCGGTCAGCCAGCGATCCTTGGCCACACCCTTTTTAGGCAAGGTCACGATCGGGGCATACGTAATCCTGCGCGTGGCCAATGCGTATTTGATTGCTGCGTTCAGCGTTGTCATCTCGCGTCTGACAGTCCACGCCGCACGGTTTCTCCAGATCGTGTAGCCATTGCACTTATCGACGTTGGTCGTGTCGCGAAGGTGGTGGAAATTTGAAGGTGGCGTAATCTCCGGGTGACTTGAACCCACCCAACAGGCGGCAGCAACCGCCAAGGAGATCACGCTATGACGAACAATAACGACACCGCTGCGCTTTCGCTACTG
>JAIOJF010000044.1 GCA_019911965.1 Paracoccaceae bacterium | reverse complement strand
CTTCAAGGCCAGCTCCGAGACAGCGAAAAGAAAACGGAAGGAGACAGCAGCATTGACGCCAACATGAAACGCAGAACATAACAACTGGGTGGGTCAGATCTCGGTGAAAATGCCGGGTCAATTCTCAGTGGCAATTAACACTGGCAACATTGACTTTGGGCGCCGTCCCCGCCGCAAGCGAAGAAATCAGCGTGGTGGTGCTGCCTTACCTGTCGCAAGCCCCGATCTTTATCGCCATCGAAGAGGGAATGTTCGAGCGGGAAGGCATCACCATCAACCGCGTTGACATGAAAAGCAGCAGCCCGGTGGTCCCCGGGATCATGTCCGGCGAATTCGACATGGCAATGGCCGTACCAACGGCAGGGTTTTTCAATGCGATTCACCGGGGCGGAAAGGGGCGCATCGTCGGCCCAGGCGTTACGTTTTCCACCGGCTCCTGTGATTATCTTGCCTATTATGGGCGCCAAGGCTTTGACCGCGTCAGCTTTACCTCGGGACGGGAAATGACAGTCAATCTAAGTGCCGATGCCATCACGTTTGAGGGCTATCTAACAAGTTTGATCAACAAAATGCCCGGCGCTGAAAAGCTGAAGTTCGAGTTTCTGGAAATGCCTGCCTATACCCAAGGCGACGCGTTGCAGGCGGGCAGCATTGACGTGGCATTCACTGCGGAACCTTGGGTCACCCGTTTCAATGATGCAGGCCTGGGGCAAGTCACGATGGGGGCTTCGGAAATCCTGCCGGACGGGCAGTATGGCACCCTGATGTTTTCGGCCAGACTGGCGGATACAGATCCGGCACTTGGCGTGCGGGTGAAACGGGCCATGGATGCGGCGATCAGCCAGTATAACGAGGGAAAGACCGCCCGGAATCTGGATATTCTGGCAAAATATACCGGGCTGTCGGTCGATGTGGTTAACAGGGCGTGTTGGGCCTCTGTGCCCGATGATGGAGCGGTGCGGGTTGACAGCCTGATAGCATATCAGTCCTGGCTGGTGACCAATGACATCATTGACCGCGTCATTCCGGTTGACGAGATGATTGTCGAGATCGCCAAAGAATGATCCCGTTTCCCTATGCCGACGTCGATGGCACAATCTGGGCGCGCTTCGAGCGCGTCGCCAAAGCGCAGCCGAATGCAATCGCTGTTGCGGATGGGGATAAATCCTGGACCTACCAGGACGTTCTTGATGCAACCGGGGCATATGCCAACGCCTTTTCCCAATTAAGGCAGGGACAGGCTGCGGCATTGGTTTTCAGTCATAATGCGGAAGCAATATTTGCACTGATCGGGGCGATACGGGCGGGTGTGCCCGCTATCCCGATTGATCCGCAGGCTCCCCCGGCATCCATCCCGGACTGCCTGATCCATTGTCAGGTCGTCGTTACCCAGGCGGATCACGCCCAGTGGTGCCGGGAAAACGTTGGCGATATTCCTGTGGCGGTTGGCGCGGATGGGCTTGCATGCTCGGCTGCCGCAAACCATGACGGGCCACCGCCAGAACCCACCCCCACCGGGGCGTGTGTCATTTACCTGACTTCCGGAACGACCGGTGGCGCAAAAGGCGCCGTGCGTTCAAACCGTGCGTTGTGCCGCCACGTTTGGCAGTTGCCTGAATATCATGGCTATGGGCCGGATGACCGACAGGCGCATATGTCGTCATTTGCGTTTGGTGGCTCTGTTCCTGTCGTCCTGGGCGGCTTGCTGACAGGCGGCACGATTGATATTTTCGACCTGCGCAAGACCGATGCCGCCGGCCTGGCGCGGGCAATCCGGCAGCGCGGCGTCACCATTTTGCAGTTAACTCCGTCTTTGATGCGCGAATTGGTGGACATTCTGTCTGCGGAAAACGACGACTGGCAACCGCGATTGATTGTTGTCGGGGGTGAAAATCTGCATGGGGCCGATATCCTCGCTTTGCGTGATAGACTGGGTTGGACCTGCCCGGTTGTTCACCGGCTGGCCAGCAGCGAGGCTGGCGTCATCGCCGAATGGCAAGTCGATCTGCAGGGGCTGACAGCGCAATCCGCGGTGCCTGTGGGCTACGCAGTCAAAAACCGTGAATTGACGATTGTCGACGAGCAGGATCAACCCGTCGCTACCGGTGAAATCGGCGAGATCGTGATAACCGGCGACTACTTGGCAAGCGGATACTGGCAGCGTCCCGACCTGAACGAGGGTAAGTTCTTCCCGGCACCCTTGCCGGACTCGCCAAGCCGGCAACGCCTGAAAACCGGGGATATGGGGCGTCTGAGGGACGACGGCCTGTTGGAGTTTCTGGGTCGCATGGACAGCCTTGTCAAAATCAGGGGCTACCGCGTCGAACTTGGCGCGGTTGAGACCGGCCTGCGTCAATTGCCCGGAGTTTCTGACGCGGCAGTGGTCGTGCAATCCAGCCAGCGCGGGTCCGACTATCTGGTGGCCTATGTACAACGAGGCCGCAATGCCCAAGTAAACGCGCCAGACTTGCGGGCAGAGCTTCAGGGCCTGCTGCCGGATTACATGGTGCCACGACGGGTCGTTGTGCTTGACGAATTTCCCCTGACGTCTGGCGGCAAGCTTGCCCGCAAGAGATTGCCACCAATTGGCCGGGAACGCCCCGAAGGTATGGCTGCAATTGTGCCGCCAAAAACAGAAATGCAGCGCCGATTGGCCGGAATTTGGTCTGAGATTCTGGAGATCGACGACATCAGCCTGCGGGATGATTTTTTCGATCTTGGTGGAGATTCACTAGACGCGTTGCAGGTGGCGATGACCTTGCAAAAGCAATTGGATGTGCAGTTTTTTGAAACCGACCTATTCCGGCAATCCGATTTGACGGGCATGGCTGAAACGGCTGAAATACTGTGTCAAGCGACCAAAAGCCCGCGTAGCGACAGCATTTAGCGGTGTTTCAAGCGGGTTGCCCGATCCATATTATCAGATTTTGCAAGTGTATGTATCAATCTGGGCCTCTCCTCCTGTATTTGCGACGCATCGCAACGACATTCCCTGGAGGTCGGTTTTGGATCGAAAATATCCCAATACCGAAAAGAGGGAATTTCCGTTACTTCCGCATCCCAGGCTTTGGGGCAAGGGCTTGCATCGGCAAGTCCCCCGGGAATGTAGCCGCATCAGAACGAAATTGGCGGTCCTGGTTGGGGGCGAACTGATCCCGAAAATGTATTAGCCTTCAAAACCAATGTGCAATTAGAAGGATAATGGCGGAGACGAAGGGATTCGAACCCTCGATACCGTTCCCGGTATACTCCCTTAGCAGGGGAGCGCCTTCGACCACTCGGCCACGTCTCCGCCGACCCGTCTATCAGCCGAGCGGCGTTGGGAACAAGGGGAAATTGGGGGCATTGCCGGGATTTGTCAGCCAACCGGCCCGGAGTTAAAGCCGATGTCGCCGGGCATCGGGATTGGGAATGAAACCCGCGATCCAGGATCGTGGCGTCAAAGCCCCTCGACGCCGCCCAGGATCAGGTCCGCCGCAAGATGCGCGTAATCGGTACGGCTCAGACCGCGGTCGGGGCGGTGCCACATGTAAAACCAGTTCAGCATGCCGAACAGCGACATCGTCACCGGCGTCAGGCGCTCGGGATTGGCGGCGAAGCAATCCGGCCTTGTCGCGCCGAGAACGTCCGAGACGATCGCGACAATCCGGCGCTGCATCGCCGCCAGCCGGCTGCGCTGATCTTCCGGCAGGGCGGCCATCGCAACCTGCTGCACCTGGTGGCGGGCATCTGCGTTGCGATAGGCATCAAGGATCGCGGCGCACAGTTTTCGCAAACTCACATGCGGATCGGCATCGGACAGATCGACCGCTTCCACCACCCGCAGCAATTCGTCCAGATGCGAGTGCACGATATCGAACAGCAAGGCATCCTTGCTGTCATAATAGTGGTAGATCAAGGCCTTGGACACCCCGCAGGCGGCGGCGAGCTGGTTCATCGACGAGCGGTCGAAACCGTTCTCGGCGAAGAACTTCGCTGCCGTTTCGAGGATCGCCAGACGCTTTTCCTCGTGATCCCGCGCGATGGTCCGGGCCATCAGTCTTTCGGTCGGTTGTCGACCAGACGCACCGCCTTGCCCTCGGAGCGCGCCACCTTGCCGGGCGCATCGGCGCGGACCTCGGCGCTGATGCCGATAACCTGCTTGATCTGTTGCGCCAGTTGCTTGGCCGATGCCTCGCGGGTGGTCTTTGCGGCACCTTCCAGCGTCGCCTCGACATGCACCACCATGTGGTCCAGCCGGCCCTTGCGCACCAGTTCGATCTGGAAATGTGGGGCCAGGGTGGTGACGCGCATCAATTGCTCCTCGATCTGGGTCGGGAAGACGTTGACGCCGCGCAGGATGATCATGTCGTCGCTGCGGCCGGTGATCTTTTCCATCCGCCGCATCGAGCGTGCCGAACCGGGCAGCAGCCGCGTCAGATCGCGGGTGCGGTAGCGGATGATCGGGAAGGCTTCCTTGGTCAGCGAGGTGAAGACCAGTTCGCCCAATTCGCCGTCGGCCACCGGTTCGCCGGTTTCGGGATTGATGATCTCGGGGTAGAAGTGATCCTCCCAGACATGCAGGCCGTCCTTGGTCTCGACGCATTCATTGGCAACGCCGGGGCCCATCACCTCGGACAGGCCGTAAATGTCGACGGCGTGCATGTCGAACGCGTCCTCGACCTCGCGGCGCATGGCGTTGGTCCAGGGTTCCGCGCCGAATATCCCCACTTTCAGCGGCGATTTCCTGGGATCGAAGCCCTGGCGTTTGTATTCGTCCAGGATCGACAGCATGTAGGACGGCGTCACGGTGATGCCGTCGGCCTGAAAATCCTCGATCAGGCGGACCTGCCTGGGCGTCATGCCGCCGGAAATCGGCACCGTGGTCAGGCCCAGCTTGTCGGCACCGAGATGAATGCCAAGGCCGCCGGTGAACAGGCCGTAGCCATAGGCATTGTGCAGCAGATCGCCCGGTTTCAGGCCCGAGGCACGCAAGGATCGCGCCACCATCGCCGCCCAGACATCCAGATCGTTCTGGGTATAGCCAACCACCGTCGGCTGGCCGGTTGTGCCGCTTGAGGCATGTACCCGGATCACATCCTTGCGCGGTACCGCGAACATGCCGAAGGGGTAATTGTCGCGCAGGTCCTTCTTGACGGTGAAGGGGAATTTCGCAAGGTCCGACAGGGATTTCAGGTCGTCGGGATGCACACCGGCGACATCGAAGCTGGCCTTGTAATGCGGCACGTTCCTGTAGGCATGTGCCAGCGACCATTTCATCCGCTCAAGCTGGAGCGCGGCAATCTCGTCACGCGAGGCGATTTCGATCGGATCGAGGCTTTCCTTCTTCGGTGTCAGGTCCTGCATGTTGCTTCCTTTTCAGACTTTTTCCAGCATCAGGGCAATGCCCTGTCCGACGCCGATGCACATCGTGCAAAGCGCGCGGTTCAGATCGTTGTTGGTCATTTCAATAGCCGCCGTCAGCGCCAGCCGCGCACCCGACATGCCAAGCGGATGGCCAAGCGCAATCGCGCCGCCATTTGGGTTGACGTGTTCGGCATCGTCGGCCAGGCCAAGCTGGCGCATCACCGCCAGGCCTTGCGCGGCAAAGGCCTCGTTCAACTCGATCAGGTCGATATCGCCGATGGTCAGGCCCATCCGCGCCATCAGCATCTGCGAGGCCGGGGCAGGGCCGATGCCCATGATCCGGGGCGGCACGCCGGTCGAGGCCATGCCGGCAATCCGCGCTTTCGGGGTCAGGCCGTATTTCTCCACCGCCTCGCCCGAGGCGATCAGGATCGCCGCCGCGCCGTCATTGACGCCCGAGGCATTGCCCGCCGTCACGCTGCCGCCTGCGCGGAACGGTGCGGGCAGGGCGGCGAGTTTTTCAAGGCTGGTCAGGCGGGGATGCTCATCGGTATCGACAATCACCGGATCACCGCGCCGCTGCGGAATGCTGACCGGTGCGATTTCCTGGGCAAACCGGCCACTGGCGATGGCCGCCGCAGCGCGGGTTTGCGAGCGGTAGGCAAAAGCGTCCTGATCCTCGCGGCTGACATTGAATTCGGCGGCGACGTTTTCCGCCGTCTCGGGCATCGAGTCCACGCCAAATTGTGCCTTCATCGCGCGGTTGACGAAGCGCCAGCCGATGGTGGTGTCGAACATCTCGGCCTTGCGGTCGAACGCGGTCTCCGCCTTGCCCATCACGAAGGGCGCGCGCGACATGCTTTCGACGCCGCCCGCCAGGATGATCTCGGCATCGCCCGAACGGATTGCCTGCGCGGCGGCGCCGACGGCATTGAGGCCCGAGCCGCATAACCGGTTGATGGTTGCCCCGGGTATGCTGTCGGGCAGGCCCGCCAGCAGGACGGACATGCGTGCGACATTGCGGTTATCCTCGCCTGCGCCATTGGCACAGCCCATGATCGCATCGTTGATCGCGGTCGGATCCAGCCCCGGCGCGGCGGCGATCACATCGCGGATCACATAGGCCAGCAGGTCATCGGGACGCACCGCCGCCAGGCCCCCGCCATAGCGGCCGATCGGTGTTCTGAGACCCTCGCACAGAAAGGCTTCGCGCATGAATCAATCCTCGCTTTCGTCGAAATGCCGGCCCTTGATCACCTTCGAGTTTCCGCGAAACTCGGCCACCACATGGCCGTCGTCGCTGGTGACGGTGATGTCATAGATGCCCTGTCGGCCATTGTTCATGGTTTCGCGCGCAACGGCGGTCAGCCGTTCGCCCGATTTGCCGGGCGCAATGAACGAGATCGTGTTGAACTGCGCCACCGCCACATGGTTGTAGCTGTTGCAGGCATAGGCGAAGGCCACATCGGCAAGCGTGAAGATCACCCCGCCGTGGCACATGCCCTTGCCGTTCAGATGGCGATCCTCCACCCGCATCGAGGTGGTGGCAATGCCGGGGCCGACGCTGTCGAGTATCACGCCAAGCTCTCTGGCGGCGCGGTCTTCTTTCCACATCACCTCGGCGCAGCGCATGGCGATTTCCCCGGGCGTGGTGGCGCGCATCTGTTGTCCCTGTTGTTGTTCAGAAATGATTTGCATAAACCGACCGGTTGGTCAATAGATTGGGCGATTGTCGGGCCTTCCGGGGGCAGGTTGCGGGTGGCCCGGGCATGTTTCGGTGCCGTTTCGGGCGGGAACCCTGACGGGCGGGCGATGCACTGATTAGGCGGAACCAGGGCCTTCAGGCTATGTGGCAAATTGGCCGACTACCCGGTCGGTCGGGCAAATGACGGGGTATTCGACGGGCTTACAGAATGGCGGTTGACTGGCCGATTAAGCGACAGACCGACCAATCGACTGATCGACTGATCGACTGATCGACTGATCGCGCAATCGCCTGACCGACCAGCCGACCGGTCGAATGATCCGCTGGGCAGGCAGCACGCACAGCCCCCGGAGGATAAAAAGGACAACCGTCACGCCCGGGGGGTGCGACGGGGCGAAAGAATGGTTTAAATGGTCACGAAACCGCCAGCGGTGGTGACCAGGGAAAGGGAAAATCATGACGATCATGCAACTGAACTCCTTCGCCGGCGGCAAGTGGCTCGCCCCGAAAGGTGCCACCCGCGCGATCCGCTCCGCCGTCACCGGCGAGGTGATCGCCGAGGCTGGCTCGGATGGCCTCGATTTCCAGGCAATGATCGACTTCGCCCGCAATACCGGCGGCCCCGCCTTACGTGCCATGACCTTCCACGAACGCGCGAAGAAACTGAAGGCGCTGGCACTTTACCTGCAGGAACGCCGCGATCAGCTTTACCAACTGTCCTACCAGACTGGCGCAACCCTGTCCGACAGCAAGATCGACATCGACGGCGGCATCGGCACGATGCTGGTCTTTGCCTCAAAGGGGCGGCGCGAAATGCCCGATGGCCATGTCTATCTGGACGGCGAGGTCGAGCAATTGTCGCGTTCCGGCAGCTTCCTCGGCCAGCATGTCTGCACGCCGCTTTTGGGCGTTGCGGTACAGATCAACGCCTTCAACTTCCCGGTCTGGGGGATGCTGGAAAAACTCGCGCCCTCGCTTTTGGCCGGTGTCCCCGGCATCGTAAAACCCGCCACCGCCACCGCCTATCTGACCGAGGCTTGCGTGCGCATGATGGACGAAAGCGGCATCTTCCCGGCTGGCTCGTTCCAGTTGATAACCGGCGGCACCGGCGATCTGCTGGACCGCCTGGATGCGCAGGATATCGTCAGCTTCACCGGCTCCGCCGATACCGCGCTGATGCTGCGCTCCAACCCTGTCTTGCTGAAGCGCGGGGTGCGGTTCCTCGCCGAACAGGATTCGCTGAACGCCTCGGTGCTTGGCCCGGACGCCACGCCGGACACGCCCGAGTTCGATCTGTTCGTCACCGAAGCCCACCGCGAGATGACAGCCAAGGCAGGCCAGAAATGCACCGCCATCCGGCGCATGATCGTGCCGGATGCGCTGGTCGGCCCGCTGGCCGAAGCGCTGGCCGCGAAACTGGCCGCAACCCGCATCGGCGATCCCGGCCTGAAAACCACCCGTATGGGGGCACTGGCTTCAGCCGGGCAAAAGGCGGATGTGCTGGCGAAACTGGCGGTACTGGCATCTGAGACCACGCGCATCTGCGGCGACGCTGACGCGTTCGAGGTGGACGGTGCCGATGCCGCCAGCGGTGCCTTCCTGCCACCGTTTCTTCTGAGATGCGACGACCCGGACGCGGCAACAGCGGTGCATGAACTGGAAGCCTTCGGCCCGGTCTCCACAATCATGGGCTACCGCGATATCGCCCATGCGGCGGCCCTGATGAACCGGGGCGGCGGCTCGCTGGTCGGCTCGGTCATCACCAATGATCCGGGCGTCGCCCGCGACATCACGCTGGCTTCGGCGGCCTGGCACGGCCGGCTCTATTTCAACAACCGCGCTTCGATGAAAGAGGCCACCGGCCACGGCTCGCCCCTGCCACATATGGTCCACGGCGGCCCGGGCCGCGCCGGTGGTGGCGAGGAACTGGGCGGCGTGCGCGGCGTGATGCACTACATGCAGCGCACCGCCATTCAGGGCAGCCCCGATATCCTGACCGCGATCGGCAATACCTGGGTCAGGGGCGCGGCGGAAATCACGCCCCCTGCGCATCCGTTCCAGCGCACCTATCACGAGATCGCCATCGGCGAGACGATCTGGACCGAACCGCGCGAAATCTCGCTGGACGATATCGCGCTTTTCGCCAATTTCACCGGCGATACCTTCTACGCCCATATGGACGAGGACGCCGCCAGGGCCAATCCGTTCTTCCCCGGCCGGGTGGCGCATGGCTACCTGATCCTGTCCTTCGCTGCTGGTCTGTTTGTCGAACCCAATCCCGGCCCGGTCCTTGCCAATACCGGCCTGAACAGCCTCAGCTTCCAGAAACCCGTCAGCCCCGGCGACGTGATCCGCGTGCGCCTGACCGCCAAGCGCAAGACCGGGCGCACGGACGATTATGGCGAAGTACGCTGGAACGTCACCGTCTACAATCAGGATGACGAGCAGGTGGCGGAATACGAACTGCTGACGATGGTGGCCTATGATCGCTGAGCGCGCGCCTCAGCCCTGGCAGGCATAGGGCCAGATCACCCGCGCCTTGGGCGGCACGATGGTGCCGTCCATCAGCATCGCGCCTATTGCCACGGCCTTTTGCGAGGCCGGGCGTGCCGCCAGCACCCGGGAGTCCAGCGGCATCCGGCCACTCAGAAAGGCCAGCGGATCGGCCCACCAGCCATTGCGCGGCACCACCACCTCGTTGCGCGAAATCCTGAAATCCGGCCCGGAACTGTAGGTCACCGCGAAATGGATCGCCGGGCGGCGCTTTTTCGACTGGATGCCCGGCTCCTGTCCGCGCCCGGAATTGCCGGTCGGCCCCAGCACCGTGCCCATCCTGACCCGGTCACCGACTTTCAGCTTCGGTAATGTCTTGAAATGCGAATAGGCCGAGAAGGTCCAGACCTTCAGCCCGGTCTGCGCGGGGCTGTGGCGCAGCACGATCTCGCGGCCGCGATAGCTGTTCCTGCCCTCGAATATCGCCACCACCTCGCCATCGGCGGCGGCCAGGATCGACGTGCCGAACGGCGCGGGAATGTCGATGCCGCCGTGATAGGCATCGGCACCTCCGCGCCTGTCGCGGTACGAGATCGCCCAGGCCTCGTCGATCTGCCGGCAGCGCAGGCCGCTGGGGAAGATCGGGGTCAGGCCGGTCTCGAACAGGCCCCGCGCAATCGCATCGGCGATATCGCATGTCTTGCCCCGGCTGATGGCGCAGCCAGCCCGCTCTTCATCCGCGGATGCGCTGGTGGTGGTGGCAATTGCCAGGGCGAGGCTTGCAATGATCAGGCGGAGGGCGGTCACGTCAGGTCCTTCCGGTTGGGTATCAGCCGCGCCAGTCTAGGTGCCGGGTGCAAGGCGTCCAGCAAAATCTCCGGGCGCGGGACCTAGACTCCGGCAGGGCAGGGGAGTATTGAAAGAACAAACAAAGAACAAACGCCCGATGTCCCGCAACCGCCGCATCCTGTCGATCTGGTTTCCCCGCCTCGCCGCCGAGCGAGTCCTGCGGTCGGAACGCGGCACGCTTGGCGGCGCGTTCGCGGTGGTGGCGACCGAACATAACGCCCAGACGCTGACCAGCCTCAACCACGAGGCCGAGGCGGCGGGCCTTTATCCCGGCCAGTCGCTGCGCGATGCCCGCGCCGTCTGCCCCGGCCTGACCACCCGCCCGGCCAATCCGCAGGCCGAGGCGGCGTTCCTGACCCGTCTCCGGCGCTGGGTCGGCAAGGTCAGCCCCTTCGTGGCCGAGGAACCGCCAGCCGCGCTGATCCTCGATATCACCGGCTGTGCGCATCTGTTCGGCGGCGAGGGCGGGCTGGCGGCATTGCTGGCCGAGGATTGCGCCGCGATGGGCCTGACGGCACAGACCGGCATCGCCGATACGCCGGGGGCGGCCTGGGCGCTGGCGCGGTTTTCCGGGCGTGCCGGGCAGGCGGTGCGCAACGGCGACGCCATTGATCAGGAGGCCCGCGCCACCCGCTCGCGCGCCGCCAAACGCCACTGGACCCGGGGCGGGGCGGC
>JAIOJF010000043.1 GCA_019911965.1 Paracoccaceae bacterium | reverse complement strand
GCCAGTAGCGAAAGCGCAGCGGTGTCGTTATTGTTCGTCATAGCGTGATCTCCTTGGCGGTTGCTGCCGCCTGTTGGGTGGGTTCAAGTCACCCGGAGATTACGCCACCTTCAAATTTCCACCACCTTCGCGACACGACCCGATCCTCGGCGCTGGGACCAAGATTGGCTACGCGTCCGATTGGTCGGAGTATTTCGGGCACCATCCCAGCGATGGAAGTGGCGACGTCTATTTCCACCTTGATCCACTCTGGTCAGACGCCAATGTCGATTTCATCGGCATCGATAACTACATGCCGCTGTCGGATTGGCGCGACGGCTTTGATCATGCCGACGCTGCGCTGGCCCCGGCGATTTACGACCGCGCCTATCTGCAATCCAACATCGTGGGTGGCGAAGGTCTTGACTGGTTCTATGCCAACCCGGCTGACCGCGCCGCGCAGGTCAGGACGCCGATTGCGGACGGCAGCGCGGGCAAGCCATGGGTGTTCCGCTACAAGGATCTGCGGGCCTGGTGGTCCGAGCCTCATTTCAACCGCCCGGGTGGTGTGGAGAGCGGCACGCCAACCGCATGGGTGCCGCAGTCCAAGCCGATCTGGTTCACCGAACTCGGGTGCCCGGCCATCGACCGCGGGACCAACCAGCCGAACGTCTTCTTTGATCCGAAATCCTCGGAAAGCTTCACGCCCTACTTTTCACGGGGCTGGCGCGACGACGCGATCCAGCGCGCCTATCTGGAGGCGACCTATCTGTTCTGGGGTGCTGTGGCGAACAACCCGACCTCCTCGGTCTACGGCGCGCGCATGGTGCATGTCCCCGAATGCGCCGCCTGGACATGGGATGCCCGTCCCTATCCCTTCTTTCCGGAACTGACCGATGTCTGGACTGACGGCCCGAACTGGCGGCTTGGCCACTGGCTGACTGGACGGCTGGGGGCTGTGTCTCTGGCGGCCCTCGTGCGCCACATCTGCCTGCGCGCAGGGTTGCCGGAGGAATTGATCGACGTCTCCGGCCTCTGGGGCGCGGTCGAAGGCTATGTGATCTCCGCTCTGGAAGCCCCGCGCGCGTCGATTTCCACGCTGGCCCGGCATTTCGGCTTCGATGCCGTCGAGAGCGAGGGGCGCATCAAGTTCCGTATGCGTGGTCGGATTGCCAGCGCCACGATCACCCCGGACAGCATGGTCGCGCCCGCCTCGGCCCAAGGCGACGTGATGGAATTGACCCGAGCGCAGGAAACCGAACTGCCGCAGGCCCTGAAATGGCAGGTCGCCCGCGCCGACGAGGATTACGACGCGGCGCAGGTCGAAGCGCGGCGGATCACCGTCGACACCACGCGCATCGCGTCCGAGTCATTTCCGATGGCCATTCCGCCCGAGGAAGCCGAACGCCGCTGCCGTCGCGCGCTGATGGAGGCATGGGTTGGCCGCGAAAGTGCCGCGTTCCGCCTGCCGCCCTCGCGACTGGCGCTGGATCCTTGCGATGTCATCCTGCTCGATCACGATGGCCGCCTGACGGAAATGCGGCTCGTGTCCATCGCGGACTCCGACCTGCGCAGTGTAGATGCGGTGCGCCAGGATCGCGCGGTTTATGACTTGCCACCCGGCGAACCGCGCCCTGCGTCTCTGTCGACACCGACGGTCTTCGGCGCACCCGACATTGTGCTGATGGATCTGCCGCAACTGCGCGAGGACCAGCCTGCGCACCGCCTCTTCGTCGCGGCACATGCCAAGCCATGGCCGGGAGAAATTGCCGTCTACCGCAGCGCCGCCACGGATGGTTTCACGTTGCTGACAACCTTCAGCTCGCGGGCGCGCATGGGTGTGCTGGCGGCCGACTTCTTTGCGGGGCCAGTGTCGCGCTTCGATCTCGGCAATGCGCTGGTGGTCGATCTCTATTCCGGCACGCTGGAAAGCGTCACGGACATCACCTTGCTGGGCGGAGCGAACGCGCTGGCCGTGGAAACCGGCGCCGGACAATGGGAAATCGTCCAAGCGGGCGCAGCCGAGCTGATCGCGACGGGGCGCTATCGCTTGACGCGCCTGCTGCGGGGTCAGCGCGGCACCGAAGGGGCCATAGCCAGCATGGTGCCGAGTGGCGCGAGGGTTGTGGTTCTCGATACGGCCGTGGCCACATTGCCGACCAGTGAGGCTGATCTCGGCTTGCCATGGAACTGGCGCATCGGCCCGGCATCCAAGCCAGTCAGCGACGAGACCTTTGTTGCCGCAACCTTCACGCCCGAGGGCGCTGGGCTGCGGCCCTTCTCAGTCGTGCATATTGAACAGCCATGGCGCATCGCGCGCAGCCCGGGCGATCTGACGATCCGCTGGACACGCCGGTCGCGATCCCTTGCCGCCGATACCTGGGGCGTTGGCGATGTGCCTTTGGCCGAGGACAGTGAGGCCTATCAGGTCGACATTCTGGACGGGTCAGTTGTCAAACGATCCTTGACGACTGCCACGACCAGCGCGCTCTACACAGCCGCCCAGCAGGCCGCCGATTTGGGCGCACCCCTCGGGCCCGGCCAATCCCTCTCGATACGTATCTACCAGCTCTCGGCCTTGATTGGCCGGGGCGCTGGGCGATCCGTCACGCTAACCTTCTGAAAGCAGGATCATGTCTGACATCACCACCCATCTCCTGCTGCCCTACATCCTGGCATCGCAGGCGCAAAAGCACGTCACCCACAACGAGGCGCTGCGCCTGCTCGATGCAATGGTCCAACTTTCTGTGCTGAACCGCACGCGCACCACGCCGCCTGCCAGTCCGGCTGATGGCGACCGCCATATCGTGGCATCGGGTGCAACCGGCCTTTGGGCGGGCTGGGATCTGAACGTCGCCTTTTGGGTCGATGGGGTCTGGATGCGGCTGGTCCCGCGCCCGGGCTGGCTGGCGTGGATTGCGGATGAGGCGGTCTTCGTCGTGTGGAATGGCTCTAGCTGGGATCCGGTCGGCGAGCCGGTCGATGTGTCAGATGCCGTGTTCAGCCTGGTGAATGATGCCGATCCGACCAAGAAGGCGCTGTTCTCGCTGTCTGGGATCACAGCCGGCACGACCCGGACCTTCACCCTGCCGAACTCTTCATCCGAACTGGCAATTCTTGCTGGCACGCAAACCTTCAGCGGCAACAAGACCTTCTCGGGGACATTAACCGCCTCGGGTACAGTTACTGTGTCGGCGGCGGCGGCCACCATCGGCACGGCGACGACGATCGCCACCTACGGGATGGGCACTGGAGCCACGACCACTGGCGTCACCAAGACCGTGAATCTCGGCACCGGCGGCGCATCCGGATCGACCACGGTCGTCAACATCGGTTCCGCCACCGCTGGGTCGGGCGGCATGACCGTGGTGAACACTCCCACAGTCACCTTCGCCAATGCCGTCACGCAGGTCGGCATGCCGCAAGCCAACCTGACTGCGCAATTGCTGGGCCTCGGTGGTGCTGCGGCCGACAGCTACAACCGCTTGTCGATGAACACCCCTGCGGTGCTGATCAACAACGCAGGCGCCGGGATTGAGGCGACTTTCAACAAGAATGCCCCGGCCAATGATGCCGCCTTCGCGTTCAAGACCGGGTTCTCAGCACGTGCGCTCTTCGGGCTCTTGGGAAGTGACGATTTCAGCTTCAAGGTCAGTCCGGATGGTGGAGCGTTTCACGAAGCCATCAAGATCGACCGTACCTCCGGCCGGGTCGAGCTGCCCGAACCACTGCACATGCCCAGCTTGCCCGCGGCACCAGACCCGCCGCCTGCAGGAAAGCTCGCGGTCTATGCCCGCGACCGTGCCGGGGCTGGATGGCTTGATGTGCAGCGCCCCTCGGGCCGGTTCTTTCCCCTGCAGCCGCATTTCGGGGTGAACCGGATTGCGACATGGGCTCCGTCATCGGGCACGACCGTCAATACCAACGGCATGCCGCGAACCGCGGTTGGCACCGTGGCCACGCCAACGCTGGCGACCACAAACCTCTCAACCAGCATGCGCCGCTGGCGCGTGACCAGTGCCGCCACAGCAGATGCCGTGGCCGAAGAACGGTCTGCCGGATGGGTCTGCTGGCGGGGCAATGCCGACGGGCTTGGCGGCTGGAGCTACGTCAATCGGCTGTCGATGACGACATTGCAGGCGACCGGAATGGGGTTCTTCGGCCTTTATGGTTCGACTGCAGCGCTGGCGACGACACTTACACTGGCCTCCGCTGTGAATTGCATCGGCATTGGCTTCCAGCGTGGCACCCACGCAAACTGGCAAATGGTGCACAATGATGGCAGCGGCGCGCCATCATTGACCGATCTGGGCGGTAGCTTTCCGGTAAACAGCCTGACCAACGTGCTGACGCTCTACATCGCGGCCGCCCCAAACGGGTCCGATATCGGCGTACGTGTCGTTGAAGAGGTCAGCGGCACTGCAGTCGAGTTCACTATTACGACCGACATACCCGCAGCCACCCAACTGCTCAGCCCGCGCAACTACATGAACAACGGCGCGACGGCGGCCGCCGTCGCCTACGACTGCTCGGGCGTCTACGTCGAGACGGATTATTAAAGGAAACCAACATGACAGAACGAACCACCCTGTTGCAGGAGGTCAGTACAGCCTTCCGCGACAACGGCCTCACCGCAGCCATCACCGCACTGATCGGCGGGTTCATCGCGCTCCTGGCCGCCGTCACGCGCCGCGCCTTCACCAATGACGCAATGCTGGTCCGGATGGACCGCGAACTGCTGGCCGAGCGCGACCGCGTGGATCGCCAGCGCGCCGAAGACCGCAAGGGCGACGCCGACCGTCTGGAGCGCATCGAGACAGACATCCGCGCGATGCGGGATCTGATGTTCGAAGCGTTCCAGCGCGGCCGCACCGACTGACCGTACCACACCACCCTACCGACCAACCCCACCCGCCCCCGAGGCGGGTTTTGCATTTCTGGAGACCCATCATGCCGACCACGACCTATGCCCATTTCCGCGACGTGCCTGAGAGCGCCTGGCGCTGGCCCAGCTTTTCCCCGGCCGAGATCGCCTGCCGCGGGACCGGGGCGATCAAGATCAACACCGAGGCGATGGACAAGCTCCAGTCCCTGCGCAACCGCCTCGGCAAGCCGCTGATCGTCCGCTCCGGCTATCGCAGCCCCAGCCACAACCGCGCCGTCGGCGGGGCCCCGGCCTCCAAGCACATGCAGGGCACAGCGTTTGACATCGCCATATCGAACCACGACCCTGCCGCATTCGCCGAGGCCGCCCGCGCCGTCGGTTTCCTCGGCTTCGGCACCTATCCACGCTCGGGGTTCATGCACATCGACCTCGGCCCTGCCCGCTCCTGGGGCGACGCGTTTGCCCCGCGTGCCACGCCTTTCGTGCCTGAAACCCAGCCAGCTCGTGAGGTGCTGGCCGACAGTCGCACCCTGAAAGGCGGCGGGGTAGCGGGAATCGCCACTGTCGGTGCCGCCGGTGTCGAGGTCGCTCAAGACGTCCTGGCGGAAACCCAATCCGCGATCCTGCCCCTCGTGCCCTACCTCGACATCCTGCGCTGGGTGTTCCTCGCCGTCGCGCTGATCGGCATTGCGGTCGCGATCCATGCGAGGATCGACGACTGGAAGCGGGGCCAGCGCTGATGGGCTTAATCACCGCAATCCTCACCAGCGGCCCGGCGCGCAAAGCGATGGGCCTGCTTCTGGTCGCAATCACCATCGCCTTGTTCCTGCTGAACCTCCGCCGCGCCGGTGAGCGCGCCGGGCGGCTGGTCGAGCGCCTTTCAACATCGGAGAGAACCCATGAAATCCACCGCCAGATGCTGGACGCCGCCAGCCGCCGCCCCGCTGATCGTGATGCTCTTGCTCAGCGCATGCGCGATGGGCGGTTCTGATCGAACCGGGCAGGTTTGTCCGCCGGTGGTGGAATACAGCCGCGCGACGCTGGACCGTGCAGCAATCGAAGTCGACACCTTGCCAGAAAACGCAGTTCTGACTGTCATGTTGTCAGATTATGCTGTGATACGCGAACAAGCGCGGTACTGTAGTGAAACAATCCAAGAAAAAAGGCGCACGCGGGAAAGCTTCACCCCCTTGGATAGCCGATAATCCTGCTAGCCAGCCGGTGGTGGCTTGAAATCCCCTCCAGCGTCCTTGCGGTTTTTGAATGCAGCTACATTGTCGAGTTCAAAGAATGCAATTGAGGCCTGCGGTTGTCCATGCATATGGAAGACCTGTCGTTTCCAATCCGAGGTGTAAGGTGCATAGGCATTGCTTCCACCAAAGTTGCCGTTGTTCGCGACCACCACCATTTGATGCATGTGGTAGTGCAAGGCGAGTGCCATGTTGTCGAACGTCTTCACGTCCTTATTCAGCGCCGGGATGGCAAAAATGTCGGAGCGATCTTTCAGATCGGCCGCCAAACGAAGATCAGTTGCATCAAAGCAGATTGCTGCTGTCAGCCAAAGTGGGTCGCTATCAGGATCATTGGACCAATCGTACCCAATCAGCCACTGACATGGGCGGAACGCCTGCACCAGTCCTTTGGACTCAAAGCCTTTCTCGATCGGTGCGAGATGTTTCTTGCCCTGGCGCCGAATCAGGATTTGCGCACCACGCGTGGGGTGATGGGTGGGCAGCACCCAGAGTGCAGAGTTCACTAGTGGCTGCCCGAGAAAGAGCTCATCATAAGTGAGGCCCGCGAGGATGATGGTCTTATGCGCACGAGCAAAGGGCACAAGGTGAGTCCGCACGTCGTCTGGATGCACCGCAAGCTCGGGCAAAATAAGCCAGTCAAGTCTGTTGCCCATACCTTTGTGCGTTTCGCGGAGAGCCAATGTACTTTTTACAGCTGCCAGGGCCGCAGACAGATGGCGACGATGGCGTATCCGAAGATTGGCATCAGACATACTCAGGTCATTTTCATGAAAGTCGTCCGCCGACGGAAATGCCGTCTGGACTACGCACGCCCGCAGGGGCTTCCCTTCCCGCTTAAAAGCACCTGGTACCTTGAGGGGCAGCAGGGCGACGCTGGTTCCTTGCATCTCCCGCATGTATTTCAGACGCGCATCAATAGCTTCCTGAGCTTCACGCATGGTGCCCGCAACCGGTGTATCCTCCCGCTGTCCGGCACAGCCTGGCCACCACAAGAGGCCAAAGAGCAACCGCTCTACCCAATCGGAAATCGGCAGCCAATCATCACCGAACGCTGAATAGCCGTTGAAGAAGCCATGAATGCGCTCATGCCAATGCCCGCCAGGCGACCTGTATATCTGCTTATCTTCCTTCCAGTGAGGGCTGCGAGCCGGTTTGGTGAAATCCGGCTGGGCGGTCAGGATGAAGCGCAGAAGAAAACCAAGCTGAAATCGCCAGTGATCATCAGCAGGAACCCAGTTCGGCGGGTCATAAAGCGAATCGCCAGCCAAGTTGCGACGGTGGAACTGAAGCGCTCCAACCTCTTTCGTCTCCGCATCCAGACCCAGAGTTACCTCGGATGGGGAAATAGGTGCTGCCTCCGCAACGCCGTCAATTGCCAGCAGGAACTTGGAAGCGAAACTCAGCAAGGCGCGCTCGTTGCGCAGTTTATTTCGCGTCTCAGGTGAGAGTACGATCTTGGCCAGCGTGTTGCTCTTGGCATCTGAATGTTCTGAGAGACCGAGATCCGCCTTAGCTCGCGGGGTCAGCGAGGATACCCCACCCGTCGCAGCCACAAGCTCAGCAGCAAAATTCGGATCGAGCGACGCAATTCGATTTATTCGAGATGGCGTCAACTGCGGCCCTACTAGCGCCGCTGCTCGTTGTGCGTCCAAATATGAGCGCCGAGCAAGAACGGCATAGGTGGCGAATTCATCAGACAGCCATTTTTGCGCATCGCCCTTCAGAAAGCGCAGCAGCCGGGTATAGGGTGACAGATCACCACTTCCGTGAGATGGCAGCGCCTGAATATCTGGTGGATCTGTTGCGAGTAGTAGATAAGCTTGCTGTTTGAGATACCATGGAAGGCGCGTTTCCGTGGTGAAAACTATTCTTAGGGCTTCTTCTCGGAGCACCCGTCTATATTCGGCGACTTTGACTGCAGACGGAAGCTGTTCATCATCCTCGACAAAGCCAGTTTCCACGGCACCGGCGCGAAGGATTTCTGACAAGCAGTACCATGCGATCCGCCGCGGTGCATTCCGGGGCCCCCCTTTTTGGGTAAACCGTCGCAATAGATTAAGGACTCTCGTCAGGACGTCAGCATCGGGCCAAAGATCGAGGGCGATCCGCAGCAAACGGACATTGGAAGGATCGCTGACCCATTTCGAGATCAGTTCCAGTGCAAAGGCTCGCATTTCATCGTCGAGCTCGTTTCGGGTGCGAACCCCTCGAAATTGGCTATATTCTTCGCCGTCACCCTCAGCCTGACTATCCTCGTGGGTTTGCCAAAGCTGAGGGCGAAGAGAGCGATAAGTTGAACGAAACCGACCAGCAACGAAGCGGTCAACGGTTGAATCGCGCACATCAGGAACAGGTCGGAACGGGTCGTGCTCGTTGACCGCTTCGGCCTTCGCCAACCGCTCCTGGGCCCTGACAAGAGCAAGTACGGAATCGAGGATTTCTCCGCCAGCAACGGGGTCAAAACCTCCTGAAATTGCTGTCTGGATCCGCGCCATGCGCTTGCTCTGCTGTACTAGGGGTCTTTCGTCCGCCCGGAAAGCCGTGACCTGTGTCTTCTCTTCTGCCGGACTAAGACCAGGCGCAGAGTGATCCAGACTGCCTTTGATCCATTTGAAGATATCGGTCTTTACCGCTTCGATGTCCACATCCAATGGGGCAGACAGCACAAACCGGAGATCATCAACGTAGCGGGCGACGTCGTGCAACTTAATGTTTGGCAGGATTTCTCGGCCGATCTGGTCTCTAAGGTCTCTGTCAAATGTCGCAAGGGCGACGTTGGCGAAGAAGCCAGCCGCAACAAGCCCTTGAGGTAGTACAATTCTGCTGAAATCCGGAATGCCGGATTGCTTGGCGTATATATCAACCTCTTTAAGGTCACTATCTGACCATTTCCACTTCAAGAAGCCAGTTACACGCTCGAAAAACGCGGCCTCACCAGAATCATCCCGAAGGTTTACTATCGCTTTGTGCAAGAGATCGGCTGTGACACGATCATAGAATTGGCGAAGATCAGACTGCACGATCAGCGTCCGTGGATGGCCCTTGTGAATCCGCTCAGCTACGTCTTCTGGCCTAGCTAAGAATGTCTGATAATCCTCGTAAAACCCCCGATAAAGTGTACCTGAACCCCACCGCTGGTGTGCTTTACCGTTCTTGAAATCGCTAAACAACCGATTGCCATATGAGACGACTGTATGCAGATCAGCACTGTCAAGTGACATGGCGGGGTCACCTTGGCGCGTCTCGACACGATCGCCCAGACACATCATCATAGCTGTCGCAATCACTTGGTCGCGCAGGCTCACATGAGCGAGCGGACGGATCTTCGCAGTGTCGCCGTTACCGTTGACCGGTTTCCATTGGCCACCACTTTCGATCCGCCATTGTTGACTTTTTGGCGCCGGAACCATTCGGATCGGGTCAGAAAGGAGTTGGCTATCAGATTTGATCTCGGTCGAAATATTGGCAATGAACTCCCTTAGATTGATAGCTGTGCGGTCAAGCTCAAGGGTATCTGAAAACCAGTTGTGATAGCGAATGTAGCTAGATGTCTTTTTCCATGCCTGAATAAGTACAGTCTCGTCAGCGAGGCACTCAATCGTCGGCACCAAAGAAATAAATGTCACTTAAGGCTCCTAAAAAACTTGCCTGGTTGCATCGCCCCAAAACAATCAATCGAGTTCAGTATCGCCGCGCGTGATCTGAGTGATGAACACGGCGATATCATTAAGCGCATCCTGATCCGCGCCCGGCCGCATCCGCAGCTCTGCGATGGCAAGTGTCGCTGAGGCAATCGTCGTCCACTCGGTCTCAGGCGCCTCCGGCGCATTCCAACGCGCACGCAGGAACGCCTCATACTGCTCGGCCTCTTCCGCTGTGATGATTTCGGGCGCGTGGAAGGCGATCAGCCTGCGGCCGAGCTGCCGCAGACGGACGTCGGTTAGAAGACCGACTATATCACGCCGCCGGGACCAGTCGGCCCACTGGAACTCGGCCAGCAGATCACGATCAGCCTTGGCATAGAACCCGCCGTAGATCTGCTTCTCGACCGGTGGTCGCGGCGCATCTGGATCCTCGACGTAACGCGCAGCCATGGCCTCGCCAACCCGAGCGCGGAAGGCAGGGTTTGCTGCGATCAAAGCTGCTTTGCGCAGGTGGTCGGGATCTGGATTGGCAATTGGGAAGAGCGATGGCACCTTATTGGTCGCGACGCTACGGATGATCTGGGGCGTATCATCGACCGCCTGGAACAGCGCTGCATCATCGGCCTCGATCAATGCTTCTGGATCGGCCGCCTCCAGATCGAAGAAGGCCGCACTTGTCGGGTTTCCAGCAGCAGTACCGCAGAAGCACCCCACATAAGCACGAGGTGGGCCACCACCAAAGCGCAGCACCAACTCCACGGGGCGGAAGGTTTCCAAAGTCGCCATGACGTTCTGCTTGTCGCGGTTGTGCAGGATGGCCGACCAGAGCGCAGGATCGCCGTTGGCGATGAGGCGCGCGATATGGATCGTGGCCTCGACATCACCAAGAGCATCATGGGCATTGTGCGCGTTGAAGCCGTTTGCCGGGGCAAGACGGTCCAGCTTGAACGTCGTGCGGCCGGTGTCATCGGTCGGCCAATGCATCAGACCGGGATTGCGGCACCACACAGCATAGACGGCGGTCAGGATGTCGAGCCGATTGTTGCCGTTGAACTGCGTGGCATAGATGTTCGGCTGAAGGTTCTGGAAGAAAGCTTGGCGCAGCACCTCCTCATCGAAACGGATGGTGTTGAAGCCCACCCATGTCGCAGGCGCCCAACGTTCGGTTAGCTCCATGATCGTCTGGGTGAACTCGAACAGGGTCGGCAGCTCTGGGTCAACCAGCTGCGCGGGCGTGACGCCGGTGACAATCAGCGCCTGTGGGGACGGGATGATGTGTGGCGCGATCCGGCAGCGAAGGTTGACGCGCTCGATCTCGACAAAACTGTCGTCCGTGCGGATCGCTGCAAACTGTAGCGGCTGGTCAAATGCGGGCGATATCCCGGTGGTCTCAAGATCGTAAAAGACAAATCCCATCAGAGGACCCTTTCAAACAAACAAGCGGCCTCTGCCCCATTACCGGCTGCGCGCGCTGCTGCGCATGGCCCAATCCGCGCCGCCATAGGTAACTGCGTAAACAAGCACTTCGGCAGCGTCATCGTCAACAACGAAGGCAATGACGGCTTTGCGCCCTGCCGGGATGGCACGCAGATCAGGGGCGATTTCACTGCGGAGACTGCCCTTGTGCGGCGTGGCCTTCAGCGTGGCGATGGCAGCCTCGATCTCGGCCAGCTTTCGCGCCGCCGCGTCGGGCCCAGCATAGTCGAGGATCCAATGCGCGATGGCAGCAAGATCTCGCGCGACGAGGGGATGGTACTTGATGCGATAGTTCACGCGCCACGGGCCGCCCGGATGGTGCGGTGGGCGGCGGCAAAGGCATCGTCCTGGTCGATGAACGTGTCGCGCGGTGTTTCCATGCGGGCACGGATCTCCTGCGCGAGGGCAGAGAGCGCAACATCGCGTTCCTGCTCATCCTGCATCATCTGTTCCAGCGCGGCCGCGACTGCAGCGCTCTGGGTCGCGAACACGCCCTGCCCCACCTTTTCAGAAAGGAACTGGTGGTGGCGGTCGGTAAAGCTGAGAGTGGTTTTGACGGTCATCCGCGCCTCCATGGTATGACTGAGTCATATACCGGATCGGAGCGATGGTTTCAACTGGGGCGGATGCAGCGCCGTTGTTGAACCCGCCAAAATGCAAAAAGCCCGCCTGGGTTTCAGGGGGACTTGCAAAACGTTGACTTGGCGTTGACTCGTTTTTGCGCGAGGTATACACAAGTGTTTTTGTCGGATTCTAAGACTTTGTTATAGTTAGATTTTTTGGTTGCGGGAGTAGGATTTGAACCTACGACCTTCAGGTTATGAGCCTATAATCTAATGATTCCAATAGCTTAATGAAATCAGGCACTTATCTCATAAGCCTTTGATTTTACGCATCTTCCATGCGGGCAAAGCCCGACATTGGCCCGCCTTTTCCGCCGCGAACCGCGCCAAAACGGCGTATGCGGGTTGAGGTGGCGTTGATGTGCTACATATCTCTGAGATTCAGTAATCGTGGGCCGCTGCGGTATAAAGCTTCCAAAGGTGGCCTAGGACTTGCAAAATATGCGACACAAACGGCCCAGAGCCGTCACTCAGCTCCACTAAGATTCCGCATCTCAAATTCCCGTAAGCGGCCGTCCGCACCAGGCTGTAGCATCCGCGTCATCTTGATTATCCGCAACGCGCCACGTTCGGGCGTCCAAGAGAGATCGCCGCTTAGCTATGACCTCCGGTCCTTTCGTAGAAAGCCCCGCAAGTTCGACGAGACGGTCAAGGGCGGAGAACACCATGCACGCGCCAAAGCCTGTCAATTACGAGCCTCGCCCCATCAGCTGGACTATCAGAAATGCAAACGGCTTTGCCATTGAGACCGATATTTTCGTATATGCGCGTCCCCTCGTGGATCTCGTAGCCGAGCCGCTTGAGGTAGCCAAAACTCTCGTCTCCATATCGTGCCGTCAAAGCAACAATACGCCCTTCAAGCTTGTTCATGGTCGCCGTGGATATCTCGGTTATCGCCTCTACCAAAACCATGTCCCTGTCCCGGATGATGGGGTAGGCGCTGTCTTCGACAATATGGGCCACAGCCAGGTTGCGTAACAGGATATCGCTAGAAGGCACGGCCACTGCTTCGTCCGGTCCGCCAGGCTTTTGAGCATCGTACAAAACGCCAATGATGGGCATTGCACGTGTGGCGGCTGTCGGGGTGATCAATACTGGTGGCACCCGTTCTGTGCCGGAACGGTCCGCCGTCAGGACCGTGCGGGAGGGGTCATTCCTGTCGCGGTGATAGCGGCGGGCAAATGCTCTGCCCTTGTACAGCGCTATGACCGGATCGCCTTCGACTGGCTCCCGCTCCAACGAGACAATTACGACCTGTCCGACCAAGGCGAGAGAGCCGAGCGTCGGGCCGCGAACTGCATACAAAGCGACGTCACCAAGCGACCCCAGCGTGAACTGCTCATGAACCTCAGCGATTGCGAGAATGTCCGCGCTACTGCGCGCTGCGAGCGTTCCGAGGACAGGCAGCTTTTTGTCTGGTAGTTGAGTTGCATCCGGTGCCATCGGCGCGTCTGCTAGCATGAAGTCGCGATCTTCGCTCGTCAGGCGCCCCATGAAGCGCGCGTACGATGCGCTGCAACTCCTCAAGGTACTATGAACGTTTTCATAAGCCTTGTTCACATCTTCGGCGTCTTGCGGCGTAACGTCCATCGGCCGGTGATGCGCCTTGTTGATGATCTTGTAGAAGAGCGCGTTGTCGCGCAGTGCTTCGTGCAACACCAGGTTTTCGAAGGGCGGTTCCTCGAATGGACGCTCCCCGCCGTTGCGAGCGTGCCGAAGTTGCCCGAGCAAATCGCCAAGCGTCGGAGCGTGCATCACCAGCGGATCGGTCGCCAACAGATTCCATAGCCGGTTCTCGATGTCCACTCGCACGCATTTCACGAACTCCTGCGCTTTCACGACGTCGTTATCATCCTCGCGCCAGCGATCACGCTTTTCCCGTATCTCTTCCAGCGCTGGGCTAAGCGAGGCGGTGAGCTTGGACGATGAAATCGGATCGAGCCGCAGCGCTGTCCATGAAGGGCTATCGATGGCCCGAGAAGGCAGCTTATCCTGAATCGCGGCTACAAACCGAACGTCGTTAGAGGCGACCAGAGGACGTATGCCATGGCCGGGCATTGATGGTATCGCCGCGGCAAGGTTCTCGCTGTTGATCGGATCGAAGTGGGTCTGTGGATCATCGAGCAGCATGCAACTCAATCCGCCAGTCTGTTTGCCGATATGCTCCCAAAGGGCAAACAAGAAGGCCCATACGCACGCGCGTAGCAGGGACGCATTCATGACCTGTTGGGCGGGAACGCGCATTCCGCCAAGTTCAGCGCGCAAGCTGAACCCGCTTGCTTCACCCAGTTCGAAGCCGCCGTATGAGGGACCGCCGTTATAGTGCGAGCGATAAATCTTACCCAGCCACGCTGCCGTGTCGATGTTGAGCGTTTCAATCAAGCCAGATACGCGCTCGTAAACGAGGCCTGGAAATTCTAGATATGGTTCAACTGAATCGGCCGCGCGTACGAGCAGCTGAAGACGATCACTGTCAGACTGCCAATTTTGACGCAGCAACTCCAGCTCATCGAGCTGGCGAATGAGGGAAACCACCGGAATGGCATTTTGAACCGCACGCTTGATCGCCTCGATCTGCGCCCGCAGCGGTTCTTCGTCAGGCTTGGAGCCATATTCGGCGGGAGCAGCGGGTGCGCTTTCGGCGACATCGGCCAATTCCCCGGCGGTCTTAGCCTTGCCGATGTATCGACCCATGAGCGACTGTAGCGCTTCAGTTGCCATCAAACGGTGCTCACGGAGCATTAGATTGTGGGTAATCGCATCAAGCCGCTCTTGCAGTTTGCCAGAAGAGAACAGATCGGGGAGCGCGCTGATCGCGCTCTCCGGCGCTTCCGGAAGAGGATGCTCACCGGAGGCGATGTCCCACACCGCCTGCCCGTTCTTCCGCAGCGGCTCTAATCGACCTGAGAACGCCTCGTGCGCAAGCAGCTCTTCCACATAACCCTTGCGGCAGATGCCGAGCAGCGCGTCCCGCTGCGTCTTGTCAGCAAAGCCGCGCAGACTCTCAGGCAGAGCATCCAGGAACGCCGCCGCCTCGTCGCGTTCCCATTGCGCTGCGGTCTTGGCAATATCGTTGTCAGCTTCGCGGCATTGGTCGAGTGCCGCCTTCACAGAAAGATCGAGCAGTGCGTCGGAAGGTACTTTTTCGAGATCAGACCCGCAGACGGGACAGTTCGAAATATCCTGATCCGGATGATGATCCTTGTGCCATGCAGAAACTCTCGAATACAGACGCCAACGCGCGGCTTGCCGTTCGTCTTCCAGCCTTCGGGAAAGCAACTGCGCGCGCTCAATTATTTTCCTGATCGTTTTGAGGGCCGCGTCAACTTCCTCATTGGTAATCTTGCCGAGGTCCAAGAGCGGCACAACCGATGGTAACTCCCGAAGAGCGCTGCCCTTGAGCCTATCGGCGCCTTTATCCAGCGCGCGGGTAAAGGTCTCTACTTGCTGCTTTGTCGACAGTTCGATCCCACGGCCAAGAATCTTCTCCATCGCAGTCGACATTTCGGACTGGAGTTCCTTCAGTCTCCTTTTGGCCGCCGCTATCGAGGATCGGCAATCGGTCTTTTGCGGAAGCTGCTCCTCTTCTCCGTCTTCGGCAGTATCCGTCTCAGTTTCGATCTCCCGCTCTTCGCCTGGCAGCAGAATCTCCGGCATCTCCACAAGATCGGGACGCTCTGCCCATCCTTCCCGCAGAGTCTGCAGCGCGTTTCTGAAGTGTGCGGTCTTTTTGTCGCGAGCTTCTTCTGTCGCACGCTTTTCGGTGGTGCGCAGACGGTTCACGAGCCTTTCCGTGCGGTGCCCGAGTTCTTCCAAGGGCTTCAGGCCCGTCAGTTGCGATACCGCCTGCGTGAAGTCTGATTTCTCTTCGAAACGCATATGCGCCGCTACGCCCGGCATTAGTGTACCGGCCTCTATCGCCAGCGCCGGAAGGCCAAGGCCGTCCAGCCCTTCGACGGGGGCAACGAGCTTCTTTCCGGCCGTATCAAGCTTGCGTGTGACACGGCGAATCTCGCCTGTGTCCGAGCGCCTGAAGGTGAGGCTGACGCGCGTATCAAGTTTCGGGGAGTCCCCCAGCTTTGCCAGATTCTCTGCTGTTGGGATTGGCACAATCGGCGGCACAGCGATTTCTGGCTGTCTTTCATCTTCCTGCGCGCCAACTGTGTCGACCGGCCATTCGACCGCCATCGGTTCATGCACTTCGTGGGGGATATGTTGCGAGCGTAGTGCCTTTCCCGTCAGGCACCAAATGATCGCGCTCAGCAGCGCTGTCTTGCCAGCACCGTTGAAGCCACTGATGAGTGTAATCTCTTTGTCGAGATCAAAGACGAAGGGTGCGGGATCTTCGCCGTTCGGCCCAAGGTGCCGATGAAGGCCACCGAACCGATGAACCTCCACGCGTTCAAGATGCCATGTCGGCTTTTCCCCTCTTGCCCGCGGTAGAATTTGATCAGCAGTCGGCAATTGCCCTTCGAGCGCTTTGAGGATATTTTCCACTTCCTTGGTCTGGACGGATTTATTGCGCGGCCATAGATCGCGGTTTCGACCGTAGAAAGCGAAGATTTTGAGCTTGTCTTCAGTATCGAGACAGAACGCGGATTTATTGTTACGACGAATCGGTGTCCCTGCTGTAAGCAACTGAACAATTTCGTTCAGGCTGTGGTCTTCCAGATGCACCGGTTCCTGTTGTTGATCCATTGTTTCAACCAATCACTCTTGGACGCGCTCATCTTGTCGTCGCCATAAGGAATTGGAAAGTGACAATTAGGCTCTCTAGGTCGATAAGGGCGAATGAATCGCTTCTGTATGCAATTTGATATTGCGTCTCTAGGTCTCGAAGCTGAGTGTCCGCTCCCACCTGGATCGCCACTTTCGTCGTAGGTGCAGCGAACTTCCGCTTCCCGCCCCGACTGCCTTCCGTGCAAAAAGAACCCCTAACTCGTGAGTTTTTCGTTTCGCCCAGAAAAATTGCCAAAGCCCCCATGGGTGGCGCGCCCTCTGCGACTTGACCGCCACCCTGCGCCACCCCGCCACCCTTGCTGACATGCATCACTTGATAAAGGCGCGAATCTACGCCTGATGTGAGGGTGAACGGAGGGTGAGTTGATGGTCAACCGATTGCGATTGAATGAGAAATCAGTCCGCGATGCTGAACCGGCGGCGGGGCGGGATTACCAGATTTTCGATACAGACGTGCGGGGATTCGCGGTTTGTATTTACCGGTCCGGCAACCGGGCCTTCACTATTGATTACCGCTATGCCGGGCGGCAGCGCCGGATGACCATCGGGCGCTGGCCGGAATGGTCCACCACGGCCGCGCGCGAGCGGGCCAAGGAGTTGCGTCGTGACATCGATGCCGGGGCCGACCCACTGGGCAAGAAGGAACTCGGCCGCGATGCCCCGCGCGTGCAGGACATGATTGATCGCTACATCGAAGTACACCTGCCGCACCTGTCCCGCCTCAATGCCGCGGACCAGAAATCAATGCTGGCGAAGATGGTGGCGCCCGACTGGGGCAACCGGTTGGTCACCGAGATCACGCCCTATGACGTCGAAAAGCTCTTAAACAAGGTGGCCGCGGGCCGGGCGCGGCCCTCCAAAGCCAAGCCCAACAACCGTGCGCGCAAACTGCAGGGGGCCAAACCAACACCGGTGCGGGCAAATCGTGTCGGTGAAGTCCTGCGCAAGATGTTCACCTACGCCGAGAGCTGGGGCTGGTCTGAGTCCAACCCGGCCTCTGGCTTCCGCCGCCGGATCGAAAACCCGCGGGAACGCTTTCTGTCAAAAGACGAGATCGGACGGCTGGCTACAGCCCTTGATGCGGCCGAGGATCGCCGGGCCGCAGATATTATCCGTCTGTGCATGCTGACCGGCGCCCGCGTGGGGGAAGTACGTCAAGCCTGCTTTGAGCATTTCAACCTCGAACACCTGAGCTGGACCAAACCCGCCAGCATGACCAAGCAGCGCAAGATCCACCGGTTGCCGATTTCGGACGAAGCCGCTGCGATTGTGCGCCAACGCCTTCTTCTGGTGCCGCGCGGCTGCCCCTTGCTGTTTCCCGGCGATGTTCCCGGCCAGCCGGTCCAGGAAATCCGCCGCTTTTGGGCACATATCCAGAAACAGGTCGGCATACCAGACGTGCGCATTCATGACCTGCGCCACACCTTTGCCTCGCTGCTGGTCAGCGGCGGCGCGTCATTGGAAATGATCGGCAAGCTCTTGGGTCACAGCCAGATGCAGACCACCCAGCGTTATGCCCATCTGATGGACTCGCCGCTGCGCGCGGGCGTCGATGCGGTGGCCAGCGCCTTTCGGCCCGGGCCAAAACTCGTCCATGATGCTGATGAGGCGCGCAAGACAGCCTAAGCGTTGCAGCGCCGGTCAACTCGGTTCCTCAGCAGGGTCCCCGCAGCGCTTTCCAGATTGGGGTCAGACGACGCCGGATCGTCCGCTCATCCGGCACCTCGCCGGTTTCAGATTTTTCGACAAACCATTCCTGCACCTCGCCGACCCATTCGGCTTGGGTTCCTGGAACGCCGTATTCATGGACCCGTCGAATAAGACGAATATACATTCCGTCCCAATCATAGCGCGCTGTTGAGCCGATATGAGAGGCCGGGCGGCGCAGCAGGTCGCAATCCACCTCAAAGCGGTGCACGTCTTCCGCCATGATCAATAAATCGGCCAGAGTTACCTCGATGCAATCGGCAGGGTCGGAGAACATCGCCCATTCATTCTGGTCTAACGGACGAACGCGTTTCAGCAGGCTGGATGTGGGGCCAGTTCCGCAGCGTCTGAACATCTGCAGAATGTCCGTCACCAAAACGATGACAAAGCCTGAAACGATCTGAGAGCCAACGTTAACTGGGCCGATCGCTGTCACGATGTCAAACCGCCCGACCGACGCCCAGCCCGCAATGTCGGCCAGCGTACAATCCCAGCGGGCTGCGACTTCATGCAATGTAAAATAGACGCGCGGGGGCAGACTCATCCCTCAATTCCTTTTTTTCTTTTGCTGACAAAAGACCGCTGCCACGCGAGACGTAGCTTGCAATCGTATCGTTGGGGTTATCGCGGTCAGGTGGGCGGAAAACCCGCCAAGGCAGGACTGCCAGGGAAACCTGGATGTCGGTTTAGCGTAGTCCCGACCATCACTGCCCCCTCATTCCTGCAACTTCTGCGCGACTCAATGGGGAGATTTGAAACCCAAAACTCAGCCGCGCGCAATCGGACTCTTTGCTTGACGTGGCGTGCAGCGCAAAGAATCGCCGCCGCGACCAACCAAATTGGAAAAGCTCAATAAAATAAGGGGTGGCATCGGTATGGCGATTTGAATGCCACCCTGCGCCACCCCGCCACCCCTTGTCATCTGCTTCTGCTGTTCACCGACATCCGCCCGCGCTGGGCGGCAACTCGGAGGACAAAGATGTTTCAACCCAATGCAAAAATTGATGCCACCGACCCTACCCTGCTGGCAGGCTGGATCAGCCGGAAAGACCTTGCTGAAGAACTGAGCCTGACCGTCGACACGCTCGGCAGATGGGAGGCGCGACGCTTTGGGCCGCCCTGCGTGCGGGCCGGACGCAAAGTGCTCTATCGCCGTCGTGCGGTGCAGGACTGGCTGGCTGCCCAGGAGATGCCCAGGGCGAAGGCGCCGGGAGGTCGGAAATGATCGACCGACGCTTGTTCGCAGAGAACACCGCCGCAGTCGCAACACCGCCCGGTCTTCAGACTGACCAATCTGTGCCGAGCGCCGGTGCCTGCCAGGCCCATTCACAGTGGCGGAACGATCGCCTGATCGAGGCCCGCAGCATCTTGGCCGATTTTGTTCATCACCCGGACTCACTCGTCGTTCTGGCCTGCAGAGCTGTTCAGTCCATCAGCACGGACCGCCGTGAGCGCTCCGACGCGCTGGGCCTGTTGCACATACTGAACGCGACCGTCTCGGGTTCATCGACCGCCGCAGCGCGGAGGGCCGCTTCGTGAGCCATTTTGCAACCAACTGGGCGATTCAGCAGCGCGGGCTGAAACCGACGACCAAGATCGTGCTCTGGCATCTCTGTGACCGCTTCAATCCGGATTACGGCTGCTTTCCCTCACAGCGCCGCTTGGCACATGATTGTGAAATCAGCCGCTCGACCCTGAACCTGCATCTGGACCAGCTTGAAGCGACAGGTTTGCTGCGGCGCGTCCCCAGCATTGATCCAGTGACCAAGCGGCAGAAACCGACCCGCTACATCTTGGGATTCGAGATCGGTTATGTGCCAGATGGCACAGACCCGTGTCCGAATTCTGGACACGGCCCTTTGCCCTTTGACGAAGAGTGCCGCTCTGCCGCTGAAACCCCGCCAGAGACGGTAAATGCCGACCAGCCGTGTCCGGAAACTGGACACGGCGCCGTGTCCGATTTTTACCCTGACCCGTGTCCGAAAAACAGCCAAAGCCGTGTCCGAAATCCGGACACTAACCTTGTAAGAGAACCTTTAAGGGAACCAGTAAAGGAGGAGGAGGACGCGCAGGCGCGCGAGGCAGATTTTGATTTGTTTTTTGCTGAGCTTCTGAAAGCGCTGGGCCAGGACCCTAACGGCCCCCTGCCTGCCTGGTGGAAGGGTCAGTCTGCCCGGGAAAATGTCCGAAGTTGGCGCGATGATCTCGGTCTGTCCGAAGATCGGATCATTGATACCGCCTCTGAAACCCGGCGCGATCACCCTGCCCCACCAGATGGCCCGAAAGCCCTCGACCGGTTCATGGAACGGGCTGCCCAGCGCGAGGCGCAGACCGCCACGTCAGGTGTGAACCGCCAGAACCGCAAACCGAAGGACACCCCCCGGCGCGACCCCGGAGAACTGGCGGTGTTTTACGCCGATCTTGTGAACTCAGACCGATACCTGCCGTCCAGCATGATCGGCAATGCCATGCGCGACGCGATGCTGGCACGCGGACTGGTTACGCCGGAGCGGCTTCGACTGCGAGGGGTGCAATGACCATGCAACGACCAATCAGTCGCGATGGGCGGCAAAAACGCGTGCTGGGCGTGCAGGCACTCCTCGACTGGGCCTTCCGGATTGAAAAAGCACAATTGGAACTGCCCGCGCCGCGCCGGGAAAGTGACGAGGAAGGTTTTGGCTTCGGATTAGAATATGTCCTGCTCCAGCGTGCGCAGCTCGGCTGCAAGATCGACGGCGGCAAATACAAAACACTTTGCCACACAAACGAAGACGCCGAAGTCGTGGCCGCCACAGTGGCAGGCATCCCTGACAGCCTTGGCGGCATCTGCATGGCGATCCATGTGGCCGAACTGGCGCGCGCTGGGCTAACGCCCGACTGGATACCTGGCGCTGTGCCGCGTTGTATTCCCGTCGAGACCAGGCGCAATCAACATGGCGAGCGTGCGATCACCGAGGTGGTGGGCGTTGAGCGTGTTCTCTATCGCGGCCGTTGGCGCAGCGTCGAGGTGCTGGCCTGTCCGGTGATCTGGCGGCCGCACCCACAGCAGATCGATGAGGCGCGGCGTGGATATCAAGACTGGTGGCGAGCGCTGGACTGGGTTCGGGATGGGCTGGCGGCGGGCGGTATGTTAAGGGAGGTGGAGGTGACAGATGCGATGCCGAAGGTAAGGCCTTGGGGGTGATAAATTGCCGGCTACGGGTAAATAGTGCCCGGAGCGCCAGGGTCGTTGAGCCTTCGCGTTTTCGCATCGGGCCCACATCAGTGCAGATATTAGTAGTTCTGTCGTCACAAAAACGACCAAAACGGAAAGCCATCAGGAGCAGTTCTTCGTTTGCGTGATACTAGATATTGCACTACAAATGTACCAACACACAGAGAAAGGTGAGTCATGACGGCAGCGAAAGACCTGCAACAATTCCTTGGCGGGGATAAATTCGCGACGGTTATGGCAGATCCACCGTGGCGCTTTCAAAACCGAACCGGAAAAATTGCGCCGGAACACAAACGCCTAGCTCGCTACCCTACGATGCATCTTGAAGAGATTTGCGCACTTCCCGTCGCCAATCACTTGGAGGATCGGGCGCATTGCTATTTGTGGGTGCCCAACGCCCTTTTGCCTGAGGGCCTTCAGGTTTTGAAGGCTTGGGGGTTCGAATACAAGTCCAACATCGTGTGGCAAAAGGTTCGAAAAGACGGCGGGCCTGATGGGCGCGGAGTGGGATTCTATTTCCGAAATGTCACTGAGATTCTCCTCTTCGGCGTACGTGGGAAAGATATTAGGACGCTTGGGCCAGGTCGCAGCCAAGTGAATTTTATCGAGGGACAGGAACCCGACGGCGATATTTTGAAGATGCGAAAGCGCGAGCACAGCCGCAAGCCAGACGAGCAATACGACATTATCGAAAGCTGCAGCTGGGGGCCGTTTCTCGAGTTATTCGGACGTGGCAGGCGTAAGGGGTGGACGGTTTGGGGCAACCAAGCTGACGACGACTACAAGCCGTCTTGGCCGACATATGCCCACAACAGCGGCGTTGAAACGACCGCTGCGGAATAATCATTCGACGACCACTCCCGAAGGCAACCCAATAAGCAGCAGTGGGCACGGGTTGCCAACGCCGCGGTGGATTCGGTCTTCGAGTTTGTTCCAATGCGTCGTGGCCGCACCGAATTTGTCGCTCACAAACTGGCGAGAAAAGGCTTTTGGGAAGGACTCCTTCTGCTCCAATAGTTTGGCCACAGCTTCTCGCTGGCGCTTGGTCCGGTCCTTCATATTAAGCGTCTCAACCATTTCTTCCTCTGCGACGAAGCCATGCTTCGTTATACACTTTTCTACAAACTCCAGCATAGAAGCCTGCAATGACGCACCGCGGGTGATAAGCACTCCGACCGAAATTGCGGATTGGGCGTGTAGGCGTTGAAAATTTTCTAGATCTCTGTCGAAGAATGGGTCTTTGTTGTTCCACTCAATCTCGCATGCGATAGTCCCACCATCCGTCCGACGAACATGGTCGATTTCGTGGCTGTTTGCGACCCGCTCTACCCCGTCGACAATGAGCTTGAAATCGAAATTGTGCTTTGGCCAACCTTCCGAATATAACCTCCGGCGCAAACGCTGCGTTGAAGCTGCTTCGCCACCGCCGCTCCCTATCAGTTCTTCAACCGGAATCTTGACATCCAGTAAAGCTTCCTCGAGTTCAGCAACTATGTCGGGGAAATCGACCGACAAAATGGCGCCAGCATGGTTGCGGATGGCAATATCAAAACCGGCTTCAATGAGACGCTCGAACATCATTCCCTCAGTTTTCGGCAATCGTATCGAGCTGACATGAAAGATGCAAACGCCCCTGTCCTGTCGGCAGTGACTGAGTGTAGGGTCTGAAGCAATGTCGAGTCTGGCACATGCATATTTCTACTAGGGCTTGATTCTATTCCGAAAAGCACTCACGATGCCCTATTAATTTGGGAAATATGGAATGGTAGGCGCTGTAGCTAGCTTCTTGACTCTCGCAATCTTGTCTGCGCCTTCAGTCTATTTCGCGTATCGCTACCCAATTTCCGAGCATTGGCCAGCTATTGGCAAGGCCTTCTTTCTCTGGCTATTATCCACGACGCCAGTGATTGCAGGTATCCTCCTGAGCCAGCCATCAGAAAATGCAGGCGACGTCGCGTCCCAGTTTCAAATTGAAGTTCTGGCGAACTTCACTATTTCCGAGATGTTTGTCTATTCGGCCGCATTCTTGGCGCCAGTACTTTATGTCGTTTTTGATATCATAAAAAACTACAACGATGGAGATCTGAAACTCGACAAGCAAGATTTGGCGAACCACATGCGTGGTATGCAATGGGTGTTCCTCTCTGCGATCTGCATCTTGATCTTAACACTACTGGCGTACGCATCAGCGAAGTCTGATCCGGCTAACTTCAACAAAACATACCTGTCTCTCTTACTCACGGGCAAAGGTTACATCGTGTATTTGGCGTCTTTAGTGATTTGGTATTCGGTCATTCTATGGGAAACTGCCCCAAAGAAATTCTCCTACGAAAAGTCCGCAAAAACAGAGGCTTCAACATTCTCTAAAGAATACGCCAAGCGAAAGGGGCAAGGCACATGATTAAAAAAACCATTGGCCCCTTCAAGGTCCTCGAAGTTACGCAGAAGGGCGGTTCATTCTTCAGTGCTTCTATCCCGGCGAGCGAATTGGTGGCTATCACATACAGCGACGTCCGCCGTTTGGTCAGCGAAGAACGTGATATCGAGCGATACTTAGGTGTTCAGCGACCGCTGAACAGATCACGTGTCAAGAAGATCCGAGAATATATCCTGTCGCCTGACCCGACCTTCCCCACCGCCATCATTGTTGCAGTGGACGAAATATGCGTCGAATACGACCTCGACGCGGGTACCGTAACGCTGTCTGAGATCGAAGCCGAGGAAAATGACGGTGAAGGGAAAAGCATACCCTTTGGAAAGATTGCCAAGGTTCTTGATGGCCAACATCGCTTGGCCGGGTTTCTAAACGAAGAAGGCATGTTCGACATAGGCGAAGCCGATTTTGCACTAAATGTTTCGATTTTTGTAGGCGCTGACCTTTCGGTTCAGGCACAGATTTTTGCGACAGTAAACCTCGCTCAAACAAAAGTAAGCAAAAGTCTTGTATATGAATTAGAGGACTTGTCCGAAGTCCGTAGCCCATTCAAGACGGCCCATAACATAGCGGTCGCTGTCGACAGTCTTGCTGATGGACCGTTCTATAAGCGTATAAAACGTCTAGGTTACGTGACCCCCGGTCGCAGTGGCGAAACTATCACCCAGGCCGCTTTCGTTGAGGCCCTCACCGACTTCATTTCGCGCGACCCGTTCGCCGATCGGAACTCACTACTAGATGGCGGGAGGCTCAATAAAGTTTTCGGGCCGGAAGCCAAACGTACACCATTTCGCAACATGTTCCTCGACGAAGAAGACTTCGACATTGCGGACAATGTCGTAAACTACTTCACCGCCGTCCGAGAAAAATGGACAAATGCTTGGGCTGACACCTCGCGAAAAAGTGGAATTCTACCGAAAACGAACGCTTTCCGTGCCTTCATGCGGCACCTTCGAGACATCTACCCTTACCTATCAGAAACTTCTGGAAGTACGGTTGTCCCGGTCGCTGCATACGCGCGGGAATTGGCAAAGGTAAACTTGGATGACGATCAACTGACCACCGGAAATTTCAAACCTGGCAGCTCTGGTGAGTCTGCGTTCTATAAGGTTCTTGCGGGCAAAACACCACCTGAGGAACTTTTCGAGCAACCTAGCCTATCAAGTTAAGAATGACTTTTCGGACGCGCCAACCATGAATTTCTCTTCTAATCTGCAGGAATCAGTTGCGAGATTGAGGATGCGAAAGCCCAAGATGATTTGCGCTTTGTCCTCTAACGGCTCACGCATCCTTGTTCAGCCTCTTTAACGCGACCGAGTTTTTCAGTTACGGACGAAGCAAGACCCGCAACCGACGCGTTTCGTAAGATCGTCCAGTTGTCAACAGGGCCCCCCCCTGGCATGGTTCCTCCCGGGCCGTATGTGTATACGGGGGGGCTAGGCGCAGCATTTCGCTAGCGAAAGTGGTTTTTGTGGGGGAAGCCACTTGCAAGCCACCTAAAATTGTCAGGTATTTATTGCGTATTTAAAACAGTTTGTTACGAGGTGTATCGCTTCGTCAAGGGTGGATTCTTGAGTAAATCACTCAAGAATCCACCCTAGCCAAAACCAGCCGGGAGGAAGCCACCCCGGAAGCCAGTTCAAACGGCCACGTAAACCGTCGTCGGATGGAGGTGACGGATGTGATGCCGAAGGCCACTCGTTGGACGGGTTAGCCGGCAAACAGCATGGCTCGGACGTTCTTGCGCACCGCAGCGAATTACCATATCGGAACCTTTAGCGATCAACGCTGCGCCATGCACATTTTGACACCAAGGGCGGAAAGTGTGAATTCGCCACAAGTGTGTCCCTCCTGCCAGAAAGCGGCAAGCCGCCATTCAATTAGGTTTGAAAGAAGGGCTTTCGTCGCACTGCAGCGCGTCAATATCGAACCCCAATTGGCCGACGCGGCTTCGCTTACAAGTTTAAGAAATGGCAAGGAGTCGACATCGCATACTTCATGAGTGACTGGCCACAATGCTTTTAGCGATTTCACGAGCTCAATCATGTTTCAAGCTTGGCGACAAATCGGTGTCCTGCGCCTCCCAAAGTTGCCCGCACTACCAGATAGATTTGTTGCAGCATAAACGGCTTTCGTGTTTGCATTTTTGCCAACATCTTCGTCTTTATGCTCTGAACACAAGTATGTGTCTGGCTATTTGCTCTCTAATTTGTAGTTTCGCGTCCATTCGCAAGTCGCTCAAATACGAATAGAGGATCGCAGACCTATGTTAACCAAAAGACATTTTATTATATCGGCTGTGGCAATGTTTTCTGCCCCGATCTCGGGTATGGTTCAGGCTTCTCCGACATCAAACCGATCAATGTGGTCGGAATGGGACGCACAGGTAACACCTTCAAACTACGACCCTGCCACGTCGAATCCATGGGGTATCTACTCACGGTTTTTGCCCCAACGTGTTGAGGCAAATCCCGGTCTGAGAGCTGGCGACATACATGTAGATGCAGTGGCAAGATATCTCTATCATATCCAGAGCGACGGCACTGCTATGCGATACGGTGTCGCGATCGCGCGTGGGAACCTTTACACACCTGGAACTTACGATATCCGGCGCAAAGCCAAATGGCCGACTTGGACCCCGACCACTGATATGATAGCGCGAGACCCCGAAATTTATGCCGCTCTCGCTGGCGGGATGAACGGTGGACCAAAAAACCCGCTTGGCTCGCGCGCCTTGTATCTGTTTACGGGCAATCGCGATACGTATTTACGAATTCACGGCTCGCCTTATCCGGAATCTATCGGTGGTAGAGCCAGTTCAGGCTGCGTTCGAATGGTTATGGCTCATATCATCGATCTTTACGAACACGTAACCATAGGATCAACAGCGTTTCTGTATCCTCCCACAGATGGGATCACGGCTCAAAGCTAAATGTTTTTGCGCCCTTGACGGCGAGATCGGCCCATAACTGTTGGGTCAAGCGAAAGGAAAACCCGTCAAACCCAACTTGGTTTACTGTTTTCGCGTACAAATAGGCGCCCCACTCACAGTCCTCAACGGCAGGAATGTCGTCTCGACCGGCCCGGCATAGCGATAGATATAACACCCACTTGAAGGATCAATCTGCACTGCTTCCAGATTTTGATTGGTCGCAGCAATCTCAAGAACACCTTCTGGTAATTTATTAATGAATTGACCAGAGAGATCATTGTTCCCACCGTCATATTGTTCACAGGCGGCAAGCGACACTGTTACCAAGCCCAATAACCAGATTTTCCGTTTCATAAAATACATCTCCTCAAACCTCTGTAAAAGATGTTGGAAACAGCCATGGATTACCAGCCCAATTTGAGGCAAGAATGAGAAGCTGCGTCAATCTCCCTTTTTGATAAGACCGGTGTTGCACCCGATTTTGTCGACCGGCAAGCAGTGCGCTGCTTTCAATCACGCGATCACCAATTTACCGCGCGCCGACAAGGTAATGCGGCGCCGAACTTGGCTTTGATGCGACGGATATACCAATAGTTTCTGGAAACGCCTTTCTTAGGTGTTCAGCAATGGCCTGGCATCTACGCAACTAAAGCCATTTGGCGAACCAAAAGCGCTTTTGGCGGTCGATAAGGCTGATGTGCCTGGCGCCAATCTATCATAAGCCCAACGTCAGAAGCGGAGCGAACCCGACAAAATGCAGTGCGACGCACGAATGGCCGCAATGGCGGGCTGCACCGCAGTATTGAGAAATTGTGGTGAAAGGCCGCTGTGAGCCGTCCTCGTTGAGTCGTTCCCAAGAGTACTGCTGATGTGGTCTCTACTCCAGCAACCGAAGCGACAGGTTAAGCATAAAGCTGGAATTCGCGCCGCCGTACTCTTATGTGCAGAGTATGGGAAAGAAGGCTCAAGGCGCGCAAACCCACCACTATGTGCCGAAGTTCGTGCTTCGGAATTTCTGCGCTTACCCAGAAAAGGAGCAGGTAAACGTCTTTGCAAAAGACGATAGTCGAAACTTTCCTACTTCCATTGACAACATCATGGCGGAGCGGCGGTTTAACGATTTCCTAGTGGACGAGGAATTTTACGCTACCTACGAACCTGCCATTTCGGACTTGGAAAGCGCCGTCCTGCCCCGTTACCAACGCGTCCTAGATGAACGGCAACTTTGTCATACAGCCGATGAAAAGGCCGAGCTCGGGCTTCTTATTGCCTTTCAGTTCCTACGCACCCGAAGCCAGAGGAATTGGTTTCTTCAAATGGAAAGGCACCTAGCCGAAATGGCCGAGCGTATGGGTGCGCGTCCGGAGGATATAGAGGGCTACAGCCCCTTGACTGAAGGCGGTCTCACTATCCAGCACAATGAGTTCATGAAGGACGCTCTTCCGCAGTTTGCCAACATTATTGCATCCAAGGATTTTGCCTTGCTAGCAGCACCGGAAGATCGGACATTCTACCTCGGCGACAATCCTGTTGCCTTGCATAACTCGATTCCGTCTCCGAGCCCTCTATACGGCAATATCGGGATCGGGCTTCCCGGAATAGAAATCTATCTGCCACTGTCGTATGACCTACTCTTGGCAGCATGGTGCCCTTCGATAGCGAGCAATCATCGCGAAAGTGTTGCAGAGCTTGACAGGATGCTCGCTACGATCATGCTTTCACCAGTAGCTTGGAACCACAACGATCCCGCGCAGAAAGCGATGCTCGAAAAGGCTCGCGGCCAGCGCGCAGAGGCCAAGAACCGGATCGACGCAATCGAGAACGGCAAGCCAATTCCGCTGATCGATGAAAACATGGACTTTCACAATTCCATGGCATTGGCGTTTGCTCGACATTTCGTTGTGTGCCGTGACAGTGATTTCGAACTCGCCCGAAGGTGGATGAACGACAACCCGGGTCACACCGGCAATATGATCAAATTTGGTTAACAATGAAACAGGGTTCAGCATTTCGTATTGAAGGAAATGCTGCGATATACGAACGGCAGGTCTGACGACGCCTTGCGAAGGAGTGATTCACTGGCACCTGATCTTGAGACCGCAGCAAACGGCAGCTTCGACGGTCGGCGGCGCGGCATAACCGATGGCGGTTGGAGGTCGGCTTTGGGCCGTTCGCGACGGTTACCCTCTCACATGGTTCCTCCCTGGCGGTGTTTGTATTCGGGAGGGGTTTTGCTAGCGAACGTGGATTCAGTGGGTGACTCCATTTAGAAGCCAGGCCAAAGACCGCGAAAACCACGTTCGGATTTTCTGTTGACAGGTCTGCCCCTCTTGACTCATACCTTCATCATCGAAGAAGCGCGCCCGGAGGAATGCCTCTCGGGCGTTTTGTTTTTTCCATCTCCGACAATTCAGATCAGATGCAACCGCGCCGATAATTCCCGGCGCGCTGCCTTGGCGTCTGCATCCCCTACATATCGAGGTCTTCATGGATTTGGTATTCGCGCCCAGCGAGATCGAGACCTGGCCAATCGACCGGCTGCGTCCCTACGTGCGCAATGCCAAGGTGCACGGCGACGATCAGGTGGCCAAGATCGCGGCCAGCGTGGCCAAGTTCGGCTGGACCGTTCCGTGCATGGTGGCGGACGACGGCGAGTTGATCGCGGGCCATGGCCGGGTGCTGGCCGCGACGATGCTGGGGCTGAAGGAGGTCCCGGTGATCCGGCTGGGTCATCTCGATGAGGCTGAACGGCGCGCCTACAGGATTGCCGACAACAAGCTGACCGAGATGGGCGACTGGGATGATGCGCTGCTGCGCGACGAGATCGCCGGGCTGCTGGCCGAGGATTTCGACCTGACGCTGTTGGGCATCACCGACGAGGATCTGGATGCCCTGCTTCAGGATCCGGACGTTGGCGATGGCGCGACCGAGGGCGAAGATGATATTCCCGAGCCGCCTGAGGATCCGGTCAGCCGTCCGGGTGATTTGTGGCTGCTGGGCAAACACCGGCTGCTTTGCGGCGACGCAACCGTTGCCACCGATGTGGCGCGGGTTTTGAACGGGACACAACCGCTGCTGATGGTGACCGATCCGCCTTACGGTGTGAAATACGATCCGTCCTGGCGCAACAAGACAGGTGCCTCGGCCACAAAACGCACCGGCAAGGTGCTCAACGATGATCGTGCCGACTGGTATGATGCCTGGACGTTGTTTTCTGGCGACGTGGCCTATGTCTGGCACGGCGCGCTGCATGCGACAACCGTGGCCGAGAGCCTTGAGGCGGCAGGCTTCAATGTCCGCTCGCAAATCATCTGGGCTAAGGACCGGCTGGTGCTAAGCCGCGGGGATTATCACTGGCAGCATGAACCTTGCTGGTATGCTGTGAAGAAAACCGGCAAGGGCCATTGGGCGGGCGATCGCAAACAAACCACGCTCTGGCAGATCGCAAACAAGGATCAGGATGCCGACACCGTGCACGGCACGCAAAAGCCCGTCGAATGTATGCGTCGGCCAATCCTGAACAACTCGAGCCCGGGACAGGCGGTTTATGAGCCGTTCATGGGCTCTGGCACCACGCTGATCGCGGCGGAAACAACCGGTAGGGTTTGCTACGGGATCGAGCTGAAACCGGCTTACGTCGATGTCGCGGTTGAGCGCTGGCAGCAGTTCACTGGCAAAACCGCGATGCTGGCTGAAACCGGCGAGTCCTTCGAGGACCTGAAGGCCAAAAGGCAGATCGGGTGAAGCAGTCGCGGAGAATGGCGCTCATTCAGGCCGTGACAAACGTGGTGGTCGGCTATGCATTGGCGGTTGCGACCCAGATCCTGGTGTTTCCAGTGTTCGGCTGGCAGCCAAATCTGCGGGCTATAGCATTTTGCATTTTTCTTGAATCGGAATTCACCCCAATTTCGGGTGAATTCCGATATTGCTGCGTCAGATAAAATGCAAAATGCTTTAACCTGAGCATAGCGCTGCTGTTCAGCCTGGTGTCGCTGGTGCGGTCCTACCTATTGCGGCACCTGTTCGGCCATCTCAACGAAAAAAGGACCAGCCGAAGCTGGTCCAGTCTGAGGCAAGTTCGCAATCCGAAGATCGCGAAGCAGTCAAAGATTTCGAACAGGCGTAATCTTCGCCGTCCAGTAGATAGGTGACCGATGCGATTCGCAACCTAAAATCAACAAATTGTACCCACTCTGAACATCAACACATCATGGAGTATCGACAATCCGATAAACACGCCCGCGCCCGTCTTCCTTCCCGGAAAGAATAGTGAGGCCAAGTTTCTTCCGGAGCACCCCTGAAATGGCACCGCGCGAGGTATGAACCTGCCAGCCGGTGGCAGCGGTAATTTCTCCAATGCTTGCCCCGCCGGGGGCCTGAAGCATCGCGATCAGCTGCGCCTGTTTGGTGCCAGCGCGCTGTGTAACCGGTGTGGGCTTGACGGGTTCACGCGGTGCCCGACGCAAATTTGCCATTGTCCGCGACACAACCGGCTCAATCCCGATGGCATTGAGGCCCGCTTCTGTCACCACCAGCGTGGTTCCTTGACCATCGCCGGTTTCGCGCCAGAGCGGCTCGCCCTTGCGGACATTGGCATCGACTTCCTCGATGAGCCCGCGCCCGACCAGCATGCCAACCACCTTTTTGGCGGCCGCCCCATGCAGACCTTTGGGCAGCGGCATTGCGAGACTACCGGGGCGCTGGGCCCCGACGGTGAGGATACGGGTCTGGATTGCGGTAAGATCAGTCATTTGCGTGCTCTCCTTCGCTAAAAGCGCTGTCGGTGATCTGGCGCAACTGGCTGGCGTAATGCCTGAGCGTGCCGACATCACCCCAGTTGATGTCATCCGGATTGGCTTCAAAGTGCTCGTCACTAAGACTCTGCAAGCGCGCTAGCATCGCGTCGATATCAGCCTTGGTTTCGGTGAAAGCCGAGAGGGCTATGGAATTGTCTCTGGGGCGGCGGCTGGTCATGGGGTTAACTCCGATTTGGGTGCATCGTTTGGTGCAATCAGAATCCCTCTGAGCACGATCTTAATCAACTGAATAACGCGTAATATCATTGCTTTAATCGCGTATGGGGGGTGGCCATGAAGGGTATCAGCGAGCGGGAATACTCCGCCCTGTCCGGCCTGTCGCGTGGCGCCATCCAGAAGGCCAAACAGACCGGACGGATGGTGCTGTTTGCGGATGGCTCAATCAACGCCGCTGCCTCGGATGCGCGGCGGGCAGAAACGACCGACCCGGATCAGCAGCGCCGGTCTGTGGGCGGCGACACTGGTCTTTCCAGCCCGGCCGACAGCACATCCTACCTGAAGGCCCGCACAGCGCTGACGGTCTATCAGGCGCAGGAACGCCAGTTGGCCATCCAGAAGAAGAAGGGCACGCTGGTTGATCGCGCCCGGGCGGAAACCCTGGTGTTCCGGCTCGCGCGACAGGAACGCGATGTCTGGGTGACCTGGCCTGCGCGCGTGGCGGCCATCATGGCAGCAGAAGTTGCGGCTGAGCTGGAAACCGCGACGGGTGCATCGATAACGATCGAAACTGCGATCATCCAAAGGGTTCTGGAAACCCATGTCCGCGAACAACTCGACGCCCTCGCCGATCTCCGGGTCGCGCTTGGATGAGGAGGAATTCGCTTCTGGCCTGAACCTTGGCTTTGACGGCGCCGAGAACATCCTGCGCGCCTGGCGTCGGGGAATGCGCCCGGACCCGGACCTGACAGTGTCTGAATGGGCTGATCAACATCGCTGGTTGTCGTCGCGGGCTTCCGCCGAACCCGGTCGCTATCGCACGGCCCGCACGCCGTATTTGCGCGAGATCATGGATGCGTTGTCGCCCGGACATCCGGCGCTGCGGATCAGTTTCATGAAGGCGGCACAGGTCGGCGCGACGGAGGCGGGCAATAACTGGATAGGCTTTGTCATCCACCACGCGCCGGGGCCGATGCTGGCGGTGCTGCCCACGGTCGAGATGGCCAAGCGCTCCTCGCGCGGTCGCCTTGATCCGCTGATTGAGGAAAGTGCCGCCCTGCGCGAGCGGGTCAAACCGGCGCGCTCAAGGGACGCGGGCAATTCGATGCTCTCAAAGGAATTCCCTGGCGGTATTCTGGTGCTGACTGGAGCCAATTCAGCCACCGGTCTGCGCTCGATGCCGGCGCGCTACATCTTTCTCGACGAGGTCGATGCCTATCCGGCTTCGGCTGACGAGGAAGGCGATCCGGTTTCTCTGGCCGAAGCCCGCACCACCACGTTCGCGCATCGGCGCAAGGTGTTCATGGTCTCAACCCCGACGATCAGAGGGCTGAGCCGGATCGAGCGGGAATACGAGGCGTCAGACCAGCGGCGGTATTTTGTGCCCTGCCCGCATTGCAGCCACATGCAATGGCTGGAGTTCGAGCGGTTGCGCTGGGCGAAAGGCAAGCCGGAAACCGCTTCTTACCACTGCGCTGGCTGCGAGGCGCCGATCGCCGAGCACCACAAAACCGCGATGCTGGCGGCGGGGGAATGGCGCGCCACCGCAAAATCGCGGGACCCGAACTCAATCGGGTTTCACATCTCAGCCCTTTATTCGCCGATCGGCTGGAAGAGCTGGGAGCAGATCGCACGCGACTGGCTGGCCGCACAAGGCTCCGAGGACATGCTGCGCGCGGCGCGCAACACATTGCTGGGTGAAACCTGGGTGGAAAGCGGCGAAGCGCCGGAATGGCAACGGCTGGCCGACCGGCGGGAACACTTCGGCGAAGCGCAAATCCCTGAAAGTGGCTTGTTCCTGACGGCTGGCGTGGATGTGCAAAAAGACCGCTTCGAGGTTGATGTCTGGGCCTGGGGTCGCGGGCTGGAAAGCTGGCTCATTGATCACATCGTGATTGCCGGAGGACCGGATCATAGAGAGGCCTGGGACCAACTGACCAAGATGCTTGGGCAAACATGGCAACACGCCAATGGCGCGGTAATGCCCATCGCAAAGCTGGCGATCGATTCCGGCTATGAATCTGCTGCCGTCTATGGCTGGGCACGCGCTCAGGGCTTTGAGCAGGTTGCGCCAGTCAAAGGCCTTGAAGGGTTCAATCGCGCCACACCGGTGTCCGGCCCCACCTTTGTTGATGCCACTATCGGTGGACGGCGGCTGCGCCGGGGAGCCCGGCTGTGGTCAATCGCCACCGCAACCTTCAAAACCGAGACCTACCGGTTCCTGCGGCTGGAACGCCCCAGCGACGAGGATCGGGATCTGGGGCTGTGCGATCCCGCCGGCACCGTGCATTTGCCGGACTGGATCGACACCGAATGGCTCAAGCAGCTGGTGGCCGAGCAACTGGTCACCGTGCGCAACAAGCGCGGCTATGGCCGCCAGGAATGGCAAAAACTGCGCGAGCGCAACGAGGCGTTGGATTGCCGGGTTTACGCGCGCACCGCCGCGTGGATCCTCGGGGCCGATCGCTGGGACGAGGCAACCTGGCGGCGGCTCGAAGAACAAGCCGGGGTTGAAACCCGGCCGCAAGCGCCAGCGGCAGAAACATCGCCAGTCCAAACGACGGCCCCACAGCCTGCCAAAGCCGGTACACCAACAACCCCGCGCCGCAAGCGCCGGGCCTATACACCCAAATTCATGAGGGAATGAGATGGAACTCGACAGAATGCGCACACTTCTGACGGCGTTGCAGGAGGCGCGTTACGCAGGCGTGCGCTCGGTCAGTTATGACGGGCGCACCATCACCTATGGCTCGGACGCCGAAATGGCCACCGCCGTCACCGATCTTGAAAGCCGGATTGCCACGGCCGCTGGCACGTCCCGGCGGCGGCGCTGGGGCACCGTGGCCACCAAAGGTCTCTGAACGATGGTATTGGAAGGGTTCCGTCAACGGCTGGGCGCAGTCATCGGTGGCTTTGATGCCGCTCAGATGCACCGTCGTCTGCGGGGGTTTCGCGCCTCGCGCGCCCATGTGAACACGTTGATTGCAGGCGCAGGCGAGACCATCACCGCCCGGGCCCGCTGGCTGGTCCGCAACAATGGCTACGCCGCCAATGCGGTTGAGGCTTTTGCCAGCAACGTAGTGGGTGACGGCATCAAGCCCTCATCGTCAATTACCGATGCCGCTTTGAAGGAAGAGCTGCAGAGCCTTTGGCTGACCTGGACCGACGAGGCCGACGCCGAAGGTCTGACCGATTTTTACGGGCTGCAGCGCCGGGCGGTGCGCGAGGTATTTTTGGCAGGCGAGGTGTTTCTGCGCATCCGACCCCGGGCCGCAAAAGATGGTCTGAGCGTCCCTTTGCAGCTGCAAATGCTGCCCGCCGAGATGCTGCCCCTCACAATGAACCGCGAACTGCCCGGCGCCGGATTGATCCGCCAAGGCATCGAATTTGATCGCATCGGGCGGCGCGTGGCCTATCATTTCCTGCGACGCCACCCGGGCGACATGACCGACCCGGGTCTGGTGGGGGAAACTGTCCGGGTTCCGGCAACCGACATCATCCATGTCATTGATCCGGTCGAGGCTGGCCAGCTTCGCGGTGTGTCGCGTTTCGCTCCTGCCATCGTGAAGTTGTTCACGCTTGATCTTTACGACGACGCAGAGCTCGAGCGCAAAAAGACCGCGGCGATGTTCGCGATGTTCATCACTTCGCCCGCCCCGGAAACCGCGCTGGAACCGACAGACGAGGATCTGGAAGTGGAACCGGGTCAGGTGGTGCGGCTTGATCCGGGCGAAGATGTCTCGACCCCGGCCACACCGGATTCCGGCTCCACCTATGAGCCATTTCAATACCGCACCCTGCTGCAGATATCGGCCGCACTTGGCATTCCCTACGGGTATCTGACCAACGATACCGCGAAGGGCAACTTTTCCAACACCCGCATCTCGCTGGTGGATTTCCGCCGCCGCATCTCGGCCTGGCAGCATGGCGTGCTGGTTTACCAGATGTGCCGGGTGGTCTGGAGCCGCTGGATGGATATGGCGGTTCTGTCGGGTGCGCTGGAATTGCCCGGCTACGACGCAAAACGCCGTCCGTATCAGGCCTGCATGTGGCTGCCGACAAAATGGGACTGGGTTGATCCGATGAAGGACGCCTCGGCCGAAATCCTGCAGATCGAGGCCGGATTAAAATCCCGCACCCAGGCGCTGTCCGAGCGGGGGTATGACGCCGAGCAGGTCGAGCGCGAAATCGCAGCTGAGCGCAAACGCGAATTGGTACTGGGACTGGATTTCCGCCGCCCGGGATCACCTGCACAGGCTCCGGGTCAGGGCGGTGCGCAGAGCACTGACACTCAGGGGGAGACAGACGACACCGGGCAAGAAACATCGCAACGCAGGTCTGAAGGCGAGGCCGCGAAATGATGTACCACGCCCGTATCGCGCAGCGCGCATTCAACACGCCCTTATTGGTGGAGCCGTCCAAGGCGCTGGCTTTCCTCTCCGGGCTGGGGCCACGCATCGCAGGACAGGACATCACCTTTCAAGGCACTGATCTGACTGCGGCAGACGTGGCCCATGCGGCTCGGCCTGCCCGCGCCTCGCTGATCGGTGGTGATATTGTCAGTCGCCAAAATGACAGCGATAGCCAACCCTACGCGCTGATCGACGGCATCGTCGTGATTGAAATCGCCGGAACCCTGGTACATCGCGGCGCCTGGATCGGCCAGTCCTCGGGGCTGACCTCGTATGAAGGGATTGCAGCCCAGATCGATGCGGCAGTGGCCGATCCTCAGGTTCGCGCCATTGCGCTGGAGATCGACAGTTTTGGCGGGGAAGTCGCCGGGGCCTTTGATCTGGCAGATCGTATCCGTGCCGCGCGGCAGGTGAAGCCCATCCAGGCTTTTGTTGCCGAACATGCGTTATCGGCTGGCTATGTTCTGGCATCACAGGCAGACCGGATCATCCTGCCGCGCACCGGTGCTGTTGGCAGCATTGGCGTTGTGAGCCTGCACACCGAAATGAGCGGCATGCTGGAGCAGAAAGGGGTCACCGTAACACTGGTGCATGCGGGGGCGCATAAGACCGATGCCAATCCCTTTGAGCCCCTGCCGGACACTGTGCAAGCACGGATGCAGGTTGAGCTGGAAGGTTTGCGGACATTGTTCGCCCAAACCGTCGCCGCCGGGCGCGGCAACCGGCTGGACGTGCACGCAGCACTCGATACCGAAGCTGCGGTGTTGCGTGGCGCGGCGGCGGTTGCCGCTGGTCTGGCCGATGCGGTGGCCGATCCCCGCACCGCATTCCGAACCTTCGCCGACGCCATTCAGCGCAGCACGGGTCCGACATTGCGCGGAACAGCGACCGCACCTCTATCCAAACCCCGAAAGGAAACCGCCATGAACGCAACCCCCGAACAGCCCGATGAAACGGACACCGAAACGGCCGCGCCGCAGACGGTCACACCACAGATGCCGGCCTCCGTCCCGGCTGCCGACGCGCCGTCGCACCAATCCGGCCTGGATGCGCCCGCCGCACCGGATGCCGATGCCATCCGCGCCGAAGCGGCAGAAGTCGCACAGGTCTGCGCGCAAGCCGCGCGACTGGGGGTCGCGATCGATGCCGCCGACGCGGTGAAACGTGGCCTGAAACCGGGAGCTCTGCGCGCACAGGTGCTCGAGGATCTGGCCGCGCGCAGTGATGCCGCCTCAATCGTGGCGAGCGCGCCTGCGGCCGCCGCCGCCAAGGACAGCCCGCTTGTTGCCGCCGCCAAACAGGCCGCAGCCGACGCGACGCGCTGAGCGGCGCGCCAAATTCCAAACCCACCCCCACCCACGGAGCCTGATCCATGACTGTCCTCACGCAACCGCCCGGCATGGGCGATGTCCTCAAATACGAGGTCAACCCGAACTATACCCGCGACACCATCACCTTGTTGGCCGGCTTGGCCTATCCCGTCGGCTCTGTCCTCGGGCGCATTAGCGTGAACGGCAAATACACCCTTGCCAGCGATGGTGGCACCGATGGCGCTGAAATCGCTGCCGCCGTTTTGCTCTATCCGGTTGACACGACACTGGCAGACGCCATTGGCATCGTGCTCGCCCGGGGGCCCGCAATCGTTTCGCGCGCAGGCCTTGCTTATGACGCCACGGTCGATGACAGCACCAAGATTACCGCCAAGCTCAGCCAGCTGGCCGCGATCGGCATCCTCTCGCGCGACAGCGCCTGATCTGATCGCGCCGCAACCCTCAACATTCCATGACCAGGAGGTCTCCATGACCCTCATTCGCAACCCGTTTGACGCGGGCGGCTATTCGCTTGCTGAAATGACGCAAGCCATCAATATCCTGCCCAATCTTTATACCCGTCTCGGCCAGATCGGCCTCTTTCGCTTTGAAGGCGTCACACAGCGCAGCATCGTGATTGAGCAGTTTGAGGGCATTCTCAGCCTGCTGCCGTCAGTGCCGCTTGGCGCACCGGCAACTGTCGGCACCCGCGAGGGCCGCTCGATGCGCTCCTTCGCCCTGCCCTGGATCCCGCATGATGATGTCATCCTGCCCGCCGATATTCAGGGCATGCCGGCCATCGGGGTCTCGGACGCCGCCGATCCGCTGGTGTCGGTGATGAACCGCAAGCTGACCCTGATGCGGCGCAAGCATGCCCAGACCCGGGAATATATGGAGATGAACGCCCTGCGCGGCATTGTGAAGGATGGCGCTGGCACCACGCTTTACAACTACTTCACCGAGTTTGGTCTTCAGCAGATCTCGGTCGACTTTGTCTTTGGCACGGCCGGCACCAATGTGCAGAGCAAGGTGCGCACCGTGTTGCGCGGCATTGAGGACAACCTGCTCGGGGAAACCATGACCAGTGCGCGCGCTTTGGTCAGTTCCGAGTTCTTTGACAAACTGATTGCCCATCCCAAGACAGAGGATGCTTACAAGTTCTACTCGGCCACTGGCGGTCAGCCGCTGCGCGACGACATGCGGCGCAACTTTCCCTTCGCCGGTATCCTGTTTGAGGAATATAACGGCAGCGTCACCTTATCAAACGGCAGCTCGGAGCGGCTGATCCCGGCAGGGGAAGGTATTGCCTTTCCTCTGGGCACATTTGACACTTTTACCACCTATGGCGGGCCCGCCAATCTGCTGGAGGCCGCCAATACGGTCGGGCTGCCGCTTTATGCCCGTCAGCATCTTGATGAAAAGGGCCGCTGGATTGATCTGATGACCGAGGCCTCAGTCCTGCCGGTCAACAAGCGGCCGCGTCTCGCCATTCGGCTGCATAGCTCAAACTGACGCGGTCTCAGGATGACGGCGTTTTCTGCGGCGATTGATCTGATGTTCACCGATCCGAACCTCAGCCTCGAGGCCTGGCATCGCGACAGCGAGGGGCTCTTTACCCGGATCCGGGTGATCCAGCGCCGACCTGATGAGGTGTCGAGCTTTGGTGCCGCGCGAATTCTGTCGGCCACAATGCGGATGGATGTACGTGTCTCTGAGCTTGCCTGGCCCCGACCCGAGGAGCAGATCATCCTTGAAGATGAAACCTTCCTCATACAGGGTGAGCCGGTGCGCGATCGCGACCGGCTGATCTGGACCATCGAGGCCGCCCCGGCGTGAAGCTCAAACTCGACATTGATCCGGATATCGTCGCGATGATGGCCGCTGAAATCAAGGCCGGGGAGCGCGCAGTCACCTCAGCGATGCGCGAGGCCGGAGCCGGTCTCAAGACCGCCTGGCGCGGACAGATCACCGGGGCTGGCTTGGGGCGACGTCTTGGCAACACGATCCGCAGCCAGACCTATCCCAAATCCGGTGACAGTCTGAATGCGGCGGCATTGGTCTGGTCGCAGGCCCCGGTGATCATCGGCGCCCATGATACCGGCCCGCTCATTCGCTCAAAGACCGGTTTCTATCTCGCCATTCCAACTGAGGCTGCTGGCAAGGGCAGAGGCGGCGCGCGGTTGACCCCGGGGGAATGGGAGCAGCGGCGCGGTCTGCGCCTGCGCTTTGTTTATCGCCGTCGCGGGCCCAGCCTGCTGGTGGCCGAAGCGCGGCTGAACAGTCGCAGCCAGGCAGCCGCATCAAGGTCCAAAACTGGCCGAGGTTTGGCGACGGTGCCGATCTTCCTGCTGGTGCCGCAGGTAAAGTTGCGCAAGCGGCTTGATCTGGCACGGGATGCAGAAAGGGTTGCGGCGTCTGTGCCGGGGTTGATTGTTGCGGGTTGGGTGGAGGGACACGACAGATAATGGTCAAAGGGTTTAACAACCCGGTTGTTCTTGATGCAGTTATTCCGGCGCCTGCGCCCGATCGAACTGGCCGTAATCCCGGCGGATGCTGTAAATTGCGGCTTCTTCCAACCCTGGCGCGCCAATCTGCATATTCAGCACCGCTTCGGCCGCAGCAAATCCATCTGCCGGGGCCAGAGCGATGAACCTTTCCTTATGGTTGACGCTTTCGAATGCGGCGAATTCTGGCGCTATGAGCGGCTGTGTGCCGTAAAGCGCCAGCACATGCTGCGCGTCCGACGCCGACGCCGCCGCCAAAGGGACACGCGCGTCCGGCGTGTCGGCACGCCAGTGCAGAACCCTCGCACCCACGCGGATACGATAGTCGGCGAAATGCACTTGCCGACCAGCCGTCTGTGACTTGCGGTGTGTGGCATCGCCGCGCCAGACGTTGATCGCTTCTTCACTTTCCCAAAGTTGGTGCGACAGCAGGAGATCGGCCTCGCTTAGCGAGGAATAGCGATCCAGAAACGCGAGACCGGTATGGCGCGCGAGCACCGGACGCAACCGGGCAACATGTTCGAAATAATGTTCGAGATGGCCCGGATGGGGACGCACCTCGAAAAACAGTGCATGCATGCGAAGTTTCCCTTTGGCAGAGGCCTCACTTTCGAGGCAGACCAATTTACCGACTTTCTATAAAATCGAGCGCTTTGCTTCTGACAGGCCAAAGACACCCTGACCGAGCATTAACCGGATGTGCAGCGTTAAGCCAGTGGGCACTTGGCTACCAGGTTGTTCCCCGGACGAAGTTCGGACTTGTCTTTGGCGTCCGTCCGTGACCCAATATCCGCGTCTGGTGCCCGCATATGCGGGAGAATCGGGAATACGGTGAAATTCCGGGACGTGCCCAACGCTGTGAAGGGGATGGTTTGTGTGAATGCCACTGGAGAAATCCGGGAAGGGGCGCAGACCAGTTGATCCTCAGTCAGAAGACCGGCCAGACATCATAGCCTTTTCCACACGGACAGTGGAGCGGGTGCATTCGAGTATTGTTGGGGATCAAACAATGCAGAACAAATCCGCGCTGGCTGCGGCCGCGCCCTTCAGCGAACAAGAACGTGAAGCCGTTTATAAGGCCATCTTTACCCGCCGCGATGTTCGCGACCAGTTCCTCCCGGACACGGTTTCGGATGACGTTGTTCAAAGGTTGCTGAAGGCGGCGCATCATGCCCCCTCGGTCGGATTTATGCAGCCTTGGAATTTCATAATTATCCGCGCGCAGGAAGAGCGAGAGCGGGTTTGGCAGGCCTTTTCCAGCGCCAATGACGAGGCCGTCGCAATGTTTCCGGACAACCGGCAATCGCAATACAAGTCATTGAAACTTGAGGGTATCCGCAAATCCCCTCTCAATATCTGCGTGACATGCGACAGAGATCGGAACGGCGACGTCGTTTTGGGGCGTACACATAATACCAACATGGATCTCTACAGTACGGTTTGCGCGGTTCAAAACCTTTGGCTCGCCGCCCGCGCGGAAGGAATTGGGATGGGTTGGGTCAGCATTTTCCGCGACGCCGATCTCAAGGGCATTCTTGGAATTCCGAACCGCATCGAGATTGTTGCTTATCTTTGCCTTGGTTATGTCGACCAGCTTTACACGCGTCCTGAACTGGAGATCAAAGGATGGAACAAACGCATGCCTTTGGAAGACGTTGTTTTTGAAGGGAAATGGCGCGGAGGTTCTTGAGGACAGCGGCGCAGGTTCTCCTGTTCTCGCCGCGATTACGACCAAATCAACTCCAGAAAAACTTTGATTACTTCAGACGCCTGAAGTCCCGGAGTTGCGGTAGCGGCGGCATTGATCTGGCCCCAGGCCCCGGAAATCATCGGCGTTCATGACATCGGCTTGCTCATTTGCACGAAAACCGGTTTCTGGCTGACCATTCCAATCGAGGTCGCTGGCAAGGGCTGAAGTTTGACGCTGTTGATCCCGGGCGAATGGGATCAAGAAAGCATTTCGCGATGCGTGGCTTCTGTAGTAATTTGACCTGTAACGCAGCCTGCAAATTGGGCTACCTCACCTCAAGCAACTGTCCCGCAGCTCAATAGCGCGGGGCTTTTTTAGCTTGTTTCCAATATGATAACAGTAAGTTTCCACTTTATATTTGGATTGCGGGGTCTCCTATAACGCGCATACTAAATTTGCTTCAGTGGAGCAGACGCGATTGGCATCGCGCGTCCCCCCGTTTAGTTGACTTTCGCGCGATGCCGACGCCTTCAAAAGAAAAATGTCTCCATATTTCCAGAACACAATATACCAGGCCCTTCTTTTCACGGCCGTTTGTTGGAACAAACCTACAGGTATTCAATATCCACCCGAGCCAATGCCGCAAGCTTCGGCAGGCCACTTTTGATCAGGTCCATCAGGAATTCTGACCGGGTGAAAGGCGGGTTGTCGTAGCGGAGCCTGACCTCTTTCAGCACGCGCGCACCATCCTTAGGGAACAGATCATAGGTGTTGGCCAGAAATTCGTCAGCGCCAAGCGTTTCAACGCCATATTCCTCAAGTCTATCCGCCGGGAAATCCTTATGGTTTTCTGTCACGATAATCTGGGCTGAGCATTTGATGGCAGCTGCAAGCACATGACGATCATCCTCGTCCGGAAGGAGCAGGCCTGGGATCAGCGGTGCATGTCCAGTGACCAGGCATTCATCGAACACGTCACGGATAGCGGCCTCTTGCTGGCGAACGCTGGCTTCAAACTGTGGTCTATTTTCTATGAGGCTGCGAGTCCATTCATCAAGGATCTCATCTGTGAAGCGTGCCCTGAACAACCCGGCTTGTGCAAAGCTGAACAGAACATCGCGCGTCCTGAACGGGTAGAGGACATTGGCATCAAGAATGACGACAAACGGATTGGCGACAAAACTCATGCTTGGTCATATTCCTGACCAAGCCGGGACATCTCGCGCAGAGCCTTTTCCTGACGTCGCGCCTTGTTTTCCTTGTAGTCCAGCAGGGCTTTCAACGGCACGCGCCGGTGTTTTCCAACTTCATTAAATGCGATTTCGCCCTTTTTCAGAAGACCGGTCAGATAGGGACGCGACACGTTCAGCATATCTGCCGCCTGTTGCGTGGTCAGCATGGTTCCAACCGGAACAAGCGTCACCATGTTACCGTTGCTGACATGCCCGAGCAGTTCGATGATAAGCTCGCCAACGGCCGGGGCAATCTTGACCGGATCCCCGTTTTCACCGGAAACCTTGAGGCCACCGTCCAGTTCCATCGCCACAGCAATTGCGATGGCCGCATGAGCGGCACTGTCAATTTCCTCGCGGGTCGGCAACCGGTCCATAAGGCTGTCATGTTCAAGTTTTTCAGCGGTATTTCCCATTGGAACTCTCCTTTTTCTTATTCGTCTATATGCACATGAATTGAGTGATAACAAGTGAAATAACAGAATTAAGTGAAATAATCGTAACCGAAACTATCTAGAAAATCCATGCCCACTCCCCGAGAAACTATCCTGCAAGCCCTGCTTGCGGCGCTGCAAACTGTACCCGGCGCAACCGTGCTACGCGGCACGATCCTGCCTGAGCGTATTCCACCCGCCGGTCTGCTGATCTTGCGGGACGGTGACCCAGGCACGCCGGAGGTGACGCTCTCGCCGCTGCAATATCATTATGAGCACCGCACCGAGATCGAGGTGATCGTCCAAGGCAAAACGCCCGCTACCCGCGATGTCGCATTCGATGTCCTCCTGGCAGAACTGGCCACCGTCCTCACAGCCGACCGCACCCTCGGCGGGCTCTGCGACTGGGTCGAGGCCGAAGCCCCGCAACCGGTCGATCTGCCGGTGGAGGGTGCCGAGGCGCTGAAAGCGGCCATTGTCCCGATCATCCTGACCTACTCCACCGCCGATCCCTTGGGCTGATCCTCACTCGGCTGATTTCTCTCCCCGTAATAAAGGAAACATTATGGCACGCGCCCAAGGCGCGCGGTCGCTGATGGCGGCCGCGTTCGAGACGACTTATGGCACGCCGCCGGTAGGCGGCTACAGGCAGATGCCGTTTGCCAGCACCTCACTGGGGGCGGAACAACCGCTGCTGGGCTCGGAACTGCTTGGCTATGGCCGCGACCCGCTGGCCCCTATCAAGGACGCGGTGACGGCGGATGGCGATGTGGTGGTGCCAATTGACGCTGAGGCGTTCGGGTTCTGGTTGAAGTCGGCATTCGGCGATCCGGTCACCACCGGCACCGGCCCCTATACCCATGTGTTTACCACCGGAAACTGGACCCTGCCGAGCCTCTCGATCGAAACCGCGATGCCCGAGGTGCCGCGCTATGCGATGTATTCCGGCTGCGTGCTTGACCAGATTTCCTGGCAGATGCAGCGCTCCGGGCTGTTGACCGCCACCGCCAAGCTGATCGCCCAGGGTGAGGCGGTTGCCACCACCACAGCCGCCGGAACACCGACGGGCTGGAGCCTGCGGCGGTTCGGGCATTTCAACGGCTCGATCAAACGCGATGGCATCAACCTCGGCAACATCGTCTCCGCCAACATTCAATACGCCAACAATCTGGACCGGATCGAGACCATCCGCTCGGACGGGCGGATTGATGGCGCCGATCCTTCGATTGCAGCACTTACCGGCAAGATGGATATCCGCTTTGCCGATCAGGTGCTGATGACCCAGGCGTTGAATGGCACGGCCTCTGAACTTGAATTCGCCTACACTCTTGGATCAGGCGAAAGCCTGACCGTCACCGCCCATGCCGTCTATCTGCCGCGCCCGCGGATTGAGATTCAGGGCCCGCAAGGGGTACAGGCCAGTTTTGACTGGCAAGCCGCCTTTGATGCCACGGCCGGTCAGATGTGCACCCTTACTCTTGTCAACGATATCGAGGTCTACTGATGCTGCGACTGAATCTGTCCACTGCCCCCTGCTGGCTTGATCTTGGCCATGGCGTGCGCCTGCTGATTGAACCGCTTTCGACCGCCGTGATGATGGCCGCGCGCAATGATCCTGCAATTGCCGAAGCAGCCGCGACCGAAGGGAGTGCTAGCAATGATGACCTGGCGCGCATCGTCGCCAAGGCCGTCGCGCGGATCGTTGTGAAGGACTGGGAAGGCGTGGGCGATGCCGATGGCAAACCGCTGCCGGTAACGCCTGATGGCCTTGATGCCCTGCTTGAACTCTGGCCGATCTTTGAGGCTTTCCAGACCAATTACATTGCGGGCGGCCTGATCCTGGAGCAGGAAAAAAACGTCTTGGCGCCCTCGCCGACTGGGAATTCGGCGGGGGCGCGGACTATTGCGCCGCCTGCACTGGCGACTGCCCTGACTGCCCAAGACAGCTGAATGCGCCGAAGAGCTTTGAGGGTTGGCAGGTCTGGGATCTGGTCGGGCGCCTTGGTGGGCAGATGCGGATCGCCGGTTCCGCCGTTATCGGCTGGGATATGGGCGCAGCCCTGCAAATCGCAACGACCCTGGGTGTACCGTCAATGGCCGCAGCCGAACTTCTGCCCGTCATCGAAGCGGCAATGGTGCGTCAACTCGGTGCGAAAACCGCAGACGATGATGAAGCAAGGTTCAGCCAGTGATTTTTTCGATCAGGGTAACGCCTGGCAAATCGGAGAAATGCTGATCGCAAGTGATCAGGTCCGCGCCATGGGCGCGGGCCGTTGCAAAGATAACCGCATCGGCTGTGGCCAGCCGGAACTCGCGACACGCGTCGGCGGCAGCGAGGGCGATTTCGGTATCAAGGGGTGCAATGTTGCAAATCTGCGTAAAGGCAATGACCTGATCTGCCTTGTCCTCGCTAACCTCGCGGGTGAGCCATTTGACAAGTTCCAGCTGGACCATGGTCGGCACCAGCCAATCTGCAACTTCCGGCAGATGGGATTCGACTTTCTCGCCGGTCGGTGAGGCGATCAGCCATTCAATCCAGGCCGACGTATCAACGAGCCGCATCAAAAGCGATCCGACCGGTCCCGGTAATCTGTTGGCTTGGCACCTTTCGCCAGGCCTTTCAACTCCGCGCGCGTGGGGACCGGGGTGAGCAAAACGCCGGTTCCCTTGGGGATGAAGGCAAAGGTCAGGCCCGCTTCCCAGTGATGTGCCGTCCGCACCGCTTTGGGGATGGATATCTGAAATTTCGAGGACAGGGTGGCGGTCTCGGCCATGTTCTTACCTTCTGATGATCGACAAACAAAATGTAAGATATGTCGCCTGACAATTCAAGGAGTCTGATCAATGACTGAAAAACGCGTTTCGGTCCGTCTTGCCGCCGTTGGCGGCAAACAGGTCCGTGCAGAACTGGAAGGGATTGGCGAATCCGGCAGCCGGGGCTTCGGAGGTCTCAGCCGTGAGATGGAAATGGCGAATGCCCGGATGGCCGCTTTTGCGCGACGGGCAAAGCTTGTGGCAGCGGCAGCGGTGGCCGCGGTTGCCGCTGCGGGGATCGCCATGGTGCGCTCCGGGCTGCAAACTATTGATGCTCAGGCCAAGCTTGCGCAGTCTCTTGATACTACCGTGGCCAGCATTCAGGTGCTGGAGCGCGCCGGGGAACTTGCGGGTGTTGCCTTTTCGGGGATCGAACAGGCCACGAAGGACCTGACCCGACGCCTCAGCCAGGCGGCTGCCGGGAGCGGTCCGGCAGCCGAAGCGCTCAAGCGCCTGCATCTGACGGCGGCCGGGCTGCTGTCCCTGCCGCTGGATGAACGGGTCGGGGCGATCAACGCCGCGATCCTGGAGTTTGTGCCTGCGGCAGAACGCGCGGCCGTGGCGGGTCAGCTGTTTGGCGAAGAAGGCTCGATCGCCATGGCCCGGATCGACAGCGCAACCCTCAGGCAGGCAACCCAGGACATGCGGGATTTCGGGGTGATCGTCTCTGAGCAGGATGCCAACCAGATCGAGCGTACCAATGACGCCATTTCCCGGCTTGGGCTGATCTGGCGCGGGCTGTCAAACCAGCTGGCGGTTGCCGCATCCCCGGCACTTGAGGCTGTTGCCAATGCCCTGGCCGCAGTGGCGAACACGACGGGCCCTGTTGGCCAAGCCATCCGGCTGGTGTTTGACAATCTCGCCCGGCTCGGTGCCTATGCCGCAACCTTCGCCACATTTCTGGCCGGGCGCTGGGCTGCGGGTCTGGTCGCCGCAGCGCTTTCGGTGCGCGGTCTGGCGACAACGCTGGTGGTGTTGCGCGGCGCGCTGATCCGCACCGGCATCGGGGCATTGATCGTCGGGGCTGGGGAACTGGTCTATTGGTTCACCCGCCTCATTGCGGGTGCCGGTGGTTTTGGCGAAGCCATGCGGCTTTTGAATGACGTCGCCGTGGAAGTCTGGGAACGCATCAAGTTCGGCGGCAAATCACTCGGCCTGGCCCTGGCAACCGTCTGGGCCACGATTGAAACCGGCTGGTTACGAATGCTGGCGGCGATCCAGAAGAAATGGGCGGATTTCCTGCACATGATCGCAGGCGGTTTGCGCGACGTGCCGGGCATGGATGCGGTCGCGCTCAAACTTGGCGGGGCGGCCATTGATGCGGGCTCCGGGTATTATGAAATGGCCGCTGCGGCAGAGGCCGCAAAAAGCAAATCGCAGGAGTTGGCGGTCGCGGCCGTCACTGGGGCAAATGCTGCGAAAGCCCCGCTGACCTCGATGCAGGCGTTGCGGGATGCCCTGAAGAAGAGCCTCGAAGCAACCGGGAACGGTCTGACTGACACCACAACTTCCGCCGAAGCCTTGTCTCAGGCAGTCACCGGGGCGGGCAAAGCTGCGCGCACAGCGGCTGAGGTGGCCAAAACCGCGTGGAAACTGGCGGCAGATTCTCTCAAGGAGTATGCCACCAAAGCCATGGATATGGGCAAAGGGCTGGGCGACAGTCTGGTCGGGGCGTTTCAGGGAGCGGAGAACGCGATTGGTGAGTTCGTCAAAACCGGCAAGCTCGATTTTCACGGGCTGGTGGCCTCGCTGCTGGCTGACATGGCGACACTGTCGGCACGAAAGTTCATTCTCGGACCCCTGGCCAATGCCCTGTCAGGGGCACTTGGCAATCTCGGCGGCATCTTTGCGCCAGTGTTGCATGCCGGTGGCATGGTCGGGGCTGGCGCTCCGCAACGGATGGTTCCCGCCATGGCCTTTGCCGCTGCGCCGCGCATGCATAGCGGTGGCTGGGCGGGACTGCGGCCAGACGAGGTGCCCGCCATTCTGCAAAAGGGCGAGCGGGTGCTGAACCGGCGCGAGGCATCTCAATTCGGCACCGCCGGTGCACAGAACATCACCATCAACATTCAGACCAGAGACGCCGAAAGCTTCCGGCAATCGCGCACGCAAGTTTCGGCCGACATTGCCCGGGCGGTCGCGCTGGGTCGGAGGGGCATGTGAACATGGCGCTTCATGAAATCCGCTTTCCCGACAACATCAGTCGGGGGGCGCGTGGCGGGCCCGAGCGACGCACCCAGATTGTCGAACTGGCCTCAGGCGATGAGGAACGCAATGCCAGTTGGGCCAACTCGCGCCGCCGCTATGATGCCGCCTATGGTGTCCGCCGCGCCGATGATCTGGCGACCGTGGTGGCTTTTTTCGAAGCTCGCAACGGGCGGCTCTATGGGTTTCGCTGGAAGGACTGGGGTGATTATAAATCCTGCCTGCCGTCAGGAACGCCAGCGGCGACCGATCAGGTGATCGGCACCGGTGATGGCATTTCTACGGCGTTTCAGCTGGTGAAAACCTATGCGTCCGGCGCGCAAACATGGGCCCGCACGATCACCAAGCCGGTGGCCGGGACCGTGAAGGTGGCATTGGACGGGGTCGGTAAAGCGTCAGGCTGGTCGGTCGACACCACAACCGGCCTTGTCACTTTCACCGCCGCGCCCGCCAGCGGCGTCGCAATCACCGCAGGTTTCGAATTTGACGTGCCGGTGCGGTTTGACACCGACCGGCTTGATGTCACCCACGACATCGAGCGCCTCGGCTCCATTACATCCATTCCCTTGATTGAGGTCCGCCGATGAAACAGTTTTTGCCAAGCCTGCAAACCCATCTTGATAGCGGCACGACCACCTTGGCCTGGTGCTGGCGTCTGACCCGTAATGACGGGGCAGTATTTGGCTTCACCGATCATGATGTGTCGCTCACATTTGACGGCACCACCTTTGAACCTGAATCCGGTTTCACCGCTTCGGAAATCCGCGCAGGCTCTGACCTTTCAGTCGATGCGCAGGAGGCCGAGGGTGTACTGACCTCCGATACCATCACCGAAACCGACATTCTTGATGGCCGCTGGGACAACGCGACGGTGGAGGTCTGGCGCGTCAACTGGGCCGACGCCAGCCAACGGGCCCTGCTGCGCCGTGGTGCTATCGGCCAGATTCGGCGCGGACGGCTACATTTTGTCGCCGAGATGCGATCCCTCGCACATGTGCTTGGCCAGACCGTCGGGCGGACCTTTCAGGCGAGTTGTGATGCGGCTTTGGGAGATATGCGTTGCGGTGTCGATCTGGCTGACCCGGCGTTCAAAGGGTCCGGCTCAGTCGTATCACTCACGGGGGATCGCAGCTTTACGGTCTCCGGCCTGTCGGGCTTTTCTGAGGGCTGGTTTGGGCTTGGAACATTGACCTGGCTCACTGGCGCCAATATCGGCCGCGCGGCCGAGGTGCTGAGCCAAACAGTTACAGGCACTGATGTGAAGATCACCTTGCTGGAAGCGCCGGTGCGCCCAATCACCCCCGGTGACACCATCGACATTTCCGCCGGATGCGACAAGCGCTTTGAAACCTGCCAGAGCAAGTTCGCCAATGCGGCCAATTTCCGTGGCTTTCCACATATCCCGGGCCAAGACACCATTATTCGTTATGCCGCCAAGGGCGATGCCAATGCGGGAACCGTCTTGTGAATTACGACGTTTCCAAGGGAAACGGCGGGCGGCAGCGTGATGCGCAGCAATGCGCGAGAGCCAGGGCCAACACTGCCCCGGCGCGCATCGTCAAAGCCACCCGCCGCTGGATCGGCACACCTTACCACGACCAAGCTTCTGTACGTGGTGTCGGCTGTGATTGCCTCGGTCTCATTCGCGGCGTTTGGCGTGAGGTCGTTGGCGATGAGCCCCTGGATGACACCGGGCCGGTGCCGCCCTATTCGCGTGATTGGGGCGAAACCGGTCCCGTCGAAGTGCTGGCCGAAGCTGCAAGGGCAGCAATGGAAGAGTTGAATATTTCTGATGCCCGCACCGGCGATGTCATCCTGTTTCGCATGCGCGCGGGCGCGATTGCCAAGCATTGCGGCATTCTGAGTGGCCGGGATCGCGGCGGGCACCCCCGCTTCATCCATGCTTATGAGCGCTCTGGCGTGATCGAGGAACATCTGACGCCGGCCTGGCAGCGCCGCATTGCTTACGCTTTCCGGTTCCCTGATCCGGCCAAACGAAAGACCTGACATGGCTTCCATTCTTCTGGCCTCAGCTGGTGCTGCAATTGGCGGCAGTATCGGCGGTGCCGTGCTCGGTGTGTCGGCCGCCACCATCGGCGGTGCGATCGGCTCTTTTGCGGGCTCGATGATCGACAGCTGGATTGTGTCCTCGCTCGCACCCGGCCAACGTATCGAGGGCGCGCGGTTAGAGACCCTCACAATCACCACATCGACCGAGGGCGCAGTGATCCCGCGCGTTTACGGCCGGATGCGCATTGGCGGCAATATCATCTGGGCGACGGATTTTACCGAAACCGTCAACACCAGCACCCAAGGTGGTGGTAAAGGTGGCGGCGGCGGCGTGACGACCACGGCCTATCTTTACACAGCCTCTTTCGCGGTCGCGCTGTGCGAGGGGCCGGTTACCGGGATTGGACGGATCTGGGCCGACGGTAAGCCGCTGGATTTGACCGGCATCACCTGGCGGCTCCATAAAGGCGATGAAGCCCAACAACCGGACCCGTTCATTGCAGCAAAGATGGGTGCGGGCAACGCGCCAGCTTATCGTGGCACAGCCTATGTGATGTTTGAAGAATTGTCGCTCGAGCACTTCGGCAACCGCATTCCGCAGCTTTCCTTTGAAGTGTTTCGGTCGCTCGAGGATCCCGACGCCCTTGAGCGCCAGATCAAAGCCGTGACCCTGATCCCGGGCTCCGGGGAGTTCGTCTACGCAACCGAGCCAATCCGGCAGGGAAGCTCCGGTGCGACAACCCCTGAAAACATGCATGCCAGTGCGGCGGCCACAGACATAGTCATCTCGCTCGACCAGCTTGAAACCGTCCTGCCGAATGTAAAAAGCGTGTCGCTGGTGGCCTCCTGGTTCGGTTCCGATCTGCGTGCTGAACACTGCCTGATCAGACCCGGTGTCGAACATGCCACCAAACCCACCTCGCCGGAAGCCTGGTCGGTCAACGGTATCGACCGGGCGTCTGCCAGCGTCGTGAGCCTGGATGCAGAAGGCCACCCGGCATATGGCGGTACACCGGCGGATTTTGCCATTGTGCAGGCAATCAAAGAGCTGAAAGCCCGCGGCAAGCGGGTGACGGTCTATCCGTTTCTGCTGATGAATATCCCGGCGGGCAATATCTTGCCGGATCCTTATTCCCACAACGCCGCCTCTATCGGCCAAGCGGCCTATCCGTGGCGCGGCCGCATCACCTGCTCCCCTGCCGCCGGGTTTGTCGGCACAGTGGACAAGACCGCTGCCGCAACAGCACAGGTCGCGGCCTTCTTTGGCAATGCACAGGCGTCGGATTTCAACGTTTCTGGTGAAACCGTGTCCTGGACCGGCGATCCAAATGACTGGGGTTATCGCCGCATGATCCTGCATTATGCCCATCTGTGTGTTGCAGCCGGCGGGGTAGATGCCTTTCTGATTGGGTCTGAACTGCGCGGCCTGAGCCAGATCCGCGACGGGGCTGCGAGCTATCCAGTAGTCACCGCCCTGAAACAGCTTGCGGCCGACGTGGCCAATCTGGTGACGATCTCGACCGGGCTTTATCCGATTCCGGTTGATTTTACCGATCTCACCCTTGTGCCCTATGCCGGCGACACCCCGGCAGGAGTTATGGAATCAACCGCCCCAACCTGGGAGAACTGGAACGCGCCCTCGCCAGCGGTCACCACCGGAACCATTGATACCAGCGCCACCAACAACCGAACGCTCTACAAATGCTTTGACCTGATTGCCGCCGGTGTGTCCGCCGTGGATATCGATGCGGGCAATGTAACGCTCGCGTTTTCGGCAACGCAAACCTGGATCTGGGGTGGCACGCGGTTGCAGCTTCGCGCCTTCGGCCTGCCGGATGCGGGCGGGCTACCGGATGTTTCTTACCCGCATTCTTTCAACGGGCTCATCTTCAACACCTCCACCAGCGCCAGCGTGTCTGTGCCGACCAACACGACGAGTGGCAGTGGTGTTCTGCCAGCCGGAGCCCGCTGGCTCCAGCTGCAGATCATCATGTATGACGGGTTGATTGCCTCGAATTTTGATATCCACCTGACCTCGGGCACGCCGCAGGTGCTTTTAGGCCATGTGGGTTACGGTGCCGACTGGTCGGAATATTTCGGCCACCAGCCACAGGATGGTTCCGGGGATGTTCTGTTTCACCTCGACCCGCTGTGGTCTGATCCGAATATCCACTTCATCGGCATCGACAATTACCTGCCGCTGTCGGATTGGCGCGACGGGTTGGATCATCTGGATGCCGAGGCCGGTTGGTCCTCGATCCATGATCTGGAGTATCTGCGCGCCGGGATCGAAGGTGGCGAGGGGTTTGACTGGTTCTATGCCAAAGACGCAGATCGCGCGGCGCAAGTCCGCACGCCGATCACGGATGGCGCCAATGGCAAGCCCTGGGTGTTTCGCCCAAAGGACATCCGGAATTGGTGGTCAAACCCGCACTATGACCGCTTGGCTGGGGTGGAAAATGGTTCATCCACCGACTGGGCCCCACAATCCAAACCGATCCGCTTCACGGAACTTGGCTGTCCGGCGGTCGATCGCGGCACCAATCAGCCCAATGTGTTCCTTGATCCAAAATCGACCGAAAGCGCTTTGCCCTGGTATTCCCGTGGCTGGCAGGACGAAATCATTCAGAGGCGCTATCTCACGGCGATGCTCGGCCATTGGGCAGAGGCGGCATACAATCCCACCTCAACCGCCTACGCCGCCCCGATGATCGACATGGATGAAGCCGCTGTCTGGACCTGGGATGCGAGGCCTTATCCGGATTTCCCGGCGCGGGCGGACATCTGGTCGGATGCGGCCAACTGGCGGTTGGGGCACTGGCTGAACGGACGTGCCGGAGCCATCACCCTTGCTGCGCTGCTGCGCGAGCTTTGCGCCCGCGCCGGTCTCGACGCGGCGCTGATTGATGCAAGTGAGCTTGCTGATATCGTGCAGGGTTATGTCATCACAGCACTTGAAAGCCCGCGCGCCTCGATCGCCACACTGGCGCGCCATTTTGGCTTTGACGCGGTGGAAAGCGGCGGTGTGATCCGGTTTCAGCCGCGCGGCCGTCAACCCGTTGTCACGATTACGCCCGATGAGTTGGTCGCTGCTCAAGGCGATGTGATGGAGCTGACCCGTGGCCAGGAAACCGAAATGCCGCAAGCGCTGAAATGGCAAGTGATCCGGGCTGATGAGGAATATGATACCGTCACGGTTGAAGCCCGACGGATCACAGTTGGCGCCTCCCGCATCGCTTCGGAAAGCTTTCCGCTGGCGGTTCCAACCGAGGAAGCAGACCGCCGGTGCCGCCGTGCGCTGATGGAAGCCTGGGTAGGACGGGAAACCCTGACGGCCAGCCTTCCGCCGTCACGCCTCGCCTTTGATCCCGGCGATATCATCGCCCTTGATCATGATGCGCGACTGATAAGCTATCGTCTGGGGCGGGTTTCAGATGCGGGCGCGCGCGCAATTGAGGCGATCCGGACCGACGGGGCGATTTACGACCTGCCACCCGGTCAGGTCCGCCCGGCAAAACTGCCTGGCACAACCAGCTTTGGCCCGGCCGAAGTTGCGTTTCTCGACCTGCCACAAATCTCTGAGGCTGTGCCCGCCCATCTGCCCTATGCGGCAATATTTGCAAAACCCTGGTACGGCGCGGCTGCAGTCTGGAGCAGCGCCTCGCAGGCTGGATTCACCTTGCGGGATGTCATTGGGCAACCAGCGCAAATGGGCGCGCTTGCCGCAAATTTTCACGCCGGGCCGCTCTGGCGCTTTGATCACGGCAATGAACTGCTGGTTGATCTGTCCTCCGGCATGCCGACCAGCGTGACCGATTTGGAGCTGTTTGCCGGCGCCAATTCACTGGCGATCGAGAGTGGGCCCGGCATCTGGGAGATTATTCAGGCTGGCCAGGCGGAGCTGGTGGCACCAGGCCGATATCGGCTGACCCGCCTGTTGCGTGGTCAGCGCGGCACTGAGGCTGCTATGGGGGATCCAAGCCCAATCGGGGCGCGGGTCATCGTGCTGAATGCCGCGCTGCAACCTTTGTCGGTTTCTGAAGCAGATCTCGGTCTGCCGTGGTATTGGCGGGTTGGACCGGCCAGTGTCGCGCCGTCGGACCTTGTGATGGCGGCGCTGACATTCACCCCGGAGGGACGGGGTTTGATGCCTTTCGCCCCGTGCCAGTTGCGTATGCGCAAGGAGATCAATGGGGATCTCGCCTTGCGCTGGGCGCGCCGATCCCGGGCTCTTTCTGCGGACAGCTGGGTGCTGGCCGAGGCGCCGATGGTGGAAGCCGCAGAGAGCTATGATCTGGAAATCCTCGATGGCAGCACAGTGGTTCGCACGGTTTCTGGCCTGACGTCGTCCGCGTTTACCTATGACAGCGCCATGCAGGTTGCGGATTTTGGCGGTCCGATCACCAGCCTGACAGTGCGGATCTACCAACTTGGCGCGCTTGGACGCGGCACGCCGCTTGAAACAACCATCAGCATCAGGGAAGCTCTATGACCAGCACGCCGAACCTCGCCTTGCCCTTTCTGGCTGCCGCCCAGGCCCAGAAACATGTCACCGTGAATGAAGCCCTCAGTCGGCTCGACGGGCTGGTCCAGCTTTCGGTGATCGCCGCCAACCTGACCATGCCGCCCGGCACAGTGGCTGAAGGCGATCGCTATATCATTGCCGCAGGCGCAACCGGGGCCTGGGCAGGCTGGGACAACTCTGTGGCCCTGTTCTCCAGTGGCGCATGGTTGCGGTTCATTCCCCGGAGCGGCTGGATTGCCTGGGATCAGGATGTGGGTGGGATTATCACCTATGACACGGCCAGTGGCTGGACTGCGCTGACCACCGGCACATCAACGTTTTTGGCCCTGAGCGACACGCCAGCGGGTTTTACCGGACAGGCGGGCAAGGCCCTGCAGGTCAATGGCGCGGAGTCCGCCCTTGAATTTGTTGTGCCCGCATCCGGTGGCAGCGGAGGGGCTGCGCTGACGCAACTTCCTGTCATAAACGGCGATTTTGAAACCGGCGACAGTACTGGCTGGACCATCACTGTCGGCGCAGCTGCCGTGGCTGATTGGTCGACAATGGCAGGCTACGATACCGCCGGGGCGAATGCATTGCGCAATGGAACCTATGTTTTCTCTGGCGGTGAAGGTGGATCGGCGCAAGCTCTGGTGACAGCTTATCAGGACATTGATATTACGGGCGATACGTCTGCACTTTATTGGGTCACCGCCGAGCTTCTGAAAAACTATCAGGATCAGGACATCCCGGCGATCACCTTTGAAATCCTTGATGCAGGTGGATCCGTGCTGGCGACCACCACCGCCAGCAAAACAGACAGTTTGGTTGGGATTAAGCCGGTCATCCTCAATCTGGCACGGCCCGGTAATGCCGCGACCGCCCGTATCACGCTGAGTGTGGACCGCAACACCGGCAGCAATAACAATGCGGCCATCGACAACGTCGTGCTTTTGGGATCTGGCATCGGGGAAAGCCCGGCACCTGTCCCGGATGCCGTATTGGCACAATCGCCAAACGGCGCTGCGATCAGCCTGCATGTCGCCGAGGAGTTGCTCACCGGGCTATCCGGTGCTTCTGTCACCACCATCATCGCCATTCCCGACCGCGCGATTGTGTTTGGTGTTTCCGCAAGAACGGTTACGGCAATTACCGGCGCGAGTTCCTTTGACTGCGGTATTGCCGGAGAGGTCGCCAAGTTTGGCGGCGTTCTTGGCGTTGCCCTTGGCAGCACCAATGTCGGGGTCATCGGACCACAGGCGTTTTATGCATCAACCCCGATTGTGCTGACGGCAAATGGCGGGGGTTTCACCGGTGGCGATGTGCGCATTGCCATCCAGTATCTGCTGCCAACCGCGCCGCAATCCTGAAATTTCAAGAAGGAGTTTTCATGACCCCGCCCAAACTTGAAGCGGGCTTTGTCCGCATGCCTGAAGACGAATTCGAAGCCATGCTTGCGCGAGCAGCCGAGCGTGGCGCGCTCTGCGCGCTGGCCGATGTGGGTCTCGACGGACCAGAGGCCGCCATCGACATTCATGACCTGCGCACGCTGCTGGAGTCCTTGCGCATGGCCCGGCGCACCGCCTGGCAAACCATCATTCGCGTGCTGACCACCGGCTTGCTGCTGGCGCTGATTGCCGGTGTAGCGGTCAGGCTGAAACTGTTCGGCTGAAACACGTTCAAATCCCCGCAACCACAGGCCCGCCCACCGGCGGGCTTTTTCATTTTGGAGGACCCCATGACCACTCACGCTTTTGCCGACTGGCGCGATGTACCGAAAACCCTCTGGCGCTGGCCAGATTTTTCACCTGAAGAAATCGCCTGTCGTGGCGATGGCAAGATCCAGATCAACGAGGCGGCCCTTGATCTGCTGCAAGCCCTTCGTACCCGCCTCGGCGTGCCGTTGATCGTGCAGTCCGCCTATCGCAGCCCGGACTATAACCGGCAGGTCGGTGGCGCAAAATACTCCATGCATCTGCAAGGCGCGGCGTTTGATATCTCCATGGCCAATCATGATCCGGTGAAATTTGAGGCGGCAGCGCGCGCCGTCGGCTTTACCGGCTTCGGGTTTTACCCACGGCAGAACTTCATGCATATCGACATCGGCCGCGCGCGACAGTGGGGTGATCCGTTTCCACCCCGCGCCACCCGGTTTACGGATGAACCGCCGCGTCTGCGTGAAAGCCTTGCCGAGAGCCGAACCATGAAGGGCGGTGGGGCGGCCGGTGTCGCCACGCTGGGCGCAGCGGGTGTCGAGGTCGTGCAACAAGCCGTGACTGACACCCAATCCGCCCTCCAGCCGTTGATCCCTTACCTCGACACAATGCGCTGGCTGTTCATCGCCGTGGCGCTGATTGGCATCGTGACCACCATCTACGCCCGCTGGGATGACTGGCGGAAGGGGAGGCGATGATGGGAACGCTGATCGCATGGCTCACCGGCAGCCGGTTTGCGCTGGCTGTCGGAAAATGGGTGGCCATTACCCTCGCAACATCGCTGTTCCTGATGTCTCTGCGCCGCTCCGGCGAGCGAGCCGGACGGCAGGCCCAGCGCCTTGAAAACACGGAGAAAGCAAATGAAATTCAACGCCGAATGCTGGAAGCAGCGGCGCGCCGTCCTCGCACTCGTGACGAGCTTGTTGACCGCTTGCGCGACGGTGAGTTCTGAGCCGGTGGCCGGTGTGTGTCCGCCTGTGGTGGAATACAGCGCGGGGTTTCAGGCGCGGGCGGCAGAGGAAGTGGCAATGTTGCCGCAAAGCTCGGCGGCTGTGGAGATGCTTAAGGACTATGCCATCACGCGGGAGCTAACGCGGGTGTGTTCGCGAAAACCTCTCAAAGCAGTCGCGAGAGATTGAAATGCTTTAAGTGCTATACGAGAATGCCTGCACTTCTGCGGGTGAGTTGGTGCTGAGGTTAAGTTGAAAAACGCGTGCATCACATTTTCTGCACTGCCACGGATTTCATCGCACTGTGAAGGCTTTTTACCGCCGTTTTTACCAAACTTTGCATCACCATGATTTCAAAACCATTCACGGTCGGTGTCACAATGGCCGGCATATGGGCCACTTCTGTACGCGCGGTCTGGCCTTTGCTGAAATATTCAGGCCGCAGATCAATGGGGCAGAGGCGCGCCAGAACGGCGGCTGCATCGCGGCCTTCAAGGTGCATGACGGCCCAGGCGTCACTTTGATCTGTGACTGCTGCGATTTCGGTGATCTTTGGCATTTCGGCACGGTCCGCGATCAACAAATATTGGCCGTCACCAAACCACAACACACGGTTTTGCGCAACCTGCGAGACGCCACCAAGAGGTGGCAAACCGACACCGTATGCGGATTGCAGTGCTGCCTCGGCCTCAGCCGCCCTCCCTTTGAAAGGCACGATGGAAATGATCGAGGCGGGTGTCGCTTCGGTCAATGCCACGCTGCCTTGCGTCAACGAAAGCAGACCGGAGAGCGGTGATTTTGCAACAAGGTCAAGCACGGAGATTCTCCCCTTTTGGGTCAAGATGGACCGGCGCGCAGACTTCGCAGGTTATTTCCAGATTACGGGCATAGTCCTTCATCACCAGCTTTTCCCCGGTGCGCGCGCGCCCGTTTTTCAGCAATGCCAGCGCAATCGGATGGCCCAAGGTGGGCGAAAAACAATGGCTGGTAATATGACCCTGATCGTTGGCGGTAATCATTTTTTCACCGACCTTGAACAAATGCCCGCCGCCACTGAAGGCATTCACCTCGCCGGGGATTTTCAGCGCGACCAGTTGTTCGCGGTCTTCAGCCAGCATCGCGCCTCGGCCACTTAAGGTTTTGCCAACACAATCTTTCTTGCCCGACACCATTTTGCCAAGCCCCAGATCATCCGGCGTTACCCGCCCGTCAATTTCGGCATGAGTCAGCAAGCCTTTTTCGATCCGCAGCACATTTAGCGCCTCAAGCCCGTACCAGCCACCGCCCAATGCCTTTGCCTGTTCGCCCAAGGCGCGGGCCAAGGCATCGCCATAGCGGGCCGGTACGGCGATTTCATAGCCCAGCTCGCCGGAAAACGAGATCCGAAACAGGCGGGCTTTGACACCGCCGATCATGGCCTCGCCGCAGGACATATAGGGGAAACTTTCGTTCGTGACCGGGTCGTCAACCAGTGCATTCACCAAATCCCTCGCCTTGGGTCCGGCAATCGAATATTGCGCCCATTGATCGGTGACGGAAAACACCGACACGTCAAGTTCGGGCCACAGTACCTGGGTGCAAAACTCAAGATGGGTCATCACAAGGCCGGCAGCGCCGCCGGTTGCGGTCAGAACATAGTGGTTTTCGCCAAACCGAGCGGTTGTGCCGTCATCCAGCACCGCCCCGTCTTCGCGCAGCATCAGGCCATAGCGCACCTTGCCGATGGGAAGGGTTGAAAAGCTATTGGTATAAACACGGTCCAGCAACGTGGCCGCATCCGGCCCTTGAATGTCGATCTTGCCCAGTGGGGTGACGTCGGTGATCCCGACGGTTCCACGCACCATTCTGACCTCGCGGTCACAGGTGTGTCGCCAATGGGTCTCGCCCGCCAAGGGATAAAGGCTGGGGCGGTACCACAGGCCAAGCTCGATGAAATGTGCGTTCAATTCGCGCCCGACAGTGTCGGATGGCAACAGTCGTTCCGGTGCAAAGCCCTTGCCTGCCCCATGCGCCCCGAGGGCCCCCATTGCCACCGGCGTATAGGGCGGCCGGAACGTGGTGGTGCCGGTTTGCGGGATCGAACGCCCGGTCAGGTCCGCCATGATTGCCAGCGCGCCCATATTGGCGGTTTTGCCCTGATCGGTGGCCATACCCAATGTGGTATAACGTTTCATATGCTCGACCGAGCGGAAGTTTTCCTGATGCGCCAGGACAATATCCTTGGTGGTGACATCGTTTTGCATATCCAGCCAGGCCCGACCCTTGGTGCCTTTGACGTGCCAGAAGGGCGCAAGCGCAATCGGTGCATCCTCAGCCTTCGGAAGTTTTTCTGCAGACGTCGTTTTGCCCATTTCCGCCAGAACCGTGGCTGCCGCCTTTTGTCCCGTTGCCAAAGCTGCATGGGTTGAAAAATCGCCCAGCGCGGCACCCACGGTAAGCAGTCCGGGTATGGCATTTTCCACGGGCACAAACGCTGCAATATCCTCGCGCCAGACCGGCCGCCCGTTCATGTGGCAGGTCAGGTGAACCGAAGGGTTCCAGCCGCCGCTGACGGCAAGGCAATCGGTTTTGATGGTTTTCTGGCCCGATTCTGTGCGCACAATAACTTCGCGCAGCCCCAATCGGCCTTTGGTATCTGTGACCTCAGCACCCTTTAAGACCGGATAACCTTCGCCATACGGCGCCTCGCGGCGCGTGTCGATAACCGCAGCGACTGTAATCCCCAGGGCGACAAGGTCGCGGGCGGTACGATGACCATCATCGTTGTTGGTAAAAACGCTGACCGCCTTGCCGGGGGCAACCGCAAAACGGTTGGCGTAGCTGCGAACGGCTGCGGCCATCATCACCCCAGGGCGGTCGTTGTTCGGGAACGCGATTGGGCGTTCAATTGCCCCCCCTGCAAGGATGGCGCGTTTCGCAACGATCCGCCAAAAGGTTTCAAGCGGGCGATCCTTTGGTGGTGTACTCAGGTGGTGCGACACCCGCTCCAGCGCGCCATAAGTGCCGCCGTCATAGGCCCCGGTCACCGTGGTGCGCGCCATCAGCCTGACATTGTCCATTGCCGCCAGTTCTGCGACCGTGGCCGCCGCCCAGTCTCGCCCAGGCTGGCCGTCGATTTCAAATGTTTCGCTGTTCAGCCGTCCCCCAAGGGTGAAATCCTCGTCTGCCAGAATAACGTCAAGGCCGCCTTTCGCAGCCGTCAGCGCCGCCATAAGTCCGGCAGGCCCGGCGCCGATCACCAGCAGGTCACAAAAAGCAAAGGCTTTGTCATAAAGCGCCGTATCCGCCTTGCCTGACAATGCGCCCAGACCGGCGGCGCGTCGGATGATCGGCTCGTAAAGTTTTTCCCAAAAGGATTTCGGCCACATGAAGGTCTTATAGTAAAATCCGGCGCTGAAAAACGGTGCCATCAGATCGTTTACGCTGAGCAGGTCAAAGGCAAGCGACGGAAACCGGTTCTGCGAGGCGGCAATCAGGCCGTCATGCAGTTCCTGTGTTGTCGCGCGTACGTTGGGCGTAGTCTGATCCCCCAACCCCATTTGCATCAGGGCGTTGGGTTCCTCGCTGCCAGCGGTCAGTATGCCGCGCGGCCGGTGGTATTTGAAACTGCGCCCGACCAGCCGCACGTCATTTGCCAGCAGGGCCGAGGCCAAGGTATCGCCCTTGAAACCCTGAAAGGTGCGTCCATCAAACTGGAACGCGATTTTCTGACTGCGGTCAATCTGACCGCCTGTGGTCAACCGGCTCATTTTGCACCTCGTTTGGCGTTTCTGGCCAGTTCTGTTCCGGCAAATTCGTGGGTCGACATGTTGCGCTGCGCAACAATCCATGACCGGCAGCCCATTTCATGAAACCACAACTCGCGGTTCAGACCTGCCGGGTTTTCCCGTAAATAGACATAATCGACGAACGCCGCTTCGCCTGCGTCAGGCGCGGGCCGGTTCAGCAACTTGGCCGACCCGCGATAGTGAAACTCCCGGACATCCCGGTCACCACAATTGGGGCAATTGATCCGCATGTATCCGCCCTTTCTAATGCAAATTCGGCGAGGCGCCGTTGCCGGTTTCGTCCAGCAACCGGCCCGTCTCAAACCGGTTCAACAGCAGCCGGTTCGCAGCCGGATGGGGATTCCCGGTGGCCATCAGATGGGCAAAACAATCGCCCGACCCCGGCACGGCCTTGAAACCGCCGTAACACCAGCCGCAATTAACAAAGAAATTCTCGACCGGGGATTTGTCGATGATGGGAGAGCCATCCATTGTCATGTCATTGATCCCGCCCCAGGACCTGAGCATCTTGGCCTTGCCGATCATCGGCATCAGGGCCATGCCCGCCTCGGCGATATGTTCCATCATCGGTATGTTTCCGCGTTGGGCGTAAGAGTTGTATCCATCCAGATCGCCGCCAAACACCAGCCCGCCCTTGTCGGATTGGCTGATATAAAAATGCCCCATGCCAAATGCGATGACAGTGGGCAGGATCGGTTTCAGCCCTTCGGTCACAAACGCCTGCAAAACCTGGCTTTCGATCGGCAGGCGCAGACCGGCCATTTCGGCGACTTGCCCGGAACGTCCGGCCACCGTCATTCCGACCTTGCCCGCACCTATATAGCCGCGCGAAGTTTCGACCCCGACCATCTTGCCGTTCTCGATCCGCAATCCCTGCACCTCGCAGTTCTGGATCAGATCGACGCCACGCATATCGGCAGCACGGGCAAAGCCCCAGACCACGGCGTCATGCCGGGCGGTGCCGCCGCGCTGGTGCATCAAAGCACCGTAAACTGGAAATCGTGCGTCGTCGTGGTTTAGATAAGGCATCCGGGCGCGACATTCCTCGCGGCTCCACAGAACCCCATCGTCGCCTTCCATCACCGACACGGTCCCACGGCGTGCCAAAGCCTCGACCTGACCGTCGGAATGTCCGAGCACCACAAGCCCGCGCTGGGACAACATCACATTGTAATTCAGTTCCTGTTCCAGATTTTCCCAAAGACGCAGGGAATGAGAATAGAACTTCATGTTGCCTTCCAACATGTAATTTGAGCGCACAATCGTCGTATTGCGCCCGACATTGCCGCCGCCCAGCCAGCCTTTTTCAAGGACCGCGACATTGGTGATGCCGTGTTTTTTGGCCAGATAATAGGCAGTGGCAAGCCCATGCCCGCCGCCGCCAATGATCACGACGTCATAATGCGATTTCGGTGTTGGATTGCGCCAGACCGGTTTCCAGCTTTTGTTGCCGGTCAGCCCATTTCGCAGGACTTGAAGTGCTGAGTATCGCATGGTTTTCCTGTTTGCATCTGCCCGGGCTATCAACCCAAGGCCGCCGCAAATCCCTTTTTCAAAGCCCCGATGATCTGGTCGTTATGCGCCTGCGTCGCGATCAGTGGCGGCGCCACAAGCAACACATTGCAGCGGCCCGGAATGGTGTTGCTGTTGCGGCCCAGGATGACGCCGTTTTGCGCGCAGGTTCCCAGCAAAAGGTTCAGCCGGGCGTCGTCCAGTGGTGTCTTGGCGGCACGATCCGATACAGTTTCAATGCCCGTCAATAACCCGTGCCCACGGATTTCTCCGATCAAGGGGTGGTCGCCGAGTTCTTCCTGCATCACCTTGCGGAAGTAGCGACCCATCCGGTCGGAATTGCCGGTCAGGTCTTCTTCTTCGACGATTTGAACATTCCGCATGGCAACAGCAGTGGCCACCGTATGGCCGCCAAACGTATTGATTTGCCGGAAATGCTTCAGCTCATTTGGTTTGCCCAGAAAGCCTTCAAAAATATGCGATTTCGCGACTGTCGCCGCGATGGGCATATAGCCGCTGGCAAGGCCCTTGGCGAAAGTATAAATGTCCGCCTCGGTGTTCCAATGCTGGTGGCCGAACATCTTGCCGGTGCGGCCAAAGCCTGACACGACCTCATCAAATATCAGAAGGATCCCGTATTTGTCGCATAGTTTGCGCACGCCGGGCACATAACAATCCGGCGGCACCATGACGCCGCCGCCGGTGATCATCGGTTCCATGATCATCGCAGCAACGGTTTGCGCACCTTCGTGAATGATGGTTTCTTCCAGAACATGCAGCATTTCCTGACCGTGTTCTTCCACCGTCAGTTTTTCGTGCCGCCGATAGGGATAGGGCGGCAGGACATGCAGGAAACCGACTGCGCCCGGCTCATACCCCATCTTGCGTTCGGCCTGACCAGTTGCTGCCATCGCCCCCAACGTGTTGCCGTGGTAGGCGCGATAACGCGAGATGATCTTGTACCGGTTTTCGCCCTGCTTGCCGTTTTGCAAATGGTACTGACGGGCGATCTTGAAGGCGGTTTCATTTGCTTCCGAGCCACTGACCGAAAAATAGACATGGGCCTCAAACCCAAGCATTTTCTGCAGCTTGTCGGCAAAAGCAACGGTCGGTTCAGATGACATCAACGGTGCAAGATAAGCCAGATCGGTCATCTGTTTCGCCGCAACTTCGGCCAGTTCCTTGCGACCGTAACCGACATTGACACACCAAAGGCCCGACAGGCCGTCGATGAATTTGTTGCCGTCGCTGTCGGTCAGATAGACACCTTCGCCCTTGACCATTTTGCGTGGTTGGGTGCCCGCCAGCATGCTGTGCTGGGTGATAGGGCGCCACAGGTGATCGGGCATATTCGAAAGGGTGGTGTTCATTGTCATTCTCCTATTTGGCCGATCAACCGATGGCCGTTTTGACGCGCATATCAACCAACCCCTGCGTGATGGGCGAGCGGGCACTGTATGTCTTGACATCAACAAGGCCGGATTTCTTGGCGTTGTTTGTGATCGAGCGGTGAATTGCGGGCGCGATTTCGGACGCCGCATTGACGGTTTCGGCATGTGCGCCGCCCCCCGCGAAGATATTGGCGTAATCAATCTGGCGCAGGCTGGTGGCCACCACGCGGCCCCACATGGCCTTTTGCTGTTCCTGGATCATGCCCCATTGGCCATTATTGGCGACAACAATCGTGATCGGCGCATTATGATCCATCGATGTTTCAAGCGGTGTCAGCCCCGGTGCCAGACCAAGCGAGCCATCACCCGTGACCAGCACGACATGCGAATCCGGATTGGCCATTTTGACCCCGGTGGCAAAGGCCGGGCCGGTGCCCATTTGTTCCCACGGGCCAGGGTTGACCAGATGTTTGATCCTTTTGCCTTTGACGCCCCATATGCCCAGAGCGACCTCGAACCAGGCGGCAATATCGCCTCCGTCGATGACGATGATGTCGTCTTCGCCAAGGGAATCCAGAGCATCAAGACACAAGCGAAGCGGATGAATCGGGCCGTCGTTTTGTGCGATAACCCCGTCATATGCCGCGTTGCTGCTGGTGCGCGCGTCGCGAATGGCTGCCAGCCATTTTGCATCGGCTCCAACCTCGGCCTTTTGCGCCACAAGCGTTTGAAACAGCACCCCAACATCCGAACAAATCCGGTGATCCGCGTTCATCACATTGGCAAGCTCACGGGCGGTTGGATTCACGGCGACAATGGTCTGATCCTTGCCAAACAAGGGTGCCTCGCCAAATCCAAGTGGAAAGTCAAGCTGCCCACCCAGCAGGATCACCAGATCCGATTGCGCCCCGATCAGGCGTGAACAGGGATTCTGGTGGTAATCAACCAGTCCCATATTCACCGGATGCCCCGGAAGAATTGATTTCACATGGGTGACCGGCTGGAACATCGGGATGTTATGCGCGGCACAGAAATCACCAACGGCCACCTCGCTGCGCGAATACCAGACGCCGGGGCCGACAATGACCACCGGGCGTTTGGCCGCCGCTAGCAAGGCAGAAAATTCGGCCACATCGTCCGGGTTCGGGCCGGGTTTATGAAATTTCTTGCGAGCCGGATCAAAGCGGCGCGCGGTCGGGGCAGGATCGGCGGAATAGGCCCCAGAAAACAGGAAGTTGGTGGGAATTGCCAACTGGATCGGGCCAGTCGGGCTGTTATTGGCAATGTCCCAGGCCTTGTCAAAAAACCAGCCGATACGTTCGCCTTCATTCACCTCAATCGCGTATTTGGTCATTGGCTTGACCACATCCGCCTGCGGCATTTCCTTGAAACCCGCATTGTCGAAATGATGCGTATTTGCCGAGGCCGAGATGAACAACACCGGGTCGCCTGCGTAAAACGCCTCGGCCACGGCGGAAACGTAGTTGGTAAAACCGCTGGGTTCGGCAATGCAGATCGCCGGTTCACGGGTGACGCGGGCATAGGCAGCGGCCATGAACCCGGCCTCCATTTCGTTGCGGCAGCCGATCACCTCGATGCCGTGATCATGGCATCCCATAAAGATCGGGTTGATGAAGCCACCGCACAGCGCAAACACCCGTTTGACGCCTTTGGCCGCCATCGCACGTGCCAGCATATGGCCGCCGGTAATCTTGCCTTCTAGTGTTTTGCTGATGTCCATCGGTCGTACTCCGTTCAAGTCTGTGTTTTCAGTATTCGGTTGTCGGGTCTTGAATGCCGTCGGCGGCGTCGCGCACCGCATGTCCAAGGCGCAGCAACAGCTCGTCCACCTCGGCCTCGGTAATGACCAGCGGCGGCCAGATTTGTAAAAACTGCGGGCGGTATGGGGCGGTAAAGGCCACAAGGCCGTGTCGCACGGCCGCGTGTCGCAGGGCTTTGCCGGTTTCCGCGTCGGGCGTATCGAGACCGGTAAACAGGCCGATCTGACGGCTGCCGGTTACCAGGCTCGGGAACTGGCTTTGCAATTCTTGGTATCCGGCGGACAGGCGCGCGCCCATTTTTGCGACATGGTCCAGCAAGGCGGGCGCGGCCAGCAACTCAAGCGATTTCATCGCCACAAGGCAGCCGATTTCCGACCCTGAAAAGGTTGACGGATGCGCCAAAGGCCGTTCGTTCACAAAGGCCAGAACCCGGTCGTTGCAAACGCAGGCCGAGACCGGGTAGTACCCGCCGCCCATCGCCTTGGCGACCACCGCCATGTCTGGCGTGACATCCCAGTGCTCAAAGGAAAACAGTTTACCCGTGCGCCCCATGCCCGCCTGAACGTCGTCGAAAATCAGCAAAACCCCATGCGCGTCGCACAGCGCGCGCAAGGCTTTGAGATAGCCATCCGGGGGCAGGATGACGCCGCCGGACCCCTGCACGGTTTCCAGCAGGATCGCCGCTGTATCGTCATCAATGATCAGTTCAATCGCGCCAATATCGCCAAACGGAACGGGCTGGACACCGGGCGTCACCGGCGCAAATGGTTCCCGCATGCCTTCTGGCGCTGCCGCCAGCGAAAATCCACTGAAACCGTGATAGGCGTTTTGCATCGTGATGATGTTCCGACGGCCAGTTGTGCCACGAGCAAACTTGCAGGCGACCTCGATCGCCTCGGATCCGGTAACCGCCCACTGGACATAATTCAGGTTGCCCGGCGCCAATGAAGCCAACCGTTCGGCGGCTGCGGCGCGAATGCCCGACAGCAACATCCAGTCGCCCATATCAACATTCTGCACTGCATCGGTCAGAACGCGGGCGATGACCGGATTGCGGTGGCCAAGGTTGAAAACCCCACCCGCACTGCGACAATCAATAAAGGAATTCCCATCCAGATCGGTCAGAACAGCACCCTTGGACGGGCCCTGGACGAACCCGTACCCGGCGGTGGCATGCATCGCCTGCACCCGGCCCGCCGAGATATGCGCCGCAGTCTGGTCACAAGCGGCCTGGCTGGCAGTCAAGACTTCAAGCATCGGTGCCTCCCTTGGGAAAATGACAGGCGACCAACTGGTTTTTCCCGGCCAGATCCGGGTTTTGCGTGGCGCATATCGACCCGGCTTTGGGGCACCGGCCGCGAAACGCGCAGCCAGAAATATTGGCCAGCGGGCTGGGCTGTTCAGCCTTCAGCATCTGATATTCCCCTGCGGGCACGGGGTTCAGGCGTGGCACCGCAGCCATCAGCGCATTGGTGTAGGGATGCCGAGGATCGGTAAAGACGTGTTCGGTTTTCCCGATTTCCACGATACGGCCCAGATACATCACAGCCACATGATCACAAATCCGGCGCACCACGGCCATGTCGTGGCTGATGAAAATCATCGTCATGCCAAGGTCGCGGATCAGCCCTTGCAACAGGTTCAGAACCGACGCCTGTACCGACACATCCAAAGCCGCAGTCGGTTCATCCGCGATCAGGATTTCCGGCTCCAGCGCCAGCGCACGGGCGATGGCGATCCTTTGCCGCTGTCCGCCAGACAGGTTGCCCGGCTTTCGGTCCAGCGCGTCGGTGGGCATATTCACCTGCGTCATCAATTCGCGGCACCGATCTTCGATCCGGTCCTTTGGCACAATCTGGTGAAACCGCAGCAATTGCGACAGCATGGTGCGAACAGTCATCGCGGGGTTCAGCGATGACCCCGGATCCTGAAACACCATTTGGACACGCCGCCGCTGGATCGAACTGCGGTGCATGCCAAGCGGCACGCCTTCCAGCGAAACTTCGCCACCCGTTGGCGCGGTCAGCCCGCTCAGAACCCGCGCCAATGTGGACTTTCCGCAGCCGGATTCGCCGACGACTCCAAAAACGGTGCCTTTGGGCACTTCAAGTGAAACCGATCGTAAGGCCCGCAGCAAGACCGGCGCGCGGCGGGTGCCGCCAACCGGGAAATCGACACTCAGGTTCTCCACTTTCAGCCAGGCGTTCATGGCGCAACCCCCGCATGAAAACACGCAACCATCGTACCGCGTTCGGTTTTTTCCAGCAGTGGGCGCGCTGCCCGGCAGGCTTCAGTCGCCAGCGCACATCTTGCCGCAAACCGGCAACCGACAGAAAAATCAGTCGGATTTGGTGGTGTGCCTTCAATCGGTTGCAAATTGCCGGAAGAGGCCTCGATATCCGGCAAAGCCGCCAGCAAGGCCCGCGTATAGGGATGTTGTGGCGCCTTGAAGATTTCGGCACTTGGTCCGGTTTCGACGATCAACCCAGCATACATGATACAAATACGGTCAGCGATCTGCCGGATCAGCGCCAAATCATGAGTGACAAAGATGATCCCAAGGCCGTGTTGTTTCTGCAAATCGCGCAACAGATCGACAATTTGCGCCTGAATGGTGACGTCCAGTGCGGTGGTCGGCTCGTCGCATAACAGGATTTCCGATTTGCAGGCCAAAGCCATCGAAATCACGATACGTTGTTTCAACCCGCCCGATAACTCATGCGGCCAGAAGGTAGCGCGCTTTTCCGGATCGGGCACGCCGACCTGCCGCAATAAATCAATCGCGCGTGTTTTGCTTTCGGCCCGGCTGCAGCCGGAATGCAGGCGCACGATTTCGCCGATCAGGTCCCCGACCCGCATCAAGGGATCCAGCGCGGCACCAGGTTCCTGCGAAATCAGGCCGATCTTGCGGCCCCGCAAATCTTTTGCCGCCGGTTCAACCCATTTTCCCTGTTCCATGACCCGCAAGGTTCCGGCGCCACGGACCAACCCTTCTGGCAACACATCAAGAATTGCCTTCAGGGTCAGGCTTTTGCCAGACCCTGATTCCCCGACAATGCCAAGGCATTCGCCGACATCCAGCGTCAGATCCAATGGGCCGACCGGTGAAACGGGCGTGCGGGCCTGTCCAAGGTCAATCCGCAGGTTTGTGATGTCCAGAAGGCCGCTCATTTTTGGTACCACTCGTCCAGACCGTCGCCGATCATCGACAAACCAATGCCAAACACCATCACCATCAAACCCGGTGCGGCTGCCAGCCACCAATGGCTTCGCAGGAACGGCTGGCCTTCGGCGATCATCCGGCCCCATTCGGCGGTCGGGGGCTGAATGCCGACACCCAGAAACGATAGCGAACTGAGGACAAGCACCATCATCACCACATCCGACATGAAATAGATCACGGTCTGCGGCAGGGCGTTGGGCAGGACATGCGTGAGCAATATTCTGGATTCGGGCAGGCCAGTCACACGGGCCGCCGCGACAAACTCCATCTCACGCAGACGCAGCACTTCGCCGCGAGTCAGGCGGGCGTAACCGACCCAGGCAATCGCGCTGGCCGCAATGATGAACGAAGTGGCACCACTGCCCATCGCAAACACCAAAACCAGCAAGAACACATAGACCGGAAACGCCTGCACCAGATCGGCGGCACGGCTGACGATGGTATCGGTCAGACGCCCGTAATAGCCGGCAATCGCCCCCAATGCCGTGCCAATGATCATCGGCACGAACGAGGCGGCAAAGGCGACCGGCAGGTCGATGCGAATGGCAAAAAGCAAACGGATCAGAAAATCACGCCCCAACTGATCCGTTCCCAGCCAATGCTGGGCACTGGGCGCCTGCAAGCGGCTGAGGATGTCGGATTTGTCGGGATCAAACGGCAACAACATCGGCCCAAAGACACCCATCAGAACATAGATGCCCAGAATGCAAAGTCCGGCCTTTAGCTTTGGCGTCAAGGGCCGACGCTGCTTGCGGCGTGGGGCCGGAGCCAGCGCGTGGGAATGTTCGGCGGCGCGGGTCATTTCAGGCTCATTTTCGGGTTCAGGAACGACGTCAGAATGTCGCCTGTCAAATGCACGAACGTCACGAACAAGGCGGTCACCAGCGTGATGCCCTGAATGACCGGGAAATCGCGTTGCGATACCGCATTGACCAGCGCCTGCCCCAGTCCCGGCAGGGCAAAGGTCTTTTCAATCACCACACTGACAAAGATCATCGGCCCGACCTGAACCGAGATCATGGTAATCAGGATCAAGGCAGCGTGCCGTGTCAGATGCCGAAACAGTATTGCGCCTTCGCCAAGGCCCGCCGCCCGCGACATCATCACGAAATCCTGGCGGTAAAGCGCGATGAATTTGGTCCGCAAAGCGCGGATCATCACCGGCGAAATCGCGATGGCAAAGGTCGTGGCTGGTAAAACGATCGAGTTCACATGGCCGGAAAAGCCCTGGCCGAAGCCCGAAATTGGAAACAGGCCTGTCGGAAGGGCAATCAGCAGTATCAGCATCAAACCGGCCCAGAATGTCGGTATGCTGATGCCGCCAATTGTCAGCGCGACAAAGCTGTAATCAAGCCACGTATCTTTGTTACGCGCAGATATTGCAGATACAACCGAGGATACGATAATGCTTAGCACCATTCCCGTCAGCAACAACCAGATCGTGGGCGCCAGACGGTCGGCGATGATCGAGGTGACACTGCGGCCTGACCGGGTTGACTGCCCCAGATCACCCTGCAAGGCATTCCCGATATAGGTGATGTATTGCACCGGCAGGGATTTGTTCAGCCCCAGATCCTCGCGGATTTTTTGCACTGTCTCCTCGGATGCATTGATGCCACCGATTGCGCGCGCCGGATCTCCGGGGATCGCGTGCAACAGCAACAGCACCATCAGCAAGATACCGGCCATCAGCGGAACCGTCTGCAACAGACGTTTTGCGATGTATCCGGCGCGTGACATGTGCGTTTCTCCATTAACGGGGTGCGGGGGTGTTTTGGACCGAAACCTGTCCGGTCCAAAACGGTATCAAATTAGGCGCAGCGCCTAGCGGTCAAGCCAAACCTGATCCAGGCGATAGGCCGAAGTCACCATGGTTTCCAAACCCTTGACGCCATCGGCAACACCAAAGACGGTGGCCGGATGCCCAACCGGCGAGGCGGCATAGGTTTCGCGCATCAGGTTTTCAAACTTGCGCACGGCTTCTTCGCGGCCAGCCTTGTCGGTCGCGGTGCGGTATTCTGCAAGATCCGCCCCGATTTTCGGCAAATCCCAACCACCCAGCGGCCCAAAAGCCGAAGCGTAGAAGTTGAACATTTCAGCGGCCGTCGTGCCAAAAGTCGTGTTGCCCAGTAGCCAGACATCGAAATCGTTGTTCAGAACCTGACCCAGAATGGTGTTAAAGTCCGAGATATTTAGCTCGACCTCAAAACCGGCCTCCTGCAATTGTGACTGGATTGTCTGCACCAAAACCTCGTCCACGCCTCGCAGATAAGCAGCGGCCAAGCGAATTTTCGCATTTGGCGTCGGCGATCCGGCCAAAGCAGCTTTTGCAGCCTCGGGATCGTAATCCCACGTTCCATTGGTCGCAGGCACAGTGTCAGCCGTCCCAGGCATCAGCAATCCCTGAACCGGCACTGACAGGTTGGGCCACAGGGCCTTTTGGATCGCATCACGGTTGATCGCCATCGACAGCGCCTTGCGCACTTCGATGTTGTCAAACGGCGGTTTGTAATTGTTGCTGTAAAGCAGCATCGTACGCGCCGTTGGGTTCACGATATGCTGGTTGGAGGCGGGAACTTGACCCATGAAATCGAACCGGACGTTTTCGTACAGATCAATACCACCGGACTGAAAGGCCGCCAGACGTTCGTTGTCGCCCGAAATGATCTTCATTTCGACCGCGTCCAGATAGGGCTTGCCGGTGTTCCAGTAGTTCGGATTCTTCGCCAATGTCATCGACGAACCGGGCGTCCATTCTGCCATTGTAAACGGCCCCGAAGCATTGGGCTTGGCGAAAAAGTCATCTGCCGACATGCCACCATAATTATTGGGAACAATGTAAACCCAGGTCAGACCGGCCAGGAACAGGTTGTCTACACCCGCCAAGGTCACTTTGACACTGTGATCGCCGACAGCTTCAACACCGGTCACACCAGCAATCAAACCTTTGTAGTTGGCTGATTTTTCTTTTGACTCGTTGATCGAGAATACCACATCTGCGGCGGTCAATGCAGACCCGTCGGCGAATTTGGCATTGTCACGCAGCTTGAACGTATAAGCGTTGGCGGCGGCATCAAATGTCCAGCTTTCGGCCAGGCCGGGGCCATAACCTTCGGCGTTATTGGCGCCATAGACAAGCGTATCAAAAACCATCGGATGGACGATTTCGTCCTCGATGGTTGCGTGGTTGTAGACGTTCATCGATGAAACGTCTGCCGGGCGGGCGACGGTCAAGGTGCCGCCGGATTTGGCCTGCGCCGCGACGTCGCCACCCAGCATCGGAAGCGCAATCAGCGCCGCCGACAAGGTTGACAGCAGCCCGCGACGGGTCATGCCAGGATTTAGATTGAAGTTCATTACATTTTCCTCCCTTGGATTGATATTGAGGTTTGCGGCGTCGTTCTGTGAATTTCGGGCCGCAAACCAGTCGTTGATTATCGCTGGATCTCGAATTGGATGCGGGCGATTTCTGCGGAAAGCGCGCCGAATTTCTGCACAAAAGCCAGATGTTCAGGATGGACGCGATAGGCAGCCCATGCCTCTTTGTCAGCGAAATCGGCGATCATCGCAAAGTCATAGTTTCCCTCGGCGAGACCTTGATCATTACCGCAGTCCATATTGATCACATGTTCAATATTTTTTTTCATATGATCAAAACCCTGAACAACATCGGTCTTGATGCTTTCTGGGGTTCCGGCTTTCCAGTTAAACATAACGATATGTCGGATCATAGCTGCCTCTTTCGTCTGCACTAGCTTTCCCACAAATCAGCTGCGGGCCCTAACGCGACTCTATGAACCGAACCGGATATCCTGAGAAGTTGCTAACGTTGCAATTGGCCTATATGGTGGAACCTGTTTTTTAGGAACCAGACCATGGTCAATGGAACCGATGCATCGATCCGCCCAGAATGTCGCGCTCTGCGCGAACATGCCCGCGACGTTGTTCTTCGCCCTGAGTTCAAAGCCTCAGACCGCTTGAAGGCACTATTGGTTTATCTATGCGACCGCGCTGGCGGCGGACTTGAAAAACCGATCACCCAAAGGGAGATCGCGCTGGATGTCCTTGGGTTAAACAAAGATTTCGACCCCGTCGCGGATGCGCATGTCCGCATCGAAGTCGGCAGGCTGCGGGTCGCGCTGGCATTGTTTTACGCCAATTGCCCGGATATGGGCGCAACGCGGCTTGAAATCCCCAAAGGTGCGTATGAACCGGTTCTGAGGCAAGACTCTGTGCCTATGGTTGGTCAGCCTTCACAAAATCGCGACGCTTCGATTCAGATACTGACGACGTTTGACAAAGGGTTTGGCGATTGCTCTGACCTGATTGATCTTGTTGCAACCGGCCTAAGGTTCCATTGCCACAGCTCACCGCTGGTTTCTACGGGAATGATGCGGTTCGAAATTGAAACTGCTGTTGGACGTCAGCGTGCGATTGACCTGGCAAAAACCAGGGGGGCACAGGTACAGGCGCATATCGCTATCGTGCAAACCGAATTTGATTGTCGTATCTTTATTGACGTTCGAGAAACTGCATCGACAGAAACCAAATGGTGCCAGCGATACGAGTTTTTAAACGGCCCGTCCTTGACGGAAATGTCACGTCGCATCGCGCGCACAATAGCGACCGCCCTGTCTGACCCGATACTTGGCGTCGTGCCCCGCATTGCACTGACCACCACGAAAAATCCCGCGCTGCAAACCGTTCTTCAAGCTTACAATTTCATGGCTTCGCAGAAGCTTGGTATGGTCGGCCAAACAATTGACGGCCTAGAGCATTTGGCAAAATCAGGCCAAACCGCACCGGCTGTTTTAGGCTTGCTGGCCGAATTAAAGCGGGTTTCTGGGCGTTTGACGCAAAAAGAAAATGACCGTTCTTCCGAACGTTACTTGGAGCTCGCTGAAGAAGCTTTGTCTCTTGATGTCGACGACATCACCTGTCGGATGGCTTTGGGATTTGCAAAACTTAATGTGGGCCAGACAAAGGCTGCGTATGAAATCGGTAAGGGCATTCTGGCCCTTTCGCCGCCTGTATCTCTTATCCACAAAGCAAAAATGTTGATGGCGCTGGCCGACAGCGATGAGCAACCCACGACGGTAATGCCCTTTTCCGATCTCTCAGGTCAAACATCCTTTTACATGCAGGAATTTGCCGAAATCATCCCAAAGCTGCGCAACAATGATATCGAAGCGGCTGACCGGATTTTGTCAAACTCACTTTACGGGAACATTTTCTGGCTGCATGTCTTCCAGGCTGCGGTTTGCGCTGAAACAGGTGAAACGAGACGCGCCCGGTACAGTGCCGATCGGATACGGAAACTCATTCCCGGGATGGAGCATATGCTTGCCCCTTTGATCGGCGGATTCTTCCCTAAAGAAAATGAGAGCCAATACATTATCAACGGGCTGAGAAGATCGGGGCTCGAAACCCGGTAATGGCTGTCGGCAGCCGGGTACCTAGGCGCTGTCTTATAGTTTTCGGGCTTCATCCCGAGGCTCTCGACAAACACCCCCACATCCGCAGGCCAAGCTTCGTTCGCGCTGCTGCGCGGCATCTCGTCCGGCTGCAGCAGCCGCGCCTTTGCTAGACAGACCTTCAGTGCCTCGGTCAGCGTGGCAGCCTCTTCGTGTGCCGCGACAAAACGGAAGTCGGCCGGATCGCCCAAGTAGAGACGGATGCCCTTGATGTCCTTCGGGACAATCAGCATCTTCCCCTCGGCATGAAGGATGGCGGCTGCGCGTTTCCCCGAACAAGATCGATCCCGAAGCTTGGCTGACTTGGGTCCTCGCGCGCGTCGCCGATCAAAAGATGACCCAGCTCGAAAACTTCATGCCCTGGAACTGGACGCCGGAATAAGTCAACACCAGTCAGACCGGACGGAAACGTAATAGGGGGACTCGTCAAACGTTGATGTGGCGTTGATGTAAAACGGGCAAGCGATAACCTGACTATTTAGGTCGAGTTCTATCTATTTGATATTGTTATTATATTTGGTTGCGGGAGTAGGATTTGAACCTACGACCTTCAGGTTATGAGCCGAATATTCAGCGAATCAAATAGGTAAATAAAATCAGATGCTTATGCGGTAACCCTTTGATTTTGCAAAGTTCCTGTTGCTGCATTCGCCGACGTTCACCGATTTTCGGGCGCACAGAGCGAGCGAAAACGACGTATGAGGGTTGAGGTGGCGTTGAGTTGAACTCATCTGAATGATCAACCAATCAAACAACATCCAAAACAAGCTGGTCAGTCTGTACCGGCCCAAAGTCGACCTCCGCCGCTCATTTGGCTGCCGCATCGCAGCTTTTCCATTGCTGCCAATCGTGCATTTCGCCGCATTGGCAATACACTTTGTCGTATCTGGCATTTATCCAAGCGCGTAGCCAGTACCGCGTACGGTGCGGATCGGGTCGTTGCCACCAAATCGCGCCAACGCTTTGCGCAGCCTTGCTATATGAACATCGACCGTGCGCGCACCCACAAATACGTCGCGTCCCCACACAAGATCGAGCAGTTGCTCACGGCTGAAAACGCGTCCCGGCCGTTCCATCAGCAGGGTTAAAAGTCGATATTCCGTCGGCCCTAGTTTCAGGTCTTGATCGGCGCGACTGGCTCGATGGCGTTCGGGATCCAGGGTGATGTCTTCGAACGTCAAAACCACTCCTGCCGCAGCCGGGCGGGTGCGGCGCAGCTGCGTACGGACCCGCGCCATCAACTCGCGCACAGAGTAGGGCTTGATCATATAATCATCCGCACCTGTTTCCAGGCCACGCACGGCATCGACATCCTCGGACCGCGCTGAGAGCATGATGATCGGGATGTGCCGAGTGTCGCTGCGGGTCTTGAGTTGGCGGCAGACTTTAATCCCACTCATCCGCGGCATCATCCAATCCAGGATAACCAGATCGGGCAGAACCTCCGCGATCATCAACATGGCGTCTTCACCATGTTCTGCACTGGACACATCAAATCCTTCGGCCTCGAGATTGTATTTCAAAAGCTCACGCTGCGCGCGCTCGTCCTCGACCAGCAGAACCTTTGGCTGTAACGGGAGCATTATTCAGGCCTCGGTTGTCGATGAAGTCGTGTCAGCCTTCGGCCGATCCTCGTCCGGGTGCTGACCTGTCACCAGATAGGTGACCTGTTCGGCGATGGAGGTCACGTGATCGCCCATACGTTCCGTGTTCTTGGCGATGAAGTGCAGGTGCATGCAGGCGGTGATGTTGCGTGGGTCTTCCATCATGAAAGTCAGCAATTCGCGAAATAGCGCATTGTATATCTGGTCCACATCTTCATCCCGGGCAATTACGTCGGCGGCCAGAACCGCGTCCCGCTCGATATAGGCATCCAGCGCATCTTTCAGCATCGCCTCTACCATGCGGGTCATGCGCCGGATAGAGGCACCACTATCCCCGACCGGGGCCATCTGCGACAGCGCACCCGTGCGTTTGCCCATATTCTTGGCATAATCGCCGATCCTCTCAAGGTTGCCGCTGATCTTGATCACGCTCAGTATGAGACGCAGATCGATGGCGGTCGGCCCGCGCAAGGCGATGATACGGGCCGCGCGTTCGGTGATCTGATGTTCGAGGTCGTCGATCTGCCTGTCGCCCTCGCGCACATGGCGGGCCAGTTCCTCGTCGCGTGTCTCGAGCGATTTCACACCAAGGCGAATGGCCTCTTCGACCAGTCCGCCCATCTTCATGATCTGGGCTTGAATACCCTCCAGTTCGCGATCAAAGACCGATGAAATATGTTCCTCTTTCATAATGCTATCCAATCCTTCCGGTGATATAGCTTTCGGTTCGCGGGTCTGCGGGTGTCGTGAATATTCGGTCAGTCTCGCCGAACTCCACCAGGCTTCCCATGTGGAAGAAAGCGGTTTTCTGGCTTATCCGCGCCGCCTGCTGCATCGAATGGGTGACGATCACCACGCAGTAGCTTTGGCGCAATTCCTGGATCAGTTCTTCGATCTGCGCTGTTGCGATCGGATCAAGCGCCGAGCAAGGTTCGTCCATCAGCAAGACCTCGGGTGCCGTTGCAATCGCGCGCGCGATGCACAGCCGCTGCTGCTGACCGCCAGAAAGCCCGGTGCCGGGGGTATGGAGCCGGTCCTTGACCTCGTTCCACAGTGCCGCCTTTTTCAGCGCGTCTTCAACGATGTTGTCCATTTCAGCCTTGTTGCGGGCCAGCCCATGAATTTTCGGGCCATAGGCGACATTGTCGAAGATGGATTTGGGGAATGGATTTGGTTTCTGAAAAACCATCCCGACCTTGGCGCGCAGCTGTACCGGATCGACCTTGCGGTCATAGATATCTTCACCATCGATGCGGATGTCGCCCGTCACACGGCAGGTGTCGATCGTGTCGTTCATCCGGTTCAGACAGCGCAGGAAGGTGGATTTTCCGCAGCCCGATGGACCGATGAACGCGGTTACCGCGTTGGCGACAATGTCGACGCTCACGTCCTTGATGGCATAGGTTTCGCCATAATGGACACTCACGTTTCTCGCCAATATTTTCTGGCGCACCATAGTGTCAACGCTTTCAGCCAAATTGGTATCTTTCATGTTCTGGTCCATTCTTACCAGCGACGTTCAAATCGGCGGCGCAGCAGTATGGCCACCGTGTTCATTGCAAGCAGAAACACCAGCAGCATGATGATCGCGCCCGAAGCGCGCTCGGCGAAGCCAGGGTCCGCCCTCTGTGTCCAGTTGAAGACCTGGACCGGGAGCGCCGTCGCGGCCTCGCCGAACAACCCTGCCTCAGCGGTAAAGGCCGCCGGGTAGTCGCGCACGAAGGCGACCATCCCGATCAGCAGCAGCGGCGCGGTTTCACCCAGGGCCTGCGCTAGTCCGATAATGGTGCCCGTCAGGATACCTGGGGCTGCGGGCGGCAGGACATGGTGGAAGACCGATTGCATCTTGCTGGCCCCGACGGCCAGTGCGGCATCGCGGATTGAGGGCGGCACCGATTTCAGCGCCGCGCGGGTCGAGATGATGATCGTCGGCAGCGTCATCAGCGTCAGTACCAGCCCACCGACCAGCGGCGAGGATTGCCGCAACCCGGCAAAATTGATGAAGATTGCCAGCCCCAGAATCCCGAAGACAATCGACGGCACGGCGGCCAGATTACTGATATTCACCTCGATGAGGTCGGAAAGCCGGTTCCTCGGTGCGAACTCCTCCAGATAGATCGAGGTCGCAACCCCGATCGGCAAGGCCAGCACCAGCACCACCAGCATCATGTAGAGCGATCCGAAGATGGCTACGCCCAGTCCGGCCGCTTCGGGGCGCTGGTCGCTGGCATCTGGTGCCGTCAGAAACCTCCAGTTGAAGCGGGTCTCAATCACGCCGACATCGGCAAGGAGTTGGACGATCCGCAGCGCCTCGGGCGAGGTTCTACCGTCCAGCTCGGCGCTTTCCATCGTCACGCGGCCTTTGAAATAACCGTCGATCCGCCCTTCGGCCAGCACATCCAGGGTGACGGTACTTCCAATGAGATCGGGATTTGCCAACACATGATCGCGCATGGTCGCTGCCGCCTCTTTGCTTATGATACCTGCGATGTCGGTGTCGGACAGCGTGGTTGTGAGTCCCTTTTGCGCCATCGTGGCCAGCAGCGCGTCCCGCAGCAGTGGGGCGTAGCCAAACGTCGTGACCCTAGCCATGACCGCAGAATCGCGCCTGCCTGATTTGTCCAACTTCTCCTCAGGCAACGGGATTTCCAACGTGATGTAGGTCTGACGAAACGCCCCGATCCCGCTAGAGACAACCGAGGTCAACAATAGCACGAGCGCCAATACCGCAACGCCGATCGCCCCCAGCCCATAAGCGTGAAACCGCACTTCGGCGGCGTTGCGTCGCCTGGTGCGATCGTCCTGAACCAACAGGGAATTCAAAACGTCGGTCATTCATAGTGCTCCCGGTATTTACGCACGATAACCAAAGCCAGCACGTTCAAACCCAGTGTAACGGTAAACAGCGTGAGCCCGAGGGCGAAGGCGACCAGCGTTTCCGGGCTTACAAAGTCGGTGTCCCCGGTCAATTGGCTGACGATCTTGACGGTCACGGTCGTCATCGCCTCGAATGGGTTCAGCGACAGACGCGCCGCCGCCCCTGCTCCAAGAACAACGATCATGGTCTCGCCGATGGCACGGCTGGCCGCCAGCAGCACGGCCCCGACAATGCCAGGCAAAGCGGAGGGAATGACCACCTGGCGTATTGTTTCCGACCGGGTTGCGCCCAAAGCCAGGGAGCCGTTGCGCATCGCCTGCGGCACTGCGTTGATGGTGTCATCCGACAGCGACGAGACGAAGGGGATCAGCATGATGCCCATGACCAGCCCGGCGGTCATGACCGACGAGGCGCTGTCACCCAGCCCAAGGGGTTGCGCGAAATAGTCACGCAACATTGGCCCGATGGTGATCAGCGCAAAGAGCCCGTAAACAATCGTCGGAATTCCAGCGAGGATTTCGATCAGCGGCTTGGCGATGCCACGCATCCGCGGGCTGGCGTATTCGGACAGATAGATCGCGGCAAACAGACCCACTGGCACCGCCAGCGTCAGCGCGACGAAGCTGACGTAGAGCGTGCCCCAAAGCAACGGCAGAATGCCGAGCGCACTGTTGCCGCGAAAGTTCGGGGACCAGTCTGTAGAAAGAAAAAAATCTCGCCAGTCATATTGGCGAAAGAAGTGGATCGCTTCGAACAGCATGGACAACGCGATGCCGACGGTGGTCAGGATCGCGATGGTCGAGGCGGTGATCAGCAGGGACTTGATCCAGGCTTCGGATGCAACGCGGGCGCGAAACCCGGCCGAAGACCGCAGGATTGCGCTGATGCAACCAATAGCGGCAACGGTCAGCACCACCCAGAACACCGACCGGGCGGACATGGTTTCAACGCCCTGCCGCTGTCCGAACAACCGGACAAGAGACAGCGCCGCAAAACTGGAAACAGCAGGGATAAGAACGCTGAGAAAGGCGTTCGTTCCATGCGCTTTGGGCAGGGCGGCCAAAGTGCGGATATCATCGCCGGCCGCCAGTGTCGCCCGTGCCCTGGCACCAATGAGCCCGATTACGGCCAGACCGATAACCAAGAGCGGGAGTGACAAGACGACATTCAAGATCCACATCAAAGCAACTTTCCTGTGGGGATTGTGGGGCCGGACAGCACCGGCCCCGTTTTTGCCTTACATATCACCCAACAATACGCGATTTGCCACCGCAGCCTGGGTGGCGGCGAGTTCGGGATCATATACCAGACCATATTCGGCCAGGGGTCCATTGGGTCCGGCGATTTCGTCGCTGACGAAGAAATCAACGTACTCTTGCAAACCTGGGATCTTATCCAGATGCGCCGCCTTGATGTAGAAATACAGCGGTCGTGATACCGGGTAATCACCGGCAGCGATGCTTTCAGTGGTCGGCACCACACCGGACATCGTTGCAACCTGCAGCTTGTCGGTATTGTTCTCATAGAACGACAGACCGAACACGCCGATGCCGTTGGCGTCCGCTTGGATACGAGTCAGTGTTTCGGTGTAGTCACCGTCGATATCGACAGATAGACCATCGGTGCGCACCGCCATGCAAACGGTTTCGGCGGCATCTTCGTCACCATCCTTCAACGCCTTGATTGCATCCATCGCGCCGCTATCCTTGCAACCCTGAAGCAGCACCTTTTCCTCGAATACTTCGCGCGTGCCATGCTTGGTGCCGGGGATGAATGCCTGAATCGGCAGATTGGGAAGATCGGGGTTCACCGCATTCCAATCGGTATTTGGGTTGGAGATCATACCCGCCTCGTTGGGCAGTTTGGCGGCCAGTGCCAGATACCAGTCCGTGGGTGTAAAGGCGAAGCTGCTGCCTCTGATATCGCTGGCAAAGACAATGCCGTCATAGCCGATACGCACCTCAATGATCTCGGTCACGTCGTTTTCAGCGCATGCTTTGATTTCGGATTGCTTGATGGCACGGCTGGCATTGGCCACATCAATCGTGTTGTCTCCAACACCTTCGCAAAACCGCTTGAGCCCGGCGGACGAACCTCCCGATTCGATGACCGGCGTCGGAAAGCCGAAATTCTCACCGAAGGCCTCTGCGACGATGGCGGCATAGGGCAGCACGGTGGATGATCCTGCAACCTGCACGTTGTCACGGGCTGTGGCGGCACTGGCAAATACTGTAGCAACGGTTAGCGTGTACGCGGTGAGTCTTGCAAACGGCATGAGAACTCCTGTCAAAATCGGTTCGATGGCCACCCCAATGGTGGTCCCGACGCCGGTGTAGACGGCTCATGCTTCGCTTTTGCGACAGGTACGTTACAGTTTTATGACACAACCCGGCTGGTTCGGGAATTTTCGCGGATTTTACTTACACCCGAGGCATGACGGCAGAATGACGGTAAATTTCGCGCCCTGTCCCGGCTGGCTGGTGATTTTAAGTCGGCCCCGATGGCGGTTCAGAATATGCTTCACGATCGACAAACCCAATCCGGTACCGCCAAGTTCACGGCTGCGGTGGCTGTCGGCGCGGTAGAACCGCTCCGTGAGGCGCGGCAGGTGAATGGGGTCGATGCCCGGACCATGATCGGCGACCACAATCTGCAATACCGGGCCACGCAGGACCGGATCGCGTACGCAGGACAGGGCTGTGACGTCGACGGATTGGTTCTCACCGCCGTATTTGATCGCGTTTTCAACCAGATTGGTGAAGACTTGCAGCAGCTGATCCGCGTCCCCAATAACGTTCAGCGGCGATTGCCCCAGATCGGGTCGCAGAGTCACGTTCCTGTCCGTCGCCAACCGACCCAGGTTGCTAACAACGGTTTGAAGCACAACACGCAGATCCAGTTGCGTAGTGGGACGCACCCGCTCCTCCGCCTCCACCCGGCTGAGAGACAACAAGTCGCCGATAAGTCGATTCATGCGCTCCGCCTCGCCCGCCATGATGTTTAGAAAGCGATCCTGCGCGGCGACATCCTCGCGCGCAGGACCAAGCAGTGTTTCGATGAATCCCATCAAGGCGGCAAGCGGTGTGCGCAACTCGTGGCTTACATTGGCAACGAAATCGCGGCGCATTTGCCCGGCCTGGGCCAGGTCGGTCGTGTTCTGCAGGCTGACCAGCAACAGGCCGGTGTCCGCAACGATGTGCAAATGCACGTCATAGAGGATGTCGGTTCCGTTTTCGGCCGTCTGATAAGTAATCTTTCGCGGAGCCTGATCCAGCAGACACCGCTCCACCGCCTCAACCAGATTGGGATGACGCAGGGCGGTGGAAAAAATATGCCCCATGACATTTCTGCCCAACAGCGCCTTTGCTACGGTGTTCAACGCTACAATTCTTTCAGCATTGTCTATGATCAATGTCGGGAAAGGCAGTGCGGCAATCAGATTATCCATCAGTGACGCGTCGGCCGGGACTTGGCGGGTCATGGCTGTTCCTCAGGGTCGTCGGAAGGACCGCGTGCGGCCTTCCATGCAGCAGCTTTATCCGGTGCAGACGGCAATAGACAGTGCGATCGCCGCGGATCTGCCTGAGCGTCGTTCCAGAGTGGGTCGCCCATTCAGAACGTTTCTACAGTGGACGGTCAGGTTCAGACTTTTCAGCCGGAAACCAGTGTTGCGTCCTGTTGGCGAAATTGACCAGCGAGAGCATCACCGGCACCTCGACCAATACACCGACGACGGTGGCAAGTGCTGCTCCTGAGCCAAGCCCGAACAGGCTGATGGCGACGGCCACGGCCAACTCAAAGAAGTTGGAGGTCCCGATCAGCGCACAGGGTGCCGCAACGTTGAAAGGGATACCCCAGGCCCGGGCCGCGCCATAGGCCAGCGCAAAGATGCCGTAGGACTGTATCAGCAGTGGAACAGCAATGAGCGCGATCACCAGTGGACGGTCGAGAATGACCTCGCCCTGAAACCCAAATAGCAGAACCACCGTCACCAGCAGCCCAATGATGGAGAATGGCTGCACATGGGCCTTGAACGCATCAACCGCCGCCGGGCCACCCTGCCGCACCAGCATGCGGCGCGTCATATATCCGGCCAGCAGCGGCAGCAAGACGTAAAGGCCAACTGACAACAGCAGCGTATCCCAGGGCACGACAATATCCGTCACGCCCAACAAGAACGCCACGATGGGCGCAAAGGCGAACACCATGATCAGATCGTTCACACTGACCTGCACCATCGTATATGTGGCATCGCCGCGCGTCAGGTTTGACCATACAAAAACCATCGCGGTGCAGGGAGCCGCCCCTAGTAGGATCACACCAGCCAGATAGGCCTGTGCGTCATCCGGTGGGATCAGGCTTGCAAAGACGTAGTTGAAGAACAGCACGCCCAGCGCAGCCATCGTGAATGGCTTGATCAGCCAGTTCACAACCAGCGTCACGACCAGTCCTTTCGGCTTGTCGCCGACCTGGCGCAGCGCACCGAAGTCCACTCCAACCATCATCGGATAGACCATCGCCCAGATCAGCACCGCGACCGGCAGGTTGACCGAGGCCACCTCGAGCGCGGCCAGAGCCGCAAACAGGCCGGGAAGCACATTGCCCAGAAGAAGGCCGGCACCGATGGCCAGCGCAACCCAGACCGAAAGCCAGCGCTCAAAGGAGCCAAGGCCTGCTGCGGCGGGGTGCGATCGTTCGGTCATGCCGGTCCTTCATGAATTGGAGATGTTGCAGATCTAGCGGTGCCTTTGGCGATGTCATCGAGCTTGCGTTGAAACGCCATCCCGTCTGTTGTGCTCATCGGCAGGCTAATGAAGTTCGTGATACTGCTGCGCAACGTCCGGTAGGTTTCCAGAAAAGCAGCGCGACGGACGGCCTCGGGACCTTCGACCGCGACCGGATCGGGTAGGCCCCAATGTGCTGTTATCGGCTGACCCGGCCAGAACGGGCATTCCTCGGCGGCGGCGCTGTCGCAGACGGTAAACACAAAATCCATCTGTGGCTCATCGGGCCCGGAAAACTCGTCCCAGCTTTTGGACCGCGCGAAGCCCGTGTCGTAGTTGAGGCCCTCAAGCAGGTCGAGCGTGTAGGGATGCGGTCCGGATCCCGGCTTAGATCCGGCAGAGAACGCCCTGAATTTGCCCTTCCCCTCACGGTTCATGATCGCTTCGGCGATGATCGACCGAGCAGAATTGCCGGTGCAGAGGAACAGGACATTATAAGGGTCTCGGGTCTTGGCAGTTTCCTGATCGGCGCAAGCAAGTTCATCGATGACCGGCTGGCACGTTTCCGGCCGACCGCCGCAGCATTCCTCCATCAGGAAGGCCAGCAGGCCGCGCAATCCGCCCATGTCGGCGAAGTAGCGGATGCTGCGGCCTTCACGCGCATTCCGGATCAGACCGGACCGGACGAGAACCGAAAGATTAGCTGACATCGTGTTCTGGCGCACGCCGAGTGTCTCACTGATCTCGCCGGCCGACATGCCCGCCACCCCCGCCTTGATGAGCAAGCGGAACACATCAAGCCTTGTGCGTTGGCTGAGGGCACCAAAGGCGGCGAGAGCATGATTCTTATCCATATATCAGGAAATATGGATATTTTATGTGCCTGTCAAATCTACAGACATTCGAAAATGACAGATCTGGTCGACAGAAACATTATGCATGTGCTGTCAGGTGCTGACGATAAAGGACCACGCCTGATTGCAAGGGTCTCGTCGAGTCGGGTTCAAAGGTGGCCATTGCAGACGATAATACATCGGTCCGCTTCCCGCCCTTCGGGACCAAAGGGCCCCGCCGCTGGGGTGGCGCACCCCCTGCGACTTGACTGCCACCCTGCGCCACCCCGCCACCCCTCTTGGCATGCATCACTTGATAAAGGCGCGAATCCACGCCTGATGTGATGATGAACGGAGGGTGAGTTGATGGTCAACCGATTGCGCCTGAATGAGAAATCCGTCCGCGACGCCGAACCGGCGAAGGGACGCGACTACCAGATCTTCGATACAGATGTGCGGGGATTTGCGGTTTGCATTTACCGTTCGGGGAACCGGGCCTTCACCATCGATTACCGTCACGCCGGACGCCAGCGCCGGATGACCATCGGGCGCTGGCCGGAATGGTCGACCACGGCCGCGCGTGAACGGGCCAAGGAATTGCGCCGCGACATCGACGCCGGGGCTGATCCGCTTGGGCAAAAAGAGACCGGGCGCGAGGCCCCACGGTTCAAGGACCTGATCGAACGCTACACCGAGGTGCATCTGCCAAACCTGTCGCCCACCAATGCTTCGGACCAGAAATCGATGCTGGCGAAACTGGTGGTGCCGGACTGGGGCAACCGCCTTGTCACCGAAATCACCCCTTATGATGTCGAGAAACTGCTGAACAAGATAGCGGCAGGTCGCGCCCGGCCCTCAAAGGCCAAGCCCAACAACCGGGCGCGCAAGCTGCAGGGCGTGAAGCCCACGCCGGTGCGCGCCAACCGCACCGGTGAGGTGCTGCGCAAGATGTTCACCTATGCCATCAGTTGGGGCTGGCGCGAGGACAACCCGGCCTCGGGTTTTCGCCGCCGGATCGAGAACCCGCGTGAGCGTTTTTTGTCCCACGAAGAAATCCACAAGCTGGCCGAGGCGCTGGAGGTTGCCGAAGATCGCCGTGCCGCCGATATCATCCGTATGTGCATGCTGACCGGGGCCCGCGTCGGCGAGGTGCGGCAGGCAAGGTTTGAGCATTTCAACCTGGAGCATCTCAGTTGGTCAAAGCCCGCCAGCATGACCAAGCAGCGCAAGATCCACCGCCTGCCGATTTCGGACGAGGCAGCGGCAATCGTGCGCCAGCGACAACTGCTGGTGCCACGTGGCTGCCCCCTGCTGTTTCCCGGCGATGTGCCCGGCCAGCCGGTGAAGGAAATCCGCCGCTTTTGGGCCAATATCCAGAAACAGGTCGGTATTCCGGACGTGCGCATTCATGACCTGCGTCATACCTTTGCTTCGCTGCTGGTCAGCGGTGGTGCATCGCTGGAAATGATCGGCAAACTGCTTGGCCACAGTCAGATGCAGACCACCCAACGCTATGCCCATCTGATGGACTCGCCCCTGCGCGCCGGTGTCGATGCGGTGGCCAGCGCCTTTCGGCCCCGGCCAAAGCTCGTCCATGATGCGGATGAGGCGCGCAAGAGCGCCTGAGCGTTACCGCGGGTTTAATACCGCCCCTCAGCCCCGACGTTCAGCAAGGCCCCCGCAGGGCCTTCCAGATTGGCGTGAGACGTCGGCGGATCGTCCGTTCATCCGGCACCTCGCCTGTTTCGGATTTCTCGACAAACCAGTCCTGCACTTCGCCCACCCATTCGGCTTGCGTTTCCGGAACGCCGTCTTCATGGACGCGTCGAATGAGCGATATGTACATCCCGTCCCAGTCATAGCGCGCCGTCGAGCCAATATGAGACGCCGGACGGCGCAAAAGGTCGCAATCCTCTTCAAAGCGGTGCACGTCCGCTGCCATGATCAACAGGTCGGCCAGCGTTACCTCCGACCAAGTCGGGCGCTCAGGCAGTATAACCCAATCAGTTTGCCCGATCGGACGCACGCGCCAAAGGCGACTGGTCGTCGGGCCGGTGCCGCAGCGGCGAAACATCGGCAAGATGTCTGTTACCGATACGGCAACGAATCCGGCGACCACCCGCAACCCATTCGCGATCGGCGCTATGGCGGTAACGATGTCAAACCGTCCGACCGACGCCCATCCGGCAATATCGGCAAGGGTACAATCCCAGCGTGCGGCTGCTTCATGTATTGTAAAATATACGCGAGGCGGCAAACTCATGCCTCAGTTCCTTTCTGTAATATTGAATGCAGGCTGATGGACCACTTCCGAAACGGAAGCAGCCTGCGGCCCGGTCGTTGGTGAAATGGCGGTCAGCCGGACGGGACGCCCGCAATTGCGTGGGACGTGGGCAGATTCTGGCGCAGTTCGATAATTACCTCACC
>JAIOJF010000042.1 GCA_019911965.1 Paracoccaceae bacterium | reverse complement strand
CGGCGGCTCGGGTTCGGGCGGTGGCTCCGGCTCGGGCGGTGGCTCCGGTTCGGGTGGGAGCAGAGGCAGCTAAAGGCAGCAAATAGGGCATGGGACGCGGTGGCGGCAATCAGGGTTTGATCGCCGGCACCGCAAGCCCCTTGTCCCGGTGGAAAGGCAACGGACATGACCACGATAACAACCGCATTCTTTGAATCGCAATTCCCGGTCGCGGTAAGCGGCTTTCGGGTGAACCCGCCGAAAGGGCGGTGCCGGGCGGCGCGAATCTCGTCCTGCTTTGCGCCTGCCGGGGAATTGCCGCCAATGCGCAACGGGCTGGATGCGATTTTACTTCCGGCATTCATGCTGGTGCCGCCGGAAGATGATGAATGGGCGGAAAATCTGGACAGCGGCGACTACCTGAATGGTGGCGGCGGCGATGACCTGACCTTGCGGAGCCGCGACATGGCACCGTTCGCCTGGGCCTGATCCCCCGGCGCGAAAACCAGCCTGATACCCATCTGAAACCAATGGCCGGTCTGCACTGCGCGGGCCGGCTTGCGGTGTTTTGGCTGGACGCATGGCGGGCAGGACAGTAGAGCTTGGAGCAGGCAGAAAACGGCAAGACAGGGGGTGATTTCATGCGGGCATTGGTATTTCCCGGACAGGGCGCACAGGCGATTGGCATGGGAAAGGCGCTGGCGGATACCTATCCCGCCGCCCGCGCGGTGTTCGACGAGGTGGATGAGGCACTTGGCGAGGCATTGTCGGCGCTGATCTGGGAGGGCGATATCGCCGATCTGACGCTGACGGAAAACGCCCAGCCGGCGCTGATGGCAACCTCGATCGCCGCCTTGCGGGCGCTGGAGGCGGAAGGCAGCGGCATTGACGCGGCATTCTGCGTGGCCGGGCATTCGCTGGGGGAATATTCGGCATTGTGCGCGGCGGGGGCGCTCAGCCTGTCCGATACCGCGCGGCTGCTGAAACTGCGCGGCAAGGCGATGCAACAGGCGGTTCCGGTCGGCGAAGGCGCGATGGCGGCGTTGCTGGGGCTGGATTTCGCGGCTGTGACAAAGATCGCCGCCGAAGCCGCCGGCGATCAGGTCTGCGCGGCGGCGAATGACAACGATCCGGCGCAGGTGGTGGTATCGGGCCACCGGGCGGCGGTGGAACGCGCCATCGAGGCGGCCAAGGCGGCAGGTGCGAAACGCGCCTTGTTGCTGCCGGTTTCGGCCCCGTTCCATTGCGCGCTGATGGCCCCGGCGGCCGAGGCGATGCAGGCGGCGCTGGCGGATGTCGACATCCATGCGCCGCGCGTGCCGGTGGTGGCGAATGTCCGCGCCGAGGGGGTAAGCGATCCCGGCCTGATCCGCGCGCTGCTGGTGGAGCAGGTGACAAGCTCGGTCCGCTGGCGCGAAAGCATCGGCTGGATGGTGGCCGAGGGCGTTACGGAGTTCTACGAAATCGGGGCGGGCAAGGCGCTGTCGGGGATGATCCGGCGGATCGCGCGGGACTCGACCTGCCAGGCGGTGGGAACGCCGGACGAGGTGGCCGCGGCTGCCGGACAGATGAAGTGAGGAATGGACATGTTTGATCTTGCAGGAAAAAACGCCCTGGTAACCGGTGCCTCTGGCGGCATAGGTGCGGCGATTGCACGGGCCTTGCACGCGGCGGGTGCGCAGGTTGCCCTGTCGGGCACAAGGCTGGAACCGCTGGAGGGCTTGGCGGCGGAACTGGGCGCGCGCGCGCATGTATTGCCGTGCAACCTGTCGGATGCGGCAGCGGTCGATGCCCTGCCGAAGGCGGCGGTGGCGGCGATGGGATCGGTGGATATTTTGGTCAACAATGCCGGAGTGACGCGCGACAACATCTTCGTGCGGATGTCGGATGACGACTGGGCCAGCGTGCTGGATATCAACCTGACCTCGACGATGCGGCTGTGTCGCGGTGCGATCCGGGGCATGATGAAGGCGCGCTGGGGGCGGATCATCAACATCTCGTCGGTGGTCGGTACAACCGGCAATCCCGGACAGGCGAATTACGCCGCCTCGAAGGCGGGGATGGTGGGCATGTCGAAATCCATCGCCTACGAGGTGGCCTCGCGCGGGATCACGGTGAATTGCGTGGCGCCGGGTTTCATCGAGACCGCGATGACCGACAAGCTGAACGACGATCAGAAAGCAGGTATCCTCGGTTCGATCCCCGCCGGGCGGATGGGGGCCGCCGACGAGATCGCGGCGGCGGTGTTGTACCTGGCCTCGGCCGAGGCGGCCTATGTCACCGGCCAGACCCTGCATGTGAACGGCGGCATGGCAATGATCTGAGGCCTGCGGTATCGTTGTGGCATGCGGGCAATGCAACGCGGCGCGAATCCATTTGCCACGGGCGGTCTTTGTGCTATAGGCGGGCGAGATTTGCCAAGGTGGTACCGCGCCTCGTTGCGCCGCCGCCCGTCCTTGAGGGGCAATGACGCTGCCAACGGGCGGTAAAGCCAGAATCGGGAAATATTCCCGCAATTATGAGGAAAGAAACATGAGCGACATCGCAGATCGCGTACGGAAAATCGTCGTCGAGCACCTGAGCGTTGATGAGGACAAGGTGACGGAAAACGCCTCGTTCATTGATGATCTTGGCGCGGACAGCCTGGACACGGTCGAGCTGGTCATGGCCTTTGAAGAGGAATTCGGCATCGAAATCCCCGACGATGCAGCCGAGACGATCCAGTCTTTCGGCGACGCGGTGAAGTTCATCACCGAAGCGTCCTGATCCGGGCAGACCGATCCTTTTGAATTGCGAAAGGGCACCTTCCGGGGTGCCTTTTTCATTTCGGCGGTTGGTGCGTGACATGGTAGGCTGCGCGACCGGTGTCAACGATCCGGCTGGTCGCGCGCCGGTCTTGGGCTTGCCCCCCGGGGGCGGAATTGTGTATCAGACCGGGTAACGAGGCAGGATCGGAGAGGTCGGCGGATGCGGCGAGTGGTTGTCACGGGATTGGGTATGGTTACGCCGCTGGCTTGCGGCGTGGAGGCGACCTGGTCGCGGCTGCTGGACGGGCAATCCGGGGCCGGGGCGATCACGCGGTTCGATCCGGCCGGACTGGCCACCAGCTATGCCTGTGAAATCCCGTTCGGCGATGGCAGCGACGGCAGTTTCAACCCCGACGACTGGATGGAGCCGAAGGACCGCCGCAAGGTGGATGATTTCATCCTGTATGGCGTGGCGGCGGCGGAACAGGCGGTGCTTGACGCCAACTGGAAGCCCGAGGATGAGGGCGAGCGGATGCGCACCGGCGTGATGCTGGGCTCGGGGATTGGTGGCCTGACGTCGATTGCGGAAAACGCCATCACGCTGAAGGAACGCGGGCCGCGGCGGATTTCGCCGTTCTTCATTCCCGGCGCGCTGATCAACCTGATTTCCGGGCAGGTTTCGATTCGCTACGGATTCAAGGGGCCGAACCATGCGGTGGTGACGGCCTGTTCGACTGGCGCGCACGCGATTGGCGATGCGGCACGGCTGATCATGCTGGACGATGCCGATGTGATGATCGCCGGCGGTGCGGAGGCACCGATTTCGGCGCTGGGGATTGCCGGGTTCAATGCCTGCAAGGCGCTGTCGACGCAGCGCGCCGATGATCCGAAGGCGGCCTCGCGCCCTTATGACCGTGACCGCGACGGCTTCGTGATGGGCGAAGGGGCCGGGGTGGTGGTGCTGGAAGAATACGAACATGCCCGTGCGCGTGGCGCGAAAATCTATGCCGAGGTGCTGGGCTATGGCCTGTCGGGCGATGCCTATCATATTACCGCGCCGGCCGAGGATGGCGATGGCGGCTATCGTTCGATGCAGGCGGCGATCAAGCGGGCCGGGCTGGTGCCTGCGGATATTGATTATGTGAATGCGCATGGCACCTCGACCATGGCGGACACGATCGAACTGGGCGCGGTCGAGCGCCTGCTGGGCGATGCGGCGAAGACGGCGACGATGTCGTCGACGAAATCGGCAATCGGGCATCTGCTGGGCGCGGCGGGGGCGGTGGAGGCGATTTTCTCGATCCTCGCGATCCGCGATCAGGTGGCACCGCCGACGCTGAACCTGGACAATCCGGCGGTGGAAACCGCGCTGGACCTGGCCCCGAAGGTGGCGCGAAAGCGCAGGATCGATGTGGCGCTGTCCAATTCTTTCGGGTTCGGCGGCACCAATGCGTCGCTGGTTTTCGGCAAGATCGACGGGTAAGCGACTGATGATCCGCCATTTTGCCTCGAACGCGATCACGCTGCTGATCCTTGCCATGACGATGGTCGGCGGGATCATTGCCTGGGGCAATTCCGAGATGCTGAAGCCCGGCAATTTTGCCGAGGATGTGGTGTTCGAGGTCAAGGCCGGTGACCGGCTGAAGGGCGTGTCGGACGGGCTGGAGGCCAAGGGGCTGATTTCCAGCGCCACGATTTTCCGGATTGCCGCGCGGTATAACGGTGACGATCAGAAGCTGAAATTCGGCGAGTACAAGATACCCGCCTATTCCTCGATGGATGAGGTGCTGGATCTGATCACCAGCGGTCGTGCGCTGGCCTATCAGGTGACGATACCGGAAGGGCTGACCTCGTTCCAGATCGTGGCCTTGCTGGCGGATGAACCGATGCTGGACGGCGAGATCAAGGACATCCCGCCGGAGGGATCATTGGCACCCGATACCTATTCGATTTCCAAGGGCGATACGCGGGCCTCGCTGATCCGGCGCATGACGCTGGCGCAGCACAAGATCATCACCGAGGCCTGGGAATTGCGTGCCGAAGGCCTGCCGCTGGAAACCCCGGACGAGGCCTTGACGCTGGCTTCGATCATCGAAAAGGAAACCGGCGTGGCCTCGGAGCGCGAGATGGTGGCTTCGGTGTTCATCAACCGGCTGAACCGGGGGATGCGGCTGCAGACCGATCCGACGGTGATCTATGGCATCACCAAGGGCAAGGGCACGCTGGGGCGGGGCCTGCGGGCCAGCGAGCTGCGCACCAAGACCGAATACAACACTTACGTCATCGACGGCCTGCCGCCGACGCCGATTGCCAATCCCGGCAAGGCGGCGATCGAGGCGGCGCTGAACCCGGCGACCAGCAATTTCGTGTTCTTTGTCGCCGATGGCACCGGCGGGCATGTCTTTGCCGAGACCATTGGCGAGCATAACAAGAACGTGCGGGCCTGGCGGCGGATCGAGGCGCAACAGCGCGCCGAAGAGGCTGCGCGGGCGGCGGAAGAGGAAAAGGCAAAGAGCGAGTAATCGGAAGCGCTGCGAAAAAGTTTGCACAACCCTGAATTTAGTTCTTGACTTACCGAACGCCCTCGGGTATAACCCAAGGCAAGCTGGAAGAAATGGGCAAGCGGCCAACCGGAAACGGTTCGGTCGCTTTTTCGTTTCACTCGTGCGGAGCATGAGAGGCCAAGGACTATATGAAAATCAAAACGTCCCCGACAGGGACGCCTTCTGAAGAGCTTCTTCAGCGGGCGCAGGCGCATTATGCCGAGATCAGCACCGCCTTGCTGGCGAATGCCGAGAAACTGAAAACTAGCAGCGATACGGATGCACGCCGGATCGCGGATTTGGTCCGCGATCACTGGAAGGCATTCCAGTCGACGCTCGATCTGGAGATCAGCCTTGAGAAACGCAGCCGGGAACAGGCCGGAATCACCAATGGATATGCGCTCGATCTGGCCGCAGCCGGCGCTGAGGTCGGGCGCCGTCTGGCTTGCCTCAAGACCGCAGCCCGAGATCGAGAGGTTTCTGGAGGGCCTGAGTGAGAATGCGCGGATGGCCTTGCCCTATCTGTTCGATTTCTGGGCTTTGCCGCATCAATTGCCACCCGAGGGTGACTGGAAGACCTGGGTGATCCTGGGCGGGCGGGGCGCCGGCAAGACCCGGGCCGGGGCGGAATGGGTGCGGCGCATGGTTGAGGGTGCGCGCCCCGGTGATCCGGGGCAGGCACGTCGGGTGGCGCTGGTTGGCGAGACCATCGAGCAGGTGCGCGAGGTGATGGTGTTCGGCGACAGCGGCATCATGGCCTGTTCGCCGCCCGATCGCCGCCCGGAATGGCAGGCCACGCGCAAACGGCTGGTCTGGGGCAATGGCGCGGTGGCGCAGGTGTTTTCGGCGTTCGATCCGGACGGGCTGCGCGGGCCGCAATTCGATGCCGCCTGGGTGGATGAACTGGCGAAGTGGAAGAAAGGCCGCGAGGCCTGGGACATGCTGCAATTCGGACTGCGGCTGGGCGAGCATCCGCGACAGGTGGTGACGACGACACCGCAGAATGTGCCGGTGTTGCGGGAAATCCTGGATCGGGCATCGACGGTGCTGACCTCGGCCCCGACATCGGCGAACCGGGCCTATCTGGCGGCCTCGTTCCTGGCGGAAGTGACCGAGAAATACGGCGGCACGAGATTGGGGCGACAGGAACTGGAAGGCGAATTGCTGGCCGAAAGCGAAGGGGCTTTGTGGCCGGCGACGATGATCGAGGATCTGCGGCTGGATGCGGCACCCCCCCTGGATCGGATCGTGGTGGCGGTGGATCCACCGGTGACCGGGCATAGCGGATCGGATGCGTGCGGCATCCTGGTCGTGGGTGCGGTGACCGCGGGTCCACCGCAGGATTGGCGGGCCTTTGTGCTGGCTGATCGCAGCGTCGAGACTGCCTCGCCGCAGGTCTGGGCGAAGGCGGCGATTGCGGCCTATCACGAATTCGGCGCGGACCGGCTGGTGGCGGAGGTCAATCAGGGTGGTGATCTGGTGGAAACCGTGATCCGCAGCAATGATCCGCTGGTGGCCTATCGCGGTGTGCGGGCCTCGCGCGGCAAGGCGGCGCGGGCGGAACCGGCGGCGGCCCTTTACGAGCAGGGGCGCATCCGCCATCTGCCGGGGCTGGACCGGCTGGAGGACGAGATGACGGCGATGACGGCCCGCGGTTTTGAGGGGCGGGGATCGCCGGACCGGGTGGATGCGCTGGTCTGGGCGTTGCACGATTTGATGATCGAGCCGGCGGCGCGGTTCCGCGCGCCCCGGATGCGCAGCTTGTAGCGGCGAGGCTTCAAAACCTCTGGCGCTCCGCGCGGAGAGTATTTGGACCAAAAAGAAGACAATTTTCGACTAATTGGAGCGGTTTTCATGGGATTGAATTTCTTTAAGGCAGCGGTGCCGGAAGCGAAGGCTTCGGCCACCGGGCCGGTCATCGCGTTTCATGGTGGCGGGCGGGTGGCGTGGTCGGCGCGCGATACGGTTTCGCTGACGAAGAACGGCTTTTCCGGCAATCCGGTTGGATTTCGCTGTGTGAAGATGATTGCCGAGGCGGCGGCGTCGCTGCCTTTGGTGTTGCAGGATGACGAGCGGCGCTATGAGGCGCATCCGGTGCTGAGCCTGCTGGCGCGGCCGAATGCGGGCCAGGGGCGGGCCGATCTGCTGGAGGCGTTGTTCGGCCAGTTGCTGCTGAGCGGTGACGGCTATGTCGAGGCGGTGTTTGGCGATGCCATGCTGCCGGTGGAATTGCATTCCCTGCGCTCGGATCGCATGGCGATCGTGCCGGGCGGCGATGGCTGGCCGGTGGCCTATGAATACCGGGTGGGGGCGAAGAAGCACCGTTTCGACATGACCTCCGGGACAGCGCCGATCTGCCATGTCAGGGCGTTTCATCCGCAGGATGACCATTACGGCCTGTCACCGATGCAGGCGGCGGCCTCGGCGGTGGATGTGCATAATGCCGCCTCGCGCTGGTCCAAGGCGCTGCTGGACAATGCGGCGCGCCCTTCGGGGGCGATTGTCTACAAGGGTAGCGACGGGCAGGGGCAGTTGGGCCAGGACCAGTATGAGCGGTTGCTGGACGAGATGGCCTCGCATCATCAGGGCGCAGTGAACGCCGGCCGGCCGATGCTGCTGGAAGGCGGGCTGGATTGGAAGCCGATGGGGTTCTCGCCCTCCGACATGGAGTTTCAGAAGACCAAGGAGGCGGCGGCGCGGGAAATCGCGCTGGCCTTCGGGGTGCCGCCGATGCTGCTGGGCCTGCCCGGAGATGCGACCTATGCCAATTACCAAGAGGCGCACCGGGCGTTCTTTCGCCTGACGGTCCTGCCGCTGGCGTCGAAGGTTCTGGCCGCCTTGTCGAACTGGTTGTCGGGTTTTTCCGGCGAGGCGCTGCGGCTGGGCCCTGATCTGGATGCGGTGCCGGCGCTGGCATCGGAGCGCGAGGCGCAGTGGAACCGGGTTGCAGCGGCGGATTTTCTGAGCGTGGCGGAAAAGCGTGTGCTGCTGGGCCTGCCGAAATGTGCCGATGAGTGAGCGCGGGCGCACCGGGGGCTCGCGGTTTTTATACGAGCCGTTCGATGCCGCCGCCGCCCGGATCGAGGCCAATGAACGGGTGACCGAAGAACGCTGGTCCGGGCTGGAGCGGCGGTTGCAGACCATCGAGACGATGCTGGAGCGGCTGGAGCGGCGATTGTGGCTGGCGGTTTACGGGGTGGCTGGATTCATCCTGACGCAAGGCGCGGTTGCGCTGATGAATTTGTCTCCGAAATAAGGGAAATCAGGATGATGCAGGAATTTTCAGCGGCAGGACTTGAGACCAAGTTCTGCCGCTTTGACGAGGGCGTTGGTGTCAAGGGAGACGAGATTGCGGGCTATGCCTCGATCTTCGGCAATGCCGACCAGGGCGGCGATGTGGTGCAGAAGGGGGCCTATGCGGGTTCGCTGGCGCGGCTGGCCGGGCAGGGGCGCGGTATCAAGATGCTGTGGCAGCACGATCCGGCCCAGCCGATCGGTGTCTGGGACGAGGTGCGCGAGGATGCCAGGGGCTTGTTCGTCAAGGGGCGGTTCCTGACCGGGGTCCGCCGCGGGGCGGAGGCGCTGGCGCTGGTTGAGGCCGGTGCGATTGACGGATTGTCGATCGGGTATCGGACGCTGCGGGCGGAAAAGAATGCCAAGGGCCAGCGGCTCTTGCATGAGCTGGAATTGTGGGAAGTGTCGCTGGTGACGTTTCCCATGCTTCCGGAAGCACGGGTTCAGGCCAAGGCGGATGCCGCGGCGACTGATCTGTTGCGCGAAATGGCGGATGCGTTTGCGGATGCCAGAACCATGCTGGCGGGATTCCGCGAGCACTAGTTTTCATCGATATTCAAGGAAGATTTGATGAGCAATAGCGAAACCAGGGCGGGGGCCGCGGCACCTGCAAATGGTGCCGGCCAGGCAATGGAAGTGAAGACAGTGCTGGCCGGATTCTTGAGTGATTTCAACAATTTTCAGGCAGACATCAAGGGTCGGCTGCAAAAACAGGAAGATCGTATGACGATGATTGATCGCAAAACCATGAACTTTTCCGGCCGTCCGGCCCTGTCGCGGGCCGCGACAATGGAAGCGCCGCATCAAAAGGCGTTCTCGGCCTATCTGCGCTCGGGCGATGACGATGGCCTGCGCGGGCTGGAACTGGAAGGCAAGGGCTTGAATGTCGCGATTGCCGCCGAGGGGGGGTATCTGGTTGATCCCCAGACCGCGGAAATCGTGGTCAGCGTGCTGAAATCCTCGGCCTCTATCCGGTCGGTGGCGAATGTGGTGCATGTGGATGCGAACGCCTTCGATGTGCTGATCGACCATACCGATATTGGTGCCGGCTGGGCCACCGAAAGCGGCAGTCAGGCCGAGACCGCAACGCCGCAGATTGATCGCATCTCGATCCCGCTGCATGAATTGTCGGCCTTGCCCAAGGCCTCGCAGCGGCTGCTGGATGACAGTGCGTTCGATGTCGAGAACTGGATTGCGACGCGCATTGCCGACAAGTTCTCGCGCTCGGAAGGGGCGTCTTTCGTGTCCGGTGACGGGATCGACAAGCCCAAGGGCTTCCTGACCTACGATTCGGCGGCCAACGGCACTGAGGCCTGGGGCGAGTTTGGCCATATCACCACCGGCGTGGACGGCGATTTCGCCACCACCAACCCGGCGGATGCGATTGTCGATCTGGTTTATGCGCTGGGTGCACGCTACCGCGCGAATGCGAATTTCGTGATGAATTCGAAAACTGCCGGTGCGGTGCGCAAGATGAAGGATGCCGATGGCCGCTTCCTGTGGTCGGACGGTCTGGCCGCCGGCGAGCCGGCGCGGCTGATGGGCTATCCGGTGCTGGTCTGCGAGGACATGCCGGATATCGCCACCTGGGCCCCGGCCATCGCGTTTGGCGATTTCCGTGCCGGTTACACCATCGCGGAGCGCCCGGACCTGCGCATCCTGCGCGATCCGTTCAGCGCCAAGCCGCATGTGCTGTTCTATGCCACCAAGCGGATCGGCGGCGATGTCAGCGATTTCCACGCGATCAAGCTGCTGAAATTCGCGATGGCCTAAGGCGGCTTTGCCTGATCTGAGGTGATTGCCCTCTGCCCCTGACGGGGCGGGGGGTTGCGCGCGCGTGCCGTATCGTCCTGCTGCTCCCCTCCGTCCGAGCGGTGCGGTGCGCGCGCGTGTTTCGGCTGTCCGGACGGTGAAATTCTGAGGAAAAATCATGGTGTTAACCGAAGTGATGGCGGTGCCGGGTACGGCGCTGCCGGTTGCTGAATTCGCAGCGCATCTGCATCTTGGCACCGGCTTTGCCGATGACGGATCGCAGGACGAAGTGCTGGAAGCCTATTTGCGGGCCGCTGTTGCGGCGATCGAGGCGCGTATCGGCAAGGCGTTGTTTCTGCGGACGTTTTCGTGGCAGTTGACGGCCTGGCGCGACGGTGTGGCGCAGGGCCTGCCGATTGCGCCGGTGCAGGCGATCAGCACGGTAGTGCTGGTGGATGGGGCGGGGGCGGAGACGCTGGTGCCCGCCAGCGCCTATCGTCTGGAAAAGGACAGCCAGAGGCCGCGATTGGTGGCATCGGGGTCCTGTCTGCCGTCGATCCCGGCGGGCGGATCAGTGGTGGCGACGTTTCAGGCGGGCTATGGGCCGGGCTGGGCGGATATCCCGGTTGATCTGGCGCAGGCGGTGTTTCTGCTGGCGGCGCATTTCTACGAGAACCGCCAGGGGGCCGGCAACCGCGATGCGTTGATGCCCTTCGGGGTGCTTGCGCTGATCGAGACCTACCGGTCGGTGCGCGTTCTTGGGGGGCGGCCATGAAGGGGCCGTTCTCGCTGACCCGTCGGCTGGTGCTGGAGGAGGTCACGCGTCAGCCGGACCTGGCCGGTGGCTGGGTGGAGGCCTGGGCGCCGCTGGGCGTTGTCTGGGCGGATATTCGCAGCGGTGCCGGGCGCGAGCGGCGCGACGAGGCGGTGGCGGTGTCGAGCGTTGCCTACCGGGTGATCGTGCGGGCGGCCCCTGTCGGATCGCCGTCAAGGCCACGGGCCGGGCAGCGGTTCGTCGAGGGCACGCGGGTATTCGCGATCAGAGCGGTGAGCGAGGCCGGTTCGGCGGGCCTGTACCTGGAATGCATCACGGTTGAGGAGGTGCTGGCATGAGCTATGCGGTAACGCAGGCGCTGCAGGCGGCGTTGTTCGACCTGGTGGCGAATGATCCCCGCGTGCAGGGGCTGATCGGGGTGGGCGTGTTCGATGCGCCGCCAAGTGGTTTGGTGCCGGAAACCTATCTGGTGATCGGCGAGGAGGATGTGCGGGTGCAGACCGACACGTCCGGCGCGGTGATGCAGCATGATCTGCATATCAACATATTTTCCGGGGCGGCGGGGTTTGCCAGGGCCAAGGCGGTTGCGGTTGCGGTTTCGGATGCCTTGCAGGATGCGGCACCTGTGCTGACGCGGGGCCGTCTGGTGGGCCTGGAATTTCGCCGCGCCAGGGCGCGACGCGGATCAAGGGCGGGCAGCCGGCGGATTGAACTGATTTACCGCGCACGGGTTGAGGATATCTGATCCCGGGGCGCGGCTTGTCGATTTAACAGAATGTTTGAAAAGGAATTAACATGGGCGTGCAAAGAGGCAAGGACCTTTTGATCAAGCTTGATCTGACCGGATCGGGGGCGTTTACGACAATCGCGGGTCTGAGGGCCAGCCGGATCTCGTTCAACGCGGAATCGGTGGATGTGACGACGCTGGAAAGCACCGGCGGCTGGCGCGAATTGCTGGCCGGGGCCGGGGTGCGATCGGCCTCGATCAGTGGTTCGGGGGTGTTTCGCGATGCCGATACCGATGAACGTGCGCGGCAGATCTTCTTTGATGGCGAAGTGCCGGATTTCCAGGTGGTGATCCCGGATTTCGGCATTGTCGAGGGGCCGTTCCAGATCACCTCGATCGAGTATTCCGGCGCGCATGACGGTGAGGCGGCGTATGAATTGTCGCTCGCCTCGGCGGGTGCGCTGAACTTCACGGCCGTGTGATGGTGAACCCGTATCGCGGCGAGGTTGCGCTGGAAATCGACGGGCAGGTGCATGTTCTGCGCCTGACGCTGGGTGTTCTGGCGGAACTGGAGACCGACCTTGGGGCCGGGTCGTTGCTGGCGCTGGTCGAGCGGTTCGAGACCGGGGCGTTCAGTGCCGGTGATCTGCTGGCGCTGCTGGCGGCCGGGCTGAAAGGCGGCGGCTGGAATGGCAGCATCGGCGATCTGGCGTCAGCCGAGATTGCCGGTGGCCCGGTGGCAGCGGCGCGCGTGGCGGCGCGGCTGCTGGCGGTGTCGTTTGCCATAGGCGATGGCGAGGTCGGCGGCGATGCTTGACTGGCCGGCGATGCTGCGGGCCGGATTGCAGGGCCTGCGGCTGAGGCCGGATGAGTTCTGGGCGCTGACGCCGGCGGAATTTCTGGTGATGCTGGGGCTTGAGAATGGCGGCGGTGCGCAGGCGTTGACGCGGGCGGGCCTGGAGGAACTGGCGGGTCGATATCCTGACACGCCGAACGGGGATGAGCGAACATGAGCGGGATTGAAACGGATATGGAGGCGCTGGGCGTCGAGATCGGCGATCTGGAAGCCTCGATCGCGTCGGCCAGGGCGATGTCGGCGGCGTTCAAGGCCGAACTGGCGGGTATGCAAGGCACGATGTCGGCGGCGGGACGCGAGGTTGACGGCCTGTCGCGGTCCATCGGCTGGGGCCTTCGGCGGGCATTTGACGGGCTGGTCTTTGATGGCGAGCGGCTGTCGGATGCGCTGAAATCGCTCGGGCGCAGCATGGTTAACGCGGCGTTCAGCCAGGCGATGAAGCCGGTGCAGAACGCACTCGGTGGTTTTCTGGCGGATGGCTTGAGCTCGCTGATGGGTGGTTTGCTGCCGTTTCGCGACGGCGCGGCGTTTTCGCAAGGCAAGGTGATGCCGTTTGCCCGAGGCGGCGTGGTGTCGAGTGCTACGACTTTTCCGATGCGCGGCGGTATCGGGCTGATGGGCGAGGCCGGGCCGGAGGCGATCATGCCGCTGGCGCGGGGGGCCGATGGCAGGCTGGGGGTTCGCACGCAGGGCGGTGGCCGGGCGGTACAGGTCACGATGAACATCACGACGCCGGATGCCGGAAGTTTCCAGCGCTCGCGCACCCAGATCGCGGCACAGATGAGCCGGGCGATTGCCCGCGGTTCGCGCAACAACTGAACGAGGTGGGCGATGAATTTCCATGAAATCCGGTTTCCGGCCAGCCTGAGCTTCGGCTCGGTCGGCGGGCCTGAGCGGCGGACCGAGATTGTCACGCTGGCGAATGGTTTTGAGGAGCGTAATGCGCCCTGGGCGGATTCGCGGCGGCGTTATGATGCCGGGGTCGGGATGCGATCTTTGGACGATATCGGCACGCTGATTGCGTTTTTCGAGGCGCGGCACGGGCAGCTTTTCGGCTTTCGCTGGAAGGACTGGACCGATTTCAAATCCTGCGCCAATTCCGCCGAACCGACACCGAACGACCAGATCATCGGCACCGGCGACGGGGTGACGACAATGTTCCAGCTTGCCAAGACCTATCGCTCCGGCCAGCAGACCTATACGCGGCGGGTGCCGAAGCCCGTGGCGGGCAGCGTGCTGATTGCGGTAGCCGAAGATGGCATGGTTGACGGGGTGCATTACAGCGTTGACACAACCACCGGGTTCGTGACGTTCGAGACCCCGCCCGATATGGGTGCGGATGTGACCGCGGGGTTCGAGTTCGACGTGCCGGTGCGGTTCGATGCCGACCGGCTGGAAATGTCGTTGCAGAGCTTTTCCGCCGGGGAAATCCCGACCGTGCCGGTGATCGAGGTGCGGGTCTGATGCGCGCGGTTGATCCGGGCCTGGCGGGGCATCTAGCGGGCGGGGCGACGACGCTCTGCCGGTGCTGGCGCTTGCAGCGGCGCGATGGTCGAGTGATGGGGTTTACCGATCATGACCGCGATCTTGAATTTGACGGTGCGCTGTTTCGTGCCAGCACCGGCGTCAATACCGCGACGGTGGAAACCTCGACCGGGCTGAGCGTGGACAATTCGCAAGCGGTGGGGGTGCTGAACGATCTGGGCCTGGAAGAGGCCGATATCCGCGCCGGGCGGTTCGACGGGGCGGAAGTGGCGATCTGGCTGGTCAATTGGCGCGATCCCGGTCAGCGCATCCTGCAGTTTCGCGGCAGCCTTGGCGAAATCCGCCGCTCGGGCGGGGTGTTCGAGGCCGAATTGCGCGGCCTGGCGGAGCAATTGAACCGCGCGCAGGGGCGGGCCTATCACCGCAAATGCTCGGCGGTTCTGGGCGATACGGCTTGCGGGTTTGACGTGATGGCTGCGGGTTACCATGCCGAGGTGCCCGCGCCTGCCGGAACGGGTGTGTTTACCTGGCCCGGGCTGGTTGACTACGATCCGGGCTGGTTTGCACGCGGCACCTTGCGGGTGCTGGACGGGCAGGCGGCGGGGTTGACCGGGGTGATCCGGTCGGACCGGATCGTCGGCAATGACCGCCGGGTCGAGTTGTGGCAGGAACTGCCGGTGACGCTGGCCGAGGGCGATATGGTCCGCCTTGAGGCCGGCTGCGACAAAGGGGTGGAGACCTGTCGGTTGAAGTTCCACAACTTCCTGAATTATCGGGGATTTCCGCATATTCCGGGCGATGACTGGGCGATGTCCTATCCGACGCGCTATGGCGTGAATGATGGCGGGAGCCTGACATGAGCCGCCCGGATGTGGTGGCGCTGGCGCGGGGCTGGATCGGCACGCCCTATCTGCATCAGGCCTCGCTGAAAGGGGCCGGGGCGGATTGCCTGGGCCTGCTGCGCGGGGTCTGGCGCGAGGCTTATGGCCACGAACCGGAGGCGGTGCCGGCCTATACGCCCGACTGGTCGGAGCCGTCGGGCGACGAGGTTCTGTGGCGGGCGGCAGCGCGGCACATGGCCGTGGTTGAGCGGACCGCGCCAATAGCTGCCGGGCAGGTTCTGCTGTTCCGGATGCATGTTGGCGCGGTTGCCAAGCATCTGGGAATTGCTGCCGGGTCGGGCGAGGCCGTCAGTTTCATCCACGCCTATACCGGCCACGGGGTGATCGAAAGCGTTCTGTCCGAGCCCTGGCGGCGGCGGATCGTGGCACGGTTCCGGTTTCACTAACGTCATTCATGAACGGGGGGCCTGATGGCTACTTTGGTATTGTCGGCGCTTGGCGCATCGCTGGGCGGTGCGGTTGGTGGTACGGCGCTTGGGCTGTCCTCGGCGGTGATCGGGCGTGCGGTTGGCGCGACTTTGGGGCGTGCGATTGATCAGCGGATCCTTGGTCGTGGCTCGGATTCCGTGCCGGTCGGGCGGGTTGAGCGGTTCCATCTGAGCGGTGCCAGCGAGGGCGTGCCGATTGCCAAGGTGTTCGGTCGGGTGCGGATCGGGGGGCAGGTGATCTGGGCCTCGCGGTTTCGCGAGGATGTGGTGACCACGGGCGGCTCGGGCAAGGGGAATGCGGGGCGCAGCAATGCAACCTCGACCTATCGCTATTCGGTCAGCCTGGCGCTGGCGCTGGGCGAAGGCGTTGTCAGCCGCGTCGGGCGGATCTGGGCGGATGGGGCGGTAGTGTCGCGGGAGGATTTCAACCTGCGGTTCTATCCCGGCGATGAAACCCAGTTGCCCGATGCGAAGATCGAGGCGGTCGAAGGAGCGGGCAAGGCACCGGCCTTTCGCGGCGTCGCCTATGTGGTGTTCGAGGACCTGGACCTGTCGCGCTTCGGCAACCGGGTGCCGCAATTCAGCTTCGAGGTGTTCCGAAAGCCGAAACTGGCCGGTGGCAGCGCCACCAATGTGGACAATATCAAGGCTGTCGCACTGATCCCCGGAACCGGCGAATATGCGCTGGCCACCAGTCCCGTGCATTTCGATTATGGCCCCGGTGTCAGCCGCTCGGCCAATGTCAATTCCGCCAGTGACCGCACGGATTTTGCCACTTCGCTTGACGATTTGCGCGGTGAATTAGGCAATTGTGGTTCGGTATCGCTGGTCGTGTCGTGGTTTGGCGACGATTTGCGGGCAAATGCCTGCCGCATGGTGCCGCGTGTCGAGCAGACGGAGTTTGACGGGGTGGGCATGCCATGGGTGGTGTCGGGGGTGAACCGGGCTTCAGCCGAGACGGTCAGCCGGATTGATGACCGGCCGGTGTTTGGCGGAACGCCGGCGGATGCCTCGGTGATCGAGGCGATCGGGGCTATTCGCGGTGGCGGGCAGGAGGTGATGTTCTATCCCTTCGTGCTGATGGATATTCAGGCCGGCAATACCTTGAGCGATCCCTGGAGCGATGCCGCGTCGCAGCCGGTGATGCCGTGGCGCGGGCGGCTGACATTGTCCGAGGCTCCGGGTCGGGCGAGTAGCCCGGACCAGACCGCGGCAGCGGAGGCTGAGATTGCCGCGTTTTTCGGTGTGGCCGATGTGGCGGATTTCGCGATTGCGGGCGGGCAGGTCGTGTATTCGGGCCCGGCGGAATGGTCCTATCGCCGGTTCATCCTGCATTATGCGCATTTGTGTGCGGCAGCGGGCGGGGTGGATGCGTTCTGCATCGGTTCGGAACTGCGTTCGCTGACGCAAATCCGCGGGTCTGGCGGTAACTTTCCGGTGGTGGAGGCCATGCGCCAGTTGGCGGCGGATGTGCGCACGGTGCTGGGGCCGGAAGTGAAGATCGGCTATGCCGCCGACTGGTCGGAATATTTCGGCTATCACCCGCAGGACGGGTCGGGCGATGTGCTGTTCCATCTGGACCCGCTCTGGGCGGATGCGAATATCGATTTCGTCGGTATCGACAATTACATGCCGCTGTCGGACTGGCGCGATGAGCAAGGGCATCTGGATGAGGCGGCGGGGGCGATCTATGATCTGGATTATCTGAAAGGCAATGTCGCCGGTGGCGAAGGCTATGACTGGTATTATGCCAGCCCGGCGGCGCGGGCGCATCAGATCCGCAGCCCGATCAGCGATGGCCTGCATGGCGAGGACTGGATTTACCGCTACAAGGATATCCGCAACTGGTGGAGCAGGCCACATCACAACCGTATCGCAGGTGTGCGCCAACCGGTGCCGACGGCGTGGCAGCCGGAAAGCAAGCCGATCCTGTTCACCGAATATGGTTGTGGTGCGATTGATAAGGCGACCAATCAGCCGAACGTGTTTCTGGATGCCAAATCCTCGGAATCCCAAATCCCCTACTTCTCCAGCGGCCAGCAAGATGACCTGATCCAGGCGCAGTACCTCGCAGCAGTCCGGTCCTATTGGGGTGACGAGGAAAACAATCCGGTTTCAGCGGTTTACGACGGGCGGATGGTCGATATGGATCGCGCCCATGTCTGGGCCTGGGATGCGCGGCCCTGGCCGGATTTCCCCAATAATACCAGCCTTTGGAGCGATGGCGAAAACCATGCGACGGGCCATTGGATCAATGGACGGACCGGGGCGCAGGCGCTGGGGGATGTGGTGCGCGAAATCTGTGCCACGAGCGGGGTTAACGGGGTTGATGTGTCGGGATTGTACGGCCTTGTCAAAGGGCTTGTCTGTGCGGACACGCAAACCGCGCGCAGTGCCTTGCAGCCCTTGATGCTGGCCTTTGGGTTCGATGCGATCGACGAGGGCGGGACGATCCGGTTTCGCCGCCGCTCGGGGGCGGTTCAGGGCGAGATTGAGGCGCGTGATCTGGTCTGGGAGGCGGGCGATGTCGGCTCGGTCAGCCAGACCCGCGCGCCGGAAGCCGAAACCGCCGGGCAGGTCCGGCTTGGCTATATGCGGGCGGACGGGTCTTATGAAAGCGGGGCTGTGGAGGCGGTGATGCCGGATGAGACAGCCCTGGGCGTCAGCCGCACCGATCTGCCGATTGTCGCATCCGCCAGCGAGGCGCAGGTTATCGTTGAACGCTGGCTGGCCGAGGCGCGGGTGGCGCGGGAAGCCGTGGCTTTCGCGCTGCCGCCGTCGCGGCTGGACCTGGGTGCGGGGGATGTGGTGCGTCTGCCAGAACCGGCGGGGGGAGGGTTGGCGCGGATCGACCGGATCGAGGATGCCGGTGTGCGCCGGATCGAGGCGGTGCGTATCGAGCCGTCGGTCTACAAGCCGGTTATCGAGCCGGAGACCGACGCCCGCACCCAGCCTTTCGTTCCGGCATTGCCGGTCTATCCGCTGTTTCTGGACCTGCCCTTGCTGAGCGGCGACGAAGTTCCGCACGCGCCGAGGATCGCGGCGACCGCGACGCCCTGGCCGGGATCGGTTGCGGTTTATTCGGCGTCAGAAGATGCGGGCTATCAGTTGAACCGGTTGCTGGAACGTCCGGCGGCGATTGGCCTGACAACGACTGCCTTGTTTGCAGCGGCTTCCGGGCGGTGGGATCGCGGCCCCGGGGTGGTTGTGAAGATGTTCGGCGGCGCACCGGCATCTGCCGCGCCGGAGGCGGTTCTGAACGGGGCCAATCTGGCAGCGATCGGATCGGGGCTGGATGACGATTGGGAGGTGTTCCAGTTCACCAAGGCGGAACTGGTGGCGCCGGGCACATTCGCGCTGACGGGATTGTTGCGCGGGCAGGCTGGTAGCGATCCGCTTGTCCCGGAGGAATGGCCGATTGGCAGCCATGTCGTGTTGCTGAACGGTGCCGAGACACAGATCGAGCTTGCCCCGGCAGCGCGAAACCTGGCGCGGCATTACCGGATCGGTCCGGCGCGGAGGGGTTATGAGCATGGGTCGTACCGCCATGATATCCGCGCCTTTGCCGGCATTGGTCTGCGGCCCTACGCACCGTGCCATCTGCGCAGGCGGGTGGAAAGCAACGGCGATCATGGGTTTGGCTGGATACGGCGCACCCGGATTGATGGCGATAGCTGGGACTTGCCGGAAGTGCCGCTTGGCGAGGCGAGCGAAGCCTATCTGCTGCATGTCGTGGCAGGTGGCGTGACGGTGCGCAACGTGCAGGTTTCCGAACCTGCCTGGACCTATCCCGCCGGGATGCGTGCTGCGGACGGGGTGACCGGGGCCTATGCGCTTCAAGTTGCCCAGATTTCAGAGCGCTACGGCGCAGGACTTTATGCAAGGATTGAAATCAATGAGTGAGACAGGCCAGTTCGGATTGCCGCTGATCGAAGCGGCGCAGGCGCAAAAACATGTCACCGTCAACGATGCGCTGTGGCGGCTGGATACGCTGGCGCAATTGCGGCTTTTGTCCGTATCTGAGAGCGTGCCACCGGTTTCGCCTGCCGATGGTGCGGCTTATGGCGTGCCGGCTGGGGCGGTCAACGCCTGGGACGGGCATATCGGCGAGGTTGCGATTTTCAGCAATGGCGGTTGGGAGTTTGTTGCGCCGAAAACCGGCTGGCGGGCCTGGATCGCCGATCAGGGGGGACAGGCGGTGTATCTCTGTTCAGCCTGGGAAACCGGCCTTGTCGCGGCCACGCCGGGTGGCGCCGCGACGCGGCACGAGGCGATCGAGTTCAGCCATGTCATTGCCGCCGGGGCGGTGGATCAGACCAGCATCACGATGGCGGCCGGGACAATGGTTTACGGCATCAGCGGGCGGGTTGTTGCCGGCATCACTGGTGCTGGCGTGACCGGCTGGCGGTTGGGCGACGATACGATAAATGATCGCTTTGGGCAGGGATTGCCGCTGACTGCCGGAGCGGGGTTTACCGGCATGTCTGCGGCACCGGTCTGTTACGGCTCGGCAACACCGCTCAGGCTTGAAGCAATCGGCGGGAACTTCGCCGGCGGGTCGGTGAAACTGGTGATCCATGCCTTGCGGATTGCGCCGCCGGATGCGGTGTAGGGCTACGCGCCTGGCTTGTTAACCGCGCGTGCAATCGAGACAGCGCGGTACGGTCGGATCGAAGACGAGGCGTTCGTCCGGGATCGCCTCGCCGCAATCCATGCAATCGCCGAAGCTGCCATTGTCGATTCGCGCCAGCGCTGCCTGAAGCCGGGCGCGTTCGCCCTGGCGGCGGCGATAGGTGGCGTTGGCCATTGCCTGTTGCTGCAACGCATCCATGCGAGACAATCGCCCGACGCTTTGCTGATCGAGGATGACGGTGGCGCGGTTTGAGGATGCCTGATCGTCGGCCTCTGCCAGAGCGTCGATCCTTGCAAGTATGTCATTGCGGTAGCGGCTCAGGCGGGCAGGTGGCATCGCTCACAATTCGCGAATTGCGGTTTACTTGCAGAGGTATTTTCCTGTCTAATGTAGCCGGAACCGCCCGGTTGGGCAATGACGGGGAAATGTCATGGCGACGCAAAAGCCGAAACTTGCGGGGCTCGATCCGGTCTGGGACCGTATCCGGGGCGAGGCTCAGGATATCGTGGACCGCGAACCGGTGCTGGGCGGGTTGGTTCATTCCGGCATTCTGCACCACAAGTCGCTGGAAGGATCGCTGGCCTACCGCATGTCGCTGAAACTGGCCTCGGGCGAGATGACCGACCAGATCCTGCGCGAGATCGTCGATGAAGCCTATCAAAGCGATCCGAGCCTGGGCCAGGCGGCGCGAGCCGATATCGTGGCGGTGTTCGAGCGTGACCCGGCCTGCCACAGGTTCATTCAGCCCTTGTTGTTCTTCAAGGGCTTTCAGGGTGTGCAGTCTTACCGTGTGGCACGGTGGCTGTGGACGCATGGGCGCGAGGAACTGGCCTATTTCATACAGATGCGGGTGAGCGAGGTCTACGGGATCGATATTCACCCCGGCGCCAGGATTGGCCAGGGGATCATGATCGACCATGCGCATTCTATCGTTATCGGTGAAACCGCAGTGGTGGGCGACAACGTGTCGATGCTGCATTCGGTAACACTGGGTGGCACCGGCAAGGAAGATGGTGATCGCCATCCCAAGATCGAGAACGGTGTGCTGATCGGGGCCGGGGCCAAGGTTCTGGGCAATATCACGGTTGGCTATTGCACGCGGATCGCGGCCGGTTCAGTGGTGCTGCAGGATATTCCCCCCTGCAAGACGGTGGCCGGTGTGCCGGCACGCATCGTCGGCGAGGCCGGTTGTGCGCAGCCTTCGGTGACGATGGATCAGATTGTCGGGAAGTGATCGGCACCGCCATGCGGATGGCGGGCGGGTTTTTCGAGTATTTGTGCCAAAAAGAAGACCGGGTTTCTGGCCCGGCCTTCTGATTGCTATGCCAGCATCGACAGCGGATCTTCCAGATAGCCTTTGACGGCAGTCAGGAATTCCGCACCGAGTGCGCCGTCGATCACCCGGTGATCCACCGACAGAGTGACCGACATGATCGTGGCAACCGTTATGTCACCGTCGGCATTGACGATGGGCTTTTTCTCGCCCGCGCCGACGGCCAGGATCGAGCCGTGCGGCGGGTTGATCACTGCGTCGAAATTGGTGATGCCGAACATGCCGAGATTGCTGATCGCAAAGCTGCCGCCGAGATATTCATGCGGGGCCAGCTTGCGGATTTTTGCCCGTGCTGCGAGGTCCTTCATCTCGGTCGAGAGGGTGGACAGGGTTTTCTGATGCGCGTCCTTCAGAACCGGGGTGAACAGGCCGCCTTCGATGGCGACGGCCACGGCCACGTCCGAGGGCTTCAGTTTCAGGATGCGGTCACCGGCCCAGACAGCGTTGCAATCGGGTACGTCCTGCAGGGCGATGGCGCAGGCCTTGATGATGAAATCATTGACGCTGAGTTTGATGCCCTTGGACTCCAGCCCCTTGTTGAGCTGGCTGCGGAACTTCAACAGGGCGTCAAGCTGGATTTCCCGGCGCAGGTAGAAATGCGGGATGGTCGATTTCGCCTCGGACAGGCGGGCGGCGATGGTTCTGCGCATGCCGTCGAGGGTGATTTCTTCATGGGCGCGGTCGGCGTAGATTTTCCTGATCTGGTCGGCACCCGGTGATGCAGGCGCGGCTGCGGGTGTTGCGGGTTTTTCGGGCGCGGCGGCGGCTTTTGGCTGCGCGGTGGCGCTTTCGACATCGGCCTTGACGATGCGCCCCCTGGGGCCGGAGCCGGTGATCGCGGCGAGGTCGAGGCCCTTGTCGGCGGCGATGCGCCGGGCGAGGGGGGATGCGAATATCCGTGTATTATCGTTGGATTTTGGTGTTGGTGCCAATGTCTGTGTGGGCTGAGTATCCGCCTTGGCGGATGCTGTCGTAGGTTTGGCAGCTTCGGGGGCCGGGGCCGGGGCGGCGGATGCGTCCTCACCCTCGTCCAGCAACAGCGCGATGGGGGTGTTGACCTTCACGCCTTCCGAACCTTCGGCAACCAGCAATTTGCCGATCACACCGTCATCGACCGCTTCAAATTCCATCGTCGCCTTGTCGGTTTCGATCTCGGCCAGAAGATCGCCGGATGACACCGCGTCGCCTTCCTTCACCAGCCATTTCGCCAGCGTGCCTTCCTCCATCGTCGGAGACAGGGCGGGCATCAGGATATTGGTTGCCATTGGTCTTTCTCCTCAGCGATAGGTGACAGCCCGGACGGCCTCAAGCACCTCTTTGGTCGAGGTCAGGGCCAGCTTTTCCAGGTTGGCGGCATAGGGCATCGGTACGTCCTTGCCGGTGCAGTTCAGGACCGGCGCGTCGAGGTAATCGAAGGCGTGGGTCATGATATAGGCTGACAGGTGGTTGCCGATGGAGCAGACCGGGAAGCCTTCTTCGACGGTGACGCAGCGGTTGGTCTTGCGTACTGATGCCAGGATCGTGTCGTAATCAATCGGGCGGAGCGAGCGCAGGTCGATCACTTCGGCGCTGATGCCATCTTTCGCCAGTTCGTCGGCGGCTTCCAGTGCGTATTTCATGCCGATGCCGAACGAAATGATGGTGACATCGGTGCCTGTGCGCCAGATGCGTGCCTTGCCGATGGGGACGGTGAAATCGTCGATCTCGGGCACGTCAAACGACTGGCCGTAGAGGATTTCGTTTTCCAGCACCAGCACCGGGTTGGGATCGCGGATGGCCGATTTCAGCAGGCCCTTGGCGTCGGCGGCGGAATAGGGCTGCACCACTTTCAGGCCGGGAATATGGGCATACCATGCGGCGTAGTCCTGGCTGTGCTGGGCGGCGACGCGCGCGGCGGCACCATTGGCACCGCGAAACACGATCGGGCAGTTCATCTGGCCGCCGGACATGTACAGCGTCTTGGCGGCGGAGTTGATGATATGGTCAATCGCCTGCATGGCGAAGTTGAAGGTCATGAATTCGACGATGGGCCTGAGGCCCGCAAAGGCCGAGCCTACGGCGATGCCGGTGAAGCCGTGTTCGGTGATCGGGGTGTCGATCACCCGTTTGGCGCCAAACTCGTCGAGCATTCCCTGGCTGATCTTGTAGGCCCCCTGGTATTCGGCAACTTCCTCGCCCATCAGGTAGACGTTTTCATCGCGGCGCATCTCTTCGGACATGGCGTCGCGGAGTGCCTCGCGGACGGTCTGGGACTTGAAGCTGGTGCCTTCGGGGATATCTTCCATTGCCGGGGCATCAACCGCGACCGGTGTGGCGGGGGCAGGTGCCGGTGCCGGTGCTGCCGGAGCTTCGACAGGTGGTGGTGCCGCAGCCTCAGGGGCGGCAGTATCGCTGGCATCGTCCAGCAATTGCGCGATAGGTGTGTTGACCTTTACGCCTTCGGTTCCTTCGGCAACCAGCAACTTGCCTATCACACCGTCATCGACCGCCTCGAACTCCATCGTGGCCTTGTCGGTTTCGATCTCGGCCAGGATATCGCCGGATGCGACGGTATCGCCTTCTTTCACCAGCCATTTCGCCAGCGTGCCTTCCTCCATCGTCGGAGACAATGCGGGCATCAGGATATTGGTTGCCATATCAGTTTTCTCCCTCGGCTGGGGTGAGCATTCCAACGATATTTCCCTGACCGTCTTCAACATAGGCGCAACGCCCGATGCCGGGAAAATCCGTCGGCGGCAGGGCTTCGGCACCGCCATTGGCCAGCGCCCAGGCGTAGCGCTCGTCGCAATCCTGGACTTCGAATGTCATTGTGCCGCCTCGGACCGGGCTGCCCGGTTCGGGGGCATCGCCCATGCGGCGCATCAGGCCTGCGGTGACGGAATTTTCGCCGCCGATGCCCGGGCCTTCGATCAGGTGGTAGCCGACCTCTTCACCGCCGGGCATTGATGCGAAGGACCAGCCGAAAAGCCCTTTGTAGAAGGCCTTGGCGGCGTTCACATCGCCTGCGTGGATTTCAAAATGCGGCATCAGGACACCTTTGCGTAGATATCGGTCCAAAGCTCTTCGAGCGCCGGTTCCGGGCTTTCCTGCGCGAATTTCGCGCTTTCGTTGACGGTGGCCTTGATTTCCTTGTCGATAGCCTTGAGGTCGTCTTCGCTGGCATGTTTGCCGTCCACCAGCAGATCGCGGACATGGTCGATCGGGTCTTTTTCCGAGCGCACCTTCTGCACTTCTTCGCGGCTGCGGTACTTGGCGGGGTCCGACATGGAATGGCCGCGATAGCGGTAGGTTTTCATTTCCAGAATGTACGGGCCATTGCCGGCGCGGCAATGTGCGGTGGCTTTCTCGCCGGCGGCCTTGACCGCCAGCACGTCCATGCCGTCAACCGCCTCGCCGGGGATGCCGAAGGCCTGGCCGCGGGTATAGATGTCCGGGGTCGAGGTGGAGCGTTTCTGCGATGTGCCCATCGCGTATTGATTGTTTTCGATCACGAACACCACCGGCAGTTTCCACAGGGCGGCCATGTTGAAGGTCTCGTAGACCTGTCCCTGATTGGCCGAGCCGTCGCCGAAATAGGTGAAGCTGACATTGTCGTTGCCGCGATACCGGTTGGCAAAGGCTAGTCCGGCACCGATCGGCACCTGGGCTCCGACGATGCCGTGGCCGCCGTAGAAATTCTTTTCGGCCGAGAACATGTGCATCGACCCGCCCTTGCCCCTGGAATAGCCGCCCTCGCGCCCGGTCAGTTCCGCCATCACGCCCTTGGGGTCCATGCCGCAGGCCAGCATATGGCCGTGATCGCGGTACGAGGTCAGCCGCTGGTCGCCGTCCTTCGCGGTGGCTTCCAGCCCGACGACAACCGCTTCCTGTCCGATATAAAGATGGCAGAACCCGCCGATCAGCCCCATGCCGTATAGCTGGCCGGCCTTTTCCTCGAATCGCCGGATCAGCAGCATCTCGCGGTAATATCCAAGCAATTCGTCCTTGGAAACGTTCGGTTTTCCTGGGGATTTTCGGGTGGCCATCGGCGTTGGACTCCTGCCTTGGAAAAGTAGTTTAACGTTAAACTAAAATATTACAGCATTTCGGCGCGGATTGCAAAAAAAATCCCCTCGCGGGGATCAGGACAAGTGTCCGGCTGGGTTTGGAGGATCAGCGTATCACTATTTCGTCGCCGCGAACCAGGCCCAGCACCTTACGGGCCTGTTCGTCAAGAAGGTCCAGATCAAGATAGGTGTCCGACATCCGTCGTGTCTTGTTCTGCATCGTCGCGGTGGCGACCTGAAGTCTGGTCAGTTCTGCGGTCAGCGCGTTTGCCTGTGCCTCGACCTGCAGGCGGCGGAAAACTCCGAACTCGCCCTGAACCGCGGCAAAGGTGAAATAGGCGGCGAGGGAGAGGGTGGCGAGGATGATCGCCACCGTACTGACCGCCAGTTTTCTGCGCTTGGATTCCATTGTCCGCTCTGCCTTTCGGCCACTCTGCGGCGGCCTTCAAGCGAATCATCGCATAATGTGATTCGTTTGGGAATCCCCTATCTCGCCGTCAGCGCCAGAACGCGACCCAATCGACGAGTCGCAGGAATTCGCGGGCCAGAAACAGGTGGATATCCCAGCCGAGATAGGCCTGATCGACGACGAACAGGGCGATGATCATCAGGGCCAGAACCAGGGCGGTCTTGTTGTCCATGCGGGCGGCCTTCGGGTTGCGGATGCACAAGACTAGCGGTTGTGCGCCACCACGGCGATGGAAAAATCACGCCCGGCCACAGGCCAGGATGCGGCGCATTGGCGTTGCCGGGCCCTGTTCGGGAATTTGGGGGGGAAATCCTGTGGAACATTGGTTAGAATAACGAAGATCATGGACGGGCGATTCGACCCGACGGCGGATGACGACAGGGATATGGACGAATTAGAACAATATCAGGCGCGTCTCGCGGCTGCGCTGGACAAGATTTCGCGTCTGGCCGGGCAGGGTGCGACGCGCCATCAGGAAGATGATCGCCTGCGTCAGCGCGATGCCGACCTGATCGAGGAACTCGAAGCCACGCTGGCCGAGGAACGCGCCGATCTGGATGCAGAACGCGCGGCGGCGGCGAACTGGAAGCGCCGGCTGGAGGAGGCCGAGAAAGCCCGCCTTCAGGCGGAGGCCACGATGCAGGATCTGCGCAATGCCCGCGAATCGGCGGAAAAGGCCGGCCAGGCGGTTGCCGCCACGCTGAAACAGGCAGAAGCAGCCCGCGACAGCGCCGAAGCCAGCCGCCGCATCGCCGACGAGGCCCGCATTGATGCCGAAGCCGCACTTGCCGATGTCAAGGAGCAATCCGAAAGCGAGCGCGCCAAGTTGGACATCGCCCTGAAAGAGGCCAATGCCGCACGCCAACAGGCCGAAGCGCGGCTTTCGGCGGCTGAAGCGGCGGTCGGTCAGATGGAAAACAGCATTGCCGAGGCCCGCGCGGCGCGTGCCCGCGTTGAAGCCGAGCTTGCAGCGCTGCGCGATCAGGATAGCGAAGCCGAGGGCCGGGTGGCCGAACTGGAAGACGACATCGCACGCCTGAATGCGCGTATCGAAAGCCAGGACGTGCAATTCCAGCGCCTGAAGGACGCCAATGGCCAGTTGCGCGAATCCAATGCGATCCTGAGGTCGCGCAATGCCGAAATGCTGGGCGATGCCGAGGCGATCAATGCCTCGATGCAGGCCGAACTGGAGGCGCTGAAGGCGACCCGGGCGGCGGATATTGATGAAATGGACACGATCCTTGCGGAACTGAAACCCCTGATGGAGGCCAAGGCCGATGCCAGAAGTTGACATCCATATCGGCGGCCGGGTGTTCCAGGTTGCCTGCCAGGAAGGCGAGGAACAATTCCTGCAATCCGCTGCCAGCCTGCTGGACGTTGAGGCGCAGGCGCTGGCCGAAGCGATGGGCCGGGTGCCGGAAGAACGCATGTTGCTGATGGCCGGGCTGATGCTGGCCGACAAGACCGCCGGTCTGGAAGAGGAATTGCGCGCGCTGGAGCATCGCATGGCCGAACAGGCCCGCGCCGTGCCGCCGGTGGCAGATGTGGCACCCGAAAAGGTCGAAGTCCGCATTGAGGTGCCGGTGGTGCCCGACGAGGTGGTGCAGACACTTGCGGCGCTGACCGAACGGGCCGAAAAACTGGCGGGCGAATTGGAGCGGAAATCGGCCTGACGGCATAAGCCTTTATCAGTCCGGCAGCACCGCCGTCGCCTCGATCTCGACCTTGGCGCGGTCTTCGATCAGCCCTGCCACCTGCACCATCGCCATTGCCGGGAAATTGCGGCCCATCCGGGCGCGATAGACCCCGCCCATCTCTTTCAGGCGCGCCAGGTATTCCTGCTTGTCGGTGATATACCACGTCATCCGCACGATATGCTCCGGCCCGCCCCCGGCCTCGGCCAGAACCTCAATTATGTTTTGCAGGCATTGATCGACCTGGCCGATGAAATCGTCGGTTTCAAACACCTGCTCGCCGGTCCAACCGATATGGCCGCCCAGAAACACCATCCGCCCCGAGGCCGCCACGCCATTGGCATAGCCCTTGGCGGGTTTCCAGTTTTTAGGGTTCAGTAATTCATGAGCATAATCGGCCATCGGGGCGCTCCTGTCAGGTCGCATTCAGTTTTTCGCGCACATGGTCGTGCCAGGGTGTCGAGCGGCGGGTGGTCATATCCGCCTGCACGCGGGTGGTGGTCAGGCTCACCCGGGTCTCATCGCCCGAGGAAATCACGATCCGGATGGTGACGCTGGCTTTGCCGGCGCGTTCAACGCTCAGGTCGAAATCCAGCAGGTCTTCCAGATAGCTCGGCGCGTGAAACTCAATATTAAGGAGCGCCGTCGGCACCCCCCGGTGATCCACCACATGCATCTTGTGGAAGTCGTAGCCTACATGCTCGCGGAAATATTGCTCGATCACTGAATCGACCATTTCAAGGTAGCGCGGAAAGAACACGATGCCATGCGCGTCGCAATGCTGAAACTCGGCGCGGCGTTGGGTGCGCCAGCTCATAATTCGGTCCTCAGATACCAGAGTTCGGGGAACAGTTCGACCGACAGCATGCGCTTCAGATAGGCAATGCCGGTGGTGCCGCCGGTGCCGCGCTTGAAGCCGATGATGCGTTCAACCGTGGTGACATGGTTGAACCGCCAGCGGCGGAAGTAATCCTCGAAATCCACCAGTTTTTCCGCCAGCTCGTACAATTCCCAATGGGTTTCCGGCGATTGGTAGATGATCTTCCAGGCCTTGATCACGCCGTCATCGGGGCTGTGCGTCTGGCTGACATCGCGTTGCAGAACGCGCTCGGGCACCTTGATGCCGCGCCGGTCCAGCAGGCGGATCGCCTCGTCATATAGGCTGGGGCGGGCGAGTTCCGCTTTCAGCATGGCGTGGATATCGGCGCGGTGTTCATGCGGCTTCAGCATCGCGGCATTGCGGTTGCCGATGGTGTATTCAATCAAGCGGTACTGGTAGGACTGAAAGCCCGAGGATTGCCCCAGCCCGTCACGGAACCGCGAATATTCGCTGGGGGTCATGGTGCGCAGCACATCCCAGGCATTGTTCAACTGCTCGAATATCCGCGCCACCCGCGACAGCATCTTGAAGGCGGGTTGCAGATCGTCCTGGCGGATGGCGTTGCGCGCCGCCGCAACCTCGTGCAGCGCCAGCTTCATCCATAATTCCGAGGTCTGGTGTTGGATGATGAACAGCAATTCGTCATGCGCCTCGGTGCGGGTATGCTGCGCCGACAGCACCTTTTCCAGATGCAGGTAATCGCCATAAGACATCCGCCCGTCAAACGACATGGTGGCGCCTTCCCGGGCCGGATCGTAATCCCTGGTCATGTGACGCGCCCCTTCAAGCGGTATTCCGGCCGGTCATACAGCCGGTTGCTGATGACATCGGCAATGATATCGACCGCCGCCGCCACGTCGCCCGGGCTGACATAAAGCGGCGTGAAGCCAAAGCGCATCACGTCCGGCGCACGGAAATCGCCGATCACGCCGCGCGCGATCAGCGCCTGCACGGCGGCAAAGCCATCGTCGAAGCGGAACGAGACCTGGCTGCCGCGATCCGCGCCGTTGCGCGGTGAATGCAGGGTAAGCTGGGGGCAGGCGGCCTCGACCCCGGCGATGAACTGATCGCACAGCGCAATGGACGCGCTGCGCACCTCGGCCATCGAGGTCATGTCCCAGATATCCAGCGCGGTTTCCAGCGCCTTCAGCGCGATCACCGGCGGCGTGCCGACACGCATCCGCTCGATCCCCGCACCGGGGCGATAATCCAGATCGAAGGCGAACGGCGCTTCATGCCCCAGCCAGCCCGACAGCGCCGGACGCGCCTGATCCACCCATTTCGGATTGACATAGATAAAGGCCGGCGCGCCGGGGCCGCCGTTCAGGTATTTGTAAGAACAGCCAACCGCGAAATCCGCCTTGCACCCGGCCAGATCGACCGGGATCGCCCCGGCGGAATGCGCCAGATCCCAGATTGTGATCACACCTTTGGCATGGGCGGCTTTGGTCAGCGCCGCCATGTCATGCTTGCGCCCGGTGCGATAATCCACCTCGGTCAGCATCATTACCGCCAGATCGTCGGTGATATTTTCCGCGACATCCTCGGGGCTTACAACCCGAAGCTCATATTCCGTGCCAAGTGATTTCAGCAAGCCATCCGCGATATAGAGATCGGACGGGAAGTTGCCGTTATCGCTCAGCACCACCTTTCGCCCGGGGTTCAGCTCCAGCGCCGAAGCCAGCGCCTGATAGACCTTGATCGACAGCGTGTCGCCCATCACCACATGCCCCGGCTCCGCCCCGATCAGCCGCCCGACGCGATTACCGATGCCGGTGGCCAGCTCCATCCAGCCGGCCTTGTTCCAGCCGGTGATCAGCATTTCGGCCCATTCGCCCTGCATCATCGCGCTGACATGGCCCGGCGCCGCCAGCGGCATTGGCCCCAGCGAATTGCCGTCCAGATAGATCACGCCTTCGGGCAGGTGGAACCGCGCCCTGGTGGTGGCAAAATCGGTCATCTCGGTCCTTTCATCGACGCGGAAATCATGGTTGCCCTTCACGCAGGCGGAAACGCTGCACCTTGCCGGTCTGGGTTTTTGGCAGGGCCTCGATGAATTTGACCGAGCGGGGATATTTGTAAGGCGCGATCAGCGCTTTCACGTGATCCTGCAATATCCTGATGGTTTCCGGGCTGGGCGGCACGCCCGCCTCCAGCACCACATGCGCTTCGACGATCATGCCGCGCGCGTCGTCCGGTGCGCCGATCACGCCGCATTCCACCACGAAATCATGCGCCAGCAACGCCGCCTCGACCTCGGGGCCGGCGATGTTGTAGCCAGCGGAAATGATCATGTCGTCGCTGCGCGCGGCGAAATGATAAAACCCGTCGCCGTCGCGCATGAAGGTGTCGCCGGTGATGTTCCAGCCGTCGCGCACGTAGATTTTCTGGCGTGCATCCCCCAGATATCGGCACCCGGTCGGCCCTTTCACCGCCAGTCGCCCGGCCTCGCCATCGGGCAGTTCGTTCATCTCGTCATCGACAATCCGCGCGATGTAGCCGGTCACTGGCTTGCCGGTGCAGGCGGCCTTGGACTCGCCAAAGCGGTTGGAAATGAAGATATGCAGCATCTCGGTCGCGCCGATGCCGTCCAGCATCGGCTTGCCGGTTTTCGCCAGCCATTCGTCATAGACCGGCGCGGGCAGGGTTTCCCCGGCCGAAACCGCGCAGCGCAGGCTGCTGAGATCGGCCCCCTCCTCCATCGCCCGCAGCATCACCCGGTAGGCGGTTGGTGCGGTGAAACAGATGGTCGCCTTGTAGGTCTCGATGATCTCGATCATGTTGGCCGGCGTGGCGGTTTCCAGCAAGGTCGCGGTTGCCCCGAAGCGCAGCGGAAACACCGCCAGCCCGCCCAGGCCAAAGGTGAAGGCCAGCGGCGGCGAGCCGACGAACACGTCATCGGGGCCGACCCCCAGCACCTCGGCGGCATAGCCGTCGGCGATAATCAGGATATCGCGGTGAAAATGCATCGTCGCCTTCGGTTTGCCGGTGGTGCCGCTGGTGAAGCCCAGCAGCGCGACATCATCGCGCCCGGTCTGCACGGCGGTGAATTTCACCGATTTCGCCAGCGCGGCGCGGTCCAGTTCGGCGTCGTGATTGGCGGTGCCGTCAAAGGAAATGATGGTTTTCAGGTGATCCGAGGATTTGCCGCAGGCCACGATCTCGTCCATCATCCGGCTGTCGCACAGTGCAAATTCCACCTTGGCGATATCGACGATCTGGCGCAATTCACCTTCGCGCAGCAACGGCATCGTGTTGATCACCACCGCGCCCGCCTTGGTCGCCGCCAGCCAGCAGGCCACCATCGCGGGGTTGTTGGCGGAACGGATCAGCACCCGGTTGCCCGGCTTCACGCCGTAATCCTCGACCAGCGCATGCGCCAGCCGGTTGGTCCAGTCGGTCAGTTCCTTATAGGTCCGCTGGCGGCCATTTCCGATCAGCGCGACATTGTCGCCAAGCCCCTTTTCCACCACGCGATCAGTGAGTTCGACGCCGATATTGATGTAATCGGGATAATCGAATCCCTGCAGCAGGAAATCCGGCCACTGATCCGGCGGCGGCAGGTTGTCGCGCGAAAAGGTATCGACATGGCCGCTCGGGCCGAGGTTCAGCGCGTTTGCCATCTAATGTGCTCCCAGTGTCTGGCGGGCGATGATGATTTTCTGCACGTCGGATGCGCCCTCGTAAATCCTGAGGGCGCGGATTTCGCGGTAGAGGCTTTCGACCACCGTGCCCTTGCGCACGCCGTCGCCGCCGTGGATCTGCACCGCCTTGTCGATCACCGATTGCGCGTGGTCGGTGGCATGCAGCTTGGCCATCGCCGCCTCGCGGCTGACCCTCGCGGCCCCCATATCCTTGGTCCAGGCAGCGCGGTAGACCAGCAGGGCGCTGGCGTCGATATCCAGCGCCATGTCGGCGATATGGCCCTGCACCATCTGCAATTCCGCCAAAGGTGCTCCGGCCACCTCGCGGGTGGTGGCGCGCCTCAATGTCTCGTCCAGCGCACGGCGGGCAAAGCCCAGAGCGGCGGCACCAACGGTCGAGCGGAACACATCAAGCACCGACATGGCGATGCGAAAGCCCTGTCCGGGCGCGCCGATCATCGCCGCTTCGGGCACCACCAGATCGGTAAATTGCAGCCGCGCCAGCGGATGCGGCGCGATCACCTCAAGGCGTTCGGCGATCTCCAGGCCCGGCGTGTCCGCCGGAACCAGAAAGGCCGAAATCCCTTTGGCCCCCGGTGCCTCGCCGGTGCGTGCGAACACCACGTAGACATCCGCAATACCGCCATTGGAAATCCATGTCTTTTCGCCGTTCAGCACATAGTCACCGCCGCGCCGTTCCGCCCGCATGGCAATGTTTGCGACGTCCGAGCCCGAGGCCGGTTCGGTCAGCGCAAAGGCCGACAGGGCCTTGCCCGCACGGGTCTTGTCCAGCCAAAGCCGCTGTTCGTCCGAGCCGAACAGGCTGACCGCCCCCATGCCCAGCCCCTGCATGGCAAAGGCGAAATCGGCCAGGCCGTCATGGCGGGCGAGCGTTTCGCGGATCAGGCACAGGGACCGCACATCCAGGGATTCGCCCTTGCCCGCGCCGGAATGGCGCAGGAACCCGGCGCGGCCAAGATCGGCCACCAGCCCCTTGCAGGCGGCATCGATATCGCCGTGATCCGCCGGCAGGTTGGCGGCGCACCAGGCCTCCAAAGCTGCCGACAATTCGCGGTGGCGATCCTCGAAAAACGGCCAGGTCAGGAAGGTTGTATCGGCCATCAATTGCCCTCGAAGACCGGTTTTTCCTTGGCCACGAAGGCCTTGTAGGCGCGCACGAAATCCTCGGTCTGCATGCAGATCGCCTGCGCCTGGGCTTCCGCCTCGATCGCCTGATCGGGCGTCATGTTCCATTCATGGTTCAACTGGGTCTTGGTGATGCCATTGGCGAAGGTCGGCCCGGCGGTAAGCTTCTTGGCCAGCTTCATCGCGGCGGCTTCCAGGTCCGATGCCGAATGCAGCGCGTTGAAATAACCCCAGGCGAGGCCCTCATCCGCCGACATCGCGCGCCCCAGATACAGCAATTCCGCCGCCCGGCCCTGACCGATGATGCGCGGCAGCATGGCACAGGCCCCCATGTCGCAACCGGCCAGCCCGACGCGGTTGAACAGGAACGCGGTCACGGCGTCGGGCGTTGCCAGCCGGAAATCCGATGCCATCGTGATGATCGCCCCGGCCCCCACCGCCACACCATCCACCGCCGAGACGATCGGCTTGCCGCAATTCAGCATCGCCTTCACCAGATCGCCGGTCATGCGGGTGAATTTCAGCAGATCGGTCATTTCCATCCGCACCAGCGGGCCGATAATGTCATGCACATCGCCGCCCGAGCAGAAATTGCCGCCGTTCGGGGCAAACACCACCGCGTGAATGTCATCGGCATAGACCAGATCGCGGAACGTGTCGCGCAATTCGGCGTAGCTGTCGAAGGTCAGCGGGTTTTTGCGGTCCGGATGGTTCAGCCGGATCACCGCGACATCGCCGTCGACCTCCCACAAGAAATGTTTCGGCTTCAGCCCTGCCATCTTGGTCATGTTCTGCTTTCCCTTACCTGTTTGAAAATCCTGATCGCGTGATCCAGGTCACGCTCGTCCAGCGTGGCGAATATCTCCGCCACCCAGCCTTCATGTATCGCGGCCATCGAAGTGAAGTCCGCCTCGCCCTTTGGGGTCAACCGCACCAGCGTGGCCCGGCGATCCCCCTTGATCGACACCCGCATCACCAGCCCGTCCGCCACCAGCCGGTCGATGATGCCGGTGACATTGCCAGCCGATACCATCATCTCGCTGGATAATTGCGACATTTTCAGCCCGGCCGCGTTCTTGTACAGCATCGCCATCACGTCGAACCGGGGCAGGGTGGTATCGAATTCGCGGCGCAGGCGGTCGCGGATATCGTTTTCCACCCGCTTGGTTGCCTTCAGCATCGCCAGCCAGCAGCGCAGCCTGAGCTTGGCACCGCCTCCCGGATCTGGCGCGGCCATCGGGGTCATCAGATCTGGCCCCCGGCAATCTCGACCGTCTGGCCGTTGATGGATTGCGAGCCCGGCCCGCACAGCCACATCGCCGCTGCCGCCACTTCGGATACCTCGATCAGCTTCTGGTGCCGGTTGGTCGAGGCCATCGAGGCCTCGGCGGCTTCGCGGCTGAGGCCGGAGCGTTCCATGATCAGATCGGTGTTGCGCTCGACAATCGGGGTGCGCACATAGCCCGGGCAGATCGCGTTGGCGGTGATGCCTTTGCCCATATATTCCTCGGACAGAACCCGCGTCAGCCCGATCACGCCATGCTTGGAGGCGGAATAGGCGGCACCGTATTTCAGCCCCTTCAGCCCGGCGATGGACGAAATGGTGATGATCCGGCCCCAGCCGGATTCCAGCATCCCCGGCACCACTTCGCGGCAGGTCAGGAACACGCCGTCCAGATTGGTCGTCATTACCTTGCGCCAGAATTCCAGCTTGGTACGGGCAAAGGGCGAGGTTTCCGCGATACCGGCATTGGCGACATGAATGGTGATCGGGCCATGTGCCTTGATCGCCGCGGCGGTGCCGTCGACCACGCTTTTCTCGCTGTTCACATCCATCACCAGGGGATGAATGCGCGGCGATTTCGCTGCCGTATCGGCCAGCGCCTCGGGCCGGCGACCCGTGATCGTAACCTCCGCCCCCTCGGCGGCCAGTGCCAGCGCGATGGCCTCGCCGATGCCGGTGCCTCCGCCGGTAACCAATGCGTGGCGTCCTTGATGTATGCTCATACCCTGATTTCCTTTTCGCGTTCTTTCAGGCGGAACAACTGATCGCGCCCGGCCAGATAGGGCAGCGGCCAGCTTTCCGTTTCGTCGCCGAGTTCGGCGGCGGCGTGCAATGTCCAGTATGGGTCAGCCAGATGCGGGCGGGCAAGGCAAACCAGATCGGCCCGGCCCGCCATCAGGATCGAATTGACGTGATCCGGCTCGTAGATATTGCCAACCGCCATCGTCGCCAGACCGGCCTCGTTGCGGATACGATCGGAAAACGGTGTCTGGAACATCCGGCCATAGACCGGCTGCGCCTTGGTCGTGGTCTGACCGGCGGAGACATCGATGATATCGGCCCCGGCGGCGCTGAACATCCGCGCGATTTCCACCGCGTCCGCCGGCGTTATGCCATCCTCGCCGACCCAGTCATTGGCACTGATGCGCACCGACATCGGCTTGCCTTCGGGCCAGGCGCCGCGCATCGCCGCAAACACCTCCAGCGGATAGCGCATGCGATTTTCCAGGCTCCCGCCGTATTCATCGCGCCGCTGATTGCTGAGCGGCGTGATGAAGGAGGAAATCAGATAGCCATGCGCGGCGTGCAGCTCGACCATATCAAAGCCCGCACGATCCGCCATTTCGGTGGCGCTGACAAAGGCATCGCGGATGCGATCCATATCGGCGCGGGTCATTTCCCGTGGCACCTGATTTTCGCCCGACCAGGGCAGGGGCGATGGCGCGATGATCGGCCAGTTGCCATCCGCAAGCGGCTTGTTGTCGCCTTCCCAGCCAACCCGTGTCGAGGCCTTGCGCCCGGCATGGCCGATCTGCATCGCCATCTTCGCCCCCGTCTCGGCATGCACGAAATCGGTGATGCGCTTCCAGGCGGCCTCGTGGTCCGGGGCATAGAGGCCGGGGCAGGCGGGGGTGATGCGGCCATCGGGCGTGGGGCTGGTCATCTCGGCATAGACCAGACCGGCCCCGCCCTTGGCACGTTCGCCCAAATGCACCAGATGCCAGTCCTGCGGACAGCCATCAAACGCCTTGTATTGCGCCATCGGCGAGACGACGACGCGGTTTTTCAATTCCATGTCCCGCAGCCTGAACGGCGCGAACATCGGCGCACGCGCAGACTCGATCCCGGCCTGGCGGTTGAACCAGCGTTCTGCGGTCTCCACGAATTTCGGATCGCGCAGGCGCAGGTTTTCGTGGCTGATCCGCTGGCTGCGCGTCAGCAGCGAGTAGTTCAACTGCACCGGGTCCATGCCAAGGTAGCGTTCCACTTCCTCGAACCATTCCAGCGAGTTGCGCGCCGCCGATTGCAGGCGCAACACCTCAAGTCGGCGTTCCTCCTGATAGCGTTCAAAGGCGCGGTGCATGTCCGGTTCGGAATGCAGATATGTCGCCAGCGAAATCGCAGAATCAAACGCCAGCCTGGAGCCCGAGCCGATCGAGAAATGCCCCGTCGCCGCTGCATCGCCCATAAGCACGACGTTTTCATGATGCCACTGGCCGCAGATCACCCGCGGGAAATTCATCCACACCGCCGAGCCGCGCAGATGCGCCGCGTTCGACATCAGCTTGTGCCCGCCCAGATGATCCGCGAAAATCCGCCGGCAGGTCTCGACGGTTTCTTCCTTGGTCATCGCCTCGAAGCCCCAGGCGTCCCAGGTCGGTTGCAGGCATTCCACGATCACCGTCGCGGTATTGTGGTCGAACTGATAGGCATGGATCCACATCCAGCCGTGTTCGGTTTCCTCGAAGATGAAGGTGAAGGCGTCGTCGAATTTCTGGTGCGTGCCCAGCCAGATGAACTTGCACAGGCGTGTGTCGATATCGGGCTGGAACGCGGCCGCGTATTCCTGGCGCACGGCGGAATTGATACCGTCGGCTGCGACCACCAGATCGTAGTCGTGGCGGTATTCCTCGGCCGATTTGAAGATTGTCTCGAACACCAGATTGACACCCAGTTCGCGGGCGCGGGCCTGCAGGATGATCAGCATCTGCTTCCTGCCGATACCGGCAAAGCCATGCCCGCCGGATACCAGCCGCTGGCCCTGATAGATCAGCGCGATATCGTCCCAATAGGCGAAATGATCGCGGATCGCGTTCGTGCTGACCGGATCGTTTTCTTGCATGTTCTCCAGCGCGTCATCCGACAGCACCACGCCCCAGCCGAACGTATCATCGGCCTTGTTGCGTTCGATCACGGTCACATCGTGGCTGGCATCGCGCAATTTCATCGAGATGGCGAAATACAGCCCCGCCGGGCCGCCGCCGAGACATGCGATCTTCATCCTGATTCCCCCCGGATATCGACTCGTGATTGTGCGAGACTACCGCAATCAGACAACATTTCAAGATTAAAATATTCATGCCTGAAGGGAAAGCCCTGCGCGATGATTGGCCGATATGGGGGCGGGGGGCTTGGCTGGCGGGCAAAATCGTCTAGGCTGGCGGCAAACCGGACAAAGGGAAGCCATGATGACCAAGACCATGATTGCCGTCGCCGCCGCAGCTATGCTGGCGTTGCCAGTGGCAGCCAGCGCCAAGCAATGCCACGGCACGGCCTATGAAGGCTCGAACGCGCCGATCCTGACCGGGCGCTATCAGGACGTGGCCAAGGATGCGGCGGTGATCAGCTGGGGGACGGCGGTTTCGGTGTCGCTGGGCATCCGCTATGCCAATTGGGAAAACGCTGTCGACAAGGGCTTTACCTGCGAAAGACGCGGGCGGCTTTACAAATGCTATGCCCGGGCGCGACCCTGCCGTCCCTGATTGATCGGAGATACGGGATGAACCGGAAAACACTGGCCATTGCCGCAACCGCCCTTGTTCTCGGGGCAAGTGCCGACGCAAAGACCTGCGAGAAGGATTATCTGTCGGTCACGGTCGGGGCAGTACATGCCGACGAGAACCGGCGCAGCCTGATCAAGGACAAGGCGGAACGGACCTGGGGCTTCAATGCCGGAGCGAAATACGGCCCCGGCTATGCCTATTGGCAGAACGCCAAGCGTACCTCGATCAAGTGCAAGCAGGTCGACAGATTGTGGTTCTGCGTTGCCCGGGCACGCGCCTGTTCGCGGTAAGCGCGCGCCCCTCTGCCGCTCACTCTGTCATGCGGGACCGCTCGGGATCAAACAAGGGCGTGGTGATCAGCCGCGCCTTGCGCATCTGACCCAGGATTTCGATCTCCACTTCCAGCCCTGCAACGGCCCGGTCCGCAGGCACGAAGCCAAGGCCGATGGATTTTTCCGCATAATGCGAATAGCCGCCCGACGTGCAGAAGCCGACCACCTTGCCCTCCAGCCAGATCGGCTCGTACGCCACGACATCGGCGTCGTCGGCATCGACCTCGAAGGCGCATAGACGCCGCGCCGCACCGGCGGCCTTTTCCGCCAGCGCGGGGGCCTTGCCGATCCAGTCGGCGTCCTTGTTCCAGGCGATGAAGCGGTCCATGCCGGTTTCGCAGGGCGTGTAATCGGGCGAAAACTCGCGCCCCCATGACCCGAAGAACCGGTCCAGCCGCAACGACATCATCGCCCGCATCCCGAACGGGCGCAGCCCCAGATCCGCGCCCGCCTCGGCCAGCGTGGCATAAAGCGCGCGCTGGCTGGCGGTATCGGTGAAAATCTCGTAACCCAGATCGCCGGTATAGCTGACGCGCTGCACCAGGCAATCGCACATGCCGATGGTCAGGCGGCGCGCATCCATGAAGCGGAACGCCGTGTTGGACACATCCGCCCGGGTCGTGCGCGCCAGCAAATCCCGCGCTTTCGGCCCGGCAATCTGAAAGCCGATCAGACTGTCCGAAGTGTTTTCAACCGCCACACCATCGACAGGCAGGTTCTGCAAAAACCACCGCATATGAAAGGCTTGCGCGCCATAGCTCGCAGTCAACCTGAACTCGGTTTCCGACAGGCACGTGATGGTGAAATCGCCGATCAGCCGCCCCTTCGCCGACAGCATCGGCGTCAGGCTGATGCGACCGGCCTTCGGCACCCGCCCGGCCATGATCCGGTCCAGCCAGGCCCGCGCATCCCGCCCGGTAACGCGGTATTTGCCGAAATTATGCACCTCGTTGATGCCGACGCCATTGCGCACCGCCAGCACCTCGCCCTTCACCGCCTGCCAGGCATTCGAGCGCCGGAAGGATGGATCCTCGAACCTCGGTTCGCCGGGCAAGGCGAAATAATTGACCGCCTCCATGCCGTAGGACGCACCGAACACCGCGTTCTGGCGCTCCCAGATATCATAGGCGGGGGTGGTGCGGAACGGGCGACACGCCGGCAATTCCTCGTTCGGGTAATTGACGGAAAACCGGCGCTGGTAATTCTCGACCACTTTCGGGCGGGTATAGCCGGGGGTGATCCAGTCGCCGAACCGCGCGACATCCATCGCGATCGTGTCGCGCTCGGTCTCGCCCTCGATCATCCATTGCGCCAGCATCAGCCCGACACCGCCGCCCTGGCTGAACCCCGCCATCACACCCGCCGCTGACCAGTAGTTGCGCATGCCGGGAATCGGGCCGACCAGCGGATTGCCGTCCGGTGCGAAGGTGAACGGGCCGTGGATCACGGTTTTCACCCCGGCGCGTTCCAGGATCGGGAAGCGTTTATAGGCGAATGCGATGGAATCCTCGATCTTGTCCAGGTTGTCGGGCAGCAATTCATGGCCGAAATCCGCCGGCGTGCCGTCCACCGCCCAGGGCCTGCAGGGCTGTTCATAGAAGCCGATGCACAGGCCCTTGCCCTCTTGCCTCAGGTAGCTTTCGCCGCCCGGATCCATCACATGCGGATGCTCGCCGCCCGCCTCGATCATGGCGATGATTTCGGGGATATCCTCGGTCACGATATACTGGTGTTCCATCGGATGCAGCGGCAGGTAAACCCCCGCCATCGCCGCCACTTCCCGCGCCCAGAGGCCACCGGCATTGACCACATGTTCGGCATGGATCGTGCCCAGTTCCGTCACCACGTCCCAGGTGCCGTCGGCGCGCTGGTTGGTCTCGCGCACCGGATTGCGCAGGACAATCTCGGCCCCCGCCATCCGCGCCGCCCTGGCATAGGCATGGGTGGTGCCCGACGGGTCCAGATGCCCGTCAAGCGGGTCGTATAGGCCGCCAAGAACGCCGTCGATATTGGTGATCGGGGCCAGTTTGCGGATCTCCTCGGGGCCAATGATCTCGGTTTCCAGCCCCATGAAGCGGTGCTTGGCGCGTTCGGCCTTGAACATGTCCAGCCGTTCGGGCGTGTCGGCCAGCGTCACGCCGCCGACATGATGCAGCCCGCAGGACATGCCGGTGATCGCCTCAAGCTCCTTGTAAAGGCGGATCGTGTAGCCCTGCAGCGCCGCCATGTTGGTATCGCCGTTCAGGGTGTGAAAGCCGCCCGCCGCGTGCCAGGTGGAGCCGGAGGTCAGTTCCGAGCGTTCCACCAGCATCACGTCCGACCAGCCGAGCTTGGTCAGGTGATAGAGAACCGAACAGCCGACAACCCCGCCGCCGATCACCACCACCCGCGTTGTCGTTTTCATCGCCTGCTCCCGTTACTATCCCGCATCCTTGATGACGGGCGGCAAACGACTTGGCTTGCCCGGAAACGACGCCTGGGCGGATCGGAACTTCGGTTTTCGACCCCGCGAGCAGGGGGAGGGCGGGATCAGTAGGTGCGGATCAGCCCGACCAGCCGGCCCTGAATGCGCACCTGATCGTCGCGGTAGACGCGGGTTTCATAGGCCGGGTTGGCGGCTTCCAGCGCGATGGCGTTGCCACGTTTGCGCAGGCGCTTCAGCGTGGCTTCCTGTTCCTCGATCAGCGCCACCACGATATCGCCGTTCTCGGCATCGGGCTGTTCGCGGATCACCACCACGTCGCCGTCATTGATACCGGCATCCTTCATCGAATCGCCTTTGACCTCCAGCGCGTAATGCAGGCCCTTGGAGCGCAGCATGTTGCCCGGCACCGGCACCGACGCGACCCGCTGGCTGATCGCCTCGATCGGGGTGCCGGCGGCGATGCGGCCCATGATCGGCACGTCCAGCGCCGAGGCGCGTTCGGCCGCCCGTTCGACGGATTGCGCAGTACGCGGCCGCCCGGTGGCCGAACCGGTGACCAGTTGCGGCTTGAAGGCCGGTTTTTCCAGGCTGTCGGGCAGCTTGATGATCTCGATCGCACGGGCGCGATGCGCCAGCCGGCGGATGAAGCCGCGTTCTTCCAGCGCCGTGATCAGCCGGTGAATGCCGGATTTCGAGCGCAGGTCCAGCGCATCCTTCATTTCGTCAAACGATGGCGGAACCCCGTCGCGCTGCATGCGTTTGTTGATGAATTCCAGCAAATCCAGTTGCTTGCGCGTCAACATGAAACCACTCCTTTGCCCGAAACCGCGGGTTTGCCCCACTTTCCGGGCAGCAAGGCCGCGCTGCCCGGTGTTCAGGCTAAGTTCTACAAGCGTTCCTGTTTTGTGTCAATCACTTCGTGTCAGATCCGGATCACCTGCACCATGTCGCCGGCGGCCTTGGCGGGATCGTCCGCCGGGCGCACCAGCAGCGCATTGGCCTGGCGCAGCACCGACAACAGGGCGGAATCCTGGCGCGCGAAAGGATGCACCGTCAATTGCCCGTATTCCACGCCAAGGCGTGCGCGCATGTAATGCTCGCGCCCGCCATTGGGGCCCATCGCCTCGCCCGCGCGGGCCAGTTCGCGCGGCAGGGCACCGGAGTCCAGCCCCAGCATCACCGATAGTGCGGGGCGCAGGAAGATATGGCCGCAAACCATTGAAGATACAGGATTCCCCGGCAATCCGATCATCGGCACGCCATTCAGTTTTCCGGCCATCAGCGGCTTGCCCGGGCGCATCCGGACCTTGTAGAACTCGGTTTCCAGCCCCATGCCGGCGGCGACCTCGCGGACGATATCGTGATCGCCGACCGAGGCACCGCCGATGGTGACGATCAGGTCCGCCCCGGCGCAGAATTTCAGCGCCAGTTGCAGCGAGGCGGCGTTGTCGCGGGCAATCGGCAGCATCCGCGCCTCGGCCCCGTGTTCTTCAAGCATCGCCGCCAGCCCGAACGAGTTCGACGCGATGATCTGGTCCGGCCCCGGGTCTTCGCCCGGCATCACAAGTTCATCCCCGGTCGCCACCAGCGCCACCACCGGACAACGACGCACCGGCACATGCGCGATATTCATCGACGCCAGCAAAGCGACATCTGCGGGCGTCAGGCGGCGCGGGGCGTCCAGCGCGTCGCCAACCTTGAAATCGTCGCCGATGGGGCGGATATATGGTTCGGGATCAACGGTTTCTCGAATTGTGATCACATCGCCGTTGCGGATCACATCCTCCTGGATCACCACCCGATCCGCCCCTGCGGGCACCGGTGCGCCGGTGAAGATGCGCGCGGCCTCGCCCTTGCTGACCCGACCTGCCAGCCCCGATCCGGCGGCGGCCTCGCCGATCACCCGGAAGGTTGCGCCTGGGGTGACATCGGCCCCCGAAACGGCATATCCGTCCATCGACGAGGCGGCAAAGGGCGGCTGATTGCGCGTCGCCGCCACGGCGCGGGCCAGCACCCGGCCAGCGGCATGGCGCAGGGGCACGTCCTCCACCTCCAGCGGCGCGAACAGGGCGGTGATGCGATCGACGGCCTCGTCAACGCTGATCATCAGGGGGCCTCGTACCGGCCGGACTTGCCGCCGTCCTTCAGGGTGACGCGGATATCGCTGATCTGCATGCCGCGATCCACCGCCTTCAGCATGTCATAGACCGTCAGCGCCGCCACAGATACCGCCGTCAGCGCCTCCATCTCGATACCGGTCTGGCCGGTGGTATTGATCGTGGCTGTGATCACAACGCTTGAGGTTTCCGGATCGGCCACCAGATCAAGCGCCACTTTGGTGATCGGCAGCGGATGGCATAAGGGGATCAGATCGGCGGTGCGTTTCGCCCCCATGATCCCGGCCAACCGCGCCACGCCCAGAACGTCACCCTTCTTGGCGTTGCCTTGCATAACGATTTCAAGGGTTTCCGGGGCCATCTTCACGCGGCCTGCCGCGCTTGCCTCGCGGGCCGTGACCGGCTTGCCCGAGACATCGACCATATGCGCATCGCCCGCAGCATCGAAATGCGTCAGTTCCGCCATCATGCCCCTCCCGGTGCTCGTGGTTTCGCCAGCAGGGCGCGAGTTGCCTCGGCAACATCCCCCTGCCGCATCAGGCTTTCACCGATCAGAAAATTGCGCGCGCCGTGCCCTGCCAGATCGGCCAGATCCGCAGGTGTGGACAGACCGCTTTCAGCCACGATCAGGCGACCCGACGGCACCAGCGGCGCAAGGTTGCGAGTGGTGTCGAGCGTCACCTCGAAAGTTTTCAGATTGCGGTTGTTGATCCCCATCAAGGGTGATTTCAGGCGGCAGGCACGGGCAAGTTCATCGGCGTCGTGTACCTCCAGCAACACATCCATGCCCCAGCCGAAAGCGGCGTCTTCAAGTTCCGCCGCCTGTGCATCGGATACCGAGGCCAGGATGATCAGGATGCAATCGGCCCCCAGCGCCCGCGCCTCGGCCACCTGATAGGGATCATAGATGAAATCCTTGCGCAGCGCGGGCAGCGAGACCGCCGCGCGTGCCGCACTCAGATATTCATCCGCGCCCTGAAAGGACGGCGCATCGGTCAGCACCGACAGGCAGGTGGCCCCGCCGTCCTGATAGGCGCGCGCCAGCGCGGCGGGGTCGAAATCGGCGCGGATCAGGCCCTTGGAGGGGCTGGCCTTCTTGATCTCGGCGATTAGGCCATAGCCGGTGGCGGAGGCCGCCCTCAGGGCGCTGGCAAAGCCGCGAACGGGGGATGCGGATTTCGCCGCCGCTTCGATCCCGGCCAGCGGGTGTTTTGCCTTGCAGGCGGCGACATGCTCCAGCTTGTAGGCCTTGATGCGGTCCAGAACGTTGCTCATGACGCCGCTGCCGATGTCAGCTTGGCCAATGCGTCGACCTTGGCCCAGGCGGCCCCGCTGTCGATGCTTTCGCGGGCGATCTCGACACCTTCGGGCAGCGATGTCGCCTTGTCGGCCACCACCAGCGCGGCGGCGGCATTCAGCAGAACCGCATCGCGGTAGGCCCCCGACAGGCCCTCCAGCAAGGACCGGAAGGCGATGCCGTTTTCAGCCGGGGTGCCGCCCAGGATCGCCTCGAACGGATGCACCGGCAGGCCGGCATCCTCGGGGTGCAGTTCGGCCTCGGTGACCTTGCCGTTTTCCAGCCTGGCAAGGTAGGTCACACCGGCAATCGACACTTCGTCCGTACCGTCACCGCCATGCACCAGCCAGGCCTTTTCCGAGCCAAGGGCCGCCAGCGTTTCCGCCATCGGGCGGATCACCTCGCGCGAAAACGCACCGGTCAATTGCCGCTTGACCCCGGCGGGATTGGTCAGCGGCCCGAGGATGTTGAAGATCGTGCGGGTGCCAAGTTCCTGGCGCGACGGCATGACATGGCGGGTGGCGGGGTGGTGCATCGGTGCCATCATGAAGCCGATGCCGATGGTTTCTATCGCCTTTTCAACCACTTTCGGGCCGACCATCACGTTGATCCCGATTTCCGTCAGGGCATCCGCCGAGCCGGATTTGGATGACAGGTTGCGATTGCCGTGCTTGGCCACCACCACCCCGGCCCCGGCCACCACGAAGGCGGTGGCGGTGGAGATGTTGAGCGTGCCCATGCCGTCGCCGCCGGTGCCGACGATATCCATCGCCCCGGCGGGTGCGCGCACGCTCAGGCATTTTGCGCGCATCACGGCGGCGGCCGCGGCATATTCCTCGACCGTCTCGCCCCGTGTTCTGAGCGCCATCAGAAGGCCGCCGATCTGGCTGGGCGTGGCGTCGCCTTCCATGATCACGCGGAAAGCGGTTTCCGCCTCGGCGCGGGTCAGCGGGCGGTCGGCGGCAAGGCCCAGCAGCGGTTTCAGATCGTCGCTCATGCGGGTTCCTTCCTGTGGCCGGGCACCAGATCGAGAAAATTCTTCAGCAAGGCATGGCCATGTTCCGAGGCGATGCTTTCGGGATGAAACTGCACGCCGTGGATCGGCAGGCTCCGGTGCTGCAAACCCATGATGGTGCCGTCCTCCAGCCAGGCGGTGACCTCCAGGCAATCGGGCAAGCTGGCGCGCTCCACCACCAGCGAATGATAGCGCGTGGCGGCAAAGGGCGAGGGCAGACCGGCGAACAGGCCCGCGCCGGAATGCTGCATCGCGCCCAGCTTGCCATGCACGATCTCGTGGCAGCGCACCACCTTGCCGCCGAAGGCCTGTCCGATCGTCTGATGGCCAAGGCAGACGCCGATCAGAGGCACGCGGGCTTCGGCGGCGGCGCGGGTCAGGTCAAGGCAGATGCCGGCCTGATCGGGCTCGCACGGCCCCGGCGACAACAGGATCGCCTCGGCCCCCAGCATCATCGCCTCGGTCACGGTCAGCGCATCGTTGCGCACCACCTGCACCTCGGTGCCCAGATCGCCCAGGTAATGCACCAGGTTCCAGGTGAAGCTGTCGTAATTGTCGATCAGAAGAAGCATCGGCTGGTTTTCATCGCTTTGCACGGCTCAGGCGGATTTGGGGTGAACCCCCGCCGATTTCGCGCTATAAATGCCCGCAGCCGCCCAAGATGGTCAAGAGCAGGCGGGCGGAATAATTGCGGAGGCGCGACATGGCGGGCGGGTTTGGTGCAGGTTTCCTGAAAGGCGCTGCTATCTCGCTGGTTTTTGCCGGCTCTCTGTCGTTGCTGATGCCGTTGCCGCCGCGCGATCCGGGGCAATCGTCGCAGGTTGACCTGACGACGCCGGAAGGCTCGGGCTTCAATGTCGAGAGGCCCGACAGCAATCCGGTCCTGCCGGGCGAGGACCGTGCGGTGATCGGCGATACCACACCCTTGCCCGAGATCGACGATAGCGGCGTTGCCACGCCGTCGCCGGATACCTCGTCGGCGGCGCAGCCGGATGCGCAGGCCGGGGTTTCGATGCCGGCCCCGGCCCCGGCAGAAGATGACGTGGCGATGATCTCGGCCAGCGACGATGCGGAAAACCTGCCGGCACAGCCGCCCGCTTTGGGGGTGCCGATGGCGGAGATTGGCAACCCGGTCGTCGATATCCCGGTCAACCGCCTGCCGGTGGTGGAGCCGCCCGCGACCGAGATTGCAACGCCTGAAGTGGATGATACCGGCGATGTGACCCGCACCGAGGTCCCCCCGGTGGCCGCGAGTATCGGCGGCGCGGCGCTGGAGCGCAACAAGGTCGGGTTTTCCAATCCCGACGGCAAGCCCCTGCTGTCGGTGATCCTGATCGACGCGGGCGATGAAGGCCTGGACAAGGAGGTGTTGCTGACATTCTCGTTTCCGGTGACCTTCGCACTGGACCCGACCCGCCCGGGTGCGACGGCGGACGCCAAGCGCCTGTCGCGCGGCGGCTTTGAAATCCTGGCACTTGCCCCGGGCGGCGAGGCGGCGCTGGTGGCCACCGGCAATCCCGCCGACGTGGCGGCGGCCCTTGGCGGTGTCTTCGCGGCCATCCCCGAGGCGGTGGGCCTGATCGACCGGCCAGACGCCACGCTTCAGGCCGCACCCGACCTGGCGGGCGACGTGATTGCCGCGCTTGGCAGCACCGGGCACGGGCTGATCACCTATGATATCGGACTGAACGGCACCGACAAATCGGCGCGGCGTGACGGTGTGGCCTCGGGCGTCGTTTACCGCGTGCTGGACCGGGAGCGTGAATCCGGCGCGGTGATCCAGCGCTATCTGGACCGCGCAGCGCTTGAGGCAGGCAAGGACGGCCATGTCATCGTGATGGGTCGGACCTATCCCGAGACCGTCACCGCGCTGTTCAGTTGGGCCGTCGGCGGCAAGAACGCCGGCATCGCGCTGGCGCCGGTTTCGGCCAGCCTGTTGGCGCAATGAACGGTTGTCGGGGTGCTGGCCGGGGCGGAAAATCGACCAATCGACCAATCGACCAATCGACCAATCGACCAATCGACCAATCGACCAATCGACTGATCGACTAGTTGATTGATCGACTCAGCGGTAAGGCGGCAAAGCGTGGACTGACTGTTAAACAAGCGAGCACAAAAATATGCGAAATATCAATCAATCATGATGACAGCGGGCCAACCACCCGACCCGCAGCATCCAAGCCACCGATACCCGGCCTAGCCCTGCCCGCTGACCTTCACGAACATCCCGGCATCGCGGGCGGCCTGCAGCAGGGCTTTCGATTTGTTGACGGTTTCCTGGTATTCCGCCTCGGGGTCGCTGTCATAGACCACGCCGCCCCCGGCCTGGACATACAGCTTTTCGTCCTTGATGATCGCGGTTCTGAGCGCGATGCAGATATCCATGTCGCCATTGGCCGAGAAATAGCCGACGCCACCGCCGTAGATCCCGCGTTTCTCGGTTTCCAGCTCGTCGATGATCTGCATCGCCCGCACCTTGGGCGCGCCCGAGACCGTCCCGGCGGGCAGGCCGGCCAGCAGGGCCGACAGGGCGTCCTCGCCCTCTTTCAACTCGCCCACCACGTTCGAGACGATATGCATCACATGGCTGTAGCGTTCGATGATGAATTGCTCGGTCGGCCGAACCGTACCGATCTTTGCCACCCGCCCGACATCGTTGCGCCCCAGGTCCAGCAGCATCAGATGCTCGGCGCGTTCCTTCGGGTCGGCCAGCAGGTCGGCCTCAAAGGCGCGGTCGGCTTCGGGCGTGGCCCCGCGCGGTCTGGTACCGGCGATCGGGCGGATCGTCACCTCGCCATCGCGGGCGCGGACCAGGATTTCCGGGCTGGCCCCGATCACCTGGAAATCGCCGAAGTTGAAGAAGAACATGAAGGGCGAGGGATTGGTGCGGCGAAGGGCGCGATAAAGTGCAAAAGGCGGCAGAGTGAAGTCCTGCCTCCAGCGCTGCGACGGCACCACCTGGAAAATGTCCCCGGCGCGAATGTAATCGCGCGCACGTTCGACGATGGCGTGGTAATCCTCGCGGCTGATATTCGACACCGGCTTGCCGGGTTCGGACATCTCGCCGAGATTGCGCGCCTCGTTCGGGGCCTGGCGCTCCAGATCGCGCACCGCATCCATCACCCGTTCCGCCGCCTGCGCATAGGCCGCCCGCGCCGACAGCCCGCCACTGGCCCAGGCGGGCGAGACCACCGTTACCTCGCCCTTCACGCCATCCAGCACCACGATCACCGAGGGGCGCAGCATGATCGCATCGGCCAGCCCCAGCGGATCGGGGTTGATATCCGGCAGATGCTCGACCAGCCGGATCATGTCATAGCCGAGATAGCCGAACAGCCCGGCCGAGATTGCCGGCAGGTCCGACGGCAGATCAATCCGGCTTTCCGCCAGCAATTTGCGCAATTCATCCAGCGGCTTGCCGGGCAGCGGCTGGAAGGCATCGGGATCGTATCGGGCTTCGCGGTTCAGCCGGCTGGACATGCCCCGGCATTCCCAGATCAGATCGGGCTTCATGCCGATCACCGAATAACGGCCCCTGATTTCGCCGCCGGTCACGCTTTCCAGCATGAAGCTGTCCTTGCGCGCCTGCGCCAGTTTCAGCATCAGCGAAACCGGCGTGTCCAGATCGGCCGCCAGCCGGGTCCAGACCACCTGATTGTCGCCAGCGTCAAAACCCCGGGCGAAATCGTCGAAAGACGGCTCCAGTGCCATGTCAGCGCAACTGGGTATGGACGGCGTTGATCATCGACTGGTTCAGCGAGATACCGGCGCGGTTTTGCACCGCCGTGGCGAAGGCGTCATACAAATCCTCGCCGATCTGGCGCGAATACTGCCCGGCCACCCCGGTCAGCAGCGCCTTGTTGTCGGGCGTTTCGGGATCGAACGGGGTGATCGCGGTCAGCCGGACGATGGCGATGCCGCTGGCATCCTCGACCAGCGCGGCCTCGCCCTCGGACAAGCCGAAAACCTTGCCCACCAGCCCTTCAGGCGCGCCTTCGATGAAGGCTTCGCGGCGTATGCCGGCCTCGGGGCGCGGCGACAGCGCCAGTTCGCCCAGACCGGCACCGCCTGCCGCCTGTTCGACCGTGGCTGCGGCGATGGCTACAAGCTGGCGGCGGGTCTCGGCGGCCTGCCAGTCGGCAATCACGGTTTCACGCACTTCCGCCAGCGGGCGCAGGGCAGGGGGCGTCACGCCGTCCAGCCTGAGCGCGAAGATGCCGCCGCCTTCCAGCGTCACGATCTCGGGGAAATCGCCCTCGTTCACCGCCTTGGCGGCGTCGCGGAATTCCTGATGCGCCGCGATACCGTCGGTATCGCCGATGGCGTAGTCGATCTTGCCGGCCGCCATATCGGTTTCCGCCGCGATTTCCTCAAGCGTGGCGCCGCTGGCCAGAAGATCGTCAATCGGGTTGATCGCATCGTCCACCATGCGCCGCGCCCGGTCGGCGACGAATTCGGCGTGCAATTCATCTCGCACCTCGTCAAAGCCGGTATTCTGCGCCTCCAGGATGGCGTTCAGGCGGAACAGCGCCGGGCCGAGCGAGGATTGCACCGGCCCGACAAGCCCCGGTTCGGCCAGCGAGAACACCGCTTCGCCCGCAGCGGGGGCCAGATCGGAAAGCGCCACATCGCCAAGATCGACATCGGACAATTCCAGGCCGCGCTCCGCCACGATATCGGCAAAGCTCTTTTCAGCGGCCATGATCGCATCCATCGCCGCCCTGGCATCGGCTTCGGAGGCGAAAACCACCCTGTCGACGATCCGGCGTTCCGGCTGCACGTAGCGCGCGATATCGGACTCATACAACGCCTTCAGCGCCTCTTCATCCGGTTCGATACCGCCGATCAGCATGTCGGGCGTCAGCAGGGCATAGGTGATGGCGCGGGTTTCCGGCGCGGTATAGGCATCGGGATTGGCGCGGTAATGCGCCTCGATCTCGGTCTCGTCGGGCAGGCGCACCGGTTCGGCCAGATGTTCGGGGCCGAACATCGCCCATTCAAAGTCCCGGGTTTCGGCAACGAAGGACAGCATCGCCAGCGGGAAGGTGTCGTTCGCCTGCACGCCTGCGCCGACCGCGATCTGCAGCATCGCGCGCGCCGATTCCGAGCGCAGGATTTCATCATATTCCGCCGGTTTCAGATTGGCCCGGTCCAGCGCGAAGCGATAGGCGGTCTCGTCGAACTGGCCGGTCAGGTTCTGGAAAGCCTCGGTGTCGCGCAGGGCCGCCAGCACCCGCTGGTCGCCCACCGACAGGCCGATCAGGTCGCTTTCCGCATCCAGCGCCGCGGTTGCCAGCACCTGTTGCAGCACCATGCGGTCGATCCCGAAGGCCTGCACCTGCTCCATTGTCAGGTTCTGGCCGATCTGTTGCGAGAATTCGCGCATCTGTGCCTGCAGGGCGCGGACGTATTCGTTCACCGTGACCTTGCGATCGCCGACGCTGCCGATCGCCTGTGCCCCGCCCGACCCGACCGAGGTGACGCCAAAGCCGGTGAGGCTGACCACCAGCAGGCCCATCAGCGCCCAGATGATCATATTGCCTTTTTTACGTTTGGCGCGCAGCGGAGCAGTCATGGACAGGGCCCTTTCATCAAAGTCGGGCGAGTATTAGGGCCAAGGCGTGCGGGACACAAGCACCGCTCAGGGGGAAAACGCCGCAAGGCGGCGGAACATTTCCGCGATCCCGGCAAGATCGGTATTGGCGAAGGCGATCCTGATCTGGCGATCGGCAGGATTGGCCGTGCCTGGCCGGGCTTGCGGCATGAACATCTCGCCGGGCAGGACCAGCAGGCCGGCCTCGTGCACCAGCCGCCTTGCAATCACCGGCGCGGGCTGATCGAAGCCATGATCGACATAGGCAAAATAGGCCCCGGCCCCCAGCAGGGTCCAGCCGTCGAGCGTGCCAAAGCCCTGCGCCACGGCATCGCGGCGGCCCAGTATCTCGGCCCGTTCCCCGGCCAGCCATTGCCCGAGATGGCGCATGCCGAACAACGCCCCGCGCTGGCCCAACTGGTTGGGGCAGATCGACACGGTATCGAGGAACTTTTCCGCCTGTGCGATGCGTTCTGCACCGCAGACCATCGCACCCACGCGGTGCCCGGTCAGCCGGTAGGCCTTGGAGAAGGAATAGACCTGGATCAGGGTTTCCGGCCAGTCGGGATCGGTGAACAGATCATGCGCACGCCCGCTGCGGCTGTCGAAATCGCGGTAGGTTTCATCGAGGATCAGCGCCAGACCATGCGCGCGCGCCAGATCGTAGAATGCGCGCACCAGTTCGGCGGGATATTCCGCGCCGGTCGGGTTGTTCGGCGTGACCAGCACAATCGCTCTGGTGCGCGCGTCAATCAGCGAGGCCGCGTGATCGGGATCGGGCAACATGCCGCGCCCGCAGGTGATGGCGCGGGTTTCGATGCCGGACATGTCGGCCCACATGCAGTGGTTGAAATACCACGGTGCCGGGATCAGTACCGCATCGCCCGCCGCCGCCACCGAGGCCAGCGCGGCGCAGAACGCCTGATTGCAGCCCGCCGTGATCGCCACGTTGGATTGCGCAATCTCGCCGCCATAGGCCGCCGACCATTGCGCCGCGATCTCGGTGCGCAATTCGGGCAGCCCCAGCACCGGGCCGTAGATATGCGCCCCCGCATCATGCATCACCGCCTCGGCCAAAGCCTCGCGCAGGGGCAGGGGTGGTGGCGCGACCGGGGCGGCCTGGCTCAGGCGGATCAGCGGGCGTTCCGGCGGGAAGGTCACGCCTTCCAGCCAGCCAAGCGCCTGCATCACCGGTGGCTCGGACGTGGCGGCAAGGGCGGGGTTGATCGGGGCGGACATGCGCGGCCTCATAACTGCCCGGGCAGCCACAGCACGATGGCCGGAAACGCCACCAGCAGCGCGATGGTGATGGCATCGGCGATGAAGAACGGCGTGACGCCGCGAAACACGTCCTGAACGCTCAGGTCAGGGCGCACACCTGCGACGACAAAGCAGTTCAGCCCGATCGGTGGCGTGATCAGGCAGAACTCGGCCATCTTGACCACCAGAATGCCGAACCAGATGGCGCACATCTCGCCGGACATGCCGAAGGCGCTGTCGGCGGCGGCGACATCCTCGCCGCCATTCAGCGCCATCACCGCCGGATAGACCACCGGCAATGTCAGCAACAGCATGCCGATGGCATCCATGAACATGCCCAGCACCGCATAGGCCAAAAGGATCATCACCAGCGTCAGCATCGGCGAATGTTCCAGCGAGGTGATCCAGTCGGAAAATGCCCCCGGCAGATCGGCAAAGCCAAGGAACCGCACATAGATCAGCACGCCCCAGATGATGGTGAAGATCATCGCCGACAGTTTCGCGGTTTCCAACAGCGCGTCCCTGAACTGCCGCCAGCGCATCTTTTTCCACAGCGCCATCAGGAACACCACGAAGGCTCCCAGCGCGCCGCCCTCGGTCGGGGTGCCCCAGGCATCGCCGCCGAACGGGTTGTAGATGAAGAAGATGATGATCAGCACGACAAAGAAGATCGGAAAGGCCGGCGGCAGCGAGACCAGCCGTTCCTTCCAGCTATAGCCGGTGACGCGCGGCCCGAAGCCCGGGATCGCCAGCGCCATGCCGATGATCAGCGAGGCATAGACCACCGCCGAGAACGCCCCCGGAATGAACCCCGCCAGCAGCAATTTGCCGACATTCTGTTCCACGATGATGGCATAGATCACCAGGATGGCCGATGGCGGGATCAGCGAGGCCAGCGTGCCCGCCGCCGCCACCACCCCGGCGGCGAAGCGCTTGTTGTAGCCGACCGCCAGCATCTCGGGGATGGCGATCCGCGCGAACACCGCCGACGTCGCCACGGATGCCCCCGACACGGCGGCAAACCCGGCGGTGGCGAACACCGTCGATACCGCCAGCCCGCCCGGCAGCCAGCCCAGCCAGCGCTTGGCGGCCTCGAACAAGGCCTTGGTCAGACCGGCGTAATAGGCGAGGTAACCGATCAGCACGAAGGTCGGGATCAGGCTGAGTTCCTGGCTTGAAATCTTGGAATGCGGCACCTGCCCGGCGGTTTTGACCGCCACTGTCATCGCCCAGCCGAAGGCGTCAGGATCATAGCCCTTCTTGGACCAGAATATCCAGATCAGCCCGACCATACCGGCCAAAGCGGCGGCGAAGGCCACGCGCATGCCCAGCATGACGAAGACGAACAGGCCGAAGGTGACGATCAGGCCGATATCAATGGGTTCCATGATGCCCGCCCGCCCTAGATTTCGCCGTCGGAGACATGTCGTGCCTCCTCGGCGGCCTGTTGTTCGATGGTCAGCGGCAGCGGCACCGCAATCGGCTGTGGCAGGTTGCGCGCGAATGCCTGGGCATAGCCCCAGAATTGCAGCGCAAGGCGGAGCGCCAGCACCGAAAACGCCACCGGCACCAGCAGTTTCGCAGGCCAGAGCGGCAGCTTGATGTCGATCGAGGAATCACGGCTCCAGAGCGGTGCCGCGAAATCTATCGAACGCAGGAAATGCGCCCAGCTTCCCCAGATTAGCAATCCGATCAGAAGCAATGCCACCAGGGTTGTCAGCATCTCCGCCGCCCAGGCGGGCCGACCGCGCAGGCGGCCGATCAGGATGTCCATGCGGATATGGCCGCCCTGCCGCTGCGTCCAGGAAATGCCAAGGAAGGCCAGCAGCGGCATCGCCATCTCGATCCAGTCGACATAGCCCGGCAGCGGCATGTTGAAGGCGTTGCGCCCCGATACCGACACCACCGCCAGCAGCATCAGGCTGAACACTGCCAGACCGCTTATCAAGGCCAGCGGTGCCTCGATGCGTTCCAGCCCCCGGTCCAGACGGCTGAGCAGGCTGCCATCCTCGATGATATGGGCACTACCGGCCATGAGCGGCTTCCTTTCGGGATTGGGTAGGGGGAAATGCACCGGCCCCCGCGAACAGGGGCCGGGTCGGGCAGGGCCTGCGCATCACACCGAAGCGCAAATCGGCGTGTCGCCCGGCGCAAATTTCTTTCGCACCGGGCGACATTGCCAAAAACTGCCGAAACGCCCCTAGTTGGACGCCTTGGCCTTGTCGAGCGCCGCCATCACCAGATCGTAAAGCTCCTGGCCGGGGATACCGGCGGCATCCATCTTGGCGATCCAGGCATCACGCGCCGGACCGGCGGCACTGGTACGGAACTTGGCGATTTCCTCGTCCGACAGGTTGACCCGCACGACGTTCTTTTCCGCCAGCGCCTTGTCCCATTTGGTCATCGTCTCGTTGTTGTAATAGTCGACGTAATAGGCAATCGCCTCGTCGACCGATCCGACCAGCGCGGCGCGCTCGTCATCCGACAGGGCCGCGAAGGCATCGGTATTGACCACGACCGGGCAGTTGACGGTGCCGGGATTGAGGTTCTCGGTCCACCAGGTGGCCTGATCGACGGTGCGGAAGGACAGATGCGCGTGCGGTGCGAAGGCGACGGTATCGACCACGCCGCTTTCCATCGCGTTATAGGCTTCGGTTGCGGTTACCGAAGTCGGCACCGCGCCGATGGTGCGGAACGCCTCGCCCAGACCGCCGGTCGCACGTACCCGCATACCGGCCATCTTCTCCAGTGTATCGCGCGGCTCGCCGCGTCCGACGATATTGTATTGCGGCATCGGCGAGGGCATCAGCAGCATCGCGTTCCAGCGCGCCAGGTCGGCCTGCACGGCGGGATGCGCATAAAGCGCGTTCGAGACCGCGACCTCCTGGGCAAAGGTCGACACGCCCAGGAACGGCAGTTCCAGCACCGTCAGGGTCGGGTTCTTGTCCTCGTGATAGCCGGCGCAGATCTGCGCCATCTCGAAGGCACCGATCGAGATGCCGTCCAGGTTCTCGGTATTCTTGGACAGACCGCCATAGCTGATATTCATGGTGAAGCCGCCATTGGTCTTGGCGCTGACCAGTTCGGCGATCTTCTCGATATGCTCGGTGAAGGCGCGGCGCTTGCCCCAGACCGAGACATTCCATTCGGTTGCCAGGGCTTCGCCCGCGAAAGTGACGGCGGTTGCCGCAATGGCCAGTGTTTTCCAGTTCAACATTGTTTTCCCCTGATGGTTTGCTGATTCTTGTTGTTGATGGGCCTTACAATACCCCGACTTTGCGGATTTGGAACTTCACGATTGGCAATAGCCGGGATTTTAAGGCTGGCGGGGGCGTGCAGGTGGCTTTGGGCGCGACCGGCTTGCCAAGGCGGCCCGGTTTGCGGCATGCAGCATTTGGTAGCGGCGAAAGGTCCGGAGGGTGGCGATGAAACTGACGGTTTATGGATTGACCAAGTGTTCAACCTGCCAGAAAGCCCTTGCGGGACTGGCAGCGATGGGCCACGCGGCGGAGTTCCGCGATGTCCGCGATGACGGGATCACGCGCGAGGTGCTGGAAGCGGCGCATCTGGTGCTGGGCGACAGGCTGATCAACCGCGCGTCATACACCTGGCGCGGCATGTCCGAGGCGGATCGCGCCCTGCCGCTGGTCGAGGCGGTGATTGCGCATCCGTCGCTGATGAAGCGGCCCCTGATCGCCACCGGCGAGACCTGGCTGGCCGGCTGGACCAAGGCGACGATTGCGGCACTGGACAAGCAGGATTTTTAAGAAAATCCTGCGGTGCGAAAATTTTTCCTGAAAAATTTTGGCCAGCGCCCGGGACCGCGCCGATGTGTCGCCCGCATTCGGTTCTCAGCCGACAAAGGCCTTTTCCAGCACATATTCTCCCGGCTCGGAATTGGCGCCTTCGCGCAGGCCGGCGGCTTCCAGAATCGCCTTCATGTCCAGGTTCAGCCCCATCGAGCCGCAGATCATCACCCGGTCAACCGCAGGATCGAACGGCGGCACCTCCAGATCGCGGAACAACTCGCCGCTGGTGATCTTGTCGGTGATGCGGCCCATCTTGACGGTCTCTTCGCGCGTCGTCGTCGGGTAATACCACAGGTTGCCACCGGCGATCTCGGACAGGGTCTCGTCGGCCAGGATATCGGCCACCAGATCGCGCGAGAAATCCAGCGCCGAGCTTGATCGCGTGGTATGGGTCAGGATCACCTGATCGAATTTCTCGTAAACTTCCGGGTCGCGCACCAGCGAGGCGAAGGGTGCCACCCCGGTGCCGGTCGCGATCAGATACAGCCGCTTGCCCGGCAACAGCGCGTCGATCACCAGCGAACCCACGGGTTTGGGGCGGATGATGATCTGATCGCCCGGCTTGATATGCTGAAGCCGCGAGGTCAGCGGGCCATCAGGCACCTTGATCGAATAAAACTCAAGCTCCTCGGCCCAGTTCGGCGAGGCGATGGAATAGGCCCTGAGCAAGGGGCGGTCATTGTCATCCATCAGGCCGATCATCAGAAACTCGCCGGAACGGAATCGCAGGCTTTGCGGGCGTGTGACCCGGAACGAGAACAACCGTTCGTTCCAGTGATGCACCGAAGTGACAATCTGCGCGTCCGGCAGCCGCGCCGCCTTGGTATCGGCCCCGGTCCGGAGCTTGCTGAGATCATTCATGAATTCGTCTACTTCCGCCCGTGGCTGACTGTCGGTCCGGGGTATATACGTATCCCGGACCGGATAATCCAGTCAGTCAAATTGGCGCAAGTGCGGGTGGCCGACGGTCAGGCCGCCATTTTCTGCGGCACCGCATCGTAAAGCCCGCCGCGCGTCAGGGCGGCAAATAGCGGGCGCAGCAGCGCTTCGGGCACGTTCGGCAGGCGGATGGAGACATCTGCAGTCAGCCGGATCGTGCCGTGGCCGAAGGTCTCGCCGGCATCTGCGATCAGGCGCAGATCGGCAGCACTCAGCGGCCGGGTCAGCGGGATGATGACCATGCGATACCCCGCGCGGTAATGCGGGATCGTGTATTTCGCCACCAGACCCGCAAATTCAGGGTGCTGCGCCAGTGCACGGCGATGGCGGTCAACCGGCAGATCCAGGTAGCGCGGCGCGATATCGCCCGGCTCGGGCAGGGCGCGGCGTTCGTCGCGCGTCAGCGGGCGGTCGAACAGCACCCCGGCACCGGGGGTGAAGCGGGCATCGCCACGGTCATCGGCGAGATCGGCAACGGCGCGCAGAAACGGCGCATCGACCAGCGTTTCGGGATTGGCGGCGGCGCGGGTTTCGGGCGCGGAAGTGATCGACAGAATATCCAGCGGCATGATCGTTTTCCTTGGAACGGACTTGCTTCGGTGTTTCTTGCCGACTAATAGAACAATTTCCCAAGAAATTTACCAGATCCCGCTTCAAATAAGGATGTTGTTCCGGTACTGACCATTTCCAGTGAAATGCTCCCGCAAAAGGTGGAATACCCGAAATGGCAGTCCGACTTGACGAAACAGACAGGAAAATCCTTTCCGAACTTCAGGCCGATGCCGGCCAGTCCCTGGATGAAATCGCCGGAAAAATCGGCTCGTCCAAGACGCCGGTATGGAATCGCATCCGCAAATTGCGCAAGGCGGGGGTGATCCGGGGCCAGACGATGATCCTCGATCCCGAGGCGCTGGGGCTGGAGGCCTGTTTCTTCGTGCTGATCCGCACCTCCGAACACGAGGCCGACTGGCAGGCACGGTTTCTGAAGACCCTGCGTGATCGCCCCGAAGTGCTTGAGGCGCACAGGCTGGCGGGCGATATCGACTATATCCTGAAGGTCCGGGTGCGCAATGCACGCGCCTATGACGAGTTTTACCAGGCGCTGATATCCGAGGTGCGTATTTTCAACGTGACCGCCCTGCTGTCGATGGAGGAGATCAAGTCGACCACCAGCCTGCCGCTATAGGCCGCTCAGGTCCTGCGCCCGCGCAAAGGGATTTCGATCAGCCGCCAGGCCAGCACGAAGGCAAGCGCCGCCGTTGCCGCCGAAACCAGGAAAATCGGCTGCAACGCGGCGGTGAAGGCGTCCAGCACTTGTACGCGGGTGGCCTCGGGCAGGCGGGCGACGGCGGCGGCGTTCAGGCTGCCGGGCTCCACCCCTTCGGGCAGCGACCGTCCCAGCGCATTGCCCAGCCGCACCGCGAACAGCGCCCCGAACAGGGCCACGCCAATCGCCCCGCCGATCTGGCGCGCCAGCGTGAACCCCGCGGTGGCGACGCCCAGCATCTCCTGGGGCACCGCGTTCTGCACCGAGGTAGTGCCAACCGACATCGTCGGCCCCAGCCCGACACCCACCAGCGCCATCATCGCCATCACCATCCAGGTTGGCGTATCCGGGCGCAGGCCCGCCAGTAACAGCATCGCGCCGCACAGAACCGCCATGCCGATGATCGGCAGGATGCGATACCGCCCGGTCCGCCCCATCACCTGACCCGCCCCGATCGAGCCGACCAGAATGCCGAACATCAGCGGCATCATCTGCAACCCCGATGCGGTGGGGCTGACGCCTTTGGCGACTTGCAGATACAAAGGCAGGAAGGTGATCGCCCCCAGCATGGCCGAGCCGGTCAGAAAGCCGACACCGCTCATCACCCGGAAATTGTTGTAGCCGAACAGCGAAAGCGGCAGCACCGGTTCGCTTGCGCGGGCCTCGACCAGCACGAAAGCCAGTAGCGAGGCGACGGCGATGGCGATCAGGATCAGGATCGGTGCCGAATCCCAGGCCAGACTGCGCCCGCCAAGGCTGGTGAACAGCACCACCGCCGACAGGGCAGCGGTCAGCAGGGCCGCCCCGGCATAGTCGATCCGGTGCGTCTGCCGGGTGCCGCGCGGCTTGAACGCCAGTGCGAAGATCACCAGTGATGCCAGGCCAAGCGGCAGGTTGATGTAGAATATCCAGTGCCAGGACAGGGTATCGACGAAAAAGCCGCCCACCAGCGGCCCGGCGATCGAGGACAGGCCGAACACGCCGCCGAACACGCCCTGGATCTTTGATCGCTCGCGCGGTGGAATGACATCGGCGATCACCGTCAGCGCCAGCACGAACAACCCGCCACCGCCGATGCCCTGTATCGCGCGGGATGCGATCAGGAACCACATGGACTGCGACAGCCCTGCCAGCGCCGAGCCCGCCAGGAAGATCACCACCGAAATCTGCATCATCACCTTGCGCCCGTACAAATCGCCAAGCTTGCCATAAAGCGGCGCGGTGACGGTCGAGGTCAGCAGATAGGCGGTGACGACCCAGCTCAGGTGATCCAGCCCGCCCAGATCGGCCACGATGGTCGGCAGCGCGGTGGACACGATGGTCTGATCCAGCGAGGCCAGAAGCAGCATCACCGCAACCGCGGAAATGACAAGACGGGTCGAGGGTTCCGGCGTTTCGGCCGGGGCGGCGGAGGGCATGGCGGGGGCTTGCTGTCGGGGCAGGTGCCGTGCCGGGTTACGCCTGCCCGCGGCGCATGTCAATTCTCAGCGGATGGCCTGTTTCAGGCTGTCGCGCATCGCCACGGCGTTCAGGCGGAACAGGCGCGCCAGCCCGCCGGAACGCTCGCCGGTTTCGGTAACGGCGATGGCGATCGAGACCGGCCGGCCGGCGTGATAGGGCAAATAGGCGCTGTCCTCGAAATCGTGATAGCCGCCCGCCGCGCCGATGGCCGCCGACAGCGCAAAGACATGCGGCCCGGCATCCTTGCCGGTGGCGTAGTCCTGCACCGAGAACTCGCGCGTCACCGTAACCTCGTCCAGCGCCTTGTCGATGAACACGAAACTGACGCTGATCGCCGCATCCGCCTTCGGCAGGCCTGACGCAGGCACCTTGTTCTTCAGAACCGGCGTGTGCAGATAAAGCGGACGCACCACGAAAGCATGTTCGCTGTCGCGCACCAGCGCAAGGACGTGCAGCGAATAATATCCCCGGATCCGCCGGTCTGCATCGATCTGCAGGCGGGCAATGGCAATGCAGCGGGCCTGACCGACGGGAATGTCCAGAGCGGCGATGTTCTTGTTGGCGAAATAGGAGCGGGTGAAGCTGTCATCCAGCGCCTTCTGGCCCTCCTGTATCTCGCTGAAGGCGAAATCGAGCGCCATGCCGATCAGCCCGCCCTGCAGGCTGCCCTCGATCAGGGGATCGGCGGGCGGGTTGCAGGTATCGCCGACGATGCGTTCAAAATCGCGCCCGGTATCCTTGGGCAGCGGAATGCCGGTGGCCCCGTCAAAGGTGGTGAACAGGGCGGTGATGTCGGTAATGCCCGCCTGATCCGCCTGCACCGGCAGGGTCAGGCCCGACAGGGCCAGGGCCGCGAGGGCGATGCGTATGATCTGCATGGGTCCGGTCCCTTGATCCTTCGAGCAGCGCTGCGGTCAGTCGTTCTTCAGCAGCCGGTCGGATTTCTTGCGCACCAGCACGGCGCGCAGATCGTGCATCGCCATCAGCAGGGCGTCGGTGAATTGTTCCAGGTCCTCGTCGCTGGCCTTGGTCTGTGCCCAGTGCGCGGTCAGGTTCAGATAATCGATGGCGCGGAAGATATCGTCGATGGCGCGGTCTTCCAGCACCTGTTTGCGCGCAGCCATCCAGGCCTCGATCTCGGCCATTTCGTCGGGCGTTGGCGGGGCGTCGCCATGCGGCTTGATCTGGCCGTTATTGGTATTGGCAATCGCGATTTGTTCCAGGTCCAGCCGGCGCTGGCGGTTTTCGGTATCGACGCGAAACACCGCCGCGCCGTTGTCGCGTACCCTGAAATAGAGGTTCTGAAGCCCGGCCATGATCCCGCCTTCTATTGGTTTACCGCAGCGCGGCGCAGAATGCCTGTATCCTGCGGCAGGCCTCGCCAAGCGCTGCGTCCGAGGTAGCATAACTGACACGAAAGTTTGGCGATAGCCCAAATGCCGCGCCGAACACCACGGCAACGCCTTGATTTTCCAGCAAAGCCGTGGCGAATGCCTGATCGTCGGCGATCAGGGTGCCGTCGGGCGCTGTCTTGCCGATGCAACCGGCAATGGACGGATAGACGTAGAATGCGCCCTCGGGAACGGGACACGAGACACCCTCGGCGGCGTTCAGCATGGCCACCACATGATCGCGCCGCGCCTCGAAGACCGGGCGGCTGGTATGGATGTAATCCTGCGGCCCGTTCAGCGCCTCGACCGCGGCCCATTGGCTGATCGAGCTTGGGTTGGAGGTGGATTGCGATTGAACTTTTCGCATCGCGGCGATCAGATGCTCCGGCCCGCCGGCATAGCCGATCCGCCAGCCGGTCATCGCATAGGCCTTGGACACGCCGTTGACCGTGAGGGTGCGCTGGAACAGCTTTGGTTCCACCCCGGCGGGCGTGCAGAATTCAAACGGCGGATAGGCCAGATGCTCGTACATGTCGTCGCTCATCACCCAGACATGCGGATGGCGTAGCAACACATCCGTCAGCGCCTGAAGTTCGGTCCGCGAATAGCCCGCGCCGGTCGGGTTGGAGGGCGAGTTGAAGATCAGCCACTTGGTGCGGGGCGTAATGGCCGCCTCAAGGTCTTCGGCCGTGATCTTGTAGCCAAGCTCGGGGCGGCCCGCGATCACCACCGGCGTGCCACCGGCGATCAGCACCATGTCAGGATAAGACACCCAGTAAGGGGCCGGGATCAGCACCTCGTCGCCGGGATTGATGGTGGCCAGCAGCGCGTTGAACAGCACCTGCTTGCCGCCGTTCGACACGCCGATCTCTGCGGTGGTGTAATCCAGGCCGTTCTCGCGGGAGAATTTGGCGACGATGGCGCGTTTCAACTCGATAATGCCGTCGGGCGCGGTGTATTTCGTGCGTCCGGCGTCAATCGCGGCCTTGGCGGCGGCCTTGATGTTGTCGGGCGTATCGAAATCCGGCTCGCCCGCCGACAAGTCGATCACATCGCGCCCGGCGGCCTTCAGTTCGGATGCCAGGGCATTCATCGCCACCGTGGGCGAGGTCTTGACCCGCGCCAGACTATCGGAAAGAAACCCCATCTAAGCCCCCGTTTGCATGTCCCGCGCCCATGTCTTAGGGTGCCGCGAAACCGCAATCAAGCTCGGAAAACCGGGCGACGAGAAAGCAAAGAGGCCATTATGCCCGACACGGATTCCGCCGACGACAACAGCTATTTCAGTGAAGATTCATCCACGTTTGGCGACCGGGTCGCCGCCGCGCGCCGCGCCGCCGGGCTGAAGCAGGAGGAGCTGGCGGAACGGCTGGGGGTCAAGCTGAAGACCCTGCGCGCCTGGGAAGACGACGTTTCGGAGCCCCGTGCCAATCGTCTGCATATCATGGCCGGGATCTTGAACGTATCGATCGTCTGGCTGCTGACCGGCTCAGGCGAGGGCGTGAACGACCCCTGGGCCGAGGATTTCGTGCCCCCGATGGAGGAAGACCAGCTTCTGGCGGAATGCCGCGCCATCCGGCGCGAGGCCAAGCGCCTGCACGACCATCTGTTGAAGCTGGAAGGCCGGCTGGTGAAATCGCGCGGGCAGTGAACGGGCAATGAACGGGGCGCTGTTCGGCATTGATCTTGGCGGCACCAAGACCGAAGGCGTGGTTCTGCTGGCGGATGGCTCCGAGGCGCTGCGCCACCGCTTGCCCACAATCCCCGGCAGTTACGCCGCAACGCTGACCACGATCAAGCAACTGGTCGCCACACTGGAGGCCAGAAGCGGGCTGGCCTGCCAGCGACTCGGCATCGGCATTCCCGGTTCGGTCTCGCCTGCAACCGGGCTGGTGCGCAACGCCAATTCCACCTGGATCAACGGCCAGCCGTTCCACAGCGACATCGCGGCGGCGCTGGACCGCCCTGTCCGCATCGCCAACGACGCCAATTGCCTGGCCCTGTCGGAAGCGCGTGATGGCGCGGGCGCGGGGGCCGACCCGTTATTCGCGGTGATCCTCGGCACCGGGGTAGGCGGCGGGCTGGTGATCGGCGGGCGGATCGTTGTCGGCGCGCATGGTCTTGGCGGCGAATGGGGGCATGTGCCGCTGGCCGGCGGGGCCGTTGCCGGGGCGGCCTGTTTCTGCGGCCGTTCGGGATGCAACGAAACCTGGCTGTCCGGCCCGGCCTTGCTACGTGACCATTTGGCCAATGGCGGCCAGTCACTGGAGCGGGTTGAAGAGGTTGTCGAACTGGCCAGGGCGGGTGACAAGGCAGCCAGCGCGGCACTGGCCCGTTACAGGGAACGACTGGCACGCGCGCTGGGCAGTATCGTCAACATCGTCGATCCCGCCATGATTGTGCTGGGTGGCGGCGTGTCGAACCTGCCGGGCCTGGCGGAGGACCTGCCGGGCCTGATTGCGCGCCACATCTTCGCGGCACCCGATGACCGCGTGACGATCCGCGTCGTGCGTGCGCATTGGGGCGACAGTTCCGGCGTGCGCGGCGCGGCGCGATTATGGGAGGCTGAGGAATGAGCACCGAAACCCCGGATATCCGGCTGAAGCGTTTGAAAATGCGATCCTGGCGGCGTGGCACCAAGGAAATGGACCTGATCCTCGGGCCGTTCTCGGATACCGGACTGGCGGCGCTGGGCGCACAGGCGCTGGACGATTACGAGCGCCTGCTGGAGGAAAACGACCAGGACCTCTATCAATGGCTGTCCGGGCAATTGCCGGTTCCCCCGCAATATGCAGCGATTTCCGCCATCATCCTGGGCGATTCCTAGGCGAAAGCGATTTTTTGCAACCGCTTAACCAGTTATTTGCACCTGATCGGTCAGGGTCTCCGTCAACGGATTTTGGCGGAGGGCTTCATGAGCATTCATCAGGCGACGGCGGTGCAGGGCCGTCAGGACTATAACGGCGAATATCTCGATGCGCTGGGCATGGTGGAACGGCTGCACCGGCTGTTGCTGGATGTGATCAAGGACGAATTTGAACGGCTGGGCCTTCTGGACATCAACGCCGTGCAGGCCTTGCTGCTGTTCAATATCGGCGATCACGAGGTCACGGCGGGCGAATTGAAAAGCCGCGGCTATTATCAGGGCTCGAACGTCTCCTATAACCTGAAGAAACTGGTCGAGGCGGAGTATATGCATCACCAGCGATGCCAGATCGACCGCCGCGCCGTGCGCGTGCGGCTGACAGCCAAGGGCAGGGATATCCGCCGTATCGTCGGCGAATTGTTCGCGCGCCACGCCGGCGGGCTGGAAGCCAGGGCGATTCTCGACCGCGCCACGCTGGATGGCCTCAATCGCTCGCTGAAGACGCTGGAGAGGTATTGGAGCGATCAGATTCGGTATATCTACTGACAAAAGTCAAGGTTGCGGTGCGATAAATGCAGTTTTATGAATGCAATCCCACGTCAAGGCCGGATTAAGGGTTGCTGCGGCGATATTGGGGGTGCCAAGCTGGACCCAGCTTTGCTAAGACGACGCCGAAATCGACACTGAGGGCCTATCATGGACTATACCGCGCGCCTGGATGAAAAACTCCGCTCCCTGCATGATGAGGGCCGCTACCGCACTTTCATCGACATCGAACGCAAGAAAGGGCATTTCCCGCGCGCGACCTGGCACGCCCCCGACGGCACCAGCCGCGAGATCACGGTGTGGTGCGGCAACGATTATCTGGGCATGGGCCAGCACCCGAAAGTGCTGGCAGCGATGCACGAAGCGCTGGACGCCACCGGTGCCGGTTCGGGCGGCACCCGCAACATTTCCGGCACCACCGTCTATCACAAGGCGCTGGAACGCGAGATCGCCGATCTGCACGGCAAGGAGGCCGCGCTGGTCTTCACCTCGGCCTACATCGCCAATGATGCCACCTTGTCGACCCTGCCCAAGCTGTTTCCCGGCCTGGTGATCGTGTCGGACGAGTTGAACCATGCCTCGATGATCGAAGGCATCCGCCACGGCAGTTGCGAAAAGCATATCTTCCGCCACAACGACACCGCGCATCTGCGCGAAATCCTTGAACAGATCGAGCCGGGCCGCCCCATCGTCATCGCGTTCGAATCGATCTATTCGATGGACGGCGATTTCGGCCCGATCAAGGCAATCTGCGATCTGGCCGATGAATTCGGCGCACTGACCTATATCGACGAGGTTCACGCCGTCGGCATGTATGGCCGTCGCGGCGGTGGCGTGTCGGAACGCGACAACCTCGCGCACCGGATCGACATCATCAACGGCACGATGGCCAAGGCTTACGGCGTGATGGGCGGCTATATCGCCGCTTCGGCCAAGATGGTCGATGCCATCCGTTCGTTTGCGCCGGGCTTCATCTTCACCACCTCGCTGCCGCCGGCAGTCGCGGCCGGTGCCACCGCCTCGATCCGCCATCTGAAGGGCGATGCGACCTTGCGCGAGCAACAGCAGACCAACGCGAAAATCCTGAAGATGCGGCTGAAGGGCCTTGGCCTGCCGATTGACGATCACGGCAGCCATATCGTGCCGGTGCATGTCGGCAATCCGGTCAAGTGCAAGATGCTGTCGGACATGCTGCTGGAGCATTACGGCATCTACGTGCAGCCGATCAATTTTCCGACCGTCCCGCGCGGCACCGAACGCCTGCGGTTCACGCCATCGCCGGTCCATACGCCTGATCTGCTGAACAAGCTGGTCAACGCGATGGATGACCTCTGGCGGCAATGTGAGCTAAATCGTGCCGAACTGAGCGCCTGATCACCGTAATCGGTGCATCGCCTCTTGCCATGTGTTACGGTCACCGCGAAAAGCTGCCGATGACGAATCGGCGCTCGGTGGGGGGTTACCGGGTGCGCAAAGCCGGAATATTTGCATGACCGACAATAGCGCGGCTGAAAGCGCAGACGTCAGGGGGTTTGACTCCTACCCGGTTCGGCTGGGCGACGTGATGCGTGGCGAACGGGCCACCCTGGGAAAATCGCTGCTCGATGTGCAGCGCGACCTGCGCATCCGCGCCACCTATATCGCCGCCATCGAAAACACCGATCCGAGCGTATTCCAGACCCCGGGCTTCATCGCCGGCTATGTGCGGTCCTATGCGCGCTACCTGAACCTCGATCCCGAAGCCACCTTCCGCCAGTTCTGCGACGAGGCCGGTTTTGACGGCGTTCACGGCGAACCCCGCCGCAGGCCGCGCCCGGCCCCGGCGGCATCGGCCCGCCCGGTAGATATCCGCGCGAACAAACCCACCGGCCATTCCGCTGGCCGCGATCCCTTGTCGGGTGCCCGCACCATTCTGACCCCGGCTGGCGATGGCATGCTGGCGCATGTCTCGGCTTCGGGACTCGGCTCGATCATGGTGCTGCTGGTGCTGATCCTCGGGCTTGGCTACGGTGCCTGGGCGGTGTTGCAGGATATCCAGCGGGTGGAATTCATCCCGCTGGACGACACCAGCATTCCGGTTGCCGCCGCAACGGCCGAGGCGGATCGCGCCGAACGCGCCGCGGCGCTGGATCAGTTGTACCGCCCGAAGGAACTGGACGTGCCGGTGATGACACCGCGTGACGGCCCGATTGCCGCGCTGGACCCCGCCGAGATCGGCGCATTGGTGCCCGACAGCGGCGTCGATCAGGCCCGCGCCATTGATGATCTCGCCGCCACGGAAACCCCGCGCGTCACCGAAGACCTTACGCCGGAAATCGCCATCGTCGCGGCCCGCGCCGCCTGGATCAGGGTGACCGCGCCCGATGGCACGATCCTGTTCGAGCGTATCCTGGATGGCGGCGAAAGTTTCCGCCTGCCGAAAGGCGCCGCCGCTGCCTTGCGCGCGGGCAATTCCGGAGCAGTCTACCTGACGCTGGATGGCCGGGCCTATGGGCCGGTCGGCAAGGACACGTCGGTTGCACGCAATGTCGCGCTGTCTGCCGAGGCGATTGTCGCGGCCTATGGCGAGGTCAGCGACAGCGATGCGCTGAAACAGCTTGAAAGCCCGCGGGTCATCACCCTGAACGAGACCCGCTGACATCCGGGCGGCAATTGTAAGGCCGCCCCGACTGGGGTAAGAGCGAGGCAACGCAATCGCTCCGTGAAGGTTTCCATGTCCCATAATCCGATCCGACCCTGGCACAGCATCGCGCGTCGCACCTCGCGCAAGATCATGGTCGGCCCGGTGGCGGTTGGCGGCGATGCGCCGATTTCGGTGCAGACGATGACCAACACGCTGACCTCGGATGCGCGCGCGACCATCGCCCAGGTGCTGGCCTGTGCCGAGGCCGGGGCGGATATCGTCCGGGTTTCGACCCCCGATCAGGCCTCGACCAGCGCTTTGCGGCAGATCGTGGCGGAAAGCCCGGTGCCGATCGTCGCCGACATCCATTTCCACTACAAACGCGCTATCGAGGCGGCCGAGGCCGGAGCTGCCTGCCTGCGCATCAATCCCGGCAATATCGGCAGCCCGGACCGGGTGCGCGAGGTCATCGCCGCCGCCCGCGATCACGGCTGTTCGATCCGCATCGGCGTCAATGCCGGCAGTCTGGAACGCCACCTGCTGGAGAAATACGGCGAGCCCTGCCCGGAGGCGATGATCGAAAGCGGGCTGGCGCATATCCGCATTCTGCAGGACAACGATTTCCACGAGTTCAAGATCAGCGTGAAGGCGTCCGACGTGTTCATGACCGCCGCTGCCTATCACGGCCTGGCCGAGGCCACCGATGCGCCGATCCACCTGGGCATCACCGAGGCCGGTGGCCTGACCTCGGGCACCGTCAAATCGGCCATCGGGCTTGGCAATCTTCTCTGGGCCGGGATCGGCGATACGATCCGGGTGTCGCTCTCGGCGGACCCGGTCGAGGAGGTTCGCGTCGGCTTTGAAATCCTGAAATCGCTCGGCCTCAGGCATCGCGGCGTGTCGATCATTTCCTGCCCGTCCTGTGCGCGGCAGGGCTTTGACGTGATTGAAACCGTGAAGGCACTGGAAAACCGGCTGGCGCATATCCACACCCCGATCAGCCTGTCGATCATCGGTTGCGTGGTGAATGGCCCGGGCGAAGCCTTGATGACCGATCTCGGCTTTACCGGTGGCGGGGCGGGTTCGGGCATGGTCTATGTCGCGGGCAGGCAGGATCACAAGCTGGGCAACGAGCGGATGATCGAGCATATCGTCGATATGGTCGAACAGCGCGCCGCCGAGATCGAAGCCGCCCGCGACGCGGCACAATGAGCAAGCTGTCGATTGCCGTAATCCTGTTCCTCGGGGTTGTCGCCGGATTTCTGGTCTGGGTCCGCATCGCGCCGTCCGATCCCCAGCGATGGCATGTCGATCCGCAATCCGCCACCCGCCCGCGCAGCCAGAACTGGGCCATCGCGGCGCCGGGCGAAAAGCACGAAGCGCCTGTCTACAGGCTGGCCGCTGGCGATCTCGCCCGCGCCTTCGATGCCTTCGCGGCGGCGCGGCCACGCACCATGCGCCTGGCCGGCACCCCCGAAGACGGGCTGATGACCTATATCGTGCGCTCGGCGCGGATCGGCTATCCCGATTATGTCTCGGTCGCCATCATCGACCTTGGCGACGGGACATCGACGCTGGCGCTGTTTTCACGGTCGCGGTTCGGCCACGGCGATCGCGGCGTCAACCGTCGCCGCCTTGCCCGGTGGTTGAAGGATTTCGCCCCCGCCTGATCGACCTTGAACCCGAAATACTCGACCCCGCTCTCAAAGTTCGCCAAGCGCTGCCAATATCCGCGCCCAGCTTCGGATGCCTTTGTGGAAGCTGTCCAGATCGTATTTCTCGTTCGGGGAATGGATCTGGTCGTCATCCTTGCCGAACCCGATCAGCATCGAATCCATGCCGAGGATCGACTGGAAATGCCCGGCAATCGGGATCGAGCCGCCGCAGCCGATATAGGCCGCCGGGTCTGGCCATTCCGCCGACAAGGCGGTGCGGGCGGCCTCGAAGGCGGGATGGCTGATGCCCATGCGACTGGCCGGCGCGCCCCGGCCCAGCGGAAATTCCGCCGTGCAATCGGATGACAGCATCGCGGTCACGTAATCGACAAAACTGGCATGGATCGCATCGGGGTCCTGCGTGCCGACCAGCCGGAAGCTGATCTTGGCGCTGGCCCGCGAGGGCAGCACGGTCTTGAAACCATCCCCCTCATAGCCGCCGGAAATGCCGTTCACCTCGCAGGTGGGGCGCGACCAGATCATCTCCAAGGGTGTGCGCCCGGTCTCGCCCGCCGGTTCCGACAGGCCGACATCGCCGAGGAACTTCGCGTGATCGAAGGCCAGCCCCTGCCATTGCGCGCGGATATCGTCGGGCAGTTCCGGCACGCCGTCGTAAAAGCCGGGCAGGGTGATGCGGCCATCATCGTCGCGCAGACCGGCGATGATCTTCGCCAGAACATGGATCGGATTGCGCGCCAGCCCACCGAACATGCCGGAATGCAGGTCCTTGTCGGGGCCGGTGATGATCACTTCTTCGGCCAGCAGGCCGCGCAGCATGGTCACGATTCCCGGCACCCGGCTTTCAAACAGGCCGGTATCGCAGATCAGCGCGATCTCGGCCTTCAACTCGTCGGCATTGGCCTCAAGAAACGGCACCAGCGAGGGCGAGCCGCTTTCCTCTTCGCCCTCGAAAAAGATCGAGATGCGGGCGGGCAGGGTGCCGGTGACGGCCTTCCAGGCCCGGCAGGCCTCGACAAAGGTCATCAACTGGCCCTTGTCATCGGATGACCCGCGCCCGCGGATCACCGGGCCGTCTTGTGTCTGCTCCAGTGCCGGCTCGAACGGCGGATTGTCCCACAGGTGCAGGGGATCGACAGGCTGCACGTCGTAATGGCCATAGAACATCACATGCGGCCCGGGCGCGTCGGAATGGGCGATCACCATCGGATGGCCGGGCACGGGGCGTTTCGTGGCGTCAAAGCCAAGGCTGTTCAACTCGTCCACCAGCCAGTCCGCCGCCCGGTCGCAATCCGCCTTGAAGGCCGGATCGGTGGACACCGACGGGATGCGCAGCAGTTCCATCAGCCGCGCCAGCGCGTTGTCGGAATCATTGTCGATATAGTCCAGCACGCGGTCGAGCGACATGGGGCATTCCTTTGCAAAATCCGTTTCAGCGACGCTAACCTGCCCGCGCCGGGTTGTGAATTGGTATTCCGCAAGATCGGACGCGGGGGGCATTCGGGCCGCCCGGCATGGGGGAATGCGCCGGTATGTCGCAGACGCACCGGAATATCCGCGCCTGCGCCGGATCGGCGGCCGTCATTGGGGCGAAGCTGTAAATACCGCTCTAACCTGTTACGGAATAGGCATTTTCCGAAGCTTGGAATACCTGTACAATACCGGCAAGGCGGTTCGAGGGTTTATTCGGCCCGCTGCGGTTTCATATTCAAGAATCTTGATATTTGGCAGCGGCGGTGTACGCTTTCATCATGACGAACAGGATCACGATGCTCGGATTGATTGCACCGGTTCTGCTGCTGGCCGGGCTGGCCGGGCCTGTCGCCGCCGACAGCCCGGAACTGGGCGAAAACATCTGGAAGAAATGCCGTGCCTGCCACGATATCGGCCCCGATGCGATCAGGAAGGTCGGCCCGCCGCTGAACGATCTGCTGGGCCGGGTTGCTGGCACCTTTCCGGACTACATCTATTCCAAAGCGATGATTGATGCGGGCGAGGAGGGGCTGGTATGGACGCCAGAAACGCTGGATGTGTTCCTGGAACGCCCGAAAAATCTGGTCCAGAGCACGAAGATGAGCTTTGCCGGATTGCGCAAACAGGCCGACCGCGACAATCTGATCGCATTTCTGGCGGTTTATTCCAGCGATGATCAGACCGTGCGCGACAAGCATCTGCGATCCGCCGACCCGCAATTGCCCGCCGAAGTGCTGGCGATCGAGGGCGACCGCGACTACGGTGAGTATCTGGCGGGCACCTGCGTCGGCTGCCATCAGCAAAGCGGCGAGGACAAGGGCATTCCATCGATCACCGGCTGGCCTTCAGAGACATTCATGACCGTGATGTTTTCCTACCGGTCCAAATTCCGGGAAAACCCGGTCATGCAACAAGTTGCAGGCAGTTTGAACAACGAGGAAATTGCGGCCCTCGCTGCCTTCTTTCAGGAACTGGAAGCCGCAGATTAACCAATAGGGAGTATGACACCATGACACTCAACAGACGTGTATTCATCGGCTCGGCGGCAGCGGCGACTGCTGTGCTGTCGGCTCCGATGGTGCGGGCAGCCGGGCGGCCAAAGGTGGTCGTGATCGGTGGCGGCGCAGGCGGGGCGACCGCGGCGCGTTATATCGCCAAGGATTCCGACGGCGCGATCGACGTAACCCTGATCGAACCGACGCGCACCTATTACACCTGCTTCTTCTCGAACCTCTATCTGGGGGGTTTCCGCGAATTTGCCTCGCTCGGCCATACCTATGGCAAGCTGGCGGCTGAATACGGCATCAATGTCGTGCATGACTGGGCCGTCGGGGTGGACCGCGATGCCAAGACGGTGGCGCTGGCCTCGGGCTCGTCGGTGCCCTACGACCGGCTGGTGATCAGCCCCGGCATTGATTTCGTGGACGGCGCGATCCCCGGCTGGGACCTGTCGACACAGAACAAGATGCCGCATGCCTACAAGGCCGGCAGCCAGACGCAATTGCTGAAGGCCCAGATCGAGGCGATGCCCCAGGGCGGCGTTTTCGCGATGATCGCGCCGCCGAACCCGTTCCGTTGCCCTCCGGGGCCGTACGAGCGGGTGTCGATGGTGGCGCATTACCTGAAGGCCAACAACCCGACCGCGAAAATCCTGATCGCCGATCCGAAGGACAAGTTTTCCAAGCAGGGCCTGTTCGAGGATGGCTGGACCCGGCATTATTCCGGCATGATCGAGCGTCTCGGCCCCGATTTCGGCGGCAACAAGGTCGAGGTTCGCCCCGACACGATGGAACTGGTGATCGACGGCGAGGCGACCAAGGTCGATGTCTGCAACGTGATCCCGGCGCAGAAGGCCGGACGCATTGCCGAACTGGCCGGCGTGACCAATGATGCCGGCTGGGCTCCGGTTTCGGGCTTTGGCATGGTGTCGAAAATGGACGAGAATATCCATGTGCTGGGCGATGCCTCGGCCCAGGGTGACATGCCGAAATCCGGCTTCTCGGCCAACAGCCAGGCCAAGGTCTGCGCCATGTCGGTTCGCGGTGCGCTGACCGGCTCCAAGGTGTTCCCGCCGAAATTCGCGAATACCTGCTGGTCCTTGATCGACACCGATGACGGCATCAAGGTCGGCGCGTCCTACGAGGCGACCGACGAGAAGATCGCCAGCACCGGCGGTTTCGTCTCGCAGAACGGCGAAGACGCGGCGACGCGCAAGGCCACCTATGAGGAAAGCATCGGCTGGTATGCCGGCATCAGCGCCGACATTTTCGGCTGATCCGACCGGACGGACAGGAACGGGGCGGCTTTCGGGCCGCCCCTTTTCGTATGTCGCGCGTGGCTATGGCACCAGTCGGAAACCGCCGCGATCGGCGCTGAGGGCGAAGGCCGCATAGGCGCGAAGGGCGGCGGTGATCACCCGGGTTCGCGCGCCTTTGGGTTGCCAGCGTTCGGATTTCGGGCGTGCTTCCATCGCCGATCTGCGGGCCGCCAGAACCTCCTCGCCGACCAGCAGATTGATCGTGCGTGCCGGAATGTCGATGGCAATCTCGTCGCCATCCTCGACCAGCGCCAGCGCCCCGCCGGCGGCCGCCTCGGGCGAGACATGGCCGATGCTGAGGCCCGATGACGCCCCGGAATATCGCCCGTCGGTAATCAGCGCGCAGGTATCGTCCAGCTTCATCGCTTTCAGGCTCATCGTCGGCATCAGCATTTCCTGCATTCCGGGCCCGCCCTTGGGGCCTTCATAGCGGATGATGATGGCCGAGCCGGGCGCGATATCGCCCTGATTGATTGCCGCCAGCGCGGTTTCCTGCTGATCGAAAACCCGCGCAACACCCTGATATCGCAGCATTTGCGGCGATACTGCGCCGGTTTTCACCACGCAGCCATCGACCGCGATATTGCCGTGCAGGATGGCGAGGCCACCTTCGGATGAATAGGGATGCTCGACGCTGCGGATGCAACCCGCTTCGCGGTCAAGGTCCAGTTCCTGCCAGCGCATGTCCTGCGAACAGGCCTTGATGGTCTTCCTGCCGCCGGGTGCCGCGCGAAAGAAATGGCTGATGGCGGGATCATTGCTGCGGCGCACATCCCATATCGCCAGCACCTCGGCCAATGTTGCCCCGGCGACAGTGCTGACCGACGTGTCGATCAGCCCGGCCCGGTCCAGTTCGCCCATGATCGCCATGATGCCACCGGCGCGGTGCACGTCTTCCATGTAATAGGTCATGTTGGCCGGCGAGACCTTGCAGATATGCGGCACCTGCCGCGACAGGCGGTCCATGTCGGCCATGGTGAAATCCACCTCCGCCTCTTCGGCCATCGCCAGCAGATGCAGGATGGTGTTGGTTGACCCCCCCATCGCGATATCGGTGATCATGGCGTTCTGGAACGCGGCGCGGGTGGCGATGGCGCGGGGCAGCACGCTGTCATCCTCGTCACGGTAATAGCGATGGCACAGATCCACGATCCGCTTGGCGGCATTCACGAACAGGTCGCGCCGGTCCACATGCGTCGCCAGCATCGAGCCGTTGCCGGGCAGGGCAAGGCCGATCGCCTCGGCCAGGCAATTCATCGAATTGGCGGTGAACATGCCCGAACAGGAGCCGCAGGTGGGGCAGGCGGCTTCCTCGATCTCGTTGGAATCATCGGCGGTGGTGGTGGGATCGAAGGCCTTGATATAGGCCTGGATCGGATCGACGCGTTCGGTCTTGTCGCCGCGCAGGATGCGCCCGGCCTCCATCGGCCCGCCCGAGACGAAAATCACCGGAATGTTCAGGCGCAACGCCGCCAGCAGCATGCCTGGCGTGATCTTGTCGCAATTCGAAATACAGATCAGCGCATCGACCGCATGTGCCTGGCACATGTATTCAACGCTGTCGGCGATCAACTCCCGGCTGGGCAGGCTGTAGAGCATGCCGTCATGGCCCATAGCAATCCCATCATCCACCGCTATGGTGCTGAATTCGCGGGCAATTCCGCCAGCCTGCCAGATCGTGTCGCAGACCAGCCGGCCAATTTCGGCCAGATGCACATGGCCGGGGACAAACTCGGTGAAGGAATTGGCCACCGCGATCACCGGCTTGCCGAAATCGCCAGGTTTGACGCCACCGGCGATCCAGAGCGAGCGGGCGGCGGCGGCGGATTTGCCTTCGGTGGTGATGGCCGAGCGGTATGGGCGCATGTCAGGTCCTTTGTCTGTCAATGATGGCCGCGGCGCAGGCCAGATCCTGTGCCGCAACCCCGAGCGAGCGGTAAAGCGTGATGTCGCCGGCGGCCAATCGCCCCTTAATCCGTCCGGCATACAGCGCGCCGATCTCGCCCAGGATATGGCCATCGGCCATCGCACCGGAGGCCAGCGCGTCCATGATCTCGCGCGCCTGCGCGAGGGCCGAGGCCAGGTAATCGACGAACAGGCGGGATTTCAGGACAAGCTCCGCATCAATCTCCTGCATCGTCGGGATCGAGGCGCCGACGGCGTTCACATGCGTACCTGGGGTGATGTTGCGCCCAAGCAGCACCACCTCGGGCGATGCGGTCAGGGTGCAGACGATATCGGCCCCGCGCACCGCCTCGGCCACGCTGGCCGCCGGATGAAGGGGCAGGTGCGGGTAATCCGCCCGCATCCGGTCGCAGAAGGCAGCGGCGCGATCAGGCGTGCGCCCGGTCACCCGGACCTCGGCAATGTCGCGCACCAGCGGGATGGCGGCCAGATGCGCCTCGGCCTGTTCGCCGGTGCCGATCAGCGCCAGCACCCGCGCATCCTCGCGTGCCAATGCGCGGGTTGCGGCCGCGCTGGCGGCGGCGGTGCGAATGGCGGTCAGCGCGTCGGCGTCGATCACCGCCGCCGGTGCGCCGGTTTCGGGATCGAACATCACCATCGCGCCGATATGCGACGACAGGCCCCTCGCGGGATTGCCTGGAAACAGGCTGATCAGCTTGACACCGTAAGTGGGCGCGTCGCCCGACAGCGCGCCGGGCATGATGCCCAGCCGGTTCACCCCGCCAACCTCCATCACATTGCGCAGCGGCATGTTGGCCTTGCCATCGGCCACCGCAATCATCGCCGCTTCGACGATTTCTATGGCATCGCGCATCGACAGCAACGCGCGGACCTCGCCAGCACCGATGACGATCATGGCTGGGCTGCGGCGCGGCATCGGGTCTGGACGGCTGGCATATGGGTTGATCTCCGCATCGGGGCTGGTCGGCAGATGATGGCGCAGTCGCCGGGCGGCTGGCAAGCCGGATTTGTCCCGGGCTGCAAAGGTCGGCTGGCGGCAGAAACAAACTGGCCGCCAATTCGCCTCTTTTCATTTCCCCGGCCTTTACCTATGGTCGCGCCGGTGCGGGGACCGAGAAACCGATTTGATGGCGAAGATCAAGACATTTGCATGAGAACCCTGACCACGACTGATGAACTGGCGGAATTCTGCGCGGCGGCTGCCGGGCAACGTTACGTGACCATCGACACCGAATTCCTGCGCGAGCGCACCTATTATTCCAAACTGTGCCTGATCCAGATGGCGCTGCCCGGCAAGGGCAAGGCCGAGGGTGACGCGGTGCTGGTCGACGTTCTGTCGGGCAAGATGGGGCTGGAGCCGCTGTTCGATCTGTTTCGCAACAAGAACGTGGTCAAGGTGTTCCACGCCGCCCGCCAGGACCTCGAAATTTTCTGGTTTGAAGGCCAGGTTTTCCCCGAGCCGTTCTTTGATACCCAGGTCGCGGCGATGGTCTGCGGCTTTGGCGAGCAGGTCAGCTATGAAACGCTGGTGCGCAAGATCGCGCGCGCCAGTGTCGACAAATCCTCGCGCTTCACCGACTGGAGCCGCCGCCCGTTGAGCGAAAAGCAACAGGTCTATGCGCTGGCCGATGTCACGCATCTGCGCGATATCTACGAATTCCTGGCCCGCCAGATCGAACGCACGGGCCGCGTCAAATGGGTCGAGGAAGAGCTGGAAATGCTCACCGATCCGGCGACCTATATCGTCACCCCGGAATGTGCATGGCAGCGGATCAAGACCCGCACCAATTCCGGCAAGTTCCTGGCGGTGGTGCGCGAACTGGCGCGGTTCCGCGAGGATTTCGCGCAATCGCGCAATGTGCCCCGGTCGCGGGTGCTGAAGGACGATGCGCTGCTGGAGATCGCCTCGACCAAGCCGAAGACGGTCGAAGACCTTGGCAAATCCCGCCTTTTGCTGCGTGATGCGCGGCGCGGCGAGATCGCGCAAGGTATTCTGGATGCGGTGGCCGCCGGTATTGCCTGCCCGTCGGATAAATTGCCCGAGGTCGAGGCGCCGCGCCCGAAGGCCAACGGCAACGAAGGATTGGCCGATCTGCTGCGGGTGCTACTGAAGGCCAAGGCGGAAGAGGCCGGCGTGGCACAGAAGCTGATCGCCACGGCAGCCGATCTGGACGAGATCGCCGCCGGCAATACCGAAGGCCATGCCTTGCGCGGCTGGCGGCGCGACGTGTTCGGCGAGGACGCGCTGAAGCTGTGCGCCGGCAAGGTAGCGCTGTCGGCGGACGGGCGCAGCGTACGGCTGGTGGAACTGGACTAGCGGCGGCGGCTGAGATCTGCCCTAGCGCCGCACGCTCCGGCGGTTCTGCTGTGCTATCACCGCGATATTGCGCACGCCAAGCAATGTCTGATCCGACACGAACAGCCCGACCACCACTTCGCGCGATTGCGGTGTGCTCTGGCGGGTTGGACCCGGCGGCGGGGCCAGCCGGAATTCATAGGTCAGCGTGCCTTTTTCCGGCACCTCACCGTTCAGCGGCACGAGTTCGGCATCCCAATGCCCCTGCGTGGCCGGCAGGCCTACCGCGTAGATGATCGCGCCGCCAGGCATCCGGTCAACCTTGAGGCTGATCACCTGCGCCACCAAAGGCCGGGTTTCCACCGGACCCTGGATTTCGACCGCCTGCACCCGCTCCTCGCGGTCACGCCCGAACCAGTTGAACGGGTTCAGCCGCGAATCCCGGACCGCCCCGCAGGCGGACAGGAAGCTCAGCAAGGTCAGCGCGACAATCAGTCTTTTCATCAGCTTGCAATCCATAGGTGGCGGCCTTTGCCCTGCATAAACCGAAAGAACCCGGCTTGCAAAGCGCTCCGCGCCGGTTTGGCGGGATTTCGCGCTGGATTTTTCGCGGGCCGCGACATAGTTGAGACAGGCAATTGAAAACTGCCGGGAACAAAAGCATGGCCACCGAGGCATTCGAGGATATCGCGGGAAATTTCGAGTTTCTCGATGAATGGGAAGATCGCTATCGTTTCGTGATTGATCTCGGCAAGGCAATGCCGCCCCTGGAAGAGGCGCTGAAAGTGCCCGCAACCAAGGTCGAGGGTTGCGCCAGCCAGGTCTGGCTGGTGCCGGCGATCGAGGGCGAGGGGCCGGACGCGGTGTTCCGGTTTCGCGGCGACAGCGATGCGATGATCGTGCGCGGGCTGATCGCGGTTCTGCTGGCGATGTTCGATGGGCTGACGGTGGACGAGGTTCTGAAGGTCGATGCCGGGGGCGAACTGGCGCGGCTGGGGCTGGATCAGCACCTGTCGGCGCAACGCTCCAACGGCGTGCGCGCGATGCTGGAACGTATTCGGGGACTGGCGGCCAATGCCGCCACAAAGGGGTAAACCATGTCCGACAAGATGATGAAACTGCTGAACAAACAGGGCTGGTTGCTGGCCGATGGGGCAACCGGAACCAACCTGTTCAATATGGGTCTGGAAGCGGGCGACGCGCCGGAATTGTGGAATGATCGCCATCCCGACCGCATAAAGGCGCTTTACGAAGGCTCGGTCCATGCCGGCAGCGATCTGTTCCTGACCAATTCCTTCGGCGGCAATGCCTCGCGGCTGAAACTGCATTCGGCGCAGGGCCGCGTGCGCGAATTGAACCGCATCGCTGCCGAGATCGGCCGCGACGTGGCGGATCGCGAGGAACGACCGGTGATCGTTGCCGGCTCGATGGGGCCGACCGGCGAGATCATGCTGCCGGTCGGCACGCTCAGCCATGAGCTGGCGGTCGAGATGTTCCATGAACAGGCCGAGGGGCTGAAAGAGGGCGGCGCCGATCTAGCCTGGGTCGAGACCATTTCCGCCGCGGAGGAATTTGCCGCCGCCGCCGAGGGCATCGCGCTGGCAGGCATGGACTGGTGCGGTACGATGAGCTTCGATACTGCCGGGCGCACCATGATGGGCCTTGCCGCAGGCGATATGGTGGCGCTGGTCGCAGGCCTGAAATCACCGCCGCTGGCCTTCGGGGCCAATTGCGGGGTGGGTGCGTCGGATCTGCTGCGCACCATGCTGGGAATGGCCGCGGAAAACCCGGACAAGCCTTTGATTGCCAAGGGCAATGCCGGTATTCCGAAATATGTCGAAGGGCATATCCATTACGATGGCACGCCGGATCTGATGGCCGATTATGCGTTGATGGCGCGCGATATCGGGGTGTCCATCATCGGCGGCTGCTGTGGCACCACGCCGCAGCATCTGGAACGGATGCGCCATGCGCTGGAAAATACCGAACGCGGTGATCCGCCCGGCCTTGACGATATCGCGGCGCGACTCGGCGGCTTTTCCTCGCCCGGCGATGGCAGCGGCGAGGGCGGTCCGGCCCGGCGCGAGAGGCGGCGGCGGCGCGGCTGATCGCAATGCGCGTAACATGCTGCGCCCGCGTCGGAATATGACGCGGGAATGTCGTGATTGCCTGAGACCGGCAGGCGCGACAAACGTACTGGCTTAATTGTGGTGCCACGATCCGCCCTGGTGCGGTCTTTGAAGGAATACCCCCGATGTCCGATCAGGAAGACGATATCATCCTTGCCGAGCTCTCTGATGACGAGCTGGTCCTGCAGATGCACGACGACCTTTACGACGGCCTGAAAGATGAAATCACCGAAGGGGTGAACATCCTGCTGGGGCGCAAATGGACGCCCTATGACGTTCTGACCAAGGCGCTGGTCGAAGGCATGCGGATTGTCGGGATCGACTTCCGGGACGGTATCCTGTTCGTGCCCGAAGTCCTGCTGGCGGCCAATGCGATGAAGGCCGGAATGGCCATCCTGAAGCCGCTTCTGGCGGAAACCGGCGCGCCGCGCCTGGGGCGCATGGTGATCGGCACCGTCAAGGGCGACATCCACGATATCGGCAAGAACCTGGTCACCATGATGATGGAAGGGGCCGGTTTCGAGGTGACCGATCTCGGCATCAACAACCCGGTGGAAAACTATATCGGGGCGCTGGAAGCCCAGGAAACCGATATCCTCGGCATGTCGGCGCTGCTGACCACCACCATGCCCTACATGAAGGTGGTGATCGACACGATGGTCGAAAAGGGCATGCGCGACGATTATATCGTGCTGGTCGGCGGTGCGCCGCTGAACGAGGAATTCGCCAAGGCCATCGGGGCCGACAGCTATTGCCGCGACGCGGCGGTGGCGGTGGAAACCGCCAAGGCGCTGATTGCCAAGAAGCACAATCAGATGCACGCCTGAGCCGGGATTTCCGCGGCGGATTGCAAGGCTCCGCCGTGGCGGGGCCTTTTCTTTTGCCGCCTTGGCCCCCAGATTGGGATGGAAAGGAGCGTTTTGACATGTCCGGGAACCAGTTCATCGCCCTGATTATCACCGTCGTGATCATGGCCGGGGCAACCGTCGGTCTGGCCGCCCTGCTGGCACCGCAGAACGATTTTCAATCGGCGCTGCCCTATGCCGCCATTGCGGCCCTTGTGGCGGCCCTGCTGGTGCGCTGGCTGATCCGGCGGCAGCAATGAGCCTGCCCGACGATCTTCCCGATGATGCCGTCCTGACCGAACAGGGCGTCGATCTGGCCGGTGCCCGTCCGGCGCGGCTGTTGCTGATCGCCTGTGGTGCGCTGGCGCACGAGGTTCTGGCGCTGAAACGCCTGAACGGCTGGGACCATATGGACCTGAAATGCCTGCCGGCGAAGCTGCACCTTTATCCCGACCGGATCACCGGCGAGGTGGCGGCGATGGTGGAAAAGCACCGCCAATCCTATGCCGATATCTTCGTGCTCTACGCCGATTGCGGCACCGGCGGGTTGTTGCAGGCGAAATGCGCCGAGCTTGGCGTGGAAATGCTGGCCGGGCCGCATTGCTATTCGTTCTTTGAAGGCAATGATGCTTTTGCCGCGCATGACGATGAAATCAGCGCCTTCTATCTGACCGATTTCCTGGTCCGCCAGTTCGATGCCTTCGTGTGGAAACCGATGGGGCTGGACCGGCACCCGGAATTGCGTGACATGATCTTCGGCAATTACACCAAGATGGTGCATCAGGCGCAGATCGAGGACGAGGGCCTGAAGCGCCAGGCCGCCGCGATTGCCGAACGCATGGGGCTGGATTTTGAATACCGCTTCACCGGCTACGGCGATCTGGCCCGCTCGATGGCACGCCAGCCCTGACGGCGCGAGAGTTTCCGCAACAAGGTTGATCGGGCAGCCGGGGTGATCTTCGTCACAGGTAATCCGAGCGGCTGAGACCGTATTTCGCCATCTTCTCGTTCAGGGTACGGCGCGGCAGGCTGAGTTCCTCCATCACCGCCGCGATCGAGCCGCGATGGCGGCGCATCGTGTTGTCGATCAGCATCTTCTCGAAGGCTTCGACATATTCCTTGAGGGGCTTGCCTTCGGACACCATGGATTGCGGTATCTCGGAATTGTCGTTCATCAGCAGCGCGGTGATCGAGCCGGCCCCGCGGCGGCTTTGCAGCACCGCGCGTTCGGCAAGGTTGATCAACTGGCGCACATTGCCGGGCCAGGGGGCCTGAAGCAATTGCGCGGCCTCCTTGGCGGTAACCTCGGGGGCGGGGCAGCCATATTCCTCGGCGAAGGTTTCGCTGAAGCGGGTGAACAGCGTCAGGATATCCTCGCCGCGCTGGCGCAGCGGCGGCGGGGTGATCAGCATCGCCGCCAGCCGGTAGTAGAGATCGGGGCGCAGATGATCCTCGCAGCGGCTTTCGCCGTCCTGGATGTTGCAGATGGCGATGATCTTGACCGGGATGGTCTCGCCGGGTTCCTGCTCGCCGATCAGGCTGAGAAGGCGGGCCTGCAGCGAGACCGGCAGCGCCTCGATATCTTCAAGGCACAGGGTGCCGCCGCGCGCTTCCTCGACCAGCGGCAGCGGCTGGCCTTCGGGGGGCGGGCCGAACAGGCGGGCGGTCAGGTCGGCCTCGTCAAAGGCAGCGCAGGAGATCGTCAGGAATTTCTTACCGGCGCGCGGGCCGCAGGCATGCAGCGCATGTGCCACCAGCGATTTGCCGGTGCCGGTTTCGCCGTCGATCAGCACATGCCCGTCGGCCTGCGCCAGATCGAGGATATCCTCGCGCAGCCGCTCCATCACCGCACTTGAGCCGACCAGCTTGCGCAGCAAGACCGTACCGTCGGACAATTCGCGGCGAAGCTGGCGGTTGTCCAGCGTCAGGCGGCGGGCCTGCGTGGCGCGGCGGGCAAGATCGCTCATCCGGTCGGGATCGAACGGCTTTTCCAGGAAATCGTACGCCCCGATCTGCATCGCCTCGACCGCCATAGGCACATCGCCGTGGCCGGTGATCAGGATCACCGGCAGCGCGTTGTCAAGGCTCATCAGGCGTTTCAGGAAAGCCATGCCGTCCATCCCCGGCATGCGGATATCGCTGACCACGATGCCCTTGTAATCGGCACCGATCTTTTTCAGCGCCTCCACCGCATTGGGGAAGGTTTCGGTATTGTAGCCCGACAGGCTCAACCATTGCGAGATCGACTGGCGCATATCCTCTTCGTCGTCGACGATGGCGATGGTCATGGTTTCGGGCATTGGGTGGCCTTTGTCATTGTTGAGCCGTCATTCGGCGGCTTCGGTCTGTTCGTTCACTATCGGAAGCTGGATTTCAAAGACAGCCCCCCCGGTCGAGGAATTTCGCGCAATCAGCCGCCCGCCGAGATCGGTGACGATACCCGACGAGATCGCCAGCCCCAGGCCGACACCGTCGCCCGGCTTCTTGGTGGTGTAGAAGGGTTCAAACAACTGGTCCAGATCGTCGATGCCGCTGCCATTGTCGCGCACCGACAATTTGGCCATTTCCCCGGCGCTCATCAGGATATCGAGCTGTCGTTCCTTCAGGGTTTTCATCGCGTCCAGCGCGTTGCGCAAAAGGTTGACGATCACCTGTTCCAGCCGCAATTGATCTCCGCGCACGATCACCGGTTCACGCGGGATCGACTGGGTGATGCGCACCTCCATCTGGTTCAGTTGCGGCTCCATCATCGCCATCGCCGCATTCAGCGCCTCGCGCAGATCGACCGGCACCAAATCGTCGCCGCCCTTGCGGGCATAGGATTTCAACTGCCGGGTAATGGCGGCCATGCGTCCGATCAGATCGTCGATGCGCTGGAAGGATGACAGCGCCTCGTCCGGGCGGTGGCGCTGCAACAGCAGCCTGGCACCGGCCAGATAGGTCTTCATCGCCGCCAGCGGCTGGTTCAGCTCGTGGCTGACAGCGGCGGACATTTCGCCCAGGGCAGCGAGTTTCGAGCTTTGCGCCAGGCTCTGTTCGGCAACCTCAAGATGGCGCTCGACCTTTTCGCGTTCCTCGATTTCCTGTTGCAGGCGTTCGTTCAGGGCGCGCAATTCGATGGATTCGCGCTGGAACAGGTTGGATTGCTGCACCGCGCGGCGCGACAGGATGTAAAACACCAGCGCAACCAGGATGGCAAATCCCATGATTTCCAGCGCCAGCACGCCGTTCACTCGCTCGCGGACATTGGCGAATGTGGTGAAATAGGTCAGCCGCCAGCCCTGAAAGCCGATCTTGCCATCCAGCCGCAGGATGGCGCTGCCTTGCAGGAAGGCCTCGGCCGGGGTTTGCAGCCAGTCGGCGGTGGCCTGCAGGGCGCGTTCGATCGCTGAAGGGGCGGTGGTGTCGGCCAGCGCCTGGTCAATCGGCTGGTAGCGCCATTTCGGTTCCGACGACAGGATCACGATCCCTTCGGAATCGGTGACCATGATCGCCTCGCCGGCAAAGGCCCATTGCTGTTCCAGCCGCGCCAGATCGACCTCGACCACGATCACGCCGATGCCCTGATTGCCGCTTTGCAGGCGGCGGGAATGGCTGAAGACCAGGCCGCCGGATTCCTGCTTCTGGGTGGTGAAGACGGTGCCGTCGCTGCGCAGGGCCTCGACGTAATAGGCGAGGTTTCGGTGATGCGTGCCGATGGCGCGGCGGTCGGTTGCCGCAACGGTGCGCCCGTCGCCATCCAGCAGCATCAGGCCCGCCACGTCGATCTCGTCCCTGATCGAGATCAGGCGCTGCGACGTCGCCGCGTAATCGCCTGAATTCAGGGCGGAAATCAACGTCGGGTCACGCGACAGCAGCAACGGCACCACCGAGGTGCGCTGCAATTCGCTGGAAATGTTGCCGGCATAAAGCGCCATGCGCAATTCGGCGCGCGAGCGGGTTTCCTGGGTGAAGCGTTCGGTCAGGTACAGGTTGGAAATCCAGATCAGCAGAACCGTGATCGCGATGACAACAACGACCACCAGCCGCGCCACGAGGGACGTGCGCGGTCGGAATTCCACAAGCTCGCCGGTCTGCTGCGCCATCAAAGCCAAGTCTACGCCCGGATGCGGTTGAAGTCGAGCGGATCAGGCCCGATTCAACGGGAACTTCAGGCGGAAACCAGCGCCTGCGTCAGGGAATGGAACATCAGGCTGCCATCCTCGCCGCCCAACTGGTTGTCGTTCAGCCGTTCGGGATGCGGCATCATCCCCAGCACCCGGCGGTTTTCCGACAGGATACCGGCAATATCCATGATCGAGCCGTTCGGATTGTCGTCATAGGTGAAGGCGATCCGGTCGCCGTCCTGCAGGCGTTTCAGGGTGTCGGAACCGGTTTCGTAATTGCCGTCGTGATGGGCAATAGGGAAGGTGACTTTCTGTCCCTTCGCATAGGCATTGGTGAAGGCGCTGTCGGTGGTCTGGACCGTCAGGCTGACATCGCGGCAGATATATTTCAGCCCGGCATTGCGCATCAATGTGCCCGGCAGCAGCCCGGCCTCGGTCAGGATCTGGAAGCCGTTGCAGATGCCCAGGATATGCCCACCGCGTTCGGCAAACCGCACCAGCGCGCGCGAGATCGGCGAACGCGCGGCAATGGCGCCGCAGCGCAGGTAATCGCCAAAGGAAAAGCCGCCCGGCACGCCGATCACGTCCAGCCCGTCGGGCAGGTCCTGATCCTTGTGCCAGATCATGGCGGGTTTCCTGCCGGTGGCGCGTTCAAAGGCAACAGCCAGATCGCGGTCGCAATTGGAGCCGGGAAAAACGATGACAGCGGCTTTCATGGAGGCGCTCCTTCAGGATTGAAAATCGGTGATGACGGCGACGCCGGGCGGGGCGGGGTGATCGAAGGCCTGCAATTCGCCGGTTGCCGCCGATAGCGCGATGCGGCGCTGGATCATCGGGGAAAGATCGGCGCGGCCACTTGTGATCACACTCAGAAGGCTGGGGTAACGCCAGGCCGGCATGCCGCGCGTGCCAAATATCGCCAATTGCCCGGAATAGACCGCATCCATCGGAATCGGCATGATCGCGTGTTCGCCCGCGGGCATGCCAACCTGCACATGCCGGCCAAGTTTGCGAAGCGATTTCAGGGAATTGACGGTCGTTGTTGCGATGCCCAGAGCCTCGATCGCGACATCCGCGCCGCCAATGGTGATCTGGCGCATTTCGGCCACAGGATCGGCGCTGGCGGCATTCACCACCGCCTCGGCCCCCAGCGACAGCGCGAAATCCAGCTTTTCGGGCACCACATCGGCCACCACCACCCGCGCCCCCAGCGCCCGGCCCAGGATCAGCGCCGCCGTGCCGATGCCGCCACCGCCCCAGACCGCCAGCCATTCGCCTGCCCGCAATCCCGCACGGCCCGTCAGTGCGTGCCAGGCGGTGGTGGCGCGGCAGCCAAGCGAGGCCGCAAGGGCCGCATCCATGCCCTCGGGCAGACGGGTGAGGTTGGCATCGGCATGCGGCACCGCGACATATTCCGCGAAGGCGCCGGGAATGGTGAAGCCCGGCACGGCCTGCGTGGCACAGATCGTCTGGTTGCCGGCCCGGCAATCGGCGCAATGGCCGCAGGCCAGGATGAACGGCGCGATCACCTGATCGCCGACGCGCCAGTCGCGCATATCGGCCCCACAGGCCACCACCTCGCCGCAGAACTCGTGCCCGGGAATATGCGGCAGCGCCACGTCCGGGTCGGCCCCGGTCCAGGCATGCCAGTCGGACCGGCAGACGCCACAGGCCAGCACCCGCAACACCACGCCATCCGCCGGGCAATCAGGGTCGGCCACCTGCCCAAGCTCCAGCGGCTCGCGCCAGGCCCGAAGCGTGGCGGCGCGCATCAGGCCAGTTCCACCGCGTAGTTTTCGATCACCGTATTGGCCAGCAGCTTTTCGCACATCGCCCTGACCTCGGCTTCGGCCCTGGCCGGGTCGGTCTCGGACAGGGTCAGTTCGATCACCTTGCCCTGGCGCACCGCCTCGATGCCCTGAAAGCCAAGCGTGCCCAGCGAATGCCTGACCGCCTCGCCCTGGGGGTCCAGAACGCCGGATTTCAGGGTGATGAATACACGCGCCTTCATGGGCAGCCCCCTTCAGTTCACAAGTTTCGGCCCGGTATGGGCGACGTTTTTCGGCATCAGGCCCAGCCGGTTGGCGACCTCGGTATAGGCATCGGCCAGATTGCCCAGATCGCGGCGGAACACGTCCTTGTCCAGCTTCTGGCCGGTCTCGATATCCCACAGGCGGCAGGAATCCGGGCTGATCTCGTCGGCCACGATCAGCCGGGTGAAATCGCCGTCATAGACCCGGCCGATCTCGATCTTGAAATCCACCAGCTTGATGCCGACGCCCAGCATCAGGCCGGACATGAAATCGTTGACCCGAAGCGCCAGCGCCACCATGTCGTCCAGGTCCTGCTGGCCGGCCCACCCGAAGGCGATGATATGCTCTTCCGACACCAGCGGATCGCCCAGCGCGTCGTCCTTGTAGTAGAATTCGACAATCGGGCGCGGCAGCGGCGTGCCTTCCTCGATCCCCAGACGCTTCGAGATGGAACCGGCGGCGACGTTCCTGACCACCACTTCCAGCGGAATGATCTCGACCGCGCGGACCAGTTGTTCGCGCATGTTCAGGCGGCGGATGAAATGCGTCGGCACGCCGATCGTGTTGAGGCCGGCCATGAAATGCTCTGACAGGCGGTTGTTCAGAACCCCCTTGCCTTCGATGGTGGCGCGTTTTTCGGCGTTGAAGGCGGTGGCATCGTCCTTGAAATACTGGATGATCGTGCCCGGCTCCGGCCCTTCATACAGGATCTTCGCCTTGCCTTCATAAAGTTTCTTGCGGCGGGCCATTGATCTCTCCGATCCGGAAAAGGGCGACGGATCGGCGGGCCCATGCCAGCCGATTCATCTTGCACGGACTCTATAGTTATTAAGCTCGATAGGGGCAAGGAGTCGCGCGATTTGCCCCATCCAAGGCTTGCAGAGGCGGCAAGGCGGGGTCATATAGGGAAGGATGGAACAGCAATGCTGCGGAGACAGACATGACCACATTTGACGAACGCGAAAGCGGCTTTGAAGCCAAATACGCCCATGACGAGGAAATGCAGTTCCGGGCGCAGGCGCGTGCCAACAAGCTGTTGGGTCTGTGGGCGGCGGCATTGCTTGGCAAATCCGGCGACGATGCCGCGGCCTATGCCGCCAGCGTGGTGAAGGCGGATTTCGAGGAAGCCGGTCACGAGGACGTCTATCGCAAGGTCGCCGGCGATCTTGGCGACAAGGCGACCGAGGCCGAAATCCGCGCCAAGATCGTGCAGACAATGGCCGAGGCCAAGGCGCAGTTGATGAAGGAAGTCTGAACTTCCTGTTGCGTTGAATTTCTGGCCGGCCGCGTGGGGAACTGCGTGGCCGGTTGGCATTTTAGGCAAATGCCGGGGAATTGCGCGGCTCCGGTTAACCGGCCCGAAACCCCGATAGCCACACCCTGACGCCAATATCCGCACAGCGGAAGGTCAGGGGGGCAGCGCATGGGCAATGCGGCAGGGCAGGTGCGGACAGGGTTGATCGCAATCGCGCGCCATCCGGTGGCGCGGACGCTGCCGGCGCTGCTGATCGGGCTGTGGTTCGCCTCCGTCCTGGTGGCGCGGCTGGAAAATTACGATCTGCACCTGATCGGGCGCGCCTTCGGCTCGATCCCGCCGCTCGCCTGGCTGGCAGCGGGACTGGCCAGTGCTGTCAGCTTTGCCGCCATCGCAGGCTATGACGTGGTGGCGGCGCGCGATCTCGGGCTGACCCTGACGCCGCGTTCCGCCCTGCGCTCGGGCTTTGCCGCCACCGCGCTGGCGCAGCTTGCCGGGCTTGGGCTGGTGACCGGCGCGCTGGTGCGCTGGCGGATGCTGGACCCGGCGCGCCTTGGCCTTCTGGGCGCGACATTTCTGACCTTGCGGATCAGCCTTTTGTTCCTGTCCACCGGCGCGGTTCTGACGGCGGCGCTGGCGGTGCTGGCCGGTGATCTGCCGGATTGGGCCATTCGGCTGGCCATGCCGGTTCTTTTGGCCGGGCTGGCGGCATTTGTCCTGTGCCTGCTTCGCCCGTCACTGGCGCTGTTTGGCCGGTCGCTGGACTGGCCGTCGCTGCGGGGAGTGCTGGCATTTGCCGCGCTGGTGGCGGTTGATCTGGTGTTCGCCGCGCTGGCGCTTTACCTGCTGCTGCCCGATATCGGCATTTCCTTCGTGATGCTGCTGCCGGTCTTTGCCTTTGCCATGCTGGCCGGGGTTGCCTCGGGCGTGCCGGGCGGCGTCGGCCCGTTCGAGATCGCCTTGCTGAGCCTGCTGCCCGAACTTGCCAGCCCGCCGGGGCTGGCGGCAATCGCCGGGTTTCGCTGCGTTTTCTACCTGGCACCGGGGATCATCGCCGCAGGCTGGCTGGCCCTGGCCGAGGCGCGTGATCGCCGGGCCACATTGCGTCGCGCGGCGATTCGCCGGATCGCTGGCGCGGTGCCTGCGGATATCGCGCGATCGCTGCGAAACGCGCCGCGCGGCGATGCAATGCTGCTGCATGAGGGCGGTTTTGATCTTCTGGGAACCGGCGCGGGCTGGCTGGTGGCAGATTGCGGCAACAGCCTGATCTGCCTGTCCGAACCGCTGGCCGGGCCTGACGCCGCCGCCGATCTGCTGCACCATTTGACGGCGGAGGCCCGGCACCGCAACCGCTGGGGCGTGGTCTATAAATGCGGGGCGGAAACCGCCGCTTTTGCACAGGCCGCCGGATATCGCGCGCACCGGATCGGCATCGAGGCAGTGCTGGACCCGCGCGCATTCTCGCCCGATGGTCCGGCGCGGCGTGGCCTCAGGCGCAAGCTGCGCAAGGCCGCACTGTCGGGCGTAAGGGTAACTGCACCTGTGGACGCGTTGCCGCTGGCGGAAATGGCGGATGTGGCCAAGGCCTGGGCGGCGGCGCATGGCGGTGCGCGGGGCTTTTCGATGGGCCGGTTTGCGCCGGAACGCGCGCACTTGCACGAATACCTGCTGGCCTGGCAGGGCGATCATCTGGTCGGCTTCATCGGCCTTTGGTCCACGAACCACGAGGTGGCGCTTGATCTTGTCCGCCTCAGGCCCGGTGCCCCGGACGGTACTGCCTATGCCCTTGTCGCCGCGGCCATTACACGCGCCGGGCAGGAAGGTGTCGCGCGGTTTTCACTGTCGGCGGTGCCCTTTGCCGGGATCGACGCGCCGCGCAGCCTGGTCGAGCGGTATTGCGCCTGGCTCTACCACGCCCGGCCCGCCTGGCACGGCGCACCTGGGCTGTACCAGTTCAAGGCCGCTTTCGCGCCGCACTGGGAGCCGCGCTATCTGCTGGCCCCGCATCTGATCGCTTGCATTGCCGCCGGCCTTGATCTGTCGCGCAATATCCGGCGTCCCTTGCGCATATCCGTCACGGAGGTTGAAAAAGAACGGCGGAATTGAGAAAGATCAATGCCAGTACCGGCCCGGCCTGTCAGACTGGTGCCATGATCCGCAGGAAAGGGATTTGGGATGCTGAAATTTGTCGTCTACCTGATGGCCGGTGGCGCATTGGCCGGCATGGCGGTGATTGCCGCCCTGGTGCTTGGCTTTGACGATTCGACCGGTGTCATCACCGCTGCCGCCATCGGCGCGGTCGCGGGACTGCCGGTGGCCTGGGTCGTGGCCGGCAAGCTCAGCGATATCTGAGGCGGGCGCGGCGTTCAGGCCGCGCCGAACACCCGCGCGAAAATCGTATCGACATGCCTTGTGTGATAGCCGAGGTCGAACTTCTCCTCGATCTCGTCAGCACTCAGCGCCTTCGCCACATCCGCATCGCCCAGCAATTCGGTCTTGAAATCCTTGCCCTGTTCCCAGACCTTCATCGCGTTCCTTTGCACCAGCGCATAGGCATCTTCGCGGCTGACCCCGGCCTGTGTCAGCGCCAGCAACACCCGCTGCGACATCACCAGACCACGGAATTTGTTCATGTTGGCCAGCATGTTGTCGGGATAGATTACCAGCTTGTCGATCAGCCCGGTCAGCCGCGCCAGCGCGAAATCGAGCGTGATCGTCGCGTCCGGGCCGATATTGCGCTCCACGCTGGAATGCGAAATGTCGCGTTCGTGCCAGAGCGCGACATTCTCCATCGCCGGCACCACCGCCATGCGCACCAGCCGCGCCAGCCCGGTCAGGTTTTCCGACAGGACCGGATTGCGTTTATGCGGCATCGCGCTGGACCCCTTCTGGCCCTTGGAAAAGAACTCCTCGGCCTCCAGAACCTCGGTGCGCTGCATGTGCCGCACTTCGATGGCGATGTTTTCGATCGACGAGGCGACCACGCCAAGGGCGGCAAAAAACGCCGCGTGCCGGTCGCGCGGGATCACTTGCGTCGAAATCGGCTCAGGCGTCAGGCCCAGTTTCGCGCAGACATGTTCCTCGACGCCCGGGTCGATATTGGCAAACGTGCCGACCGCGCCGGAAATCGCGCCGGTGGCGATTTCGCTGCGCGCGTTTTCAAGGCGGCGCTTGTTGCGGTCCATCTCGGCATAGAACCGCGCGAAGGTCAGGCCCATCGTGGTCGGTTCGGCATGGATGCCGTGGCTGCGCCCTATGCGGATGGTGTGCTTGTGTTCAAATGCGCGGCGCTTCAGGGCGGCCAGCAACGCGTCCATATCGGCCAGCAGGATGTCGGCGGCGCGGGTCAGTTGCACGTTGAAACAGGTGTCCAGCACATCCGACGAGGTCATGCCCTGATGCACGAAGCGCGCCTCGTCGCTGCCGACATGTTCGGCCAGATGCGTCAGGAAGGCGATCACGTCATGCTTGGTGACGGCCTCGATCTCGTCGATCCGCGCCACGTCGAATTCCACGTCCCGGGCCTTCCAGACTGCCTCGGCATTGGCGCGCGGGATCACGCCCAGATCCGCCATCGCATCGCAGGCATGCGCCTCGATCTCGTACCAGATGCGGAACTTGGTCTCGGGCGACCAGATGGCAACCATGTCGGGGCGGGAATAGCGCGGGATCATGCAATCGGTTCCTTCCTGCGGCGGGCTGAATAGGCCTGCCTCTTAGCCCGCCCGGCCCCCCGGAACAAGGGTGCGCGAACGACGAAAGGCCGGGCACCGGCCCGGCCTTGCTGGCAATTTCCGCCCGGTCAGCGGTTTTCGACGTCGATGTAGTTCCGCTCGGACGCGCCGATGTAAAGCTGGCGCGGGCGGCCGATCTTCTGGGTCGGATCGCCGATCATTTCCTTCCATTGCGCGATCCAGCCAACCGTGCGGCTGAGCGCGAAGACCGGCGTGAACATCGAGGTCGGAAAGCCCATCGCGTCCAGAATGATGCCGGAATAGAAATCGACATTCGGGTAGAGCTTTTTCGAGACGAAATATTCGTCCTCCAGCGCGATCCGCTCCAACTCCTTGGCAACTTTCAGGGTCTCGTTATCCTCGATCCCCAGCAGGCCCAGCACCTCGTCGGCGCTTTCCTTCATCACCTTGGCGCGCGGATCGAAGTTCTTGTAGACCCGGTGGCCAAAGCCCATCAGGCGGAACGGATCGTCCTTGTCCTTGGCGCGCTTGATGAATTCCGGAATACGGTCCACCGTGCCGATCTCGCGCAGCATTTCCAGGCAGGCCTGGTTGGCACCGCCATGCGCCGGACCCCAGAGGCAGGCGATACCGGCGGCGATACAGGCGAACGGATTGGCCCCGGACGAGCCTGCCAGCCGCACCGTCGAGGTCGAGGCGTTCTGTTCGTGATCGGCGTGCAGCGTGAAAATCCGGTCCATCGCGCGGCTGAGGATCGGGTTGACCTCGTAATCCTCGGCCGGAACGGAAAAGCACATATGGATGAAGTTCGACGCGTAATCGAGCGAATTCTTGGGATAAACGAAGGGCTGGCCGATGGAATACTTGTACGCCATCGCCGCGATCGTCGGCACTTTTGCGATCATGCGGATGGCGGCAACCTCGCGCTGCCAGGGATCGTTCACATCGGTGGAATCGTGGTAGAACGCCGACATCGCCCCGACCACGCCGACCATCGTCGCCATCGGATGGCTGTCGCGGCGGAACCCGCGGAAGAAATAATGCATCTGTTCATGCACCATCGTGTGCCGGGTGATCCGCGTTTCAAAGGCATCGAGCTGTACGGCAGTCGGCAATTCGCCGTAGAGCAGCAGATAGCAGACCTCAAGATAATGCGATTTCTCGGCCAACTGGTCGATCGGATAGCCGCGATACAGCAATTCGCCCTTGTCGCCGTCGATGAAGGTGATGTCCGACGAACACGACGCGGTCGAGGTGAAACCAGGATCGTAGGTAAAGACATCGCCTTCGGCATAGAGCTTTCGGATATCGATCACATCCGGGCCGGAAACAGGCGACATCATCGGAAGTTCAAGAACCTTGTTGCCAAAGCTGAGGGTCGCTGTCTTGGGTTTGTTTTCCGCCATTTGGTTTCTTTATCCCTGTTATTGCGGGGGTCGGCAGGTTCGGACCACCTATTCGGTGTGCCGATCATGCGGTGATCCGCAAAGTGTTTCCTTTGCACCCGCCAGTTTCGCCCCGAAACAGGAGCGCCCTAGCGGCTGGTGGCATCGACAAGCCGCGCGACCGTTTCCTCGCGTCCCAGGAGCCGCATCACGTCAAAGACGCCCGGGCTGGTCTTGCGCCCGGTCAGCGCGACCCTGAGAGGCTGGGCAACGGCCCCGAGTTTCAGCGACTGTTCTTGCGCGAAATCCCGGATTACGACTTCCAGACTGTCGGCGTCCCAGCTAGCATTTTGCAGGTGCGGCGTCAATCGCTCCAGTATACTGCGGGATACTGAATCCAGCATTTTTGCCACCTCCGGATCCATCGGAATTGGCCGTTCGATCATTATAAAGTGAGCATTATCAATGATATCCGGCAATATCTTGGCCCGTTCCTTCAAAACCGGCATTGCAATGCGTAATTTGCCGCACTCGGCTTCCGTCAGGGCCGGGCGGTCTGTCGCGGCCAGAAAGGCGTGCAGATCGGCCAGTAATTGTGCATCCGCAGCATCGCGGATATGCTGGCCGGACAGGTTTTGCAGCTTCTTGAAATCGAACCGCGCCGGCGACTTGCCGATGCCCGACAGGGCGAACCATTCGACGGCCTGCGCCGTGGTGAAATATTCGTCGTTGCCGTGGCTCCAGCCAAGCCGTGCGAGGTAGTTGCGCATCGCCTCCGGCGGATAACCCATCGCGCGGTATTCACCCACCCCAAGCGCGCCGTGACGTTTCGACAATTTCTTGCCATCCTCGCCGTGGATCAGCGGGATATGCGCAAAAACCGGCACTTTCCAGCCATTGGCCAGGTAGATGAAGGTCTGCCGCGCGGCGTTCGACAGATGGTCATCACCGCGGATCACATGGGTGACGCCCATGTCGTGATCGTCCACCACCACCGCCAGCATATAGGTCGGCGAGCCGTCCGAGCGCAGCAGTACCAGATCGTCCAGCGTGTCGTTCTTCCAGGTGACCTTGCCCTGCACCTTGTCCTTGATGGTGATCTCGCCCTCCTTCGGGGCTTTCAGGCGGACCACGAAAGGACGGTCGGGATGGCTGGCGGGATCGGCCTCGCGCCAGGGCGACTGGAACAGGGTGGCGCGGCCTTCGGCGCGCGAGGTCTCCCGCGCGGCGGCGATTTCGTCCTGCGTGGCAAAGCATTTATAGGCCTTGCCGCTGGCCAGCATCCGATGCGCCACCTCGGCGTGGCGGTCGGCGCGGGCAAATTGCGAAACCGCCTCGCCGTCCCAGTCGAGGCCCAGCCAGGTCAGCCCGTCAAAGATTGCTGCCGTCGCCTCGGGGGTGGAACGGGCGCGGTCGGTATCCTCGATGCGCAACAGGAATTTGCCGCCATTGGCGCGGGCGAACAGCCAGTTGAACAGCGCCGTCCGCGCCCCGCCGATATGCAGATAGCCGGTCGGCGACGGCGCGAAGCGGGTGACGATGTCGGGGGCCGATGTCATGGCGCATTAACCTTCCGGTAACCGGGAGCGGGCAGAGTTCCGGGGCGGTTTTAGGTAAAATGCGGAGGCTTCACAAGGGTGCGCGCGGCAGTATGGGCATCAGAACTGGCCGAGGCACAGCGCGGCACGCTGGTATTGTGGCTGCCGGTTGCGTTGGGTCTCGGCATTGCCGGCTATTTCGCGGCGCCGGCCGAGCCGGGGGCCATGATCTATGCCGCGGCGCTGGTGGTCGCGGCCCTTTGCGGCGGGCTGGCGCTGGTCGTGCCGGATCGCGCACGCCCCGTCCTGGTGGCGCTGGCGCTGGTGCTGGCGGGGTTCCTGAATGCGGGCTGGAGCGCGCATCGCGTTGCCGAGCCGGTGCTGGGCTTTCGTTATTACGGGCCGGTTTCAGGGCGGATCGCGGATGTCGACCGCTCCAACAGCGGGCAGGAGCGGATCACCCTTGAGGACGTGGTGCTGAACCGCGTCGATCCCGCAAAAACGCCGCGCAAGGTGCGGATATCGCTCTATTATCCCGATCAGTTCGTGGTGCTGGAGCCGGGCCGGCGGGTGATGGTAACGGCACATCTGTCGCCGCCCTCGGGGCCGGTCGAGCCGGGCGGCTTCGATTTCCGCCGCCATGCCTGGTTTCTCGGCCTCGGGGCGATCGGCTATGCCCGCGAGCCGCTGCTGGAATTCGCCCCGCCGGATCGCAGCGGCGCGATGATGCGGCTGACCGCGCTGCGCCTGCAACTGGGGGCCGCGATCAGGGCGCGGCTGGAGGGGCAGGGCGGCGCGTTTGCCGCCGCCATCCTGACCGGTGATCGCTCCGCCATCGCGCCGGACGTGGTGGAGGTGTTGCGCCGCTCGAACCTGGCGCATCTGCTGGCGATTTCGGGGCTGCATATGGGACTGCTCGTCGGGTTTGTCTTTGCCGCCATCCGTTACGGGCTGGCGCTGGTGCCGCCTGTGGCGCTGCGATTGCCGGTGCGCAAACTGGCAGCAATGATCGCGCTGGTGGCGGCGGCGGCGTATCTGGCGCTGTCGGGGGCCAATGTGGCGACCGAGCGGGCCTTCATCATGGTCGCGGTGATGTTGCTGGCGGTGTTGCTGGACCGCCGGGCGCTGACGCTTCGCGCGGTGACGCTGGCGGCGTCCATCGTGCTATTGCTGCGCCCGGTCAGCCTGATCGAGGCGGGGTTCCAGATGTCGTTCGCCGCCACGGCGGCACTGGTGGCGGCTTTCGCGGCGCTGCGGGCGCGTGGCTGGATGATGTCGGGCAGGGCGTGGTGGCGGGGCGTGTTGCGCAATATCGTGATGCTGGCGCTGTCATCGGCGATTGCGGGGCTGGCGACTGCACCGGTGGCGGCGTTCCATTTCAACCGGATCGCGCATTTCGGGCTGATCGCCAATCTCGCCTCGGTGCCGGTGATGGGTACGCTGGTGATGCCGTCGGCGGTGATGGCGATACTGGCGGCACCGTTTGGCCTGGATACGCCGTTCTGGGCATTGGTCGGCGCGGGGATCGACTGGATATTGCTGGTCGCTACCGAAGTTGCCAATCTGGACGGCGCGGTCGGGCATGTGGTGAAGCCGCCGACAATGGTGCTGGGTCTGCTGGCACTGGGTGGCGTGGTGCTGGTGTTGTTGCGCGGAAACATGCGTCTGGTCGGGCTGGTGCCGATCATTGCCGCCTTCCTGTGGTGGGGGCAGGGCGGACGGCCCGACCTGCTGATCAGCGAGAACGGCCGGCTTCTGGGGCTGGATACCGCCGAGGGGCGATGGCTGAACCGGGCCAAGGGCAGCGGCTTTGCCGCGCGTATCTGGCTGGAAAACGACGGCGATGCCGCGATGCAGGACGAAGCGGCGGCCCGCCACGACGGCGAACGCCTGCTGGCGGCACGGCGCATCGCCTATGACCCGGGCAAGCTGCCCGATATTGCCCGCCTCGCACCGCTTTGCGCGGCGGGTTACCTGGTGATCCAGCCCCGCGGCAAGCGGCTGGAGGGCGACTGCCCGCAGATCAGCGGCGATGACCTGGCGGCGCATGGCGCGGTGGCGGTATCCTGGCGCGGCGACAAGGCGCGGATTGTGTTTGCCGACCAGATCGGCGGAAACCGCCTGTGGTCTCGCTGATAGGATCAAATAGTTTCCAAATGGTTAACAATGAAAGAAATATGAATGAATTGTTGACAAAACATTGCTAATTCTGGGCTGGAACCTGATCCGGACCAGCCCGTGACACCTGCTCTGTCACCTCGCGCAGCAATTTCAGCCGCATCCGCGCGTGGTACTCGCCAAACCCGTTGGCGGTGATCACGAAGGCACCGTCGCCGAGCGCGACGTTTTCCCAGTAGTACGTGGTCAGGTCCGGTTCGGACCCTTCGATCGCCAGGCCGTTGACGGTAAAACCGTCCTGCCACATTTCCCGCGCAAAGCTCCCTGGCGGCGGCCCCTCGTTCGAGCGCCCGTCGCCCGATACGTCGATCACCTTGCGCCGGCAGGTGCTGACTGCGCCAAATTGCGCCTTGGTAAAGCCAAGCGCCGCGCCGATGGCCGTGGAAAACTGCCACCAGCGGCGCGGTGCGGCGGCGATTCCGGCGGCCAGTTCAGCCACTCGGTCCCGATCGGTAATGCTGGTCCAGGGAACCGAGACATGTTGCCGGTTGTCGCCGGTCCATTGCACCACCATAACCTGCGCCTTCGCCGCGATCAGGGCATCGCCAATCACCGGATCGGCAAGGGCCGAGGCAAGGCCCTGCATCTGTAAGCGGTATTCCGCCTGATCCACCGAACCCGAGACATCCACCGCCAGCGCCAGCGCGATATCGCAGGCACGGGCCGGTCCGGCCGACAGGCAGGCAAGGGTCAGAATCCCCCCGATCATCCGGTATGTCACGCCCCGTCGCATCCTGCGATGATAGCCGCCAGGGCGGCACCGGGGCGTCACGTTTCCGGCATCAATCTTCGGCGGATGTAGATTTCGCGCCTTCGACTCGGGCGTAGCTCAGCACCATGTCGCGCAGCGTGACCAGGCCCAGCAGGCCGTTTTCCTCTGCCACCAGCGCCCGGCGCAGGCCAAGTTGCGACAACAGGCGGATCGCGTATTTCACATTCATCGCCGGGTTCAGCGTCAGCGTCGGCTTGTCCATCACCTCGTAGACGCTGGTGCGCGTCAGCGAGCGGTTGACCGCCACCACCCGCTCGGCAATCTCGTTGACTGTCACGAAACCGTATTCGTCGCCGTCATGGCGGCGTTCGATCACCAGCGTACTGACGCCGTGACGCTGCATCGCCTCGACCGCCTCCTGCACGCTGACCAGACCGTCGATCAGATGCAGGCTGGTCTGCATCACGTCGCCGACCCGGACATAAGAAACGCCCATCACAGATCCTCCTTGGAAATTTCCTGTTGTATGGTGGCAATCTGGCCGCCAAGCCCGATCGCATCTTCGATATCAAGCTGGAAGGCGACGCCCGTGCCCGGCGTCACATCGAATCCGCAGGCCTCGCCCACGGCTTCCAGGATCAGCCGGCTGTGGTGTTCCTCGACCAGCAGCAGGATCATGTCGCGCTGGCCGGCGACGTTCAGGCCCAGAAATGTCTTCTTCGGGGCCAGCCCTTCGCCGCGTGCGCCGGTGATGATGGTGCAGCCGGTGGCGCCATGCGCACGGGCGGCATCGACGGCAATATCGGTCAATTCGTCTTCGGTCATCACGATGATCAGTTTGAACTTCATCAATTGCCTCCTTTTTGCGGGGGTTTCGGTTGCCCCGGTCCACGTCGCGGCTTGCGGCCCGCCAGCCAGGCGCTGATCTGGGCATAGCCCATGACGGTTATCATGGGAAAGAGGCTGGCCAGCGCGATCAGCCCGAAACCGTCCAGCAGCGGACTGCGCCCCGGCACGTTCGAGGCCAGCCCCAGCCCCAGCGCCGCCACCAGCGGCACGGTCACGGTCGAAGTGGTGACGCCGCCGCTGTCATAGGCCAGCGGCACGATCTTTTTCGGCGCGAACATGGTCTGGATCACCACGATGACGTAGCCGACGATCATGTAGGAATAAAGCGGCGTGCCCGAGACGATGCGATATGCCCCCACCGTCAGGCTGAGCGCGACACCGGTGGCCACCGCGATCCTGAGCCCGAGCGAGCCGACCGTGCCACCCGAAACATCCCGCGCCTTGATCGCCACCGCGATCAGCGAGGGTTCGGCAATGGTGGTGGCAAACCCGATGGCGAAGGCGAAAATATAGGTCCAGTAGTAATCGGCCCAGCCTAGCGGCCCGCCACCGGCGGAAATCAGCGCCGGATCGGTCAGTTGGCGGGCCATCTCGCGGCCCAGCGGGAACAGGGCGCGTTCCAGCCCGAACAGGAAGAAAGCCAGCCCGACAATCACATAGACCAGTCCGACCAGCACTTCGCGCGGGCGTGCCAGGCGTTTGCGCAGGACGCCGAGCTGAAAGCCCAGCAGCACCGCGATGATCGGCACCACGTCCCAAAGGATCGACAGGATCGAGGCCCAGAGGTCATGCGCAATGCCCGCGATCATGCGCCGATCACCAGGCCGAAGATCAGCACGAAGATGATCGGCATCAGGCTCGCGAATGCGATCAGCCCGAAGCCATCGACCATCGGGTTGCGGCCCCGGATCGAACTGGCCAGCCCGACGCCAAGTGCCGTGACCAGCGGCACCGTGATGGTCGAGGTGGTGACGCCGCCGCTGTCATAGGCGATGCCGATGATTTCGGACGGGGCCACCATCGTCAGCGCCACCACGATCACGTAGCCTGCCATGATCAGCCAGTGGATCGGCCAGCCCTTCAGGATGCGTAACACCCCCAGCATCAGCGACGCGCCGACCGAGATTGCGACGGTATAGCGCAGGGCGTCGGCATGCGAGGTCTGGCTGACGGCATCGGCCGGGATCACCCCGGCTGCGGCCATTACCCGCATCGCCTCGGTGCTGACGGCGATCAGGGCGGGTTCGGCAATCGTGGTGCCGAAGCCGAGGCTGAAGGCGAAGATCATCAGCAGGCTGAGCGAGCCGCGCTGCGCCAGGGCCTGTGCCATGGCCTCGCCTATGGGAAACAATGCCATTTCAAGGCCGCGGATGAACACCGCCAGCCCCAGCAGCACGAACAGGAAGCCGATTGCCAGATCGGCCAGGTTGTCGACCGGCTGGCGCAGCACGATGATCTGGAAAAACGCCACGATCAGCAGGATTGGCATCAGATCACGGGCGGTTCCGCCCAGCAACCCGGCCCCGGCACGCAGCGATTGCAGCATCTGTCAGCTGGCCTCCATCTTTTCTTCCACTCGATCTAGTGTAAGACTATCCCGGTCAATGCTATATCTTGAATACCCCGAGTCGCAAGAACCGCCACGAACAAGGATGCCGACAATGCCCCTGACCCCGGACCAGATCGCCGAGATCGAAGATGCCCGCGCCCAGCGCCACCAGACCATCCGCGCCACCGCGCCCGGCATGGAAGCGCATCTTTACAAGGCGCACGAGGTTCTGGACCACGGCTTCGTGCGGGTGATCGACTATATGGGCGACGATGCCGCGATCACCCAGGCGGCACGGGTCAGCTATGGCAAGGGCACCAAAAAGGTGACCAATGACGAAGGCCTGATCCGCTACCTGATGCGGCACTGGCACTCGACCCCGTTCGAGATGTGCGAGGTGAAGTTTCACGTCAAACTGCCGGTCTTCGTGGCGCGGCAATGGATCCGCCACCGCACCGCCAATGTGAACGAATATTCGGCGCGCTATTCCATTCTGAACCGCGAATTCTACATCCCCGCCCCGGACGCGCTGGCGGCGCAATCGGTGGTGAACAACCAGGGCCGCGGCGAATTGCTGGAGGGCGACGAGGCCGAGCGCGTGCTGTCCATCCTGAAAGCCGACGCGATGCGGGCCTATGACCATTACGAGGATATGCTCAGCCAGGACGGCCAGAAGGGGCTGGCGCGGGAATTGGCGCGGATGAACCTGCCAGCCAATATCTATACGCAATGGTACTGGAAGACCGATCTGCACAACCTGTTCCATTTCCTGCGCCTGCGGGCGGATGTGCACGCGCAATACGAAATCCGCGTCTACGCCGAAGCCATGTGCGCCATCGTCGCCGACTGGGTGCCACTGGCTTACGGGGCGTTCGCGGATTACCGGATGGGGGGGGTGCAGCTATCGGGCAAGGCGATTGACTGCGTGCGGCGTATGCTTAAGGGTGAGGAGGTGACGCAAGCCTCATCAGGGATGTCTGCGGGGGAATGGCGGGAGTTTGAGGCGACCCTCAAGGATTAACCAACGGATAACCTATTGGGGTGCATCCATGTCCTTGACATACTCAGGGGAGTGGTACATGATACGTACCGTGTATTGCAATGATCAAGGGATTCGCCTGCAAGAAGACTGAGCGACTGCATGAAACCGGCCAAGCACATAGCCGCTTCCGCAGTTTTGCACGGCAGGCAAAGCGCAAACTGGCAATGCTGCACGCCGCCGCTGCCTACCGGGACTTGACGGCCCCGCCCGGCAACCGGCTGGAGAAACTTGGCGGTGACAGGGTTGGCCAATCCTCGATCCGCATCAACAACCAGTGGCGCATCTGTTTCCGCTGGCAGGACGGAGATGCCTATGATGTCGAAATCTGCGATTACCATTGAGCCGATCACACCAGGCGAAATCCTGAAGGTTGAGTTTCTGGAGCCACTCGGCCTTAGCGCTACCGCCTTCGCCGCCCGGTTGGGGGTGCCCGCGAACCGCATCACACGGGTGATTTCTGGCGCGTCCCGGATCACCGCCGAAACGGCGCTGATGCTGGCGGCGGCCCTTGGGACGACACCGGAGTTCTGGATGAATTTGCAGGCAGAGTTTGATCTGGAAACGGCGCGGCGGGACGTTGGGATGCAGGCGCGGCTAAGTGGGGTGACGCCGGTGAAGACTGGTGTGGCGGCGGAGTGAATGGCAGCGGCGCGCGCGGAGGGTGATTGACTGCGTGAGGCGGATGCTTAAGGGTGAAGTGGTGATGCAAGATTCCTCGGGCATGTCGGCAGGGGAATGATGGGAGTTTGAAGGGGTTTTGGAGGATGGATGACCCAGAGAGTCGGGGCTTCGTGAATGGGTTTGAAGCTATTAGACGTCGCACGAGCAAGGCTGTCTCCGAATATGGCGATGATCTTTTCTCAAGAATTGCTGGTGCGCTTTGGCAATTTTTCTTTGTCGGGGTAAAAGAAGCCATCAACTTGTATATTCTAATAGCAATCCGCCTTACAATTTGGTCGATTGTGCCACTCTTGGTACTATTTGGACTACTGTTAACTCTTTCTGAGTTTGGACCCGGCGCGATGGGATTATCGGTGTTCATAGGGCTGATAGTTTTTTGGCAAACCATAGTTTTTCTTTTTTCTTTACTTCCAAATGGGCAGGGCAAGCATGATACCGCCAATACGTTGAATGCTAAGGACAATGACCTGGAAATAGATGCTTCAGAGAAAGCTGTTGTAAAAGATTCAAAATTGGCTGATGTTTCAGTGGACTCCCTGTTTAGAAGGAGGGGCGCAATCAAGATTATAATCGGGTTGTGGGAATCGCTGGGAAGAATTAGTGGGCTCATTAGAGATATTTTGCAAGGAAATATAAAGAGGAATAGATTGCTTGGGTATCTCATTAGAGTTGTTGCGTTAGGGATTGGATTGGTGTTTTCCTTCCGTGTTGAATTTGGGTTTGAAATGAACATTCTGGATAATTGGATATTTGGAATTGTTGAAGATGGATTCCAAATATTCCTTCGACAGCCGTTAGAGTTCTTGTACTCTCAGATGGTGAATGCCCAAGCAGCATACGATAGATTCTATGAGCAGGGTTTTTCTAGGGCCTACCAGTAGCGACTATCGCGGGCTTCCCTTCCCAACGCCCCAATCCCTGATCAACGCTCGTGGTGCGCCATGAATGCGCACCCTACCTCCGGCATATCATCCCCTCGGACCTGTCATCCCCTCGCAAGCGGGGAGCCATTTGCCGCTGGACCCCGCTTGTGCGGGGATGACAGGCTTGGGTACGAAAAACGGCGGCCCACATTGCGAGCCGCCGCTTTCAAATTCAAATCACCGGGGCTGACCCCGGCAAGCGCCCTCAGAGCGCTTTCAGGTCCGTTGCCGATTCCTTGCCGTTGCGGCCGGTTTCCAGCTCGTACGACACTTTCTGGTTGTCGTTCAGGCCGGTCAGACCGGCGCGCTCAACCGCCGAAATATGGACGAACACGTCCGAGCCGCCATTGTCGGGCTGGATGAAACCATAACCCTTGGTTGCGTTGAACCATTTCACGGTGCCGTTGGCCATGTGATCTTCTCCTGGTAGTGACCGCCCGCGACATGCGGCGGCTTGGTGCAGCGGGGTCTCAATATCAAACCGTCAAGCTGCGTAGCGCGTCAGGAGAGTCTGGGTGAAAGACGTACTTCACGCGCGCCGTATGGCCGAGAATCGGGGAAAATGCAAGCAAAATCTTGTTTCGGCGCGCCGGGACGCATTGTTTCCTGTTTGAAATCAATCCCGGATGCAACAACGGGCTTCGGTTGAAGTTGCGGACAATCCCCCGATATCGCTGCAAATCCCTTCCCGGCGGCGAAACTTGCCGCTAGTCTGCCCGCCAGACAACGAAATCAGCAAGGGGTCACCTGCAATGACGGCTTTCAACATGCGCTCAACCCTGACCGTTCTGGCGGTTCTGGCCGCAGGTACGGCGATGGCGGGCGATCTGCCGAACGCGAAAGAGGCCGCGAAGAGCCTCTACAAGACCGGGCGCAACCCGACCATCGTGCGGGTTTTGGTGCCGGACATGGTGCCTGCCAATTACGCCGCCGCGTTGCAATCCGCCGCCAAGGTGCAGAAATTCTTCGAGGCGATGGCGGCCTCGCCCAGCGAAGGGATGCTGGCCGGTTCGGCCACGCTGGCGGCGAATTTCCATACCGCCGAGGCCGCCCATGCTGCCGCCATCGCCGGCTGCAACGCCAAGAAGGCGGCAGGTTCCAAGCCCTGCGTGGTGATCGCCGAATTCCTGCCGAAGGGCTATCGCGGCCCGGGCGGTTTCAGCCTGAGTTTCCAGGCGACCGAGGCATTCGGCAAATACAAGCGCGCCAAGGCCCCGAAAGCCTTCGCCATTTCCGCCAGCACCGGCAATTGGGGTGAAGCGGTGAAAGCCGCATCGCCCGAGGCCGCAGCAGCGGCAGCGATCGCCGAATGTGCGGCGAGGGCGGCGAAACACGGTGCCAGGGATTGCCAGGTGGTTACAGCGGATTAGGTTGACACTCAGCCCGCCGCGCCGGTGATCCAGCCGCCGCCCAAAACGCGTGTGCCGTCGCGTTCATAGAACACGCAGGCCTGGCCGGGGGCCACGCCTTCCTCGGGCACCAGCAATTCCACCATCGCGCGTCCGCCCGGCTCGGGGTGCAGGATCGCCGGGGCAGGGGCTTTGGTCGAGCGCAGCTTGACCAGCACCTGTTGCGCCCCATCCAGAGCGCCATCGCCCAGCCAGTTCACCTCGGCCAGCCGCACATAGCGCGCGCCAAGTGCCGATTTCGGCCCGACAATCACCCGGCGGCTTTCAGGGTCCAGCCGCACCACGAACAAAGGCTCGCCGCCGCCGATGCCAAGGCCGCGGCGCTGGCCGATCGTGTAGTGGATGACACCGGGATGCCGGCCCAGCACCCGCCCGTCCATATCCACGATCTCGCCTGGCTCCGCCGCGCCGGGGCGCAGTTTCTTGATCACCTCGGCATACGAGCCGTTGGGCACGAAGCAGATATCCTGGCTGTCGGGTTTGTCGGCCACCGGCAGGCCGTGCTTGTGCGCCAGCGCGCGGGTATCCGCCTTGCTGGCCAGATGGCCCAGCGGAAAGCGCAGGAATTCCAGTTGTTCGCGCGTGGTCGAGAACAGGAAATAGGATTGGTCGCGGGCAGCGTCGGCGGCGCGGTGCAACTCGGCCCCGCGCGTACCGGCGAAGCGCTGGATATAATGCCCGGTCGCCATGCAATCGGCATCGAGATCGCGCGCGGTCTCCAGCAGGTCGCGGAATTTCACCCGTTCGTTGCAGCGGATACAGGGCACCGGGGTTGCGCCGGCCAGATAGGCATCGGCAAATTCGTCGATCACCTCTTCGCGGAAGCGGTTCTCGTAATCCAGCACGTAGTGGGGAAAGCCCATCGTTTCTGCCACCCGGCGGGCATCGTGGATATCCTGCCCGGCGCAGCAGGCGCCTTTTTTGGCCAGCGCCGCACCGTGATCGTATAGCTGGAGCGTGACGCCGACCACGTCATAACCTTCCTCGGCCAGTTCCGCCGCCACGACCGAGGAATCGACACCGCCCGACATCGCCACGACGACACGGGTCTCGGCCGGTGATTTGGCGAAACCAAGCGAGTTCAGGGGAATTTCGGCGGCAACGGCCAAGCTGTGGCCTCCTTTCGGGGTTAGCGCGCAATATAGGAAAATCCGACACGTTCTCAACCCCTGCACTTATGGGAAACTTAAGGAAACCGGCCCAACTTGCCCCGCGATTGTAAGCGACAGGCGGATCATGGGGATTGCGATGTTCATCAAGAAGGAAGCCGGGCCGAAATTCGTGACCCTGAAGGATGGCACAAGGATGAGCAGGTCTGACCTGCCGCCTGCCGATACCAGCCGCTGGGTGGCCAGCCGCAAGGCGCGGGTGGTGCAGGCGGTCGAGGCCGGGCTGATCACGGTGGAAACCGCCTGCGAAATCTACGGGCTGAGCGGGGAAGAACTGCAATCCTGGCTGGCGGCGGCGCGGGCGCACGGGGCGGATGCGTTGAAAGCGACGAATGTACAAAGGTATAGACAACCTAAAGGCGAATGAATATACCGTGATACGGGTAACCAGTGATTAACCATTCTACGCCAGTTTGTAAAAAACCAAACCCGCCGCGACCCGTATTGAATGGAGACACGTCATGCGCATCCTTCTGGTCGAAGACGACCCGACCACCTCCAAGAGCATCGAAATGATGCTGGCAAACGCCAATCTGAATGTCTATGCCACCGATCTCGGCGAAGAAGGCATCGATCTGGCGAAGCTTTATGATTACGATCTGATCCTGCTGGATCTGAACCTGCCGGATATGAACGGCCATGACGTGCTGAAAACCCTGCGCCGGGCGCGGGTGGACACGCCGATCCTGATCCTGTCGGGCAATGACGATGCCGATAACAAGATCCGCGGCTTCGGTTTTGGCGCCGATGATTACCTGACCAAGCCGTTTCACCGCGAAGAACTGATCGCGCGCATCCACGCCATCATCCGCCGCTCCAAGGGCCATGCCCAATCGGTGATCCAGACCGGCGATATCAGGGTCAACCTGGATGCCAAGACGGTCGAGGTTGACGGCACACCGGTGCATCTGACCGGCAAGGAATATCAGATGCTGGAACTGCTCAGCCTCAGGAAAGGTACGACGCTGACCAAGGAAATGTTCCTCAACCACCTCTATGGCGGCATGGATGAGCCTGAGTTGAAGATCATCGACGTGTTCATCTGCAAGCTGCGCAAGAAGCTGTCGCAGGCGACCGGTGGCGAAAACCATATCGAAACCGTCTGGGGGCGGGGCTATGTGCTGCGCGATCCTGAACGCACGGCTCTGGAACGCCCGATTGCCGTCAACGGCTAGGGATTTCATCTGGACCTGATGGCAGCGGCCACGTAATCCTTGGCCCCGGAACGGTCCCGGGGGGAAGGATGCCAGCAGACGCAAAAGATGTGGCCGAACTGACCGCAGCCGAAGCGGCGGCGGAACTGGCGCGGCTGGCGGACGTGCTGGATACGGCAAACCGCGCCTATCACAATGATGATGCCCCCACCATCAGCGATGCGGATTATGACGCGCTGAAGCGGCGCAATAGCGATATCGAAGCCCGGTTCCCGGACCTCAAACGCGGCGATTCACCCACCGACCAGATCGGTGCGCCGGTATCCGGGGCCTTCGCGAAAATCCGCCACGCGCAACGCATGATGTCGCTGGGCAATGCGTTCAGCGATGACGACGTGGCCGATTTCGTCGATCAGGTGCGCAAATTCCTCGGGCTGGCAAGCGATGCAAGGCTGGAGTTGACGGCTGAGCCGAAGATCGACGGCCTGTCACTGTCGTTGCGTTACGAGGCCGGAAAACTGGTGCAGGCCGCCACCCGCGGCGATGGTGAGACCGGCGAAAACGTCACCGCGAACGCGATGACCGTTGCGGATATTCCAAAATATATCAGTGGTATGGATGGTGTTCTTGAAGTGCGCGGCGAAGTCTACATGAGCCATGCCGATTTCGCCGCCCTGAACGCCCGCCAAAGCGAACGCGGCGAAAAGACTTTCGCCAATCCACGCAATGCCGCCGCCGGATCGCTGCGCCAGCTTGATGCCGCGATCACCCGTGCGCGCCCGCTCAGGTTCTTTGCCTATGCCACCGGTGAAATCTCGGCCCCGCTGGGGGCGACGCAGCAAGATGTGATCACAAAACTGGCGGCCCTGGGCTTTGCCACCAATCCCGAACTGCAGGTCTTTGACAGGCTGGAAGGGCTGTTGGGCCATTACCGGCGGATCGAGGATCGCCGCGCCATGCTCGGCTATGATATCGACGGTGTGGTCTACAAGGTCAACGATCTTGGGCTTCAGGCGCGGCTCGGCTATCGCTCGACCACGCCGCGCTGGGCCATCGCCCATAAATTCCCGGCGGAAATCGCCCATACAATGCTGGAGGGCATCGAAATCCAGGTTGGCCGCACCGGTGCTTTGTCGCCGGTGGCGCGGCTGCGGCCGGTCACGGTCGGCGGGGTGGTGGTGTCGAACGCCACGCTCCACAACGAGGACTACATCGCCGGGCGCGATTCCAGGGGCAATCCGATCCGCGATGGCCGCGATATCCGCATCGGCGACTGGGTGGAGGTCTATCGTGCCGGCGACGTGATCCCGAAAATCCGCGATGTCGATCCAAGCCGGCGCAGTTCCGACAGCGCACCTTACGTTTTTCCCGAAACCTGCCCGGAATGCGGCTCGCCCGCGCTGCGCGAGGAAGGCGACAGCGTGCGCCGCTGCACCGGCGGGCTGATCTGCCCGGCGCAGGCGGTGGAAAAGCTGAAGCATTTCGTCTCGCGCGGTGCCTTCGATATCGAGGGCCTCGGCGCAAAACAGATCGAGGTGTTTTTTGCCGACGATGTTTTGCCGATCCGCGAACCTGCGGATATCTTCACCTTGGCGGCCCGCGACGCCGCCAATCTGGCCAAACTGAAGAACCGCGACGGCTGGGGCGAGAAATCGGTAGCGAATCTCTTTGCAGCCATCGAGGAAAAACGCCGCATCCCGCTGGCCCGCCTGATCTTCGCGCTTGGCATCCGTCATGTCGGCGAAAGTTCCGCCGCATTGCTGGCGCAGCATTTCCGCACATGGCCGGCGCTTGAAGCCGCCCTTGGCGAGGCGCGTATCGGCGAAGGCGCGGCCTGGGATGATCTGTTGTCGATCGATGGTGTGGGGGCGGTGATGGCCGCGGCCATTGTCAACGCGTTCCGCCAACCCGATTCGCGCGCCGCAATTGACCGGCTGGTGTGCCATTTGCAGGTGATCCCGGCGGAGGCACGCGCCAGCGACAGCCCGGTTGCCGGATTGATCGTGGTGTTCACCGGCAGCCTGGAAAAGATGACCCGCGCCGAAGCAAAGGCCACCGCCGAAAAGCTGGGCGCGCGGGTTTCGGGCAGCGTTTCGGCGAAAACCGACATCGTGGTTGCCGGGCCGGGGGCCGGGTCCAAGGCGAAAAAGGCGGCGGAACTGGGCCTGCGGATTCTGGACGAGGACGAATGGCTTGCGCTGATCGCGCAAAACCCCTGACAATGCCGCCATGAGCACGCGCCCGGAAATCCTGTTCCCGCTATTCGCCGAGCTGACCGGCCTGGCCGGGGTGGGGCCGCGCATTGCCGGCCGTTTCGCCCAGATGGGGATCAGCCGCCCGCGCGATCTGCTGTTCACGCTGCCGCATTCCGGCATCGACCGGAACCTGCGCCACTCGATTCGCGACATAACCCCGCCGGCGGTGGTGACGGTCGAGGTCGAGGTCGGGCTGCACCATCCGAACGCCGTCAAGGGCCGGCCCTACCGGGTGAACGTGCAGGATGCGAAAACCACCTTTCAGCTTGTGTTCTTCCATGCCCGCGCCGATTACCTGCGCCGGCTTCTGCCCACCGGCCAGCGCCGTGTGGTCTCGGGCAAGGTCGAGATTTTCGATGGCGTCGCGCAGATGGTGCATCCCGATCACGTCCTGCCCACCGCCGAGGCCGCCGATATCCCGGCCTTCGAGCCGGTCTATCCCCTGACCGCCGGTCTGACGCAAAAGGTGATGTACCGCGCCGCAGATGCCGCGCTGGAACGCACCCCGAAACTGGCGGAATGGATCGAGCCGACCTTGCTGGCGGCGCAATCCTGGCCAAGCTGGGAAGCGGCCCTGGAGGCGGCGCATCGCCCGGCCTCGCCTTTGGACATTTCCCCCCGCGCCAAGGCCCGCGAACGCCTGGCCTATGACGAATTGCTGGCGCATCAACTGACGCTGGCGATGGCCCGGTCTCACCTGAAGCGCGGCAAGGGGCGGGCCAGTGTCGCCACCGGAGCTTTGCAGCAAAAGGTACTGAAATCGCTTCCGTTTTCCCAAACCGGCGCACAGGAACGCGCAGTGGCCCAGATCACCGCCGACATGGGGTCTGACCTGCGGATGAACCGCCTTTTGCAGGGCGATGTCGGCGCGGGCAAGACGCTGGTGGCGATGCTGGCGATGCTGGTGACGGTGGAATCCGGCGGGCAGGCGGTGATGATGGCGCCAACCGAAATCCTGAGCCGGCAGCATCTCGCCACGCTGGCACCGATGGCTGAAATCGCCGGTATCCGCATCGAAATCCTGACCGGGCGCGACAAGGGAGCCGACCGCGAGGCCAAGCTGGCCGCCCTTGCCAATGGCGATATCGACATTCTGCTGGGCACCCATGCGGTGTTCCAGAAGGGCGTGGAATTTCACGATTTGCGGCTGGCGGTGATCGACGAACAGCACCGTTTCGGCGTGCGACAGCGGATGGATCTGGGGGCCAAGGGGCGGGCGGCGGATGTGCTGGTGATGACCGCCACGCCGATCCCGCGCTCGCTGGCGCTGGCGCAATATGGCGATATGGATGTCTCGGTGCTGGACGAAAAGCCGCCCGGGCGAAAGCCGATCCGCACTGTGGTGATCCCGTCGGGGCGGATATCCGAGGTGGTCGATCATCTGGATGCCGCGATTGCCGGGGGGCGGCAGGCCTATTGGGTCTGCCCGCTGGTCGAGGAAAGCGAAACAGTGGACTGGACCGCCGCCGAGGACCGCTACCGCGCCCTGCGCCTGGCCCTTGGCGAGGATGCGGTGGGACTGGTGCATGGCCAGATGCCGCCCGCCGAAAAGGATGCCGCGATGGCCCGGTTCCAGGCTGGCGAGACAAGGGTGCTGGTGGCCACGACGGTGATCGAGGTGGGCGTGGATGTGCCCAACGCCACCATCATGGTGATCGAGCGGGCGGAAAATTTCGGCCTTGCGCAATTGCACCAGTTGCGGGGCCGGGTCGGGCGGGGGGATGCGCAATCATCCTGTCTGCTGATCTACACGCCGCCCCTGGGCGATGCCGCCGAGCGCCGTCTGGCGATCCTGCGCGAGACCGAGGACGGGTTCGTGCTGGCGGAAGAGGATCTGCGGCTGCGCGGGGCGGGTGACATCATCGGCGTGGCGCAATCGGGCCTGCCGAGGTTCCGCATTGCCGATCTGGAAACCCAATCCGATCTGATGAAAATGGCACAGGATGATGCGCGGATGCTGCTGGGAACAGACCCGGAACTTGCCGGGCCGCGCGGGAAAGCGGCGCGGGTACTGCTCTGGTTGATGGAGCAGGACAAGGCAATCCGCATGATTTCAGTCGGATAGCGGCCAGTCTTCATCTTCTCGCCACAAAAAGTTCGGCTTTGTTCGTATAAAGTTCTTTACTTGTTCTTAAGAAAATGAGAACAAATGAGCAACAAAAACACAGCTCGGCAGGACAACATACCATGATGACGCAAATTGCCCGCATTCTGACCACCGACCCGGCGGCGATCCTGGAAGACGCAATCGGCGTTGTCGCCATTTTCGTCATCATCCTTGTCGGATTGAGCCTGCCCGGCCTTGCCTGATCTTCGTTTTCGCCTGCGGTCCGCCCGACCTTGCCCCTGCGCGCCTCTCTGTCCCCCTTTGAACAGCGCGCGTTTCCGGGGTTTGCCTTCCCTGGAAACATCGGTCACGATTTGTGATCACAGGGCCGGATAACGGACACGCCACCTTCAGCGCCGCACTTCCAGACCGGAAGTTGCGGCGTTTTTTTCAGGCGCAATCGGCGTTGCGGGCCTGCTCGAAGGCTTCGGCGGTGGCTTCCAGCGCCAGCATGATCGAGGCGTGGCGGTTCTTGTAGTCGCGCGCCGGCAACAGCACTTCCAGCCCGTCGAACGGCGCATCGGGCACCGGGCCTGCATGTTTCAGCATGGCGGCAAGCTGGTCGCGGGCGGTCACGATCTCGGGCAGGGTGCGCCCGATCACGTTCCGCGCGACAATCGCCGCCGCCGCCTGACCCAGCGCGCACGCCTTCACGTCCTGGCGAAAATCGGTGATCCGGTCATCCGCAATCGCCACGTCCACCGTGACGGTCGAGCCGCAGAGCGGCGAGCGCCGCCGACTGCTGCCATCGGGGGAGTCCAGCCGCCCGATCAGCGGAATCGAGGCGGCCAGCGCCAGAATGCGCCCGGAATAAAGGTTGATCAGATCCTGTTCGCCACTCATCGCGTCTTCCCCTGGCGGTTGCCCCGGTCTAAATAGGGCGTGATCGCGGTTTAGCAAAGGAAATCGGGCCATGACACCGGAATTTGATCCTGCCAGCCTGAAATTCGATGCAAACGGCCTGATCCCGGCCATCGCGCAGGAGGCGTCGACCGGCGAGGTGCTGATGCTGGCCTGGATGAATGCCGAGGCGGTGGCGCGGAGCCTGGCGACCGGACGGGTGACTTACTGGTCACGTTCGCGGGCCGAGTTCTGGGAAAAGGGGCTGACCAGCGGGCATCGCCAGAAACTGGTCGAGATCAGATTCGATTGTGACCGGGATTGCCTGTTGCTGCTGGTGGAACAGCTTGGCCCGGCCTGCCATACAAACCGGAAATCGTGTTTTTACAACGCGGTGCGGGATGGTGTTACAGTGGAAATCAGCCAGCCGATCTCATAGGCCGACCATCGCGCGGATATCGCCGGGCGTGGCCCCCTGTTCGCGATAGGTGGCAATCGCGCGGGCATCGTCGCGCTTGGCCAGCCGCTTGCCGGCCTCATCTCGGATCAGCCGGTGGTGGTGGTAGACCGGCGTCGGCAGGCCCAGCAATCCTTGCAGCACGACATGGATGCGCGTGGCCTCGAACAGATCCGCGCCGCGCACCACATGGCTGATGCCTTGCGCGGCGTCGTCCAGCACCACTGACAGGTGATAGGACGTGCCCATGTCGCGCCGCGCCAGCACCACGTCACCGATTGTCGTGATCACATCGGTTGAGGTGAAGGCTTGCCAGCCGGTTTCGCCCGTCGCGCCTTGGCCAGTTTCGGTGAAGCCAAGCGCCGGGCCGGACCCCGCCAGCGCCCGCGCCATGTCCAGCCTCAGCGCAGCACCTTCGGGCAGGGGCTGCGAAGGATCGCGCGGTTTTCCTCGGCATGTGCCGGGATAGATCAGGCCATCCGGGCCTGCGGGCAGGGTGGCACCTTCCTGCGGCGCGGCGATGGCGGCTTCGATGTCGCGCCGGTTACAGGTGCAGGGATAGATCAGGCCCTGATGCCACAAGCGGGCCAGGACAGCGCGGTAATCGGGCAGATGATCGGACTGGCGGCGAACCGGTTCCGGCCAGTCCAACCCCAGCCATCGCAGATCGTCGTAAATCTGTGCCTCCCAGCCCGGGCGGCTGCGGGCGCGGTCGATATCCTCGATCCTGAGCAGGAATGCCCCGCCCGCCGCCTTTGCCATGTCATGTGCCAGAATGGCCGAATAGGCGTGGCCCAGATGCAACGGGCCGGTTGGGGATGGGGCGAAGCGGGTGCGAAACATCAGGGCAAATCAGGTGGTTGAGCGCCGGATTTCATGTGGATAACCCGGAGCCGTCCAGCCAGCCGCGCCAGGCCGCCTTGGCGCGGTCGGTATAGGCGGCGTAGCGGGTCTTTCGGTTCTTGCGCCCGCCCTTGGTATCGGTCACCGGCGGGAACAGGCCGAAATTGACATTCATCGGCTGGAAAGACTTCGCCTCGGCCCCGCCGGTGATGTGGTGCACCAGTGCGCCCATCGCGGTTTCCTGCGGCGGTGGCGGCAGGTCCTGCCCCAGGGCCTCGGCCGCTGCCATGCGCCCGGCCAACAGGCCCATCGCGGCGCTTTCGACATAGCCTTCAACGCCGGTGATCTGCCCGGCAAAGCGCAGATGCGGCGCGGATTTCAGGCGCAATCCGCCATCCAGCAGGCGCGGTGAATTGATGAAGGTATTGCGGTGGATGCCGCCCAGGCGGGCGAACTCGGCGTTTTCCAGGCCGGGAATGCGCCGGAAAACATCAACTTGCGCGCCGTACTTCATCTTGGTTTGAAAGCCGACGATATTGTAGAGCGTGCCCAGCGCATTGTCGCGGCGCAGTTGCACCACGGCATAGGGCTTTTGTGCGGGGCAATGGGCGTTGGTCAGGCCGACCGGCTTCATCGGCCCGAAGCGCAGGGTTTCGCGCCCGCGTTCGGCCATCACCTCGATCGGCAGGCAGCCGTCGAAATAGGGGGTGTCGGTCTCGCCGTCGCGAAACTCGGTCTTGTCGGCGGCCAGCAGCGCGTCGATGAACGCCTCGTAATCGTCGCGGGTCATCGGGCAGTTCAGATAGGCCTTCTGCTCGGCCTCGGTCACGCCCTTGTCGTAGCGCGATTGCGCCCAGGCGCGGGTCATGTCGATGCTTTCGGCGTAGACGATCGGCGCGATGGCATCGAAGAACGCCAGTGCGGTTTCCCCGGTGGCGGCGCGGATGGCCTGGGCCAGCGCCGGTGAGGTCAGCGGGCCGGTGGCGATGATGCATCGGCCCTGATCGGCAGATGGCAGCGCGGTGATCTCGCCCTCGGCAATCGTTACCAGCGGATGCGCCCTGAGCCGCGCGCTGACACCTTCGGAAAACGCATCGCGGTCCACCGCCAGCGCACCACCGGCGGGCAGGGCATTGGCATCGGCCATTTCCATGATCAGCGAATTGGCCGCACGCATTTCCCAATGCAACAGGCCGACCGCGTTGGCGGTATGATCGTCCGAGCGGAAGGAATTGGAGCAGACCATTTCCGCCAGCCCGCCGGTCTTGTGCGCGAAGGTTTCGACCCTGGGGCGCATTTCATGCAGGATGACGGGCAGGCCGGCATTGACCACCTGCCAGGCGGCTTCGGAGCCGGCCATGCCGCCGCCGATGATATGTATGGGATTGCTCATCCGCCGCGATGTAGGGGGTTGGCAGGCAAATGAAAAGGGCCTCCGCATCGCGGAGGCCCATGTTTGGGGTATCGGGTGGCCTCAGGCCTTGGCCGGGGCCGCGTCCGGGGGGGTGGTGTCCGCCTCGGCCTCATCGCCAAGGAACAGGTTGTCCACCGCCAGGCAGCCGCGTCCATGCGAGAACAGCAACAGCAATCCGCCGATCATCGCCAGGTCACGCCAGAACGCGCCGATGGCATAGGCATCGCCCGGAGCATAGTTCAAGATGAAGCTGGACCAGAACACATAGAGCGCCAGCAGCGCCGCCGCGGTGCGGGTCTGAAAACCGATCATGATCGCGAATGCCGCCAGGAATTCAAACCCGGCATTCGGCCAGCGCAGGTAATCCGGTACGTCGCTGACCGCGAGAAACTGGTTCATGCTGGCAGGGTCGATGATCAACCCGGCCGCGCGTGACATGAAATAGGATGCAATCAGCACGCGCGCGATCGCATGGGCAATCGCATTGATCCGCCGCTGTTGAAGTGAGATACCGATCATCCCGAGAAGTCCTTCCGATTATTCCCAAGGCTGCCCGTCCACCAAAGCTTCAAGGCGCTGTCCTTCGGCAACAATCCCAGTGAATTGGGGCGAAAAAAGGGAAAAATATCAGTAATAGTAACGCAATTTCAATTTTTGCGCGAAATGATCGCGGTCAGTGCGCCCTGAACAGGCCTCCTGCACCGGAACACACACCACAATCGTTGGGCGGGGCCGTATCAGCCCGCGCCGCCGTCGTCTTCGGCAACGTCTTCGTCGCCCTGCTCGGCGATCAGCGCGACCGAGACGACCTGTTCGCCCTTGGCGGTGTGGAACACCCGCACCCCGGAAGACGACCGGCCCTGCCGCGATATGCCATCGACCGGGCAGCGGATGGATTGCCCGGTTGAGGTGGCCAGCATGATCTGGTCTTCGTCCTCGACGGTGAAGGAGGCGATGATGGTATCGCCGCGCCGCCCCAGATTGGCCGCCGCGATGCCCTGGCCGCCCCGGCCGGCGACGCGGTATTCATGCGCCGAGGATCGCTTGCCGAAACCGCCCGAGGTGATGGTCAGGATCCATTGCTCCAGTGCCGACAATTCGGCGTAACGCTCGGGGCTGAGGGCGATATCGCCGCCGGCCTCTTCGGTCTCGCCGGCCTCGTCGCCGGTGATGGCCCGGCGCATCCTGAAATAGGCGGCGCGTTCGTCCGGTGTCGCCTCGACATGGCGGATCACCGCCATCGAGACGACGTGATCGCCATCGGCCAGCCTGATGCCGCGCACGCCGGTGGAATCGCGGCCCTTGAACACCCTGACATCGGTGACCGGGAAGCGGATCACCTTGCCAAGTGCCGTGGTCAGCAGGAAATCGTCCATCTCGTTGCAGATACCGGCATTGACCAGGCTGACGCCGTCCGGCAGCTTCATGGCGATCTTGCCGTTGCGCATCACATTGGTGAAATCCGAAAGCGCGTTGCGCCGCACATCGCCGGTGGAGGTGGCGAATACGATCTGCAGATCGTCCCACTCATCCTCGGGCACATCGACCGGCATGATCGCGGCGATGCTGACGCCCTGCGGGATCGGCAGGATGTTGACGATCGCCTTGCCCCGCGCATTGCGCCCGCCCGGCGGCAGCCGCCAGGTCTTCAGCTTGTAGACCAGCCCGTCGGTGGTGAAGAACAACAACGGCGTATGGGTATTGGCGACGAACAGGCGGGTGACGAAATCCTCGTCCTTGGTCGACATGCCGGCCAGACCCTTGCCGCCGCGTTTCTGGGCGCGGTATTCGGCCAGCGAGGTGCGCTTGATATAGCCGGAATTGGTGACCGTCACGACCATGTCTTCGCGTTCGATCAGGTCTTCGTCTTCCATGTCGCCGTCATGTTCGACGATTTCCGAACGCCGCGGCACGGCGAACAAATCCTTCACCTCGGTCAGTTCGGCGGCGATGATCGCCATGATCCGTTCGCGTGACCTGAGGATCGCCAGGTAATCCTTGATCTTGCCGGCAAGTTCGGACAATTCGTCCGTCACTTCCTTCACACCCATCGCCGTCAGCCGTTGCAAGCGCAATTCGAGGATGGCGCGGGCCTGGGTTTCCGACAGGTTATAGGTGCCGTCGTCGTTCATGCGGTGGCTGGGATCGTCGATCAGGCGGATGTAATCGGCGATATCGGCCGCCGGCCAGCGCCGCGTCATCAGCTTTTCGCGTGCCTCGGCGGGGTCGGCAGAGCCGCGGATGGTCGCCACCACCTCGTCGACATTGGACACCGCCACCGCCAGGCCGCACAGGATATGGCTGCGCTCGCGGGCTTTTCTAAGCTCATACGCGGTGCGCCGCGCCACCACTTCCTCGCGGAAGGTGATGAAGGAGGTCAGGAATTTCCGCAGATCAAGCTGCTCGGGCCGCCCGCCATTCAGCGCCAGCATGTTGCAGCCAAAGGATGTCTGCATCGGCGTGAAGCGGAACAACTGGTTCAGCACCACTTCGGGCGTTGCGTCGCGTTTCAGTTCGATCACCACGCGCACGCCGATCCGGTCGCTTTCGTCCTGCACATGAGCGATGCCTTCGATGCGCTTTTCACGCGCGACCTCGGCGATCTTTTCGATCATCGTCGCCTTGTTGACCTGATAGGGGATTTCATCGACGACGATGGCAAAGCGGTCCTTGCGGATTTCCTCGATCCGGGTGCGCGAGCGGATGATGACGCTGCCGCGCCCCTCGGTATAGGCCTTGCGCGCGCCGGTGCGCCCCAGGATCAGGCCGCCGGTGGGAAAATCGGGGGCCGGGATATACTCCATCAACTGGATGGAATCGAGATCGGGGCTTGCGATCAGCGCCAGCGTGGCGTCGATCACCTCGCCCAGATTGTGCGGCGGGATATTTGTGGCCATGCCGACCGCGATGCCGCCCGCGCCATTGACCAGCATGTTGGGGAACCGCGCCGGCAGAACGCTCGGTTCCTTGTCCTTGCCGTCGTAATTGTCCTGGAAATCGACGGTGTCCTTGTCGATATCGGCCAGAAGATAGGCCGCCGGCCTGTCCATCCGCACTTCGGTATAGCGCATCGCCGCCGGGTTATCGCCATCCATCGAGCCGAAATTGCCCTGGCCGTCCAGCAAGGGCAGCGACATCGAGAACGGCTGCGCCATCCTGACCAGCGCGTCATAGATCGCGCTGTCGCCATGCGGGTGGTATTTGCCCATCGTATCGCCCACGGGACGGGCCGACTTGCGGTAGGATTTGTCATGCGTGTTGTTGGTCTCGTGCATCGCATAAAGGATGCGGCGATGCACCGGCTTCAGCCCGTCACGCAGGTCGGGAATGGCGCGGGAGACGATCACGCTCATCGCGTAGTCGAGATAGGAGGATTTCATCTCCTGTTCGATGGTGATCGACGGGCCGTGATGGACGGGTCGCTCCGGCGGTGTTGCCGCCTGGTCTTCGGTGTCGTCGCTCAAAGGTCCGCTCGATTTCTCTGTTCACAAGATGTTGTGGGCTTTTATAGCAGCGGTGCCAGATGAATGCAAATTCCGCTTGCCCGGCGGGGATTTGGGCGGCGCCGATTATCTGTTTGAAAACAGGCGCTTGTGGTTTGACCCTGGAAATCGCCGATTACTTTGCCCGGGCAGGCCGCGGTGCGGCCCCGCGAAGCGGAATCACGTTTTCGCGGGGTGGTCCTGCCAGCCACGTTTCCGCCGTATTTGCGGCGCAGGATAGGGGTGTCGCAGGAAGGAGCGTTTCGATGGATGAAAGTGATCTGGAACTGATGCTGAAGGGCTACGGCGTGACCACCGCCGAGATGCTTTACCGGATGCCGGATCATCGCAATGTGCTGAATACCTATGTCTGGCAGCACATGGATCTTGCGCCCGATTACCCGCGCCTGTTCGCCTTTATCGAGTTCTGGCAGGACAGGATCGAAGGTCCGCTGCAGGCGGTGCGTTTCGTGCACCGCAAGCTGATCCGCCCCGGCGAGTGGCGCAATGTGACGGGTGAATTCCTGATCAACTGACGGCGCAAGCCGTCACGATCGCCGGTCGGCCATGCGTCTGGCAGGAGTATTTCAGGACCGAAGCTCGCGGGATCAGAACGGGATTTCGTCGTCCATGCCGCCGGCAGGGCCGCTGTCATAGCCGCCCGACGGGCCGCTGTCCTGACCGCCCGAGCCGCCGCTGAAACCGCCACCGCCGCCTTCGCCGCGACCGTCCAGCATGGTCAGTTCGCTGCGAAACGGGCGCAGCGCAACCTCGGTTGTGTAGCGGTCCTGGCCGGACTGGTCCTGCCATTTGCGGGTTTCCAGCTGGCCTTCGATATAGATTTTCGAGCCCTTGCGCAGATATTGCTCGGCCACCCGAACCAGGGGTTCGGAATAGATCGCCACGCGGTGCCATTCGGTGCGTTCGCGCCGCTCGCCGGTGGCCTTGTCCTTCCAGTTTTCCGAGGTGGCCAGCCGCAGATTGCAGACCTTGCCGCCAGAGGGGAAGCTGCGCACTTCGGGATCAGCGCCCAGATTGCCGATGAGTATGACCTTGTTGACCGATCCTGCCATGAACGCCTCCTGCCCGCGAATCCCAAGTGTTAACCATGCCTGTTAGACCATCCTGCAAAAGTTTAGGAAAGGTGAAAATCCCCGATCTTTTTCGCATTGCGCCTAAACCCGGGATAGGGCCGGGCAGAACTGTAGGGGCAGGGGCGGGCAATCGCGCCCCTTCGGGGCTGGACGCCCAGCATTTCATGTGACCCTTGTTTGGGCATCTGCCAATTGGCAAGGAATGTGAGATGATGAAATCCGTCCGGGTCTGGGATCCGCTGGTGCGGCTGTTCCACTGGTTGCTGGTGGTCTGCTTCACGCTGAATGCCTTCGTGCTGGACGATGACAGCCCGGCGCATGAATATGTCGGCTACGCCGTGCTGGCGCTGGTTGTGGTCCGGCTGGTCTGGGGTGTGATCGGTCCGGTCAATGCCCGGTTCTCGTCCTTTCCGCCCAGCCTGACGGCGGCGATGCGGCATCTGGAAAAGATCGCGCGGGGCATTCCCGATCAAACCGTTTCGCACAATCCCCTTGGCGCGCTGATGATCTACAATCTTCTGGCAACCATGCTGGCGCTCGGGCTGACCGGGCATCTGCTGGTTCAGCCGGGCTTTCACGATTCCGACATTCTGGAGGAACTCCACGAGCTTTTGTCGGCCTGGGGGGTGTTTTCGGTGGTGGTGCATGTTGCCGCAGTGGTCTTTGAAAGCCGGCGCACGGGTGTTAATCTTATCAAGGCGATGCTGACCGGAAACAAGGACATCTCCGATGCTCGGGGCAGCGACAAGATTGCGGAGGAACAGGCGTGAAGGCCGGTAGCAGTCCCTATTTCCTGATCGCGCTGATCGCCTTGCAGGGCCTGTGTGCCGCGTTCTTTCTGACCGACGTGGTGGGTGATATCCGCAATGCCATCAGCGGCAACTGGATTTCATCGCATCTGCTGATCGAGGTCGGGGCGACGCTGGGCCTGATCAGCGGCATCGTGTTTGAAACCCGCTACCTGATGCAGATGCTCCGGCGCAATGCCGCGATGGAGCAGAACATGCGCGTTGCCACCGGCGCGATGCACGAGGTGATCCAGGATTATTTCGACGAATGGAACCTGACCCCGGCGGAACGCGACGTGGCGCTGTTTGCCATCAAGGGGCTGTCCAATGCCGAGATCGCCGGCTTGCGCGAGACCAGCGAAGGCACCGTCAAGGCGCATCTGCACGCCGTGTTCCGCAAGGCGGATGTGAGCGGGCGCAATCAGCTTGTCAGCCTGCTGGTGGAACATCTGATGGGCGCGCCGCTGGTTGCGACGGCCTAGGCGGCTTGTTGCCGGGCGGAGGGGCGATTGGGACTCCCGCTTGTGGATAAGTCTGGTATAATAGGGCCGGATCTGATCGGGGCGAAGCCGTGTTGCGATACACCTACATTCTGCCGGCGGCGCTGGGTCTTGGCCTGGTGATGCCGGATATGGCGGCCGCTCAAAGCGCTTCGTCGAAGTCCAATTCCGGCATTTCGCGCAGCCATCTGAAGCTGCTGGATGGCCGGCTTTCCAAGCAATACGAAGATTCAAAGCGGCTTCTGCCGACGAATGACGACCTGCCGCGCTATACCGGCGCCTACAAGGGCGAGTTCCTGGTGATGGCCGAGGCGGCGGCGGTGAAATTCGGCGTGCCGAAGCATCTGTTCGCGCGGCTGGTACAGACCGAAAGCAACTGGAATGCAGATGCGGTCTCGCCCAAGGGCGCGATCGGGCTGGCGCAACTGATGCCCGGGACGGCGGCGATACTGGGGGTCGATCCGCATGACCCTCAGGCCAATCTGGAAGGCGGGGCCCTGTATCTGAAACAGCAATTCCTGCGGTTCAGAAGCTGGAAACTGGCGGTTGCGGCCTATAATGCCGGGCCGGAAGCGGTGGAGGAATATGACGACGTGCCGCCGTTTGCCGAAACCCAGGCCTATGTTCTGGCGATCATCGGCAAGTAGCGGCAAATCCCGGCGGGTTGACCGGGATTCGCGCTGCGTGCCGGGAACAGGTCAGGCCGCTTCGCAGACGCCACCGGCCGATTGCCAGTGCAGCAGGCCGCCAATATTGTAAACCTCGGCAAATCCGAACGACGAAAGCGTCTGCGCCGCCATGTGCGAGCGTGCGCCCGAAGCGCAATAGAGCGCCACCGGCTTGTCGGTTTTCAGTTCGGGATGGCATTCGGGATGCCTGGGATCGGCCCGCTGGTTCAGAAGGAACAGCGGAATATGCAGCGCCCCCACGGCCTTGCCGGTGCGGGCCAGTTCGTTGTGATCACGCACGTCGATCAGGATGATCTCGCCGTTCGCGGCCTTCTGGACAGCCTCCTGCGCGGGCATGGACATGACGTTGGACTGACGGAACGGATTGGAAAAGCCGAATGGCATGGGCGGTGTCCTTTGTAAGGGCGGCGCGGGCGGTGCCGGCCGGGTTTTGCTGAGTCCCGGTCAATATATTCTACTTTTGTAATATTTCCAGTGGATATTTAAGATATTTTGCATATATTAGTTTAGTGAGCAATAACAGTGTATTGTCCTGTTATCCTCGTGTAAAGGCCAGTCCGGCGACCGGTTTCGATGCGGGTGGACGGGGACAATTTCGGTGCAGGCACCCATCCGATGCGGCAGGCCGATCGCCCGAGGCTGGAAGGTGCTGTACGGCAAGGCCGGATCCAAAATGGATACCCGCATGGCTTGGATCACGCTGAAAGAACCGCGGGACGGCCCGGCAACCCGCTGGCCGTATTTGCAGGGTGATCCAACGCGGCGCTAGGCCCAGACGTCGGTCATGATCCCGTGCCAGTTGCCGCCGATGATCTTGCGGATGGCGTCGTCGCCATATCCCAGCCGGATCAGGGCCTCGACAATGTCGATCACCTGTTCGGGTTCCAGTTGCGCGGCATCCGCGCGGGTATAACCGCCCTCCTTGGGAAAGCGTTCCGCCATCGTCCGCGAGAACGCCACCAGCGCCGGCATGTCATAGATATAGTCAAAGCCAAAGCCGACATGATCCGGCCCGACCATCTGCACCACATGATCCAGCGAGCGTACATAGGTGCCGACCGAGGCATCGTTGTCGCCCATGAAGATGCCGATACCGGTCAGCCCGACCACCCCGCCCGAGGCCGCCACCGCCCTGATCTGATCGTCGCGGTAGGCGCGGGGATGCTCGAAGATCGCCGCGACATTGCCGTGGCTGACCACCACCGGCGCCTGCGAGGCGTCAATCGTCTGCATGCAGGTCTGGTAGCCGCAATGTGCCACGTCCACCAGCATGCCGACGCGGTTCATCTCGGCGATCAGGCTGTGGCCGAAGCGGCTGAGGCCATCGTCGGACAATTCATGGCAGCCATTGCCGACCAGGTTCTTCTGGTTATAGGCCATCAGCATGTGACGGATGCCAAGCTTGTAATAGAGCGCCACAAGATCGAGGTTGCGCCCGACCGGCCCGGTGCCCTGAAAGTGAAAGCCGATGGCCAGCTTGTTCACACGGCGGGCGCGGTCGATATCCGCCGCCGTTTCGACCAGGATGAACTGATCGGGGCGGTCCTCGTAAAACCGGCGTTCGCGGGCGATCAGGCGTATCGCCTCGGCGGGGTCGGCATCGTCCACCGCCACCGTAACGGACACGAAATCGAACCCGGCGGCGGCATATCGCTCCAGCGATGCCAGCTTCTTGCGCATGTCGGCGCCGGGAATGTCGATCAGCGGCAGGGTCATGTCGCAGACAACAGACCCGCGCAACAAGGCCCGCGCTGCCTGCCGCTCGGTGCTGTCGCTCATCTTTCCCCCCAGTCGCCTTGCTAGCGGTGGATGCCCATTGCCGCCAGGTCGCGGTTCATCAGATCGGCAAGATCCTCGATGGAATCATACAGCAATTCCAGCGCGTAATGCGGGTTATGCGCGTAGATACCGGCATCGGAAGTGACGAATTTCCAGTTAAATACTGCCTTCAGAAGGCGCGGCGTCCAGGACTTGTAGGCCACCGGTTTGCCGTCCTTTTCATCGGCGCGTCCATCATTATTGGCATCGGCAAAGAAATAGGGATAGCGGTGCCCGTCATAGACCATCGCCGTGCCCGCCACCTGGGCGGCGTATTCCGTGAACATCTGTTTCAGGACACCCGCATTGGCGGCGATATCTGCGCTGATCCCCTTGGTCAGATCGCCGCTGCCGTCATAGCTCAGCCGCGAGAGGCGGATATCGCCGGTGGCGGCTTCCTGGTGGCAGGTCAGGCAGGCCTCTTCCGCCACTTTCAGCGAATGCGGTTCGTGGCATGACGCACAGGTGGTAACCGGGCGGGCATGGAAGAAGCGGCCGGAATATTCCTTGCCCGGATAATGATAGCCCGAAGCGCCATAGCCCCCCAGCCAGGAGGCGGCGGCAACCGCGTAATGTGGGTTGATGAAGCCAAGCTCGGCATCCGGCGTATCAGCGTCCTTGTCCGCGACAGCCTTTGCCACATTCGCCCCCGCCGCGCGGCCCTGATGGCAGGTCAGGCAGGGGGCCTCGCCCGCCGTTGCAACCGGATGCATCAGCCCGCTGGGAAAGCGGATTTCCGCGATCTGCGCGAGGTTCGCATTGTGGCAGGTTTCGCAATCGACCACGCCGCCCGTTGGCGTGGGGATTTTCGACATGCCGGGCGTGCTGCCGTCAAGGCCGTGAAACTCGCGGAACCCCGCGCCGGAATGGCAGCTTGCACAGACCGGCGGGATTTCACCCTCGCGGTTCCAGTGCGCGAAGGATTCAGACGAGGCATTGGCATGGGGCGAGCCGGCCCAGGCCGCAATCGCCGCTGCCTGGGTGATGGCGATCCGGTCGGGGCGGAACGGCCCGGATTTCGGCATGACATAAGGTGTCAGTGCCTCTTCCAGTTGCTGAATCTCGGTCGCCGCAGGCGCTGCGGTCTGGGCATCCTGCGCCCAGGCAGGCGGGTTGGTCAGTGCGGCAGCAAACCCGATGGCAATTACAAAGAGATACTTGGTAGGGTTGGGCATTGCTTCCACCTCGGTGTTAAAGTTAGCAAGAATCGGGTTCACGCCCATACTAGACAAAAAACGCCTGCCTGCCATGTGGCACAAGCGCAAAGGACCGGGGAGGGATCGCAACCAGATGTTCACCAACCTCCGATCCCAGGGTTTGCGACTGCCCGCAATTGCCGTTGCGACAACCGCCGATTGTCCGGTCGTGCTGACGGACGAGGCGGCGATCACCGCCGCACGCAACGAGGAATTGCGGGTTGATATGCTGGTGGGCGAGGATGCGCTGGTGGCCCAGGGCCAGCCTCTGCTCAGGCTGCGCAGCGATCCCCGGATTGCGCTGGTGGCCCCGATGGCGGGCCGCGTGGCGCGGATCGAACTGGCCCCGGGGCGGCGGCTGGGGCAGGTGGTGCTGTTTCGCGAAGGCGATGATCGCCACGTTCATTCAGCCGGGCCGCAGGACGAGGCCGGCCTGCGTGCGCTTCTGCAAGGGTCCGGCCTGTGGCAAAGCCTGCGCCGCCGGCCCTTCGGGCGGATGCCCGGCGGCGACGAGGCCGCCGCCACAATCTTCGTGATGGCCTGCGATACCCGCCCCGGTGCCCCCGATCCGCGCCTTGCCCTGCGCGGGCAGGAGGACGAATTTGCCGCCGGGCTGGCCGCGTTGCAGAGGCTGACCAAGGGGCCGGTCTGGTTATGCGAGGCCGGTGCGGGTGATCTGCCTGCCCCGACCGGGGTGCGCCGGGTAGGCTGCGGCCCGCTGCATCCGCAAGGCCTGCCCGGCATGCAGATCCACCGGCTGCACCCGGCCCGCACGGATGCCCCCGTCTGGGATATCCACGCCGAGGATGTGGCCGATTTCGGTGCCCTGATCGCCACCGGCCTGCTGGCGCAAACCCGGGCGGTCAGTGTCACCGGGGCCGCCTTGCGCGAACCCCGTCGGCTGCGTTGTCAGCAAGGTGCCGATCTGCGCGGGCTGGGGCATGGGTATCTGCGCCCCGGACCGCACCGGATGCTCAGCGGCTCGGCACTGGACGGGCATCAGGCGCAATGGCTGGCCCCGCGCGACCGGCAGGCAACCTTCCTTCCGGGCACCAGCACCCCGGCCCATCGCCACTGGTTCGCTGCTGCCCTGCGCCGTGCCGCGCGGCCAATGCCGATCATCCCGACCGCGGCGCTGGAACAGGCTTTGGGCGGCGATATACCCGCCCATGCGCTGATCCGTGCGCTGGCCTCGGGCGATTCCGAGGCCGCCGCGAGGCTGGGCGCATTGTCGCTGCTGGAGGAAGACCTGGCGCTGGCCGATTACGTCACCGGGGCCGAGCCGCGCATTTCGGCGCAATTGCGTGTGCTGCTGGATGCCATCGCCATCGAGGAGGATGCCGCATGACACGTGGCCTGTGGGATCGCGAGATGGTGGCGCTAGTGCTATTGGCGGCGGTAATGCCGATGGCACTGGCCTGGCTCTGGTATGGTGGCAGCGCCGCCTTTGGCCGGCTGATCCTGACGCTATTCCTGTCGGGGTTCTGGCATCTGGTGTTCATGCTGGCCCGCGCCCAGCCGCCATCTTTCGCCGGGGCGTTGACGGCGCTGGCGGTGGCGATGCTGGCACCCGCCGACCTCAGCCTGTTTCAGTTGGTTCTGGGCATCAGCTTTGGCGTGGTGATGGCGGAACTGGTGATGGGGGGCTGGGGGCGCAACGTGCTGCACCCGGCGACGGTGACGCTGGCCTTCCTCGGCTTCGGCTTTCCCGCCGCCGCCTGGCCCGATCTGCCGCTGCCACTGGCCTGGGCGGCGATCCCGGCGGCGCTGATCGGCATGGTGGCGGGGGTGATGCCGGTGCGGATCGTGCTGGTCGCGGCGCTGGTTGGGGCTGCGGCCGTTTGGGCCGGGCTGCCGGTCGGCCCGGTACTGCCTGCCGCCGGGATCGTGCTGGTGCTGCTGGTCGGCGATCCGGTGGCATCCGCCTCGACCCGCCTGGGCGGCTGGCTATCCGGGTTGTTGTATGGCGGGCTGATGATCCTGTTCGCGCTGCAATGGCAACAGGCCGCGCCCCTGCAAATGGCGGTGTCGGCGGCGCTGCTGGTGTCTCTGGCCGCACCTTTGCTGGATGAAATCGCCATCTCGGCATGGCTTGCAGGAAGGAAACGACGGCATGGTTGATCTGAACCCGTTCAGCCTGTGGCGGCGGCTGCTGGCATTGCCGAATGAAAGCCGCACCAAGACGATTCTGATGGCCTTTCTGGTGTCGGGCATCTGCGCGCTGATGGTCAGCGGTGCCACGGTTTACCTGCGCCCGATCCAGGCGGCCAACCGCGCCGCCGAACAACAGGCGCGGCTGTCGGCGCTGGTGGCGGGTATTCCCGGCATGTCGGCGCTGCTGGCGCAATCCGGCGGCAGCCTTGGCACCATCGTCGTCGATCTGGCGCGCGGGTCAGCCGCCGCCGATGTCACGCCGGAAACGCTGGCCGCGGCACTGGAGGAGACCGCCAACTGGACCGGGCTTGCACCGTCCGACGATCTGGCCGGGATCCGAAGCCGCCCGAATTACGCGCAGATCTACCTTCTGCGCGACGAGGCGGGCGATATCTCGCTGGCGATCCTGCCGATCAGCGGCTCAGGCTATAACGGCCCGATTGACGCGATCCTGGCGCTGCAGGGCGACATGACCACCATTGCCGGCCTTGCCATCACCGGACAAACCGAAACCCCCGGCCTGGGCGCGCGGATCGAGGAACCGGCCTGGCTGTCGCAGTTTCCCGGCACAAGGCTGGCGGATGCTTCGGGCAATATCCGCTTCGCGGTGGCGCGCGGGGCTTCGGGCAATGAATATGAGGTGGACGGCATCACCGGTGCCACCCGCACCAGCAATGCAATCACGCTGATGGTGCGGTTCTGGCTGGGGTCAAAGGGTTACGGCCCGCTGATCGCCGCCATCCGCCGGGGCGAGTTCTAGATGCCGGCGCGCCCCGCCCTCTGGTCGGTTCTGACCGATCCCCTGGTGCGCCAGAACCCGGTGACCTTGCAGATCCTCGGCATCTGCTCGGCGCTGGCGGTGACAACGTCGCTGGCCACCGCGCTGACCATGTCCGCCGCGCTGACGGCGGTGGTGGTGATGGGGGCCGGAATGATCAGCCTGATCCGCAACCATATTCCCAACTCGATCCGGCTGATCATCCAGATCGTCATCATCGCCTCGCTGGTCATCGTGATCGATCAGCTTTTGCAGGCCTTCCTGCCCGAGATCAGCCGCAAGCTGTCGGTCTTTGTCAGCCTGATCACCACCAATTGCCTGGTACTGGGGCGCAGCGAAAGCTTCGCGCGGCTGAACCCGCCGATCCCGGCGATGATCGACGGGCTGGGCAACGGGCTTGGCTATTCGCTGGTGCTGATCGTCATCGGCGCGGTGCGCGAATTGTTCGGCGAGGGCGCGCTGCTGGGCTATCAGGTGCTGCCGCTGGTCGATCAGGGCGGCTGGTTCACGCCGCTCAACCTGATGCTGATGGCCCCAAGCGCCTTCTTCCTGCTGGGCGGGCTGGTCTGGGCTTTGCGCAGCGTATTGCCCGAACAGGTCGAGCCGCCCGAACACAGCGCCCCCGCCATCGCGGAGGATCGGGCATGAATGACCTTGCCGCCCTGTTCCTGCGTGCCGCCTTTGTCGAGAACATGCCGCTGACGTTCTTTCTGGGGCTGTGCACCTTCATCGCGCTGTCGCGGCGGCCATCGTCCGCCGTCGGGCTGGGGGTGGCGATGATGGCGGTTCTGGGGGTGACGGTGCCGCTCAATCACCTGATCTATACCGCGCTGCTGGCACCCGGTGCCTGGGGCTGGGCGGGGATGCCCGCGCTCGATCTGTCCTATCTGTCGCTGATCGCCTTTATCGGGGTGATCGCGGCGGTGGTGCAATTGCTGGAAATGGTGCTGGATCGCTTCTTTCCGGCGATCTACACCGCCTTCGGCGTGTTCCTGCCGCTGCTGACGGTGCAATGCGCCATCCTTGGCGGTTCGTTGTTCATGGTCGAGCGGCATTATGATCTGGCGCAATCGGCGGTGTTCGGGCTGGGCGCGGGCGCAGGCTTTGCCGTTGCGGTGATCATGCTGGGGGCGATCCGGGCGCGGCTGGCCTATGCCGATCTGCCGGGAGGGCTGCGCGGGCTGGGCATCACCTTCGTCATTGCCGGCATGATGTCGCTGGGCTTTTCGGCTTTCGCGCAGATGGTGGCGTCATGACCGAGATCGCGCTGGGCACCGGCATTGTCATCGCACTGATCCTGCTTTTGACCACAACGCTGCTGGTGACACGGCGGCGACTGGTCCCGGCTGAAGCACTGGTGGTCACCGTCAACGACACCACAAGTCTTGAAGCATCGCGCGGCGACCGGTTGCTGGAGGTATTGCAGGAGGCGGGTATCGGCATTCCGGCGGCCTGTGGCGGGTCGGGCACCTGTGGTCTCTGCCGCGTCACCGTCACCGGCGAGGGCGCGGGCCAGCCCCAGGCCACCGAAAAGGGCGTGCTGTCGGCGGCTGAGCGCAAGGCGCATCTGCGACTGGCCTGCCAGACCGTTCTGCGCGGCCCTTGCGCCGTTACCGTGCCGCAGGATTTCATGGGCGCGTCGGGGTTCAGCTGCACCGTGGTCTCGAACCGCCAGTTGGCACCGCTGATCCGCGAACTGGTGCTGGACCTGCCGGAAGGCCAGCCGTTCGAGTTCCGCGCCGGTGGCTTCATGCAATTGACCGCGCCGCCCTACCGGCTGGCCTTTCGCGATATCGTGGTGGAGGCACCGTTCCGCGAGGCCTGGCGTCATGCCGGCTGGCAGGACATGGTCTCGGCCTCGGATGCGCCGGTTACCCGCGCCTATTCCATCGCCTCGCGCCCCGAGGATGGCACGCGCGCCGTGTTCAACATCCGCCTTGCCGTACCCCCTGCCGGGCGCGAGCTTGAAATCCCGCCCGGGCTGGTATCAAGCTGGCTGTTCTCGCTGAAACCCGGGGCGGTGGTCGAGGCGTCCGGCCCGTTCGGCGATTTCCACGTCCAGCCCACGGATCGCGAGATGATCTTTATCGGCGGCGGTGTCGGCATGGCCCCGTTGCGGGCGATGATCCACGAGCAGATCGGCCTGAACACACCGCGCCGGATACGCTATTTCTACGGCGCGCGCACGGCGGCGGACCTGTTCTATACCGGGGAATTCGATGCCATCGCCGCCCGCCATCCGAATTTTAGCTGGACGCCTGCCCTGTCCGATCCGGCCCCGGGTGATCGCTGGACCGGCGCGACCGGTTTCATTCACGATACCGTCCGGGCCGCCCTGAAAAACCACCCGGCTCCCGAGGATTGCGAATATTATCTCTGCGGGCCGCCGGTGATGATCTCGGCGGTGCTGGCGATGCTGGAACGGCTGGGGGTGGAGCCGCAGTCGATTTTCAACGACGATTTTGGAGTGTGACGATGACCGGACCTGCACCGCACCTGACCCGCCGCCGCCTGCTGGCCCTGAGCGGAGCCGCCCTGGCACTTGCCCCTGCCGTGCAGGCCAAAGCCCCGGCGGTACAACACCTCGATGGCCGCGCCTTTGGCAGTACATGGCGCGTCACGCTGCCTGATGCCAGCGGCGCGGAGCGTCTGCGCCCGGCGCTCGATGCGCTGCTGGCAAGGATCGACCGCGCGATGTCACCCTGGCGTGCGGACAGCGAGATCACCGCCTTCAACCGTGCCTCCGCCGCAGCCGGGATTTCCGGCGAATCCGCGCATGTCGTCGCCGCCGCGCTGGGCATCGCCGCCGCCAGCGATGGCTGGTTCGATCCCGCAATTGGCCCCTTGGTGCATCAATGGGGGTTCGGCCCGATCGAAGGCGCACCGGGCGGCTGGCGCGGCCTGCAGCTTCAGGATCGCCATCTGTCCAAGGCCGATCCCCGGCTGACCTTCGATCCCTGCGGTATCGCCAAGGGCCGGGCGCTGGATCAGATGACCGAGGCGCTGATCGCCGCCGGGCACGAACACTTCCTGATCGACCTCGGCGGCGAGTTGGCAGCGCGGGGCTACCATCCATCGGGCCGCGACTGGCAGATCGCCATCGAAGACCCCCGGCCCGATGCGCCGGGCAGCGCCGCTGTACTACGGCTGGACGGCAAGGCGGTGGCAACCTCGGGCAATCGCGTGCAGGGCTATGATCTGGGCGGGCGGCGATACTCGCATATCATTGATCCGCGCGCGGCGCGGCCTGCTTTGGGTACGCTGGCCTCGGTCACGGTTCTGTCGGACCGCGCGATGATCGCCGATGGCTGGGCGACGGCGCTGATGGCCGCAGGCGAGGCCGGTCCGGCGCTGGCGGCGCGCAACCACATTGCCGCGCTGTTCCTGTTTGTCGAAGCGGGCGGGCTGCGCCCGGCAATGAGCGGCGACATGCAGCGCCACATCCTGTAGGGGGTCGATATGGAAATTCTGCTGGTCCTGATCATCTTCCTGCTGGCAATCGGCGGGCTTGCGCTGGGCCTCGTGCTGGGGCGCGGGCCGTTGCGCGGCTCGTGCGGGGGCATGTCCTGCATAAAGGACATTGCCTGCGAGGGCTGTCCGAACCGCGAATCCGGGGCCGGGTCATGACAATCGGGCCAATCGACTCGCTGATCGAGGCTAATCCGCTGACGTTGCGCGCCGACATGCCGATCCGCCGCGCCGCCGCGCAGATGGCCGAGGCCGATTGCGCCGCCGCCCCCGTCACCGATGACAGCGGCACGCTGGTGGGTGTGCTGACGCAGAAGGATTGCTTCCGGCCCGCGCTGCAGGCCAGCTATTATCAGGAATGGACCGGACAGGTGGGCGATTTCATGAGCACCGATCCGGTCACGCTGCCGCTTGGCACCGATCTGGTGAGTGCCGCCGAGGCGTTTCTGGAGCATCCCTACCGGAGTTTTCCGGTGCTGGACGGGGACCGCCTGGCCGGAATGCTGCGCCGCGCGGATGTGTTTCGCGTTCTGGTAAAGGCAGGATGAATTGCGCCGGAACGGGGCGTTATGCCCGGTGGTCGCTGCTGTGGCGGCTGTTGCCGGATGCGGCGTGGAAGTTTCGCGCCATGTCCCCATAGCCCGAAAGTATCGCCCAGGCCGCCTAATATGCCAATGCGGCGGGGATCGCAGCCGCAAGCGCACCGGCATGCGCGGGTGCGGGCATCTCGCTGCCGTCAGGCGCATCCGCGCCATTCTGGTCCTGAAACTGGCTGGGGAACAATTCTTCGAAATCGGCTCTACAGATCATCATTGGTACGGTTCCTTATGTTGTGGGGTCTGAACGGATAATCGCCCGCAAGGGCGTGTTTTCGCGTCACCGACAGGCGGTGACGCGATACTTGCGGTGCTTACGTCACCAGATGCCAGCGGCTTTGATCGTCCCGTCTGGGCTTGCCCGGTGCCGCCATGATGCGCATACCCAGTTCACGGTCGCTGAACCCGTCCACAATGCTGTGGATGTCGCCGCGAAAGATGCCGATATCGCGCAACAGCCAGTCATCCATGCTTTCCAGCGCGGCAATCATCTTGCGACGCTTCCACTTGCGATGCATGGATTGGAGCGCCCGGCGCAGGATGCTGTCGCCCAAACGGGCCTGTTGGTGATACCTGGCCCCGTAAGGCAACGGCGTGATGTAGTTTCGGTACAAGAGATAAGGATGCATGTCGTTCTCCGGCATTGGAAGTTTGAATACTGCGACGTTTGCAATCACATTTGCCGGTCAATGCGCGATCAGATGTGTTCGGGCAGACCGGCGGCACAAACGCCACCGACTTTCGGTTGGATCTTGTGGAAGATCGAATTAAGCCCCGAGGCGCGGACAGGCAGATTGGCCAGCCCCGCCCGGGGTTACCGGCGGTTCAGCAGATTTCCCGCAAAAAGCAGGAACCTCGTATGAAGCCTGTTGTTCGACATGATAGAGATATGGGACTGAGGCGGCATGGTATCAAGGCCGTGGCGGGAGACTGCGACCTTTTGGCCCGAACCAGGTGCTCCCAGGCGCGATGCGCCGAAATAGACGTGCAGGTGATTGACGTCAGCATCTCGGCTACCTATCTCCAAAGGCATGATGGAACATGCAGATCATATCCTGGGTTTTCTGCTGAACCGCCCGTTTCCCCGGGCGGTCTAGGCGCATTCGCGTCTGTTTTTCCTCCCGGGGTCTCCTCATCATCCTGAACTGATCGCATGGCGACGAAGCCCCAGAGGGCCGCGCCACGATCCGCAATTTTTAAAAACCGAACGACCGCCACCCGGAACAGATTAGGCCGGAAGTTGCGGTCGCACCAATCCCATCTGAACGAGGAGACAAGGACATGTTGGCCGAAATGACAAATACCCCCAAAAAGCGCAGCACGCGGGCCCCGAGGATCGTCATCAATGCCGATGATCTGGAACATTTCGAGGCACTGGCCGAAGGTGCATTGCAGCGCAATCCCGCATTGGCCGATCGCCTGCTGGATGAGATCGGGCGTGCCCGTATCGTTGCACCGAACAAGATGCCGAAAGATGTTGTGTCGATCGGCAGCGCCGTGACCTATCGTGACGAAAGCACCGGCATGGAAAAGACCGTGACCCTGACCTTCCCCGAAGATGCCGATATCGCGCAGCAGCGCGTGTCGGTGCTGACCCCGATCGGGGTGGCCCTGCTGGGGCTGGCGGAAGGTGCGGTGTTTTATTGGGACACGCGGGCGGACCAGCGCCGGATGCTGACGGTGATCCGCGTCGAAGGGCCATCGCCGCGCAGCGATGCCTGACGCATTGCGTTGCCCGATTGTCGGCCCGGCGGGTTGCCGGGCCGATGGTACGGGGTGCCCCTGATTTCAGCAGTCAAACAGCCAGGCCAGCCGCGATCCCTAGGGGTCGCGGTTCGCCACCGCCACGGCGCGAAGGCCGGGCACCAGCGATCCTTCGCCGTTGACGCGGATATCGGCGGCATTTGCCTCGTCGGTATCGATATGCATCTCGGTGACGGCCCTTGTGCTGACGCGGATCAGTGTCTTGCCGAAGACCAGCCCGCGCTCGTCATCGCCGATGCGCACATCCACCAGCATACCGTTGGCAAGGCCCAACCGCCGCGCTTCCTGCGGCGTGATATGGATATGCCGCGCCGCCACGATCAGCCCGTCGGTATCGAGGCTGCCATTCGGCCCGACCAGGCGCACCATCGGCGTGTCGTCCAGCTTGCCGCTGTCGCGCACCGGCGCGTCAATGCCCAGCGTGAAGCCATCGGTTCTGGAAATCTCGATCTGCGTGCGGGGGCGTTCGGGGCCGAGAATGGCAACCCGCTCCAGCTTGCCCTTGGGGCCTTCCAGCGTCACGCGCTCGGCCGCGGCCCATTGGCCGGGCTGGCGCAGGGGCATATCCGGCGTCAGTTGGTAGCCGACGCCGAACAGGGCATCGACCGCAGCGCGTGACAGATGGACATGCCGCGCCGAGACCGAAACCGGGATCGGCTCCGGCACCGAAGCCTCCGGTGCCAGCGCGGCGGCGGTTTCGCGGGCGATCATCAATTGCTCGGCGGTTTCGGTGACAAGCACCCGCACCCGCGCACCGTAGGCCTGGATCTGCGGTGCCGCGTGGTTGGCCAGATCGACCTTCTGGTTGCGATCGAGGTCCAGCCGCAGCCCCATGAATTCCAGACCATCGCAGATGCGCCTTCGCATGGATGGCGAGTTCTCGCCAATGCCGCCGGTAAAGACCACGGCATCAAGCCCGCCCATCGCCGCCGCATAGGCCCCGATATATTTGCGTGCGCGATAGGCGTAGATTTCAACGGCAAGCTGCGCATCGGCGTCGCCGTCACCGGCGCGGGCCTCGATATCGCGCATGTCGGACGAACCGGTCAGCCCCTTCAGCCCGCTTTCGGAATAAAGCGCGTCCTCGATCTCGGCAATCGAGCGCCCGTGCTGGCGGGACAGGAAACCGAACAGCCCGGGATCGACATCGCCCGAACGCGTGCCCATCACCAGCCCTTCCAGCGGCGTGATGCCCATTGACGTATCCAGGCTTTCGCCGTGATTGACGGCGCAGACACTGGCACCATTGCCCAGATGCACGCTGATGATGCGAAGATCGCGCACCGGTGTGCCGATTTCCTCGGCGGCGCGGATTGCCACATATTTGTGCGAGGTGCCGTGAAAGCCGAAGCGGCGCAGACCGGCCTCGCGCCAGGCCTTGGGCACGGCATAGGTGGTGGCGCGGGGCGGATTGGTGGCGTGGAACGCGGTATCGAACACCGCCACCTGCGGCAGGTCGGGCCAGACCTCGGTGGCGATACGCACCGCCAGCAGGTTTGCCGGATTGTGCAGGGGGGCCAGCGGTGTCAGCGCCTCGATTGCCGCGATGGTGGGCGCATCAAGGATCGTGGTGGCGCGGAAGGTCTCGCCGCCATGCACGATGCGATGGCCGACCGCGTCCAGCCCCTCGATCCCCTGTCCGGCCAGAATGTCCGGCAGGGCCGCCAGCACGGCGGAAATATCGCCGTAGGGGGCCTGGCCGGTCTGTTTCGCGCCGTCCCTCGTGATCTTGAAGGAACAGGAGCCGGCGGCGAACCGCTCGTATGTCGCCTTGAACAATTCGACGCTCTGGTCGCCGATCTCGAAAACCCCGGCCTTCAGGCTGGAACTGCCGCAATTCACTACAAGGATTTTCACAGAATTCCTTCCAATCCGTTATCGATCCAGCAAAGTCGGCCTGCCGGTTTGCGACACTCTGCCCTTATGATCTGTTCGCGCGATAGGCGTCAATGATCGCCTGCCGCGTCGCGTCGGGCTGGGCGTCGACCGCCTCGCTCAGCCCGCGCAATTCCCGGCGCAGGCTGTGGATCTGGTCCAGCAGCGACAGGACCACCGGCACCGCATCGCCGGGCAAGGACATGTCCTTGCGCAGATCGCAGACCAGCCGGATGCGCGCCACGTCCAGATCATCAAACACCGGGCCATTTTCGCCCCTGGCCGGTCTGATCCAGCCCTGCCGTACCCAGAGCCTCAGTTCACGCAGTTCCACGCGGCGGACCCGGGCCACGACATCGCGTTCATCCAGCATCACATGGCCCTCCAGAGCGCGGCGCGGGGATCCTCGCTTGCCCGGTCGCGCCAGCGTTGCGCAATTGCTTCCATGTCGGCGTCGATCCGCGCCGGAAGCACGATCTTCAGGCGCACATATTGATCTCCCGCGACGCCCTTGGCCGGGGCAACCCCCTTGCCCTTCAGGCGCAGCCGCTGACCCGAATTTGCCCCTTTCGGAATGCCCATCGAAACCCGGCCCGACAGGGTGGGAACGTCGATCCTGGCCCCCAGAACCGCCTCGTCAAAGGAGATCGGCACCTCGACCTCGATATCGTTGCCGTCGCGCTGGAACAAGGGATGCGGGCGCACGCCGATCTCGACAAAGGCATCGCCTGCCGCACCGCCGCCCAGCCCCGGCTGGCCCTTGCCGCGCAGCCTGAGCGTCTGGCCGTCGCGGATGCCGGCGGGAATGGTCAGATCGATCGCGCTGCCATCGGGCAGCGGCACGGCGCGTTTGGCACCTTTCACCGCATCCATGAAATCCACGTCCAGATGATAGCGCATATCCGCCCCCCGGGTTGCGAAACCCTGGCCACGGCGCGCCCCGGCGCGGGCGCCGAACAGGTCCGAGAATACGCCTGACAGGTCCTCGAAATCGCCGTAACCGGCATCGGAATTGTAGCGCCCCTGCCGATCGGACCCGGCGTGATCGCGGTAATATTGCCGCTGCGGGCGTTCCTGTCCGCTGGCGTCAATCTCGCCGGCATCGAAACGCTTGCGCTTTTCGGGATCGCCAATGATGTCATTGGCCGCGTTCAGGGCCTGAAAGCGGGCGGCTTTGGCCTTGTCGCCCGGAAACAGATCGGGATGCAGGGATTTGGCCAGCTTGCGATAGGCCTTCTTGATCTCGGCCTGCGTGGCATCCCTGGCCACGCCAAGCACCTTGTAGGGATCATCACTCATTCATCGTGACCTTTGTTTCGCCCGACGCTGCAGCCGCGATATCCTGCCAATTCGCACCTTCGGGCATGGTTCAGCTTGTTCACCACCTGTCCGGCTTGCAGCATCTCCAGGAATATCGGGATGACCACCGGAAATTTCCAGTGCCTGTGCGTATTGCGCGCGCAAGAGAGGCCGCGATTTGCCCGAACGGACGCCGATGCCCCGGACCCGCAACTTGCATGTGCTGCGGTTTATCCGGCCCGGCTCACAGAAACTGAAAATCGGCGGCGTCGATCTGCAAATGGTCGATGCCCGTCAGGATCAGAACACTGCTGCCCCATTTCACGCTGCAATCTGCCCCGGAGGCGGCAATGATGAGGTCGGAGAACGCTATGCCCGCATCGATGCGGATAAGGTCGCTACCCAGTTCGAAATCGGTGATGGTATCATGCCCCTCGTTGCGGCTGGCGAAATGGAAGATGTCGCGTCCGCCATTGCCAGACATGATGTCGTTGCCGCGGCCGCCATCGACGATGTCTGCACCTGCGCCACCAAGCAACCTGTCGTCGCCCGTGCCGCCGCGCAAGTCATCTGCGCCACCACCGCCGTTCAACAGATCGGCACCGCTGCCACCTTTGAGGAAATCGTTGCCACCCTTGCCCGAAAGCGTATCCGCGCCCGCGCCCCCGGTCAGATCGTCATTGCCGTTACCGCCGTCGAGATCGTCATCGCCGCCGCCGCCGTTCAGCAGGTCATTGCCCCGTGCGCCTTCGAGGACATCCAGACCGCCACCGCCCGACAGCGTGTCGGCGCCGTTGCCGCCCACCAGCCGGTCATTGCCAGCTTCGCCCATCATGCGGTTCATGCCGGCACCGCCATTCAGCAGGTCGTCACCGGAGCCTCCTCGCATATCGTCGTTGCCATCATGTCCGTACAGGGCGTCCGCTCCGCCACCGCCGATCAGTATGTCGTTGCCCTTGCGGCCCAGAATCTGATCGTTGCCCTGACGCCCGTTGATCGTATCATGGCCAGATCCGCCATCCAGCACATTGGCGTCCCGGTTCCCGGACAGCGTATCGCCACGATCCGATCCGGTCAGGTTTTCAACTGAGGTAATCTCGTCTCCCGCCGCACCGCCTCCATTTGCGGCATTGTTCATCAGATCAACCCTGACCGCCAGTTCCGAGCTGGCGTAGGTCACCGTGTCATTGCCGAGGCCCCCGTCCAGAATGTCGCCGCCTTCGCCGCCATTCAGCACATCGTCGCCGGCCTCGCCATAGATGCGGTCGCTGCCTTCGCCGCCGATCAGCCGGTCATTTCGCGCCCCGCCATGCAGTTCGTCCCGCCCCGCGCCGCCGCGCAACACGTCTTCGCCGCCGCCGCCGGAAAGGTAATCGTTCCCGGCTCCGCCGTTCAAGTTATCGGCACCGTTTTCGCCAAAAAGCAGATCGTCACCGTCGGCACCGGTGGCGCTGTCGTCGCCTCCTCCGGCCATGATGACACCGTTGATATCGCCGATGACCAGAGCCTCGGCAGCGCCGGTTCCGATCAGGCGATGGAACGGATCGCGGATGGTGAATCCGGCCGAAACAGTGTTGTCGTCGGGATTGGGTTCGGCATTCGGGCTTTGTGTCGAGACCGAGATCGCCATCGGCCCGGTCGTTTCGCCGGCAGTGAACAACAGCGTTGCGGTTTCCCGCGCGCCGACGGCAAGTTCCGCAATCTCGAAACTGCCTGGCGCGTAGAGCGTGCCGCGAAAAAGGATACCGGCAATCGCGCCGATACCTGTGGCGGTGATTTCAAAAGCAACGTTCAGTGCCGCGCGGGTGCCGGAATTGACGATTTCGATGTCGATGGTACTGTCCTGGCCGGTGACCAGCGCGGTTTCGGATTGCTGCACGGAAAGGGCCAGGTCGGCTGCAAGGGTGATCTGCACATTGTCGGCGGCAAAGAAGATTTCGGGTGCGGACAGGCCGTCAGACACCACGGCGTAGATCTGATAGGTGCCCGGCAACAGGCCAGTCAGCAATTGAGGATCAAGCGAACCGGGCCCGGTCGCCACATCCATTCTTCCCAGCAGGATGGCCGCCGCCAGATCGGACGACGCATCATGCCCCGCTCCGGCAATCGCATAGAGACTGACGCTTGCCGCTGCCACACCGCCAAGATCGAAATCGACGGTCAATTGTGTTTCGCCGGCATTTACAGCAAGGCCGGTGAATGCAAACCCCAGCGGCTCGGGCGGAGTCCATGCGTCAAACGTGATGCCTCCCAACCCGGTCGGATCCAGCAGTTGGATGGCCCAGAGGCCGGTTGCGGGCGTGGTGACCTGCACCGTGCGGGCGAAATCCGTCGTCATTTCCGCAAAGATGGTGATCCCATGCGCGGCAAAATCCGCTTCGTCAATTATCGTGCCATCAGGGGTCACAACCCGCAGCGCCGCACCAGGCGCGGCATTGTCCCAACTTGCGCTCATCAGGAGGTTGGCTTCGCCACCATCTGTCAGCCATTGCCCGATACCGGTCGGTGTTGCCCCATCGGTCGTGCCGGTGTTGTCCGGGATGTATTGATCCGCCTTCTTGCGGCCAAATTCGAAGTCCAGCTTGAAAGTCGTCAGGTCGATTTTCAGCAGGTAATCCACCCCCCAGAAACCGTCCGTGTCGATGCCGATCACCAATCGGCCATCCATTACGTCATCGCCCCAGGCGGTTCGCTCAACACTGGCGTCAAGAAATACCCTTATGGCATTATCGACTTCTGCATCGTTGACCTTCTTGAGGTTCTTGGCGACGTTGTCGCTGTTGTTCCGGTTTCCGGTGATGAAGCTCTTGATCGAGGCCCAGCTCAGATCAACGCTTGTCGAGGCGTAGAACGAGCCTTTCCACGAGGTTTGCGAAACATAGGAAAATTGAATGTCGATTTGCGTTGAGAACATGCCATCCAGTACCGAAGCCTCGCCGGACAGTTTGGCGCTGCCGGTCGCGCCCCAGGTCGCACTCAGCTTGCCATCGACACTGATCAGCGATTCTTCGATATCGTTGATCGTAAAGTTGAACAGGTCGATCGTGCCGTCGAATTCGAAGCTGTTGGTCGAAATGGCCGCGTTCGCCTCGAACTTGGCCAGTGATTCAACCATCCAGAAGCCAGTTGTGGCACCGGTAAGTGTGACGCGCGCGTCATAGCTGGTATCGGCCAGGTTCTTTACTCCGACCGAACCGCCGTTCAGGAACACGCCGTGGCTGAAATGCCACCCGCCATGTTGCTTGTAAAAGCCAACCGTGATCGCATCGAATTGCAGGGTCTTTTCGATCGGGTCGGTCTTGAACTCGAAATCGCCGCTGAACTTGTAATTACCAAAGAGAATGGTCGCGCCACCTTCAATCCGCCAGCCGCTGCCGGTATTGTCTATTTCAACATAGCCACTTTCGATGCCCAGTCCGAACAGCTTGCCCTCGGTCCACAGATCCGCCCGGGCGTTGATAACGAAATCGGCATCGCCGTCGCCGTCCTTGTCGCGGATTTGCAGATAGCGGCTTTCGCCGGGCTCAAGTTTGGCCGGATCGACGCCCTTGCCGATATCGAAGACCAGTTCGCCGTAACCGGACAGACTCATCGCGATTTGTCCCTGGATCGTCAGGATGTCATCGGCAAAGGTTCCCGGCATGCCGGTTTCGTAGTCAATCGAGATATCCGAGGCCGAGGCCACGAAGATGTTGAGGAAGTCAATGCCATAAGGCCCCGGAAAGCTGAGGCGGGTATCAAATCCCACGCTCAGGCCATCGGAGTTGGAGACCAGTTCGAACCCGATTTCACTGGACCATCTGTGCTGGTCCGTGACCGGGGCCAACCATCCCGGCAGCGAATATTCGGGGTTGAAGACCAGGGCGTTGGTTTCAAGCCGTATCCAGGGCTGGTCCAGTTGCGGGGTCTCAAGATTTATCCCCATCAACCCCAGATCGAACGACACCCCACCCGAAAACGCGATGGCGCCGGTCTCCAGATCAATCGAGAAATTCAGCTTGAGCGGGCCGCTGAGGCTAAGCGGCAGGCTTCCGATCGAGCCGAGGTCGATCTCGGCATTGGTCACGACCAGCTTGCCAAACTCGACCCGGTACGCTTCGGCGTTGCGGATCGCCATGATATGATCGAAATTGGTGCTGGTGTTCTTGTGGCGGATCAGCATGTCGCCGGATGCGACCGGTGCCACGCCGGACATGGCCCAGACGTCATCCTGGAGGTTCAGGATGAAGTCGCCGGTATCGAACGGTGCGCCTCCGAAATCCTCGGTGATCAGCCCGGTTGCATAACCGCCGCCTGGCTTGATCGCGCCGAAATCGTCGGTGTTGATCAGTTCCAGAAGGAATATCTCGGCCTTTTCGCTCAGCCCGTCATGCAGAGCCTCAACCTCGAAGGTTGCAGTATCGCTGCCGGCGGCGAACCAGACTTCCAGAGATGCAGGCGCGCGATAATCGTCGCCTGGCGTCGCGGCAGATTTCACCGGCTGGCTCAGGCGGATATCGACCCGGCTGGCGCTGCTGATATCGCCGGTCCGGTGGACGTTGAAAACCAGCGTCTCGCCTTCGGCAGCCGACGCGCCGTCGATTGAATAGAACCGCTTGATATCGCCGCTTGCCAGGCCGTAATCGGTAGTCGGCGAAAAATCGAAATCGGCAAGCGACAGGGTCTGAATGTCGATGCCGGAAAACGACAGCACGGTTCCGGCTCCAAGTTCCATGTAGGGGGCTTCGCCGGATTGGTATGCATCCAGCGCCTTGGCAACGCGCGACACTGTAAAGGCACCCAGATTGACCTTGTCGATGCCGATTTCAAATCCGCTGATCGTATCCCAACCGCCGTAGCGGCCAACCACGATCAGGTCTTTGCCGCCACCGGCGTTGATCGTATCGTTGCCGGCCCCGCCACGGATGATGTCGTCGCCGCCCTTGGTATGGATAAAATCGTCGCCCGCGCTGCCGGTGATCTCGAAGCTTTCGAAGTTTGCGATTGAAAACAGCCACGACTGCTGGGCTCCGCCATTCGGCGTGTAATAGACAAGCTCAGAGAAGCCGCTGCTGAAACTGTCGTAGTCGAGCCGCAGATGCACCCAATCCGCAGCCAACCCGTCGAACGTTCCGCTGTAGTTAAGGATCAGCCGGTCGGTGCCAAGGTAGCCGTCAAGCGAATCGCGCGCGAAACCGGCATTGACAATGTCATCACCTTGGGTGAACCGCCCGGTAAACCGTTCAACGGCATACCAGTTGTCGGTAATGCTGGTGATGTCGGCGTTGATGCCGATTGTGTCGGAACTGAAATCGACCTGCAACAGGTCAGTCCCCAGCCCGCCGATCACCGTGTCGTTGCGGCTGTAGCTGATGATCGTGTCGTCGCCGGTGCCGCCATCCAGGTAGTTTGCCGCGGTCGAGCCGCTATTGGCGTCGCCGTAAATGGTGTCGTCGTCCGCACCGCCGTAAATCTCGTCAACCCCGTCGCCACCATACAGGGTATCGTTGCCGGCCCCGCCACGGATGATGTCGTCGCCACCCTTGGTATAGATATGATCGTCGCCCGCGCTGCCGGTGATCTCGAAGCTTTCGAAGTTTGTGATCGAAAACAGCCACCACTGCTGGGCTCCGCCATTCGGCGTGTAGTAAACGGATTCCAGGTAGCTGCGGTTGTTGAAGTCATAATCAAGCCGCAGATGCCCCCAGTCCGCCGTCACCCCGTCAAACGTTCCGCTATAGTTCAGGATCAGGTGGTCCGTGCCGCCCTGACCGTCGAATGACGTCGTCAGAAAGCCAGCGTTTACAACATCGTTTCCCGGGGTCGAGGCTAAAGGCATTTGCTGACAAGTTCCTGCAAAAAACGGCTGTTCCAACCGGGGTGAAGCCATTCTAGATCAACCGGTGGAAGAATAGTCAACGGGCGATCCTCGCGAAATGCCGGGTGCTTCGTTTTTCTTGTCTGCGATGTTGCGGATATGCGGAGACGGCAACAAGAGCACCGTTGAAGTCAAGCGGAATGACCCTGTACCGACATGCGAAACGCGCGGCTTGCAGCGTCGCTCAGGCAGGCACCGACACTGAAGTTGATAATGGCGGCGGATGTCATGACCGGGCCACTTTGATGCCAGCCGCCGGTCGATCCGACGGCCTGGCCATGAAACGGAACACGCAGCCGTGAATACGATATGTTCAGTATTGACTGAACGAGATTGACGTGTATGGTCCGCCAAACTCAGGAGCGCAGCATGTCAAGTCAGTCCAGTCCCCCAACCGGATCACCCGGATCCCCCGCACCGGCAGACAGATCGGCAAAGCCCGATTGGGCGAAGTCGGGGGCAGAGCTTGCGCGGGAGCGCCGCGCTGCCGAGGGCCTGCCTGCCCGGCGGCGGAAATGGCCCTGGGCGATGCTGATCGCGGTGCTGGCGGCGGCGGGTGGTTATGGCTGGTATGCCTCGCAACAACCGGCCGGGCCGGTCAGCTCGCCCGAACCGGTTCCCGCAATGGCGGTGATGCAGGTCAATTCCGACGAGATGAGCGTGATCGCGCGGCAATTGCTGGAACGCCGCGTCAAGGTGATCGGCACGCTGGAACCGGCGCATTCGGCGCAATTGTCCAGCCAGGCCGGCGGGCGGGTTGAAACCGTGGCGGTCTCGCCGGGCGATCCGGTGCAGGCGGGCGATATTCTGGTGCAGGTCGATGTCGAGGCGCTGACGCTGGAACTGCAGGTCGCCCGCAGCACCGCGCAATCCACCCGCTCGCATCTGGCGCTGGGCGAAGCGCAGTTGAAACGCGCGGTATCGCTTCTGGAACGCGGTGTGGGCACCAATTCCAGCCTCGATGAGGCGCAGGTGAATGTGGCCAGCCTGCGCGCCAATCTGAGCGCGCTGGAAGATCAGGTGGCGGTGGCGGAACTCAGGCTGCGCAACGCCACCCTGGTTGCGCCGTTTGATGGCATCGTCTCGGTGCGGGCGATCGAGCCGGGGCAATATGTCTCTATCGGCACGCCGCTGGTTACGGTGGTGGATCTGTCCTCGGTTGAAATGCAGGCCAATGCCGCGGTTGCCTCGGGTTCGCTGCTGGCGGCCGGGCAGGCGGTCACGATCAGCGTGGACGGGATCGAGGACCGCATGTTCAACGGCATTGTCACCCGCATCAACCCGGTCGCCAATGCCGCGACGCGCACCATCCCGGTCTATATCGCCATCGACAATGCCGATGGCGTGCTGCTGGGGGGCATGTTCGCCGCCGGGCAGATCGTGGTTGACCGGGTCGAAAACGCGATTGCCGTGCCGGGCGATGCGGTGCGGCGGGACCAGAGGGGCGATTACGTTCTGGTGATCGCCGATGGCAAGCTGGTGCGCCAGCCGGTCGAGATCGGCTCGGTCTGGGCCGAAGGCATGACCCTGATCACCTCGGGGCTGGAGCCGGGGCAGATCGTCGTCACCGCGCCGCTGCCGGCGCTGCATGCCGGCGATTCGGTCGAGATGGTGGAGAACTGACGAGATGTTCCTGACCCGTATCAGCGTCAACCAGCCGGTCTTTGCCACCATGATCATGGTGGCGCTCATGGTCTTCGGTATCTATTCCTTCCAGCGCCTGCCGATCGAGAACCTGCCCGATGTCGATTTCCCGGTGGTGGCGGTGGTGGTGTCCTATCCTGGTGCCTCGCCCGAGGCGGTCGAGAACGACGTGATCAAGCCGATTGAAGAGGCGGTCAACACGATCAGCGGCATCGACACGATCAACGCCACCGCGCGCTCGGGCGAGGCTATGGTGATCCTGCAATTCGAGATGAACGTCAATTCCGCGACCGCCATTCAGGATGTGCGCGACAAGATGGGCGCGGTGCAGGCGCAGTTCCCCGATGCCGTCAACGATCCCTTGCTGTTCAAGTTCGATCCCGCCGAATTGCCGGTGATCTCGCTGGCGGTCAGTTCCGAAACCATGTCGCTGCGTGACCTGACGGCGCTGACCGACGATGTGATCCAGCCGCGCCTGTCATCGGTTCAGGGCGTTGGCCGCGCCAGCGTGGTGGGCGGCGTGCCGCGGCAGTTGAACGTGCTGATCGACCCGGACCGCCTGTCGGCCTTCGGCGTCGGGGTGGGCGAGGTAACCGCCGCCCTCAGGCAGGAAAACCAGGACCTGCCCGCCGGTGACATCGAACAGGGCCGCGAGGTGCAATCCATCCAGATCGAGGGCCGGATCGCCAAGATGCGCGACTTTCTCGATATCATCGTGGCGCGGCGCGGCGGCCAGCCGGTGCGGCTTGGCGATGTCGCGATGATCGAGGACGGCGAGGCGGAACCGACCAGCCTGGCGCTGCTGGACGGCGAACAGGCGTTGGCGGTGGATGTGGTCAAGACCCAAGGCAGCAATACCGTCGATGTCGCCAAAAGCATCCGCGCCGCGGTGGATGACCTGATGGACGGCGATCTGCCCGAAGGCGTTCTGATCGAGGTGGTGCGCGACAATGCCAAGCCGGTCGAGGACAGCTATCACGGCGTGCAGAACATGATGGTCGAAGGTGCGGGGCTGGCGGTGCTTATCGTGTTCCTGTTCCTGAATTCCTGGCGTTCGACGGTGATCACCGGTCTTACGCTGCCGATCTCGGTCATCGGCACCATGACGGTGATCTTCTTCCTGGGATTCACCCTCAATATCATGACATTGCTGGCGCTGTCGCTGGCGGTGGGCCTGCTGATCGACGATGCCATCGTGGTGCGCGAAAACATCATGCGCCATCTGCAGATGGGAAAATCGCACCGCCAGGCGGCGCTGGAAGGCACCAACGAGATCGGGCTGGCGGTGCTGGCCACCACCTTGTCGATCGTCGCGGTATTCCTGCCGGTGGCCTTCATGGAAGGTATTATCGGGCGATTCTTTTTGCAATTCGGCGTCACGGTTTCGGTGGCGGTGCTGATTTCGCTGTTCGTGGCCTTCACACTCGATCCGATGATGTCGTCGGTCTGGTATGACCCGGCGGGCGAACCGGATGCAAAACGCGGTCCGCTGGGGCGGCTGGTGGGCCTGTTCGGGCGGTTCTTCGACTGGCTGGCCAAGGGCTATAGCGTGGTGCTGCGCTGGAGCCTGCGGCACCGGATCACCACGCTGGGCATCGCGTTCGGGGCGTTTTTCGGCTCGTTCGCGCTGGTGCCCTATGTCGGGGTCGAATTTGCCCCGGCCGCCGATAACAGCGAGTTCCAGATCAATATCGAAACCCCTGTCGGCTCGTCCCTGGACTATACCGCCGGCAAGGTGCGCCAGATCAACCGGGTGCTGCGGACCTTCCCGGAGATCGACGGCACCTATGCCACGGTCAATTCCAGCACCGGCGGCGGCAGCGGCAGGAACAGCGCCAGCATCGCGGTGTCGATGGTCGGCCCGTCCGAGCGCATCCGCTCGCCGCAGGACATGACGATTCCGGTGCGCGAGGCCTTGCTGCATATCCCCGGCATCGACCTGACCATCGGGGCCGCCGGTGGGCTGGGCGGGCTGGAGGCCCCCGTCCAGATCAACATCTATGGCGACAGTCTGGATGTGCTGGCGCCGCTGGCGGACCGGCTGGTGCGCCAGATGCAGGCGATTGACGGGCTGGAGGATGTGAAATCCGGGCTGGAAGGCGCGCAGCCGGTGCTTGGGGTGCGGATCAACCGCGATGCCGCCAGCGATCTTGGCGTGTCGCTGCAACAGATCGGCGCAACCCTGCGCCCGATGCTGGGCGGCGAGGAGGTTACCGACTGGACCTCGCCGGATGGCCGTAACTTCACCGTCAATGTCCGCCTGCCCGCCGCCATGCGAAACGATCTGGAAGTGCTGCGTGCGCTGCCGATCACGCAAAGCGGGGCGACCGGATCGAACAAGATGGTGCGCCTCGATCAGGTGGCCGATATCGTGCAATCCTACGGGCCGTCGGAAATCCTGAGGAAGGATCTGTCGCGCCAGGTGACGATCACCGCCAACCTGTCGGCCAGGACGATTGGCGATGTGATGCCCGAGGTGCAGGCAGCGATGGATGCGCTGAACCTGCCGGTCGGCTACCGGGTATCCGCCGGTGGCGATGCCGAGCAACTGGCCGAAACCAGTGCCTCGGCGGCCAATGCGCTGGTGCTGGCGGTGGTGTTCATCTACCTTGTGCTGGCCTCGCAATTCGGCTCGTTCCTGCAACCGGTGGCGATCCTGTTCGCGCTGCCGCTGGCGCTGATCGGGGTGCTGCTGGGGCTGATGGTGGGGGGCTCGACGCTCAACATCTATTCGATGATCGGTTTCATCATGCTGATGGGGCTGGTGGTGAAGAACGCCATCCTGCTGGTCGACAATGCCAATCAGCATACCGAGGGGGGCATGAACCTGTTCGACGCGCTGCTGCAGGCGGGGCAGACGCGGTTCCGCCCGATCGTGATGACCACGCTGGCAATGATCTTCGGCATGATGCCTTTGGCACTGAACATTCACGAAGGCTCGGGCCAGAACGCGCCGATGGCGCATGCGGTGATCGGCGGGCTGATCTCGTCAACCTTGCTGACGCTGGTGGTAGTGCCGGTGGTGCTGACCTATGTCGATGGCTTCGGGCGCCGGGCCAAGCGGTTCTTCCCGACCGGGCCGGACAGCCATGACGCCGGCGCAACACCTGCATCCCCGGGTACGCCGGCCGAGTGACGGTTCGCGCAACCGGCCGATTGGTCGAAAGGCGGTGGCGGGACTCCAGACCCGGCACTTCCGCATTCCGGACTACCGGCAAGGCGTCGATTGCGCCCAGGCTTGCGCTGCAACGCGGTATAACCGGCCCGTTCCGGCATAATTGCGGCTTGAACCTGCCGTGTCGCGCCCATAGGGTTGCGCGGCGACTGACAACGACCAGCGGACCTATATCATGCGCACCGGCCTGTATCCCGGAACCTTCGATCCGATCACCCACGGTCATATCGACATCATCCGCCGCGCCTGCACCCTGGTGGACCGGCTTGTCATCGGGGTCGCGATCAACCGTGACAAGGGGCCATTGTTCAATCTGGAAGAACGCGTGGCGATGATCGAGGCGGAATGCGCCCGCACGGCCAACGCCACCGGGGTCGAGATCGTGGTGCATCCGTTTGAAAACCTGCTGATCCATTGTGCCCGCGATGTCGGGGCCAGCGTCATCGTGCGCGGCCTGCGCGCGGTCAGCGATTTCGAGTACGAGTTCCAGATGGTCGGCATGAACCGCGCGCTGGATAACCGGGTTGAAACCGTGTTCCTGATGGCGGATGCCAAGAACCAGGCCATCGCCTCGCGGCTGGTCAAGGAAATCGCCCGGCTTGGCGGCGATGTGACCAAGTTCGTGCCGCCTGCCGTGAACGACGCATTGGTGGCCCGCTACGCGCGGTAATCTGCCGCTTTGCCCGCGCCGCCAGAACGCCTATGACACCCATCAGAAAACGACCCGAACAGGAGATTCCATGTCTGACGCCGATAACCTCGAAAACACCATCATCATCGAATTGAAGGGTGGTCCGGTCAGGATCGAACTGCTGCCCGATATCGCACCGCTGCATTGTGCGCGGATGAAGGAACTGGCCCGCGCCGGGGCTTACGACAATGTTGCCTTTCACCGGGTGATCGACGCTTTCATGGCACAGACGGGCGATGTGAAGAACGCCAATATGGAGCAGGATTTCAACATCCGCCTGGCCGGAACCGGCGGCTCGGACCTGCCCAACCTGCCGGCGGAATTTTCCCGCATCCCGCATGACCGCGGCACGATCGGCGCGGCGCGTTCGCAAAACCCGGATTCCGCCAACTCGCAATTCTTCATCAATTTCAAGGACAACCACTTCCTGAACGGGCAATATACGGTTTATGGAAGGGTGGTGTCGGGCATGGAACATGTCGATGCGCTGCAGCGCGGCGAGCCACCCGCCAACCCCGACCGTATGATCTCGGTCAAGGTCGCTTCGGATAGCTGAACATGCAACGAACCATCATCAGAATTCTCGCCGTCCTGATCATCGCCATCGCGGGCTATATCGGGTATCTTTATCTCAGCCAGCCGGTGCTGGACACGCCGCCGCCGGTGCCACCTGCGCCGGTCGAAACCCCGGTCACGCCACCGGCTGCCGACACGACCGACAACGATGCGGTCACCGTGCCCGAAGGCGACATCCTGGTGATCGAGGTGGCCGGCCAGGCCAATGGCGTCATCGAGATATTGCTGAACTCCGAGATCGCCCCCGAACATGCCGCCCGCCTGAAGGCATTGGCGGCGTCCGGTGCCTATGACAACGTGATCTTCCACCGGGTGATCGACGGCTTCATGGCCCAGACCGGCGATGTGCAATTCGGCCTGCGCGACGGCAGCGGCAACCGCCAGGCCGGGGCGGGGCGATCCAGAATGCCCAACCTCGCGGCGGAGTTTTCCGATCAGCAATTCATCAAGGGCGTGGTCGGCATGGCCCGCGGGCAAAACCGCGACAGCGCCAATTCGCAATTCTTCATCATGTTCGAGGAAGCCTCGCATCTGAACGGGGCCTATACCGTGGTCGGGCGGGTGATTTCCGGGATGGACGTGGTGGATGCGATCAAGCGCGGCGGAGGCTCGAACGGGGCGGTGACCGATCCCGATTACATGAAGACGGTGCGGGTGAAGGCGGCCGAGTAGCGATCTGACGCCGCATCAATCCGGCGTGAGGCAGACTGGTTGCGAGCCCGGTTCTCTGGCAGGTTGATCTGGTATCAGCCGCCGGAGGCCGCCCATGTATCGCCTGTTCAATCCAATCCTGATCCTTGCCGCGCTGGTTATGCAGGCAGGCCTCGCCACCGCGCAGGCGCCGTTCTGGCAGGTGGAATGGCCCAATACCGATTTTTCCCGTTCTTCGGTCGATTTCGCCGAAATCCTGTCGGGCGGGCCGCCGAAGGACGGCATCCCGGCGGTCGATGATCCGGCATTCCTGAGCGCCGGCGACGAAACCCGGCTGGGCGGGCGCGAGCCGGTGATCACGCTGGAACTTGCCGGCGAGCAGCCCCGCGCCTATCCCCTGCGCTACCTGACCTGGCACGAAATCGTCAACGACGTGATCGGCGGGCGGCATGTGACGGTGACATTCTGCCCCTTGTGCAATTCCGGCATCGTGTTTGACGGCCTGGTCAATGGCGAGGTGCGCACCTTCGGGGTCAGCGGCAAGCTCAGGCATTCCGACATGATCATGTATGACCGCCAGACTGAAAGCTGGTGGCAGCAGGCGCTTGGCGAAGGCATCGTGGGGGCGCATATGGGCGATACATTGTCGGCGCTGCCCTCCTGGATGGAAAGCTGGGACGAATACCGCGCCCGCAACCCCGACGGGCTGGTGATGGATCAGCCGAAAGCCGCCCGCCCCTATGGCCGCAACCCTTATGTCGGCTATGACGGCTCGTTCCGGCCGTTCCTCTATTCCGGCGAGAACCCGCCGCATGATATCCCGCCCTTGTCGCGGGTGGTCCGTGTCGGTGACAGGGCCTGGCCGCTGGAGCGCCTGCGTGCGGGTGGCGATCTGCGCGAGGGCGGGGTGGTGATTTCCTGGGTGGCAGGCCAGGCCTCGGCGCTGGATACGGCGCGGATCGCCGATGGCCGCGATGTCGGCTCGATCCGGGTGCGCGATGCGGCTGGGCGCGATGTGGCGCATGACGTGATGTTCGCCTTCGCGTTTCACGCGTTCTTTCCTGAAGGCATATGGATGCTGGGCCGGTAGATCAGCGGAGGCCCGTTCCGGGCCACACCTTTTCAGCCCGCCCTTGCGGGGCGGGCGGTTGCCTCCGGCGGGAGTATTTCAACCCAAAAAGAAGGTGTTAGCCGTCCAGTTCGACCAAAGCGTGTTTCTTGCGCCCGGCGGACAGTTTCAGCCCGGTTGCGATGTCCGTGACGCGCAGCATAGTGATCTCGGAACAGGTTTCGTCGTTGATCTTCGCGCCGCCCCCGGTGATCAGGCGCTTGGCCTCCTTGCCCGAGGCGGCAAGCCCGGCCAGCACGAACAGCGTGGAACTGGCGATGCCGTCGCCGATCTCGGCGCGGCTGATGCGGAACATGGGCAGATCATCGCCGATGCCGCCTTTCTCGAACACTTCGCGCGCGGTTGCTTCGGCATTGGCTGCCGCCTCGGCCCCGTGCGCCAGCGTGGTTACGAGATTGGCCAGCGTGATCTTCGCTTCGTTGATTTCCGAGCCTTGCAATGCGCCAAGGCGGTCGCAATCTTCCACCGGCAATTCGGTGTAGAGCTTCAGGAATCGCCCGACATCGGCATCGGTGGTGTTGCGCCAGAACTGCCAGAAATCATAAGGCGATTTCATTTCCGGGTTCAGCCAGACCGCGCCGTCCTGGCTCTTGCCCATTTTCTTGCCGTCGGAGGTGGTGAGCAGGGGCGAAGTAAGCCCGAAAACCGAATGGTCGAGGATACGGCGCGTGAGGTCGATACCATTGACGATATTGCCCCATTGATCCGAGCCGCCCATCTGCAACAGGCAGCCATAGCGGCGGTTAAGCTCCATGAAATCATAGGCTTGCAAGATCATGTAGTTGAATTCAAGAAAGCTCAGGCTCTGCTCGCGGTCCAGCCGGGACTTCACGCTTTCAAATGACAGCATCCGGTTGACCGAGAAGTGTCGTCCGACATCGCGCAGGAAATCGAGGTAGTTGAGCCCGTCCAGCCATTCCGCGTTGTTCAGCATCAGCGCATCACTCGCGCCATCGCCGAAGGTGACGTAATTGGTGAAAACCTGACGGATGCCGCTGATATTGTCGTCGATCTGCGCCGGTGTCAGCAGCGGGCGTTCATCGGCGCGAAAGCTCGGATCGCCCACCTTGGTGGTGCCGCCGCCCATCAGGACCAGCGGCTTGTGGCCGGTCTTTTGCAGCCAGCGGAACATCATGATCTGGATCAGCGAGCCGACATGCAGCGATTTCGCGGTGGCGTCGAAGCCGATATAGGCGGGCACCACACCGGCCATCAGCGCGTCGTCGAGGCCCTGCAGATCGGTACAATCGGCAAGAAAGCCGCGGCTCTGCATTTCGTGCAGGAAATCGGATTTCGGATGCGTGGTCATGGTGGTCTTCCGTTGGCGTGGGCTGCGGCGCTCTCTATACTGGCTGGGACGCAAAAGGGAAGCGATATGGCCGAGGCGGATGCGATTTGGGCACTGGGATGCATGTCGGGCACGTCGATGGACGGGGTCGATGCGGCAATGGTGCTGAGCGACGGGGTTGAGGTGTTCGAGTTCGGCGCGACCGGCTATCGGCCCTATTCAAAGGCCGAGCGGGGGGTGATTGCCGCGGCACAGGGGCGCTGGCCGGGCGAGGCGGGTGTTGCCGAGGCAGCGGCGCTGGTGGACGAGGTGCATGGCGAGTTGATCGCGCGGTTCGGTGGCGTGCAACTGGTCGGCTATCACGGCCAGACGCTGGCGCATGAGCCCGGCGGGCGCGGCACGCATCAGGCCGGCGACGGGGCGCGGCTGGCGAAGATCTGCGGCTTGCCGGTGGCCTGGGATTTCCGCAGCGCCGATGTGGCGGCGGGCGGGCAGGGCGCGCCGCTGGCACCGTTCTATCATTTTGCGCTGGCGGTGCGGATGAACCTTGGCGCGGTGGCATTTCTGAACCTTGGCGGGGTCGGCAATGTGACCTTCGTTGATCCCGGTGCGCCGTCGCCCGAGGCAGAGGGGGCCTTGCTGGCCTTCGATACCGGCCCGGCGAATGCGCTGATGGATGATTTTGCGGCCCGCCGCACCGGGCTGGCCTGTGATTATGGCGGGGCGCTGGCGGCGTCAGGCAGGGTGGATCAGGAGATTGTTGCGGCGTTTCTGGGGCATGAGTATTTTGCCAGAACGCCGCCCAAGTCTCTGGATCGCAACGATTTCGCGCCGCTTGCGGCGGCGGTGGCGGGCCTGTCGGATATTGACGGGCTGGCAACGCTGGCAGCCTGCACGATTGGCGCGGTCAGGGCAGGATTTGCGCATGCGCCGTTTCCGGTTGGCAAGGTGCTGGTCTGCGGCGGCGGGCGCAAGAACCCGCATCTGATGGCCGGGCTGGCATCTGCCCTGGCGATGCCGGTGGTGGATGTTGAAGAGGCCAAGCTGGATGGCGACATGCTGGAGGCGCAGGCCTTCGGTTATCTGGCCGTCAGGGCACAGGCCTGGCTGGCGCTGAGCGCGCCGGGCACCACAGGCGTGGCGGCCCCGCTGTCAGGCGGGCGGATCAGCCAGCCGTGACAGGTGGCGGGACGCCTCCGGCGGGAGTATTTTTGCCAAAAAGAAGCCCGAAGTGGCCTGAAATCTACCGCAGGATCGAGCGGCCGGCATATTCGCCGGATACGCCCAGGGCTTCCTCGATGCGGATCAACTGGTTGTATTTCGCCAGCCGGTCGGAGCGTGCGAGGCTGCCGGTCTTGATCTGCCCGCAATTGGTGGCGACCGCGAGATCGGCGATGGTGGTGTCTTCGGTTTCGCCCGAGCGGTGGCTCATCACGTTGGTGTAGCGCGCACGATGCGCCATGTCGACGGCGCGTAAGGTCTCGCTCAGCGTGCCGATCTGGTTGACCTTGACCAGCATCGAATTGCCACAGCCAAGGGCGATGCCTTCGGCGAGGCGCGCGGGATTGGTGACGAACAGATCGTCGCCGACCAGTTGCACCTTGCGGCCCAGAACCTCGGTCAGGGATTTCCAGCCGTCCCAATCGTCTTCCGCCATGCCGTCCTCGATCGAGATGATCGGGTAATCGGCCACCAGTGCCGACAGATAGGCGACGTTTTCATCCGATGTCAGCGTCTTGCCTTCGCCTTTCAGCACGTAGGCGCCATCGCGGTAATATTCCGTGGCGGCGCAATCCAGCGCCAGAAAGATATCCTCGCCCGGGCGGTAGCCGGCCTTTTCGATGGCTTTCAGGATGAAATCGAGCGCCTCGCGGCTGGAGGCGATATTCGGGGCAAAGCCGCCCTCGTCGCCGATGCCAGTGCTGAGGCCGGCGGCACTCAGTTCGCCTTTCAGCGTGTGGAAGATTTCCGATCCCATGCGCACGGCATCCGCGATGGTGTCGGCGGCGACCGGCATGATCATGAATTCCTGGATGTCGATCGGGTTGTCGGCATGTTCGCCGCCATTGATGATGTTCATCATCGGCACCGGCAGGATGCGCGCCGAGGCCCCGCCGACATAGCGATAGAGCGGCAGGGCCGAAAACTCCGCCGCTGCCTTGGCCACCGCAAGCGAGACGCCGAGGATGGCATTGGCCCCGAGGCGGGATTTGTTGGGCGTGCCGTCAAGGTCGATCATTGCCGCGTCAATCGCCACCTGTTCGGTGGCATCGACGCCCAGGAGCGCCTCGGCGATCTCGCCGTTGACCGAAGCCACCGCGTTCAGCACGCCCTTGCCCTTGTAGCGCGCCTTGTCGTTGTCGCGCAGTTCCACCGCTTCATGCGCGCCGGTCGAGGCACCGGAGGGAACCGCGGCGCGCCCCATCGTGCCGTCTTCCAGGATCACGTCCACTTCAACGGTCGGGTTGCCCCGGCTGTCGAGGATTTCGCGGGCGGAAATGTCGATGATGGCGCTCATGGGACCGGACCTTTGAATGGCTTGCAAGGGATTTGCGCCGTCTTTAGCGGGGTGCGGCGCAAGATGGAAGGGGTCAGGCCGGGTTGCGGCGTTTGCGCTCGCGTTTGAACACGAACAGGCCCGAGCCGACGATGATCGCCGCCCCGATCAGGGTGAAATGATCGACGCTTTCGTCAAAGATCAGCACGCCGGCAGTGATGCCGAACAGGATGCGCGAATAGCGATAGGGGATGATCGCGGCGACATCGCCGTTTTGCAGCGCGAGGTTCAGCATGTGATAGCCAAGCGTGCCGACGAAGATGAAAATCACCAGCCAGATCGCCGCATTGCCCGACGGTATCACCGGCGCGGTGCCGACGATCATCAGTGCAAGGCCAAGGAGGCTGAGCGCCAGCAGGCCGTAAAAGCCGATCCTGAGCGAGGGGATGCGGTTCGACGCCACCCGCGTGGACAGATCGCGCAGCGCCTGTCCGGCGACACCGATCACCGCGATCAGGGCGGCGGGCTGAAAGCCGTCGAATCCCGGGCGCACCACCAGAAGGACCCCGGCGAACCCGGTTAGGATGGCGCTCCAGCGCCGCCAGCCGACTTTCTCGCGCAAGAACAAGGCCGCGCCCATCGTGACCACCAGAGGGGCCGCCTGCATGATCGAGGCGACGCTGGACAAGGGGATCAGCGTCAGCGCGTACATGATGCCGAACGAACCGAACACCTCGCCGACATTGCGCGACATGATTACCGGCGAGTACAGGTCGCGCGCAAACATCGGGATGCCCTTCAGCTTCAGCGCGATACCGAAAATCACCACGCCGCCAAGCCCTGAGGTGAACATGATCTGGCCGATGGGGATTTCACCGGCCACCTGCTTGATGCAGATATCGGCAATGGTGAAGACCGCCATGGCCGCCACCATCAGGGCGATGCCGCGCAGGTTTTGCATGGGTCCGGGGCTTTCCGTTTCGGGGGGCGGGCGATGGCCCGCCTGTCGCCGATAGCCAGTGGCGGCGGGATCGGCAAGGGCAAAAGCGCTGCCCGGTCAGCCGTCTTTCAGCCGAACGCCGAACAATTCCATCTTGTGGCCGCGCAGTTCATAGCCAAGGCGGCGGGCGATCTTTTCCTGCAGAACCTCGATTTCGGGATCGCAGAACTCGATCACCTCGCCGGTCTTCAGATCGAACAGGTGGTCGTGGTGGTCGCGGTCGGCGTCTTCATAGCGCGCGCGGCCATCGCCGAATTCCAGCCGGTCGAGGATATTGACCTCCTCGAACAGTTTTACCGTACGATAGACCGTGGCCAGCGAGATCGCGGCGTCGATAGCGCTGGCGCGGGCATAAATTTCCTCGACATCGGGGTGGTCGCGGGCATCTTCCATCACCTGCGCGATGACGCGGCGCTGGCCGGTCATGCGCAAGCCGCGGGCTTCGCAGCGGTCGATGATGGTTTCGTTGCTCATGTCGGATGGTCCTCGGCTGACGGGGATTCTAGCCTATCGCAACGGGCATTCACAAACGGAAAACGCCCGCGCGTGATCACATCAGGTCCGGCTCGCGCCCGACCCGCCGTGCCAGCGGGGCGATGGTCAGGCCCTGCACGATGATCGAGAACACCACCACGACGTAGGTGGCGGTCAGGATCAGGGGCTTCCATTCGCTTTCCGGCAGGCTGAGCGCGAGCGCGACCGAGATGCCGCCCTTCAGCCCGCCCCAGGTCATGATTGGAATGATACCGCGCGAAAAGCCGCGAAACGGGTGCAGCATCGCCACCGGCACCGCAACCGCCACAAACCGCGCGACCAGCGACAGCGCGATGGCCAGAAGGCCCGCGATCAGGGCATTGGCGGAAAAGGCGACGGCCAGAACCTCGATGCCGATGAACAGGAACAAAACCGCATTCAGGATTTCGTCGATCAGTTTCCAGAACGCCTCGACATAGGCGCGGGTCTGTTCGGACATGCCGTATCTGACCCCGACATCGCCGATGAACAGGCCCGCCACCACCGCCGTGATCGGCCCCGACATGTGCAGCGCAACGGCCAGTTCGTAGCCGCCGAAGGCGAGGCCAAGCGATAACAGCACCTCAAGGGGATAATCGTCGATCCGGCGCATCAACTGGAAGGTCAGCCAGCCAAGGATACCACCCAGAAGGATTCCGCCGCCGGCCTCCTGCACGAACAGGGTCAGCGCCGCCTGCCAGCCGCTGGCATCGTGTTCGCCGCCGGGGAAGGCAAGCCCGACCAGGAACAGGAACACGACATAGCCGACGCCATCGTTGAACAGGCTTTCCCCGGCGATCTTGGTTTCCAGCGATTTCTGCAGGCCGGCGTTTTTCAGCACGCCCAGCACCGCCACCGGGTCGGTCGGCGAGATCAGCGCGCCGAACACCATCGCCATCAGCAGCGGCATGCCGGTGATCCAGGAAAAGCCGACACCGGCGATAATGGTCGACAGCGCCACGCCGATGGTTGCCATCAGCAGCACCGGCAGCGCCTGCGCCTTCAGATCGCCGATCCTGACATGCAAGGCACCGGCGAACAGCAACAAGCCCAGCATGCCGTGCAACAGGTTCTCGGAAAAATGCAGATCGCGGATCGCCTCGGCCAGTGCCTCGGTAACGGCGATGCTGACCAGCAGCCAGTCCAGCGCCATCACGCCAAGCGCCGCCATCAGCGCCACCACCAGGATGCCGATGGATTGCGGCAGGCGCAGGACGAAATAATTGACCGCGCCGAACAGGCCGGCCAGCACGATCAGAAGGGCGGAAACCTGAAAGACGCTCATGTATCGGCAGACCTTTTGCTGGGTATCGTCGCGGGATGGTGCGGGCCGTTCTAGGCCTGCGGCGGGTTTATTTGAAGAACAAAGTTCAACCCGGTGGCTTGACACTTCCGCCGAACGGGTATGGCTTGGCGCGGCGCATAGGGGGAATGGCATGGAACGCAAGGATCACATCGATTTGCTGGGCGGCACGGCATTGTTGCTGTTGTCGCTGATGCTGGGTCTCAACCAGGTGATGATCAAGGTGGTGAATGACGGCATGCAGCCGGTGTTTTCCGCCGGCATGCGCTCGGTTCTGGCGTTTGTTCTGGTGCTGGCCTATGCGCTCTGGCGCAAAAAGCGGCTGACGATCCGCGACGGCTCGCTGGTTGCGGGGATCGTCACCGGCATCCTGTTCGCGCTTGAGTTCATCTCGCTGTTCCTGGCGCTGGATTACACCACGGTGACGCGGGTTTCGATCTTCTTTTATTCCATGCCGATCTGGATGACGCTGGGCGCGCATTTCTGGATCAAGGGCGAGCGGATCACCACCCGCAAGGCAATAGGGCTGGCGCTGGCGATGGCCGGTGTGGTCTGGGCCTTTTCCGATCGCGGCACCGGCGGCGGCAGCCTGCTGGGCGATGTGATGTGCACCATCGCGGCGATGTGCTGGGCCGGGATCGGGCTGATCGCGCGGGTGACGAAGATGAACCGCTCGACCCCGGAAATGCAGCTTCTGTATCAATTGTCGGTATCGGCGCTGATCCTGATGCCCCTGGCGTTCCTGTTGCAGGGGCAGATCGGGCCGGTCATCCGCGATTTGCAGATGTGGCACCTGGCGGTTTTCGCGGTGATGGTGGTGGGGGTGGTCGCCATCGGCTTTCTGGTCTGGTTCTGGATATTGTCGATCTATCCGTCTTCGGAAATGGCGTCCTACGCCTTCCTTTCGCCGGTCTTCGGGGTGATTTTCGGCTGGCTGCTGCTGGACGAGGTGATCAGCCTCACCATTATCGGCGCGCTGGTGCTGGTCTCGGCGGGGATCGTGCTGATCAACCGCAAGCCGAAGGCGCGGGCAGGCTGATATCGGCCCAGACCGGCAGGTGGTCCGAGGCGCGCAACGCCGCCCCGGCCTCGTGCACGCCGGCATCGCGCAGATCGATGCCGCGGCCAAGCGCGATCCGGTCAAGCGCTGCAACCGGGCGGGCGGCGTGATATGAGCGCCCCGGCGCGTGGATTGTGTAGGCGTCCTGCAGCGGGTCCAACCCCTTGTCGCCGTTCCACTCGTTGAAATCGCCCAGGATCACGGTCGGCAGGTCAGGCAGGGTATCAATCGCCGCCCGGATCGCCTGCAATTGCAGGATGCGGTGGCGGCGCATCAGGCCAAGATGGGTGGCCACCAGCCGCACCCTTGCCGCGCCGATGGCGAGATCGGCAATCACCGCGCCGCGCGGTTCCAGCCCCGGCAGGATCAGGCGCTTGGTCGCCAGTAGCAGCGTACCCTTGCGTACCAGCACCGCATTGCCGTGCCAGCCCAGGCTGTCAGGGCCTTCGCCGATATCCAAGGGCTCGAATTCGCTGGCGCGCTCGATCAGCCGGCGCGGCAGCGCGGCGGGGCGTGAACCAAGGCGGCGGTCGGCCTCCTGCAGAGCGATGATGTCGGCGTCGAGGCTTGTGATCACATCCAGGATACGACCGGGCGCACGGCGACGGTCCAGCCCCACGCATTTGCGGATGTTGTAACTGGCCAGCCGGATGCGAGATTGGTTTTCTGCTGCCTGCATCCTACATATATGGGCAGGAACAGCGTGGTTGTGAAGGGCTGGAAAGCGATGAGGAACCTGTTACCGCAGAACTGGATCACGCGGATCATCTGGATCGCGCTGCTGGTGGCGGCGATATCCGCCCTGCTGAGCGGGCGCTGGTCGCTGGCCTTCGTGGCGGTTGCGGCGATCGGCCTGTCGCTGCTGCCGGTGCTGTTCGCCGAACGTTTCAGCATCCGCCTGCCGCAGAGCTTCATTGCCGTGATCACGATCATCGTGTTCGCGGCGGTGTTCCTGGGCGAGGCCTTCGATTTCTACGAACGCTACTGGTGGTGGGATATCGCGTTGCACGGGATGTCCTCCATCGGCTTCGGGCTGATTGGATTTCTGTTTGTTTTCATGCTGTTCGAGGGTGATCGTTATGCGGCACCGCCACTGGCTCTGGCGTTTTTCGCCTATTGCTTCGCGGTGGCCATCGGTAGTGCGTGGGAGATTTTCGAGTTTGCGATGGACCAGACGTTCGGTTTCAACATGCAGAAATCCGGACTGCTGGACACGATGGGCGATCTGATCGTCGACATGATCGGGGCGGGCATCGGCGCGACCGCCGGGTTCCTGTTCCTGAAACGCTGGCGGTTTGCCGGGCTGGTCTACCTGATCCGCCAGTTCATCCGTGAGAACCGCCATTTCTATCGCAAGGACGACGACGAGGGTTGAACGGCTACAGCCGCGCCAGCCGCTCGGTCAGCAGCCCAAAGAAACCCTCGGCATGCAGATCGCCGATGAACAGGGCATTGGCGGCGCGGTCGGTGACGCGCCACCAGTCGGCCACACTCATGCCAAGGGTCAGTTCCGACGAGGTTTCAATCTCGACATTGATGTGCCGGCCGGTGAACAGATGCGGTTGCAGCAGATAGGCGATGACGCAAGGATCATGCAAAGGCGCCCCTTCCGAGCCGTATTTCCCGATATCGAAACGCTCGAAGAAATCGGTCATCTCGGCAACCGCGATGCCGGTACGCGTGCCAAGGGCGCGGAACGCTTCGACCCGGGGGCGCGTGACCAGCGCCTTATGCGTGACATCAAGCGGCATCACCACCAGCGGAATGCCGGATTTGAACACGATATCAGCAGCTTCAGGATCGACGTAAATGTTGAACTCGGCCGCCGGGGTGATATTTCCAACCTCGAAATAGGCCCCCCCCATCAGCACGATCTCGTGAATGCGCGGCGCGATATCGGGGGCTTTTTGCAGCGCGGTGGCGATGTTGGTCAGCGGGCCGAGCGGGCAGATGGTGACCGTGCCGGAGGGTTCCCGGCGCAGGGTCTCGATGATGAAATCGACGGCGTGGCGATCCTGCAGGCGCATTTTCGGCGCGGGCAGGTCCGGGCCGTCCAGCCCGGTCTTGCCGTGGACATGCTCCGCCGTCACCAGCCTGCGTGCCAGCGGTTCTGCGCAACCGGCAAAGACCGGGATATCGGGGCGGCCCGCCAGTTCGCAGACTTTCAGCGCGTTCAGTTGTGTCAGCGGCAGCGGCACATTGCCGGCCACTGCCGTCAGCCCCAGCACCCGAAGTTCCGGCGAGGCCAGCGCCAGCAGGATGGCAACCGCGTCGTCCTGGCCGGGATCGGTGTCGATGATGATGTTGCGGGGCATGGCAATCCTTCGGGGCAGGCAATGGCGGGCAGGCTGGTCAAACAACCAGCCGACTAACCAACCAATCGACTAGTCGACTGGTCGGCCAATCGACCGGTCCGGTGAACCTGCCGTGCCGCCCGGGGCTTGTCCAGTGCCGAGATGGCTCTTTACGCGCAGGGCATTCTCGGCAAGTCTGGCGGAAGCGAACACAAGGAGGCACCCATGCCCATCATCAACCGTATCGGCGAATTTCATGACGAGATGAAGGGCTGGCGGCGGCATCTGCACGCGTATCCCGAACTGCAATATGATTGCCACCAGACGGCGGCCTTTGTCGCCGAGCGGCTGCGCGAATTCGGTGTCGAGGAAATCCATACCGGCATCGCCCAGACCGGCATCGTGGCGATCATCAACGGCCAGGGCGACGGGCCGACCATCGGTTTGCGCGCCGATATGGACGCGCTGCCGATCCTTGAGGCGGGCAATGCCGAACACAAATCCACCATCACCGGCAAGATGCATGCCTGCGGCCATGACGGCCATACCACGATGCTGCTGGGGGCGGCGAAATACCTGGCCGAGACGCGCAATTTCAGGGGCCGCGTGGCGCTGATCTTCCAGCCGGCGGAGGAAGGCGGGCGCGGCGGCCTTGCAATGTGCGACGAAGGCATGATGGAGCGGTTCGATATCGGCGAGGTCTATGCCATCCATAACGGCCCGAACATGCCCGAGGGGCATTTCATGATCCGCCCGGGCCCGTTTCTGGCCGCCCCGGCCCTGTTCGAGATCGAGGTGAAGGGCAGGGGCGGTCATGCCGCCTTGCCGCATGAAACCATTGATCCGCTGCCGGCGCTGGTGCAGATCTACCAGGCGATCCAGACCATTCCGTCGCGCAATATCAATGCGCTGGACAATGTTGTGATTTCGGTCACCACGATGAATGCCGGAACCGCCTTCAACGTGGTGCCCGATGATGGCCGCCTGACCGGCACCGTCCGCACCATGAAAACCGAAAGCCATGCGATCGTGGAAAAGCGCATGGCCGAGATTTGCGCCAATACCGCCGCCGCCTTCAATGCCACGGCAAGTCTGAATTACAAGGCGGGTTTTCCGGCGACGGTGAACGATCCCGACAAGACCCGGTTCGCCGCCGATGTGGCGCGTCAGGTGGCCGGTGCGGCGGCGGTGGATGACGATGCCCCGCCGCTGATGGGCTCCGAGGATTTTTCCTATATGCTGGAACGCCGTCCGGGGGCCTATATCTTCCTCGGCGCCGGGCCGGGGGCGACGCTGCACCACCCGGAATACGATTTCAACGACGATATCTCGACCACCGGGGCCAGCTATTTCGTGCGTCTGGTGGAGGCGGCGCAGCCACTGGCCTGAACCGGAATCGGAAATGGCCGCCCGGATTGATACCGGGCGGCCTGTCGTTCGGCATCAATCGTCGAAATGCACTTCTTCGACCAGCCGCAGCGCGGCGGCGCGCAGGCCTGCAAGTTCCATCAGGTTCACCGAATCCGGCGTGAAGCTGCCCCAGGCGGCGACGGTATCGGAGATCTTGGTGCCCGGCAGCACCGGATATTCAAAGTTCACCTCGGCATAGATTTCCTGGGCCTCGGGCGAGGACAGAAACTCCATCAGTTTCAGCGCGTTGTCACGGTTGGGCGCGGCGGCGGTCATGGCCATGCCCGACAGGTTGACATGCGTGCCGGCCCCCTCGAACGCCGCAAAGACCGGGCGCACGGAATCGGCCCAGACCGTTTGTTCGGCATCCTGCATCATCTCGCCGAAATAATAGGTGTTGACGATGGCGATATCGCATTCTCCGGCCCAGACCGCCTTGATCTGGCCGCGATCATTGCCCTGGGGTTTGCGGGCCAGATTGGCCTTCAGCCCTTCCAGCCAGGCCTTCGCGCCATCCTCGCCGTGATGCGCGATGACAGAGGCGAACAGCGCCAGGTTATAGGCATGCAGGCCCGAGCGGATACAGATGCGGCCCTGCCATTTCGGATCGGCGAGGTCCTCGTAGGTGGTCACCTCGCCATCGGCAACGCGGTCTTTCGAGGCAAAGACCACGCGCGCCCGCGAGGTCAGGCCGAACCACTGATTGCCGGGATCGCGGAATTCGGCCGGAATATTCGCGGCCAGCACGGCGCTGTCGACCGGCTGCGTTACGCCCGCTTCGACGACCGCCGCCAGCCGCGCGATATCGACCGTCAGCACCAGATCGGCAGGCGAGCGTTTGCCCTCGGCCACCAGTTTTTCCACCAGACCCTTGTTCAGGAAGGCGACATTCACGTCGATGCCGGTCTTGGCGGTGAAGGCGTCGAACAGGGGCTGCACCAGTTCCGGCTGGCGGTAGGAATAGACATTCACCTCGTCCGCAGCGGCCGGCAGGGCGGCGGCGAAGGCGGTAGCGGCGATCAGGGGCAGGAAGTGTCGGGTCATGGTTTTTGGTCCGTTTGCTGAGTGGTGTTGCTGGGGCGGTTAAACCTGAGTCTTTTTCTCAAGTCAATACCCGATTAAATCACTCAAGTACCAGATTGCCGGTTCCGGTCGGCTTTTTCCGCTGCCTTGACCTGATCCCACAGTGCATCCATCTCGGCAAGGTCACTGTCTTCCGGGCGGCGGCCATCGGCGGCCAGATGCGCCTCGATCGCCTTGAAACGGCGGGTGAATTTGGCATTGGCGGCACGCAGGGCGGCTTCGGGATCAACCTTCAGGTGGCGCGCCAGATTGGCCATCACGAACAACAGATCGCCGAATTCCTCGGCCACCGCGTCCGGCCCGAGACCGGCGCGGGCCTCGGCCAGCTCGCCTGCTTCCTCGGCGATCTTGGCGACCACCTGATCGCTGGACGGCCAGTCGAAGCCGACCCGTGCCGCGCGTTTTTGCAGCTTCACCGCCCGCATCAGCGCCGGCAGGCCAAGCGCCACATTGTCCAGCGTGCCGGGCGCGGCGCCTTCCGCGCGCTCGGCAGCCTTGATCGCCTCCCAGTCGCGGGTCTGCTGTTCGGCGCTCTTGTCGCGGCTTTCGGTGCCAAAGACATGCGGATGCCGCGCGATCATCTTGTCGGAAATCGCATCCGCGACGGCGGCGAAATCGAACAGCCCGCGCTCGGCACCCATCTGGGTGTAATAGACCACCTGCAACAGAAGATCGCCCAGTTCGCCCTTCAGTTCGTCGAAATCGCCCTGCTGGATGGCATCGGCCACCTCGTAGGCTTCCTCGATCGTATAAGGCGCGATGGTCTGAAACGTCTGTTCGATATCCCAGGGGCAGCCGGTTTCGGGATCGCGCAGACGCGCCATGATTTCCAAAAGGCGCGGCAGGCCGCCCTTTGGATCGAGGCAGAGGCGTTGGCTGGCGGTCTGGTCATCTGGCATGGGGTAGCCCAAAGGTTCTGGCAAGTCTGGCGACAGACTAACGATACCAACGGGATAGTCCACCACGGCCCGATCATCGGCCGCCCTGCCGGGTTTCAGGGCGCGTATTGTCCTGCCCCGGCACCTGTGCCTGCGCGCGACTGGCAGGCGGGCAAGGTCAGCAGGCAACCATCAGCCGTTCCAGCCCGTGGAAATGGTAGCGATCCGCATAGACCGGTGCCTCGGCCAGGCGAAGGCCGGGGCAGCGGGCGAACAGCGCAGGCAGGGCGGTGGTCAGTTCCAGCCGCGCCAGCGGGGCGCCGATGCAGAAATGGATGCCGGCCCCGAAACTTGCATTGGCCCGGATCGCCCGGTCGGGATCGAAGCGGTTCGGCTCCGCCCAATGCCCCGGATCGCGGTTGGCGGCGGCCAGCAGCAGGCCGATCCGGTCGCCCCGGCGGAAATCATGGCCGTCGATGGTAACAGGCTCGTAGACAAAGCGGCTGAACATGTGCAGCGGCGGATCGAAGCGCAGGGTTTCCTCGATAGTTGCCGCGACACGGTCGGCGGCCATCAGCGCACCCACCGGCAAACCGCTTTGCAGCAAGGCCCGGACCGCATTGCCGATGGCATGCACCGTGGCCTCGTGACCGGCATTCAGCAACAGGATGGCGGTGGTGATCACCTCGTCGCCGGTCAGGCCCGTACCGTCCTGTTCCGCGGCGAGCAGGGTGGTAATCAGATCATCGCCGGGATGGGCGCGGCGGTGCGCGATATGGGCACGCATGTAATCGGAAAAAGCCAGCGTTGCCGCCACCGCCGCGGCCTCGGTCGCAGGACTGCGATTGGCCTGATACATCGCCACCATGTCATGCGACCAGGCGAGGAACTGATCCGCCATGTCCTCGGGCACGCCCAGCAGGCGGGCGATGATGATTACCGGGATTTTCTCGGCGAATGCCGGCAGCAGGTCGAACAGCTGATTCGGAAACCGGTCGATCAATTGATGTGCCAGCGCGGCGATGTCCGGGGCGAGGCCCGCGATGCGCCGGCTGGTGAAGGCGCGGGTGATGGGCGCGCGCAGGCGGGTATGGGCGGGCGGTTCCAGTTCCAGCAGCGAGCGGCTTTCAAACTCCATGAACGGGCGGATATGTTCGGGCGGGTCAACGCGCAATTCCGCCGGGGTCTCGCGGCCCAGCTTGCGGCTGCGCAGGGCGGCATCGACCGCGTTGAACGAGGTGGCGCAGACCAAGCCGTAATCTTCCCAGACGAAGAACCCACCCTGCGCGCGGGCGCGGTCGTAGAACGGATAGGGATTCTGCACGAAACCGGGATCGGTCGGGCTTTGGGACAGATGCTGCATGAAACCTCGGGTCTGGACAGGGTTCGAGTGTTGCCGTTCCAACTGGTCAAGGCAAGGGCGGCGTCGTAAGATCGCAGGCGCGAAAGGAGGTGCGGCGTGCAGAGATTGCTTTGGCCAATCGCGGCATTTCTGGCCGCGACCGTCCTGATCACGCTTGGCGTGTGGTGGTGGGCGCTCGGCTCGGCGCTGGACCAATTGGCGACGCGGGCGCAGACCGAGTTGTCTTTGGCCACCTCGCGGCTGAAAAGCTACCAGCAGCGTTACCGGCAACTCGCGGTGGTGCTGGCGGATCATCCGGGGCTAGAGGCGCTGGCCCAGGGCGGCGGCGACGCATCGGCGGTGGCAGCGCTGTTGCAGGCCGCCGCCGACAAGACCGGATCGCGGGCGGTGTTCGTTCTGTCTGCCGACGGTCGGCTGTTGGCGGCCTCCGATCCCGGCTGGGCCGCGCAGGCCAGCAACAGCGAGGCATGGTTCCACCGGGCGCATAACGGTGCGCTTGGCCGGGCACAGGTCTATCTCGATGGCGCGCGAATGTTCTTCATGGCCGCGCCGATCAGCCTGCCAAGGCACAAGCCGGTTGGCGTGCTGGTGGTTGCCGCCGGGGTCGAGCCGGTGGAAAGCGATCTGGCGGCCAATCCCAACGCGCTGTTCTTCACCGATGCCAACGGCGTGGTGTTCGTGACCAACCGCAGCGAGTTTCTGCTGGCCGATGCCGGGCAGGCGGCGGATACCGGCAAGGCAAGGTCGGCTGCGGATTTTCCCGCCGGGGTGACGCGGCCCCTGCCGACGCACGGGCAGTTACACCGGCACGGCCACACGATCTGGACGTTTGCCGAGGGGGCGGTGTTTTCCGGCTGGGCGCTGCATCTGGGCCAGCCCGCGCCGGTGCTGGACCTTGAGGCGGAAATCCTCGTCGACGCCGGACCGGCGCGGCTGTCGGCGTTTTATCAGGCAGCACTGGCGGGTGCGACCGCACTGGTGTTCGGCGCGGTCTTGCTGATCCTTACAGAACGGCGCATGGCGCTCACGGCAAGGCTGGCGATCGAGGCGGCAGCCAATCAGCGGCTGGAACAGCGCGTCGCCCTCCGGACCGAGCAATTGTCGGGCGTCAACCTTGACCTGCGCCAGCAGATCCGTGAACGCCGCGAGGCGGAAGAAGCCCTGCGCCGCGCCCAGCAGGACCTGGTGCAGGCTGGAAAACTGTCCGCGCTGGGGCAGATGTCGGCCGGTATCAGCCACGAGCTGAACCAGCCCTTGATGGCGATCCGGTCCTTTGCGGAAAACGCCGAAACATTCCTGGAACGCGGCGATCTGGACACCACACGCGGCAACCTGGCGCGGATTTCCGATCTGGCGCGGCGGATGGGGCGGATCATCAGGAACCTCAACGCCTTTGCCCGCAAGGAGGGCGAGCCGATGACCGATGTCGATCTGGTGGCGGTGGTCGCCGCGGCGCTAGAGTTGAGCGAAAAGCAGTTGGAAAATGCCGGCGTGGCGGTGGAATGGCTGGCCCCGGAAGGCCGGGTGATGGTGCGGGGCGGCGAGGTGCGTCTGCAACAGGTGCTGATGAACCTGTTGTCCAACGCCGCCGACGCGATGGAGGATAGCGCGGAAAAGGTGGTGACCATCGCGATTGATGAAAGCGATGCCACGACACGGCTCAGCGTGCGCGATACCGGCCCCGGACTGGATGAGCCCGAGCGGGTATTCGATCCGTTCTATTCCACCAAGGCGGTGGGCCGGGCCGAGGGGATGGGCCTTGGCCTGTCGATCTCCTATGGCATCGTGCAGAGCTTCGGCGGCCGCATCGCCGGGCGCAACCTGCCCGGAGGCGGTGCGGAATTCACCGTCGAGCTGACGCCGGTGGCGCTGGAGGATGCCGCATGACAACGCAGGTTCTGCTGGTCGATGACGATGCCGCCGTGCGCGAGGCTCTGGGCCAGACGCTGGAACTCGGCGGCTACCAGCCGATCCTCGCAGGCTCGTTCATCGAGGCCAAGGATCATGTGGCGGCGGAGTTCGACGGCGTTGTGATCTCCGATATCCGCATGCCCGGCAAGGACGGATTCGCGCTGCTGGCACATGTGCGGCAGGTGGATGACGATCTGCCGGTGATCCTGCTGACCGGCGAGGGCGATATTCCGACGGCGGTGCGCGGCATGCAGAACGGGGCTTACGATTTCCTGGAAAAGCCCTGTGCGCCCAAACACCTGCTGGAGGTTGTCGGCAAGGCGATGCAGACCCGCGCCCTGGTGCTGGAAAACCGCCGGCTGAAGCGCGAACTGGATGCCGCCTTGCATGCGCGTATCGGGTTTCTGGGGGTCTCGGCCGCCAGCCGGCAGGTGCGCGCCGCCATCGTGCGGGCCGGACGGGCGGACACCCCGGTGCTGATCAGCGGCGAGGCCGGATCGGGGCGCGGCTATGTCGCGCGGCTGGTGCAGGAGGCGCGGGGACAGCGCGAGGCGGTGCGGGTGCTGCGATGCACCGGGCCGCTGGACCTCGGGCCGGGCGATGATGCGCCGGTGCTGTTTTGCGATATCGAACGCCTTTCGCCCTCCGATCAGGCGCGGCTGATGGCGGCCTTGCGCGATCTCAGCCCCGGCCATGTGATGGCGGTGACCGGGCCTGACCCCGAACGCCTGGTGCAGGACGGCGTGCTGGATGACGAATTGTTCTACGCCCTCGGGGTGGCGCGTATCCATGTCCCGGCGCTGGCAGAGCGGCGCGAGGATATCCCGATCCTGTTCGACAAGTTCCTGCGCGAGGAAATCGACGCCGGTGCGCCTGTGACCTCGGCGGAAGGCCAGGCCGCCCTGCGCGGGCTGGCCGGGTTGGACTGGACCGGCAATCTGCGCGCCCTGCGCAACCACACCAAGCGCATCGCCTGGGGGCTGGAGGATGGGCAGGCGGCACCCGGCCTGAAGGAACAATTGGAACGGGTCGAACGCGGCATCATTCAGGATGCGCTGCGCCGCCATGCCGGCCATGCCACCGAAACCGCGCGCGCGCTCAACCTGCCGCGCAAGACCTTTTACGACCGGTTGCAGAAACTGGGCATCCGGGCCGAATCCTATCGTGACTAGAATTGTGCGGATTTCCGCACAATCCGGCCCTGCCATGTGCGGATTACCACACGTCAACCAACGCGGAACCTGACGCGGCGTCGAAAAACACGCCTCAGGCTACTGTTTTTTCGCCAAAAACACCGCGTTTGCCAGATGCTGCAAGAAAAACGTTGTCAGCGCCGTATCGCGGCGTAGCATCGCTCCATGCCCGGTTTCCGGGCCTTCGGAATAACATCCCAGGGAGACACCCATGAAATTTCTGACTGCAACCGCAATCGCCGCCGTTCTGACCTTTGGCGGCAACGCCGCTTTGGCCCAGTGTGACGACGGCGAGATCGTGATCAAGTTCGCGCATGTCACCAATACCGACAAGCACCCCAAGGGCATCGCTGCCTCGCTCCTGGAAAAGCGCGTCAACGAAGAGATGAACGGCAAGGCCTGTATGGAGGTGTTCCCGAACTCGACCCTCTATAACGACGATCAGGTTCTGGAAGCGATGCTGCAGGGCGATGTGCAACTGGCCGCGCCCTCCTTGTCGAAATTCGAGACCTTCACGAAGCAATTCCGCATTTTCGACCTGCCGTTCATGTTCAAGAACGTCGCCGCCGTGGACGAGTTCCAGAATTCAGACGTGGGCGAGAAGATGAAATCCTCGATGGCCAAGCGTGGCCTGCAGGGGCTGGCCTTCTGGCACAATGGCATGAAGCAGATGTCGGCGAACAAGCCCTTGCTGCTGCCGACCGATGCCAAGGGCCTGAAATTCCGCGTGCAGCCCTCGGATGTGCTGGTGGCACAGATGGAAGCCATTGGTGGTTCGCCGCAGAAGATGGCCTTCTCGGAAGTCTATGGCGCGTTGCAGCAGGGCGTTGTCGACGGGCAGGAAAACACCTGGTCGAATGTCTATGGCCAGAAGTTCTTCGAGGTTCAGGACGGCACGACCGAAACCAACCACGGCATCATCGACTATCTGCTGGTCACCTCGGTTGACTGGCTGGATTCGCTCGACCCTGCCGTGCGTGATCAGTTCATGCAGATTGTCCGCGAAGTGACAGAAGAGCGTAACGGCGAATCGACCCGCGTGAACGAGGAAGCCAAGGCGGCGATCCTTGCCGCCGGTGGTGTGGTGCGCGAGTTGGATGCAGCGCAGCGTCAGGCCTGGGTGGATGCGATGAAGCCGGTCTGGGCGAAGTTTGAAGGCGATGTCGGCGCCGAAAACATCGCCGCGGCGCAGGAAATCAACGCGCGTCACTGACCAGAACAACCGGATGGCCCCTTCGCGGGGCCATCCGGCATTTTGCGGTCCGGCATCCGGGCCGGACAGGTCATCCAGCCAGGGGGGAGGTTCGAGGTGTCTTTTCACGCGAAAACGCCGATAGGGCGTGTTGTCAATTCCATCGAAGAAACGCTGATCGCGGTGCTCCTGGGGGCAATGACGCTGATCCAGTTCGCCAATGTGGTGGTGCGCTACGTCTTCGACAGCCAGACATTCGAGCCGATCTCGCACAGCCTTGGCCTGCCGACCAACCTGTTATGGGCGCTGGAAACCACCACCTTCCTGTTTGCGTGGCTGGTTCTTCTGGGGGCAAGCTACGCCGTCAAGACCCGCGCGCATCTGGGCGTGGATGTGCTGATCGACATCGTGCCCGCACCCATCCGCCGCGTCATGGGGCTGATCTCGGTCGCCATCTGCATCGTCTTCGCCTTCCTTTTGACCAAGGGCGGCTGGGATTACTGGGCGCCGTTCGCCAATCTCGACGCAACCTCGGGGCGGTGGTTCCCGACCGGGTTGCAGGAGGTGCGCGGCCAGGGCTGGTACGAGGTCAACGACATTGCCATGCCGGACTGGCTGCAATGGATGGGAGCGATCCTGAACGACGGTGATCGCTACGAGAAGATCCCGCGCGTGATCCCCTATTTCGTGATGCCGCTGTCGATGGGGCTGCTGTTGTTCCGTTTCCTTCAGGCCGGATTGCATCTGTGGCATGGCCGGGTAGACCGGGTGATCGTCAGCCACGAAGCCGAAGAGGCGGTCGAAAAGGCCGCGGTGGCGCTGAAAGCGCAGGGGGAATAAGCCGATGGATGTGCTGATACTGTTCGTGATGATCATCGGCCTGCTGATGATCGGGGTGCCGATCGCGGTGTCGCTCGGTTTCTCGTCGATCGTGTTCCTGCTGGTGTTTTCCGAAAGCTCGCTGGCCTCGATCGCGCAGACGCTGTTTCAGGCGATGGCCGGGCATTTCACGCTGCTGGCGATCCCGTTCTTCATCCTGGCCTCCAGCTTCATGTCGACCGGCGGCGTGGCCAAGCGGATCATCCGCTTTTCGGTGGCGGTGGTCGGGCATTTTCCCGGCGGTCTGGCGATTGCCGGGGTGTTCGCCTGCATGATGTTCGCGGCGCTGTCGGGGTCTTCACCCGCCACCGTGGTCGCCATCGGGACAATCGTGATCGCGGCGATGCGGCAGGCGGGCTATACCAAGGAATTCGCCGCCGGGGTGATCTGCAATGCCGGCACGCTCGGCATCCTGATCCCGCCCTCCATCGTGATGGTGGTCTATGCCGCCGCCACGGATGTATCGGTTGGCCGGATGTTCCTGGCGGGGGTCATTCCGGGCCTGCTGGCGGGCACCATGCTGATGCTGGCGATCTATGCGATTGCCAAGATCAAACGCTTGCCGAAAGGCGACTGGCTGGGCTGGCGCGAGGTCTTTGCCTCGGCCCGCGATGCCGGCTGGGGGCTGTTCCTGATGGTGATCATCATGGTCGGCATCTACGGCATTCCCGGCATTACCGGCGCGATCTTCACGCCGACCGAGGCGGCGGCGGTGGCGTCGGTCTATGCCTTCCTGATCGCCACCTTCGTGTATCGCGACATGGGTCCGCTGGCGGGTGCGGATGGCGGCGCGCCGATCCCGCTTTATCGCAAGCCGCATGCGCTGGTGACGGCGATCTGGCATCCCGATACCAGGAAAACCCTGCTGGATGCCGGCAAGCTGACGATCACGCTGATGTTCATCATCGCCAATGCGCTGATCCTGAAGCATGTGCTGACGGACGAGCAGATCCCGCAGGCGATTGCCAATTCCATGCTGTCGGCGGGGCTTGGCTGGATCACCTTCCTGATCGCGGTCAACGTGATCCTGCTGATCGGCGGTCAGTTCATGGAACCGTCGGGCCTGATCCTGATCGTGGCGCCGCTTGTCTTTCCGATTGCGATGGAACTGGGGATCGATCCGATCCATCTCGGTATCATCATGGTGGTCAACATGGAGATCGGCATGATCACGCCGCCGGTCGGGCTGAACCTGTTCGTCACCTCCGGGGTGGCGGGCATGCCGATGATGAAGGTGGTCCGCGCTGCCCTGCCATTCCTGGCGGTGCTGTTCGTGTTCCTGATCATGGTCACCTATATCCCGTTCCTGTCGACCTGGTTGCCGACGCTGATGATGGGACCGGAACTGATCACCAAGTAAGCGGAGCGCCCCGCCATGCGGGGCGCAGGACCATCAGCCGCTCCCTGACGGGAGCGGCGGTTTTTTGAGTATTTGTACCAAAAAGAAGTCGTTGGCCGGGGTTATTCCGCTGCTTTCAGACCGGTATCGCCTGCTTGCGGCGAGGCGGTCAGGCCGGTCGGATCGGCCTGCGGCCTGTCCGCGTGATCGCCCCAGGTCAGTTCCGGGGGGCGGGTGCGGCGGCTGGCGCGGGCCAGGGCCAGATCGCGCGCAGCACGGCTTTCACGACCCAGGCTGAGGGCTTTCACCATTGCGCCGCCACGATAGGCCCCGGCGCCGATCCAGATGCGCAAGGCCAGCAGCGATGGCGTGAACACCAGCGTCAGCACGGTGGCGATGCCAAGGCCGAACACCACCGCGGTGGCCAGTTGCTTCCACCAGAGCGCGGTTGGCGCATCAATCGAATAGCCCCCATTGAAGAAATCGACCGAGATGCCGAACATCATCGGTGCCAGACCCGCCATCGTGGTGATGGTGGTCAGCAGCACCGGGCGCAGGCGCGCCTCGACCGTGCGCACGATTGCTGTCTGGCGCGGCATATAGGCGGCGTATTCCTGGTATGTGTCGATCAGAACGATATTGTTGTTCACCACGATACCCGCCAGCGCCACGATACCGGTGCCGGTCATGATCACCGAGAACGGCTGCTGCATCACCATCATGCCGATCAGCACGCCGGTGGTGGACAGAACCACCGCCAGCAGCACCAGAACCGAATTGTAGACCGAGTTGAACTGCGCCAGCAGGATCACGAACATCAGCCCGAGCGCGCCGATGAAGGCCTGGCCGAGAAACGCCATGCTTTCGGCCTGTTCCTCCTGATCGCCGACGAAGGACCAGGCGACGCTGTCGGGAAGCGGCTGGTCATTGCTCAGCCAGTCGGTGATCGCGCCGATCTGGTCGTCCGGGGTCATCGGCTTGCCCTGATCGTTCAGCGTGCCTGGGCGGATATCGGCCTTGACGTCGAAATAGCGTTCGGCATCGACGCGGTCGATCTGCCCGAGGCTTTTCACCGGTTGGCGGGAAATGAAGTTCGACATCGGGATCAGCCCGTCCTGGGTGCGGACCCGAAGCGTGTCGATGGTGGACAGCAGGCGGTCCTGCGACGGCAGGCGGACGCGGATGTCGATTTCTTCGTCCGAGCTTTCGATCCGCATCTTGTCCAGCAGCAGGCCGCGCGTCACCAGTTGCACCATCGCGCCGACGGTCACCACATCGGCCCCGAAGCGGCCGGCCTTCTCGACATCGACGTCGATCTGCCAGTCGATGCCGGGCAGGGGCCTGGTATCTTCGATGCGGAACAGCCCGTCGGACTGGCGGAAATGCTGGTTGACGGTTTCTGCGGCGACCAGCAGGTCCTGCCAGTCGCTGCCGGTCAGGCGCAGATTGACCGGCTTGCCGCTGGCCGGGCCCATATCGGCCTTCAGGATCTCGATCTCGACGCCGGGAATCGCTTTCAGGCGTTCCTCGATCTTTTGCAGCACGATGCGGCCGTTTTCGCTGCGGTTTTCCCATTTCACCAGTTCGATCTGAACCTGGCCGATGGTGTCGCGCGGGGCACGGGCACCGCCGGTATTCTGGTTCAGCCCGCCCTCACCGGCAAACGAGAAGACCGAGGCGACATTGTCGATCTTCAGGATTTCCAGTTCCGCCTGGCGCAGGATGTCATCCTTTTCCTCAAGCCCCAGATTGCCGCGCGCCCGCACATAGGCAATCGCCCGGTCAGGTTCGACATCGACGAAGAACTCGACCCCGAGGCTTTTCTCCGAGAAGGTCATGAAGGTGACGGCGACAAAGCCGACCACGGCGGCAATGGTGACGACGGGCATCACCGGATTGCCGGTCAGCGCGTGGATCACCCAGCCGACCGCATTGCGCCGGTAGCCGGCCTTGACCGGTTTCTTGCGCGGCACCGGTTTGATCGCGCTGACGGTGATCGACATGGCGATGGCCGAGGCGATGAACAGGATCATCCCCGGCAGAAAGGCAACCGAGGGCGGAAATCCGTCGCCCGCGCGGCCCAGCAGGTAGCCGGGATTGATTGTCTGCATCACCGAGGCGAAGGCCATCAGGGCGGAGAATGCGAACAATGCCAGGCGCGGCACAAGGCCAATGCGGCGCAAGGCCTGCGACGCCCGCGCCAGCCGGCGCGAGAACCGCCCCGCCACGCCACCGATCACCGGCAGGTAGATCAGCGCCACCACCAGCGAGGCCGACAGAACGAAGATCAGCGTCACCGGCAGCATACCCATGAACTCGCCCGGCACGCCGGGCCAGAACAGCATCGGCAGGAAGGCGCAGATCGTGGTCGCGGTGGAGGAAACGATCGGCCAGAACATGCGCTTGGCGGCCTCGACATAGGCATGCATCGGCCCGGTGCCTTCGGAAATCCGCTTGTCGGCATATTCCACCACCACGATGGCCCCGTCGACCAGCATGCCCACCGCCAGGATCAACCCGAACATGACGATATTGGAAATCGCGATGTCCATCACCGCGAGTATGGCAAAACAGAGCAGGAACGAGGTCGGGATGGCAAAGCCCACCAGCAGCGCCGAGCGCGTACCGAGCGCCCCCAGCACGACCATCATCACCAGCGCGATGGCGGTCAGCACCGATGCCTCAAGCTGCGTGACCATGCCCGAGACTTCATCGCTCTGGTCCATCGCGAAATCCACCGCAACGCTGTCGCGCAGATCCTCGGGCCAGCCGGCCTTGGCCTTCAGCACCACCTGGCGTACCAGTTCGACCGTGTCGATCAGGTTCTCGCCCTTGCGTTTCACCACCTGCAGCGCCACCGTGGTCTCGCCGTTGTAACGTGCGGTGCCGACGCGGTCCTCGAAGGTCAGGCGGATTTCGGCCAGTTCGCCCAGCGTGATCACCCGGTCGCCATTGACCTTGACCGGCAGGCCATAGACATCCTGCGCCTCGTCGAACGCCGCCGGTATCTTGACCGAGAAGGCCCCGTTGGCGGTTTCGATCTCGCCGGCGGCGATCAACTGGTTGTTGTTGGTGACGACATTGATCAATTCGCCAGCGGTGACGTTGTAGGCTTCCAGCTTCAGCGGGTCGATCACCACTTCCAGCATCTCGTTGCGGTGGCCGGTCAGGGCGGCCTCCAGCACCGGCGACAGCGCCTCGATATCGCTTTGCAGATCCTTGGCGACCTTCAGAAGCGTGCGTTCCGGCACCTTGCCGGACAGGGCGACGACAATGATCGGGAATTGCGAGAAATTGATCTCGTTGATGGAATACTGATCGGCCCCGTCGGGAAATTCGCCCTCGGCCTGGCTGACCCGGTCGCGGACATCGGCGATGGTGGCGGATTTGTTCCAGCCGAATTCAAACTCCAGCGCCACGCCACCGTAGCCTTCGGCGGCGGTGGCGGTCATTTTCTTCAACCCGTCCAGATCGCGCAGCTTTGTCTCCAGCGGTCGCACGATCAGCTTTTCGGCATCCTCGGCGGAAATGCCGGGGAAGGGCACCGAAACGAACAGCGCCGGAATGTCGATATCGGGCGAACCTTCCTTGGGCAGGCCAGTATAGGCGATCCAGCCCGCCCCCAGCGACAGGATCACGAAGGCCACCACCATGCGCGCGCGGGCGGCGGCCCAGTCGACCATACCCGTCATTCGCCCGGCTCGCGGTAGGTGACGGTGACGCGACGGCCGTCGATCACGTATTCCTGGCCGACCACGATCACGTCGGTCTCGTCGGGCAGGCCGGTGACCCAGATGCCTTCGGTACTGTCGCGGATCACCTCGACCGGCTGGAACCGGGCGGCCCCGTCGAATACCGCGCGAATGCCAAGGCTTCCGTCATCATCCAGCGTCAGGGCCGATTGCGGCAGCAGATGTGCACGTTCGCCCGATAATGCAATGAAGATTTCCGCCGTCGCACCATCGCGGATCTTCAGATCCGGGTTCGGCACCTCGATCTCGACCCGGAAAGTGCGGGTGGTTGGATCGGCCGAGCGCGACAGATAGCTGACCATGCCCGAAACGGTCGAGCCGTCGATCATCCGCGCGCCCGCCAGCGCCCCTTCGGACATGCGGGCGATGTCGCGTTCCGGCACGAAACCGACCAGCTTGATCGTGGCAAGCTGGATGATGGTGGCACAGGGCGAACCGGGTTGCAGCAGGGCACCGATCTCGGCGGCATCGGTTTCCAGGATGCCCGAGAACGGCGCGGTGATCTTCAGGCGTTCGATTTCCTTGGCGGCGCGTTCAACCCCGGCGGCTGCGCTTTCCAGCGCGGCGCGGCGGGCCGTGGCCACGGTTTCCGACCCGAAGCCTTTTTCCGCCAGCGAGGTGGCGGCGGTTTCGTTGATCTGGGCTTCGGCAAGGCGGGCCTTGGCCTCGGCCAGCGCAACCAGCCGCGTGCCGGGGTCAAGCTCGCACAGGACCTGGCCGGTTTCGACGGCGGCACCCTTGCGCAGCGGTTCCGAGATCACCAGGCCTGAAATTTCCGCACGCACGTCGATCCGGCGGGCCGCTTCAGTGCGGCCCCTGAGGATGATGCCGCTGTCAACGCTTTGCGCCTTGGAGCGGTAGACCAGAACCGAGACAGGTGGACGTGCCGCGATATCGTCCGGCGGCGGGGCTTCGGCCACGGCTTCGGGTGCGGTTTCACCACGCGCAAAGGCAACAAGGGCTTCGCGTTCAAATACGATGAAATAGATGCCAACCGCCACGATCAGGGCGGTCAGAACCGGAAAGAAACGCATTTTGCCCCCTGACGCTTCGGCTTTGGACCGGCTGGCCCACATTGTTGGGCGGACAATTAGTCCCTCAATTCGGCCAAAACAAGGCGCGTTACGTGCAACAAGATCGCTTTTTTGTGAGGTGATTGCGGATATGTCTCGCCCTGACAGGCCATGTTTCGCCGCGCTCCGGGCAGCCCGGTGCATTGTCCCTTGTCCCGGTCGGCGGCTTCGCGCTAGAAGATGCGCCAAACAGGATAAGTCGGACAGGCGGAGATTGCGGGTGAGCGACAACGACTCCTTTATCGAAGAGGTCACCGAGGAAGTGCGGCGCGACAAGCTGTTCGCGCTCTATCGCAAATATGGCTGGATCCCGGTGCTGGTGGTGCTGCTGGTGGTTGGCGGGGCGGCCTATAACGAATGGCGCAAGGCCAGTGCCGAAGCCGCCGCCGAGGCGCTGGGTGACGCGGTGATGACGGCGCTGGAAGTGCCCGATGCCGAAGGACGCGCCGCCGCGCTGGCGAAGGTGCCGGTGGATGGCAGCGGCACCGAGACCTTCATGGCGCTTCTGCGCGCCGCCTCCGAGGCCGAGGCCAGCGACCGTGATGCCGCCCTGGCGCAGCTCGATGCGATTGCCAGCCGTTCGGACGTGGCCGCGCCCTATCGTGAACTGGCGCAATTGAAGGCGGTGATCCTGCGCGGGTCGGATCAGGACCGCAGCGAACGCATGGCCATCCTGGAGCATCTGTCGCGCGCCGGCGCCCCTTTCCGGGTGCTGGCGATGGAGCAAAAAGCACTGGCATTGTATGAGTTTGGCAACAATGACGAGGCGATCGCCCTATTGCGCATGGTTCTGGACGAGCCGAACGCAACACAGGGCTTGCTTCAACGCGCCCAACAGTTAATTGTGGCAATGGGCGGGTCGCTTTCCGACGGGAATGAGGCTGGCACTGAGGGCTGAGCGCGGATGCGCAAGGCAGACAGGCAGCGGGAAACGAGGGATTCCAACGTGCAGCTCAATCGGATGCTTGGTCTTGCTGTGCTGGTCGTGCTGGCGACGGGATGCGCGAAGAAGGAACTGATCCTGGAAGGTCAGCGCTTCGATGTCCGTACGCCGCTGGCCGACGCCATCCCCGATGCCAATGCCGCTGAAAGCGATCAGACCGCGGCGCTGAACGAACAGATCAACCGCGCCATCAAGATCAACCTGCCGAGGCCCGGCAATCTTACCGCATGGACGCATCGCAATGGCGGCGCGGATCATTTCTCGGGCAATCTGGCGCTCGGGGCCGATCTGACGCGGATGTGGTCGGCCAATATCGGGGCCGGCAACAGCCGCAAGCACCGCATCACTTCGGATCCGATTGTGGCAGGCGGGCGTATCTATACGCTCGATGCGCAATCCCGGGTGATGGCACATTCCACGATCGGCGCGGCCATCTGGGTGCGCGAACTGATCCCGGCCAGCGACCGCGCCGAAGAGGCAACGGGCGGCGGGCTGGCCTATGAAGACGGCGTGATCTTCGCCACCACCGGCTTTGGCGAGGTCAGCGCGCTGAACGCCGCCGATGGCAACGTGATCTGGACGCAAAAGCTGGATGCCCCCGTGGTTGCCCCGCCGACCGTGTCCAAGGGAACGGTGTTCGTGGTGTCGCGCGACAACCGCGCCTGGGCGCTGAAGGCCAGCAATGGCCGCATCGACTGGCAGCAGCAATCCACCCGCGCCGATGCCGGGCTGATCGGTGGCGCGGCCCCGGCCGTGTCGGGCCGCATGGTTATCCTGCCGTTCTCGTCGGGCGAGCTGGTGGCGGCGATGGCGAATAACGGCCTGAGGTCCTGGAGCGTGGCGGTATCAGGTTCGCGCCGCGGTCAGGCGCGCTCCAATATCGGCGACATTTCCAGCGATCCGGTGATCACCCGCAACCGCGTCTATGCCGCCAACCAGAGCGGGCGGGTGACGGCAGTTTCCTTAAGCGATGGCGAACGTATCTGGACAGCCAATGAAGGCTCGTACAGCCCGGTCTGGCCGGTGGACAATTCGGTATTCCTGGTCAGCGATGCCGCGCAGCTTGTCCGCCTTGACGCCCGCAACGGCGAGGTGATCTGGGCCGTCGATCTGCCGGCCTATCGCAAGGACAAGACACGCCGGGATTCTTTCGCGCATTTCGGCCCGGTTCTGGCCGGCGGGCGCTTGCTGGTCGCTTCCAGCGACGGCGTGATGCGCGGCTTCGATCCGGTCTCGGGCGATCTTGTGTCCAGTATCGACATTCCGTCAGGTGCCGCCTCGCAGCCGGTGATCGTGGACGGGGTGCTTTACGTCCTGTCGCAGAACGGCCAGTTGCACGCCTATCGCTGAGGCTTGGGCCCAACGGGGCTTTCCTACGGCCCGGATTGCGTGTACTGGGCGGGTTCCAACGTGATCTCCGGGACGCCATGACCTTTACCCTTGCCATCGTGGGCCGCCCGAATGTGGGCAAATCCACCCTGTTCAACCGCCTGGTCGGGCGCAAGCTGGCACTGGTCGACGATCAACCCGGCGTCACCCGCGACCTGCGCGAGGGCGAGGCACGGCTGGCGGCGATGCGCTTCACCGTGATCGACACGGCGGGCCTGGAAAATGTCACCGATGACAGCCTGCAGGGCCGGATGCGGCGGCTGACCGAACGCGCCGTCGACATGGCCGATATCTGCCTGTTCATGATCGACGCCAGGATTGGCGTGACGCCGGTGGACGAGATATTCGCCGATATCCTGCGCAAACGCGCGCGGCACGTCATTCTGGTGGCCAACAAGGTGGAAGGCCGCGCCGCCGATCCCGGCCTGATCGACGCGTTCTCGCTGGGGCTGGGCGAGCCGGTGGCCCTGTCGGCGGAACATGGCCAGGGCATGGGCGATCTGGCGGCGGCGCTGGAACCGCTGGCGGCCCTGTTCGCCGACCGCGTGGATGACGAGCCGGAAACCGATGTCGATCTGCCCGAGGACGAGGATTTCGACGCCGATGCCGATGCGCCGCTGATCCCGCCGGGCAAGGCCCTGCAGATCGCGGTGGTGGGTCGCCCGAATGCCGGGAAATCGACGCTGATCAACCGCATCCTGGGCGAGGACCGCCTGCTGACCGGGCCCGAGGCCGGGATTACGCGCGACGCGATCTCGGTGCGGGCCGACTGGCAGGGCACGCCGATGCGGATTTTCGATACCGCCGGCATGCGCAAGAAGGCCCGGGTGCAGGAAAAGCTTGAAAAACTATCGGTAGCGGATGGCCTGAGGGCGGTGCGTTTTGCCGAGGTGGTGGTGGTCCTGCTGGATGCCAAAGCCCCGTTTGAACAACAGGACCTCAGGATCGCCGATCTGGCGGAACGCGAGGGCCGCGCGGTGGTGATCGCGGTCAACAAATGGGACCTTGAGGACGACAAGCAGGAAAAGCTGAAGGTGCTGCGCGAAGCCTTCGAGCGCCTGTTGCCGCAATTGAAGGGCGCACCGATGATCACCGTGTCGGGGCTGACCGGCAAGGGGCTGGACCGCCTGCACGCCGCCATCCTGAAGGCCTATGCGGTGTGGAACGCGCGGATTTCCACGGCACGGCTGAACCGATGGCTGTCGGCCATGCTGGAGGCGCATCCGCCACCCGCGCCGGGCGGTCGGCGCATCCGCCTGCGCTACATGACGCAAGTGAAGACCCGCCCGCCGTCGTTCGTGGCAATGTGTTCGCATCCCGAACAGGTGCCGGTGTCCTATACCCGCTATCTGGTCAATGGCCTGCGGGCGGATTTCGACATGCCCGGAACGCCGATCCGTCTGTTCCTGCGCTCGCAATCGGCGAAGAACCCGTATCGCGACAAGAAGGAAAAGAAGGTCACCAAGCTGAACAAGCACCTTGAGGGGCGCTATCAGGGCAAACGCTGACGCGATCAGCCCGCCAACGTCGCGACCAGCCGCGCCGCCTGATCGGCGGGCGCATGCAGCACCTTGCGATCCTCGCCGGGAAAGAACCGCCCGCGCAGCGCGGTCGGCATCGGCTCGGGCGCGAAGGTGGTGACGCGGGGACCGGTGCGCCGGGTTTCCGCCGCCCAACTGGCCCAGAGCGCCGTCTGCGCCGCCTTCGTGGCGCCATATCCGGCAAAGAACGGCTGACCGGCGCGATCCTCGGTCGGCAGGATGGCAACGCCCTTGCGGGGTTTCAGAAGCGGTTCGACCATCGCGATCAGCCGCTGCGTGGCGCGGACATTGACCGCCAGCATCCGGTCCAGATCGCCGGTCGGCACATGCGCCGCGGGCGACAAAGGGCCGGCATAGATCGCCGAATGCAGCCACAGATCGACCCCGCCCCAGCGCTCAAAGACCGACAGGCAGAGGCGCTTCAGCCCGTCCTCGTCGCCGATATCAAGGGGCACCAGCGTGGCGCTGCCGCCCTTGGCCTTGATCGCATCGTCCAGATCCTCCAGCCCGCCGACGGTGCGTGCCACCGCGATCACGTGGTATCCGGCCCCGGCAAGGGCGGCGGCAGCGGCAAAGCCGAAACCCCGCGAGGCACCGGTGACAAGGGCGGTTGGTTGCGTGCTCATGCTGGTCCTATCTGGTTGTGCCTCCGGCAATCTCGTCGCGCCGCAGATCAATGATCCGCCGGACGATTGTGCCGGGTAATGGAGTGTCGGGCGTGAACAGCACGCCGCTTTTCGAGGTTTTCCAGGCCGATAATTCACCGGCCAGGCGTGGAATGATATTGCCCGAGAACGGATAAAAGCCGCAATGCGCCCTGAACGCCGCGTAACCGGCCACCACCTTGCCCAGCCGGAAGGCGGGCATGGCGTAGGATATGCATTCCTCGGCATCCGGCAGATAAGCGCGGATCACAGCGCGCAATTCACTGAGAACCCGCGCCTGATCCGGCGGGAGGGCGGCGAGATATGCATCGTGGCTGTCAGGCTTGGGGCGGGTCTGAACGCTCACTCGGCGGCCTTCAATTCAAACCCCTTGTCCAGCATGTCGCGCGGGCTGACCGGGTAGTCGCCGGAAAAACAGGCATCGCAATATTGCGGCTGGGCGATGCGGCGTCCGGCCTCTTCGCCGCAGGCGCGGTACAGGCCATCCAGCGAGATGAATTTCAGCGAATCGACACCGATATGCACACGCATTTCCTCCTCGCTCATCTGCGAGGCCAGAAGTTTCGAGCGGTCCGGCGTATCCACCCCGTAAAAGCACGGCCATGCGGTGGGGGGCGAGGCAATGCGGAAATGCACCTCGGATGCGCCGGCATCCAGGATCATTTCCTTGATCTTCAGGCTGGTGGTGCCGCGCACCACGCTGTCATCGACCAGGATCACCCGCTTGCCCTTGATCAGTGTTCGGTTGACGTTCAGCTTCAGGCGTACGCCCATATTGCGGATCTGCTCGGTCGGCTCGATGAAGGTGCGGCCCATATACTGGTTGCGGATGATCCCCATCGCATAGGGAATGCCGGATTGCTGGCTGAAGCCGATGGCCGCCGGCGTGCCGCTGTCGGGCACCGGGCAGACAAGATCGGCATCGACCGGGGCCTCGCGGGCCAGTTCCACGCCGATCTGGCGGCGGGTCTCGTAGATCGAGCGCCCGCCAAGGATCGAATCGGGGCGCGAGAAATAGACATGCTCGAAGATGCAGGCGCGTGAATTGCGGCGCTCGAACGGGAAATAGCTTTCGACGCCATTGCCGTTGATCACCAGCATCTCGCCGGGCTCCACCTCGCGCAGGAATTCCGCGCCGACGATATCCAGCGCACAGGTCTCCGATGACAAAACCCAGCCCTCGCCCAGGCGGCCCAGCACCAGCGGGCGTACGCCCAGGGGATCGCGCACCCCGATCAGTTTCGAGCGTGTCATGGCGACAATGGAAAACGCCCCTTCGACCCGGCGCAGCGCGTCTTTCATCCGTTCCGGGATATTCGACTGGATCGAGCGTGCCATCAGGTGGATGATACACTCGCTGTCGGAAGACGACTGGAAGATCGAGCCGCGTTCGATCAATTCGCGCCGGAGCGCCACCGCGTTGGTGATGTTGCCGTTATGGGCTATGGCGCAGCCGCCCATCGAGAATTCGCCGAAGAAGGGCTGCACGTCGCGGATCGCGGTCTGGCCCTTGGAGCCGGCGGTGGAATAACGCACATGCCCGATCGCCAACTCGCCGGGCAGGGTTTCCATCAGGCTGGCCTTGGTGAAATTATCGCGCACATAGCCGAATCGGCGCACCGTGTTGAAGCCGGTTTCCGGCTCGAACGACACGATGCCACCGGCCTCCTGGCCGCGATGTTGCAACGCATGCAGGCCAAGGGCGACGAAATTGGCCGCCTCGGCGACGCCGATCACGCCGTAGACGCCGCATTCCTCCTTCAGCCGATCATCATCGAAGGGATGGGCGAGGAACGGTTTCATGCGTTCGATCATCAGATTCGGGGTCCGGGGCAGCGAAACTCTGCCCCCTCTTAAAACGTCACTGCCGCCAAGTCACCACCTGGCGGCCAAGTTTACCGCGATTTCACGTCTCGGACGAATTGCCGCGCAGGCCGTTGTTGCGCGCATCCGTGCCGGGGGCGCATTTGCCGGTCAGTTCTTCGTAGCGCTTGACGATCCATTCCGGGGCCTCGGTGGGGATCTGTTCCTCGATCACGTCACGGGCCTGATCGAACACCGCCGAAGACCGGGATTTCTCGATCATCTCGATGCCCTGACCGGCGGGCACGATCCGGTCATACAGCACGAAAGCGATGGCGATCAGTACCGCGCCGCGCAGCACGCCGAACAGAAATCCAAGCCCCTGATCGAAGCCGCCAAGGGCGGATTTCTGCACCAGGCTGGAAAACAAGGGCGTGAAGATCGACACCACGATCAGCGCGATGGCGAAGACGGCGGTGAAGGCGGCAAGGATCGATAATTCACAGGAATCCGCCAGAAACTCGCCCGCCACCGGGATTTCCTTCATCAACGGCTCGGCTTGCGGTGCAAAGACAAAGGCGACGATGGCGGCCAGGATCCAGCCGGCAATCGACAAGACCTCGCGCACGAAACCGCGCGAAAACGCCAGCACCGCAGACACCAGAATGATGCCGGCAACCGCCGCGTCGAGTATCGTGAAACCATCCATGGTTCAGCTCTGTCCTTGCCTAAGCCCGTATGTCGCCGAAAACTTCTACTATGAATTGCCCGAGGTCGGAAAGTTTTTTCACCTGAAAATCGCCGGTTGCGGCGGATTTAATCGACGCAGGCGCAAGTGCCGTGGCGAATCCGAGCTTGGCGGCCTCTTTCAGGCGGGCTTCCGCCTGGGCGATGGGGCGCAGCGCGCCGGACAGGCTGATTTCGCCGAACACCACCGTATCGGCAGGCAAGGCGTGATCCTGACGCGCCGAGATCAGCGCGGCGGCCACCGCCAGATCGGCGGCGGGTTCGGAAATCCGCATGCCGCCTGCGATATTCAGGTAAACATCCATGCCGGCAAAGGACAGGCCGCACCGCGCCTCCAGCACCGCCAGCACCATCGCCAGCCGCCCGCTGTCCCAGCCAACCACGGTCCGGCGCGGCGTGGCCAGCGGCGATTGCGCCACCAGCGCCTGGATTTCCACCAGCACCGGGCGGGTGCCCTCGATCCCGGCAAACACCACCGAGCCCGAGGCGGTCTGCCCGCGCTCCGACAGGAACAGGGCCGAGGGGTTGGAGACCTCCGCCAGCCCGCCGCCCGTCATCTCGAACACGCCGATCTCGTCTGCCGGGCCGAAGCGGTTCTTGACGGCGCGCAGGATGCGGAACTGATGGCCGCGCTCGCCCTCGAAATAAAGCACGGTATCGACCATATGTTCGATCACCCGCGGCCCGGCGATCTGGCCATCCTTGGTGACATGGCCGACCAGCACCACCGACACGCCGCGCCGCTTGGCGAAAGCGGTCAATTCATGCGCCGCCGAGCGTACCTGGCTGACCGAACCGGGGGCGCTGTCGACATTATCGGCCCACATGGTCTGGATCGAATCGATGATCACGAAATCCGGGCGTTCGGCATCCAGCGTGGTCAGGATATCGCGCAGATTGGTTTCCGCCGCCAGCATCACCGGCGCATCCGACAGGCCCAGCCTATCGGCCCGCATGCGGATCTGCGCCGCGGCCTCCTCGCCGGAAACATAGATTGATTTCAGCCCCTTGCGGGCGAAACTTGCAGCAGCCTGCAACAGCAGGGTGGATTTGCCGATGCCGGGATCACCGCCCACCAGAATGGCGCTGGCAGGCACCAGGCCGCCGCCCAGAACCCGGTCGAACTCGTCCATCCCCGAAACGGCGCGGGCAAGTGGCGTGTCCTTCGCCGACAGGCTGGTCAGATCGACCCGCCGGCCCTTTGCCGCCCCCAGCGTCTTTTTCGACGGACCGGTGGACAGGGCGGCCTCTTCCACGATGGAGTTCCACGCACCACAGGCCTCGCAGCGCCCGGCCCATTTCTTGTGTGCCGCGCCGCATTCGTTGCAGGTGAAGGTGCTGCGGCTCATGCGAAGGTCCGTTTCGTCAGGATCGAGGTCAGAAGCGAGGCGACAACACAAGCCGTGAACAGATAAAGCCCCCAGGCGGTTTCCACCCGGCCCGACACGCCCGCCACCTCGATCCCGGTATAGAGCACGATGATGATGGCGATCAGGAAGATATCCGCCATTGCCAGCTTGCCGATGAATGTCAGCGGCGCAAGCAGGCGGGGCGACAGCAGGTCGAAATGGATCAGCGCCATGCCGATCACCTTGATGTAGGGCGCGAAGATGGCAAAGAAGGTCATCAGCAGCGCGAGGTAGATGTCATGCGCCCAGATACCTTGCAGCGCCGACATGATCGAGTTTTCATTGAGGCTGAGAAACGGCAGCAGCCCGGATTTCAGGATCGGCGCGAACCAGGCGACGGGGAACAGGACCAGAAGGGCGAGGTTGGTCAGTTTCAGGGCAAGTCGCATGGATCAGCCACCGCAGTCCCGGACTTGATCGGGGACCTCCTGACTACGCAACTGTAGCGATTGCCGAAACGTGGGAGGTCCCGGATCACGTCCGGGACTGCGGCTGGCATGAGTTTTCACCTGATCGCCTCGATCGGCCCTTCGGCGCGGGCATGGATGAACTGATCGAGATACGGGTCGCCGCTGTCGTCCAGTTGCGCGATTGGTCCGGTCCAGCGCACCTTGCCGTCGTGGATCATCGCCACATGGTCGGCGATGGCGCGCACGCTCGACATATCGTGCGTGATGGTCATCGCGGTCGCGCCCATCTCGGTCACGATTTCGCGCACCAGCTTGTTGATCACGCCGGCCATGATCGGGTCCAGCCCGGTGGTCGGCTCATCGAAGAAGATGATCTCGGGGTCCGCCGCGATGGCGCGCGCCAGGCCCACCCGTTTCTGCATGCCGCCCGACAATTCCGCCGGGTAAAGATCGGCCACCCATTCCTTCAGCCCGACGCGGCGCAGCTTTTCCACCGCGATTGCGCGCGCCTCCTCCTTCGGTCGTTTCAGCGCCCCGCGCAAAAGGCGGAACGCGACATTCTGCCAGACCGGCATGGAATCAAACAGCGCACCGCCCTGAAACAGCATGCCGAAGCGTGCCAGAAAGGCATCGCGGTCGCCCGCCTTGCTGTCCTTGTCATCCACCAGAATGGTGCCGGAGGTCGGTTTAAGAAGCCCCAGCACCATCTTGATCAGAACAGATTTTCCGGTGCCCGAGCCGCCGATGATTACCATCGATTCGCCCTTGTTGACGCTGAGGTCGATGCCGCGCAGCACATGGTTGGAGCCAAAGCTCTTGTGCAGGTCGCGGAACTGGATCATCGGTTCGGTCATGACGAAAAGAACGCCTCGGTCATCAGGTAATTGGTGGTCAGGATCAGCACCGAGGCCGACACAACCGCATTGGTGGTCGCGCGGCCAACGCCTTGCGCGCCGCGCCCGGAATTCATCCCGTGATAACAGCCCATCAGCGCCACGATGAAACCGAAGACCGAGGCCTTGATCAGCCCCGACACCACGTCCCAGGAATTCAGGAAATCCACCGTATTGTGCAGATAGGCCGCCGGGTTCAGCCCCAACCGCGAAGTGCCCACCAGAAATCCGCCGAAAATGCCGATGGAATCGCCCACCGCCACCAGCACAGGCATCGCCAGCGTCGCCGCCAGCACGCGCGGCACGGTCAGGTATTTCATCGGATGCGTGGACAGCGTCACCAGCGCGTCGATCTGTTCCGTCACCCGCATGGTGCCCAATTCCGCCGCCACGGAGGAGGCCACCCGCCCCGCCACCATCAGCCCGCCCAGAACCGGGCCAAGTTCGCGCACCATGCCGATGGCCACGATGGATGGCACCACCGATTCGGCATTGAACCGCGAGCCGCCCTCGAAAATCTGCAGGGCCAGCGCGGCCCCGGTGAACACCGCCGTCAGCCCCACCACCGGCAGCGAGAAATAACCGATCACCATCAACTGATGCAGGAATTCGCGGAAGTAGAAGGGCGGACGGACGATATGGCTGAGGGTTTCGGCCATGTAGATCGCGATCCGCCCAATGGCCGCCAGCAGCGACAGGGTGGAGCGCCCGATGGGTGCAAGAAATACCTGGAACGGATTCATGGGGTTCGCCATTGCTGCTCAGCCGCCAATGTAGACGCGATTGTAGCGCCCGCCAAGGCTGGTCAGGATTTCATAACCGATGGTGCCCGCCGCCGCCGCCAGATCGTCAACCGATTGATGCGGGCCAAGGATATCGAAAGCCTCCGGCACCTTGTCCAGATCGGTCACATCGACCGCCATCAGGTCCATCGACACCCGCCCGACCAACGGGCAGGCGATATCACCGGCCCAGACCAGCGCCTTGCCGCTCATCGCCCGGATCAGCCCGTCGGCATAGCCCGCCGCCAGTGTGGCGATCCGCGATGGCCGTGCCGCTTCCCAGGTGCCGGAATAGCCAACAATCTCGCCAGGTCTGACCTCGCGCACCTGCACCACCGGCAAGGACAGGCGCAGAACGGGGCGCGCATCGCCAAACGGCAGCCCGCCATACAGCCCGATTCCGGGGCGACAGAGATCGAAATGGTAGTCCCGCCCCAGCAACACACCCCCCGTCGCCGCCAGCGAGCGCCGCAGGTTTAGCCCGTCGGTCTGTGCGTGAAACTCCGCTAGCTGGGCGGCATTCAGCGGATCATCCGGCGCATCCGCCGAGGCCAGGTGGCTCATCACCAGGCTTGGCTTGCCGCGAAGAATGTGATCACGCAAACCCGCCCAATCCGCCGCCTCCATCCCCAGCCGGTTCATGCCGGTATCAAGCTGGATGCCAAAGGCGTGCCCCGGCAGGTCTGCCTGGTGGCATTGCCATTGCTCTGGGGAATTTAACAATGGAATCAAAGCGTTGTCGCGTAAAGTTGAGGCGTCATTGGCCATATGTCCGGCAAAAACGAACACCTCGGCTTCACGGCCAACCGCGCGGCGCACCGCCGCCCCTTCACCGGCCAGCGCCACGAAGAAACTCCGCGCACCGGCCCGGGCCAGCGCCCCGGCAACCTCTGCCGCGCCCAGGCCATAGGCATCGGCCTTGACCACCGCCGCTGTCGCCACATGTGACGCCGTCAGGGCATCCAGCGCCCGCCAGTTGGCGACAATCGCTGTCAGATCAATCGAAAGCTCCGCCGCGCCCAAACCCTACCTCCAGGCTTCTTTTTGGTAAAAATACTCAATGGAGGAGCGTTCGCAATCCTCGGGCAGTCTGACCCGAGGAGCAGCTCCCGCTTTAGTGAAAATCGCCGTCGCCGCCCTGCTGATACGCCTTGACCAGATTGCTGAACCGGGTAAAGCGGCCCTCGAACGATAATTCGATGGTGCCGATCGGGCCGTGGCGCTGCTTGCCGATCACCACTTCGGCGCGGCCGCGCAGGCGCTCCATATCTTCCTGCCATTTCATCATCGCCTCGACATCATGTTCGCCGGGCTTTTCGCGTTCCTTGTAATATTCCTCGCGGAACACGAACATCACCACGTCGGAATCCTGCTCGATCGAGCCGGATTCGCGCAGATCCGACAATTGCGGGCGCTTGTCATCGCGGTTTTCCACCTGGCGCGACAATTGCGACAGCGCCACCACCGGAATGTCCAGTTCCTTGGCAATCGCCTTCAGGCCCTGGGTGATCTCGGACACCTCGTTCACCCGGCTGTCCTTGGCGCTGGCCGGGCGGACCAGTTGCAGGTAATCGACGATCAGCACATCCAGCCCATGCGTGCGTTTCAGCCGCCGCGCCCGCGCCGCCAGCTGCGCGATCGACAGGGCGGGGGTGTCGTCGATGTAAAGCGGTGCGTTTTCCAGCGCCTTGGCCGCTTCGACAAAGCGGCGGAATTCGGTTTCCGTCATGTCGCCGCGGCGGATCTGTTCCGACGGCACCTCGGCGGCTTCCGACAGGATCCGCGCCGCCAGTTGTTCTGCCGACATCTCGAGCGAGAAAAACCCGACCACGCCCCCTTCAACGGAGCCTTCGCTGCCATCGGGCAGAATGCCCTTCTTGTGCACCTTGGCGATATTGTAGGCGATATTGGTCGCCAGCGAGGTCTTGCCCATCGAGGGCCGCCCGGCCAGGATCAGCAAATCCGACTTGTGCAAACCACCCAGCTTGCGATCCATGTCGATCAGCCCGGTGGATATCCCCGCCAGCCCGCCATCGCGCATATAGGCGGCATTGGCCATCTGCACCGCATCGGTAACGGCGCGCAGGAACGACACGAAGCCGGTTTCCGATGAACCCTGCTCGCCAAGCGCATACAAAAGCTGTTCCGCCTCGACAATCTGTTCCTTCGGCTCGCTGGCCACATCGACCTTGGCGGCCTTGCCGGCGATTTCATGGCCGATGCCGATCAGATCGCGGCGGATCGCCAGGTCATAGATCATCTGGGCATAATCGCGCGCCGCAAAGACCGAGATCGCCGCCCCCGCCAGCCGCGCCAGATAGGCAGGCCCGCCCAGTTCGGCAAGGCCGGGATCATCCTCCATGAAGGCTTTCAGCGTCACCGGCGAGGCCAGCGCGTTCTTCTGGATGCGGGCTTCGGCAATGGCGAAGATGCGGCCATGTACCGGATCGAAGAAATGGCGTTCCTGCACCAGGCTGGAAATGCGGTCATAGACATCGTTGTTGACCAGCAAGGCCCCCAGCAATGCCTGTTCGGCCTCGATATTATGCGGCAGTCCGACCTCGCTCATGCCGCCGTCCTCACCGCCTTTTGGCCCATCCGCCGACCCGTCCGACGGGCCGCCCCGCAGCGCGGTGATTCCGCTCATGTCATTTCCCCTTGATCGCCCGGTCCGGTATCTCAGACCTCGGCGCGATCTGCAATTGGACTGATCTCTGGAAATCCTGTGGATATCCTGTGGACCGATTGGCGCGTCCTGGCGCCTGAGATGGCATAGCCCGCCACCTGTCAGCCGAGTGTAGCGCCCACGCAAGGAATCGCAACATCCTGTATGGGCGCGACGGCGTCGGCATCGGTTATCATTTGTGGCAAAACTGCGGCAAATTGTGGTAACAATGAGGCATCAAGTCCGAATCGAGGATGCTGCCAATGACCTATGAGCTGTTCGCTCTGGTCGGTGTTGCGTCCGTGGTGTTCTTCGCATGCGGGGCGCATTACGATCTGGAAATCTACCTGCGGGAACGCGTTTTCGCCGAGAGATGACCACGACACCGGCCTTGCACATTGAAGCCGCTTTTCGGGCGCGGTCTTGGGGGCTGGACCGGGAAGAGAATTCAGAAATCGTGCTGCCAAACGCCGCCCGCAGGTCATCCTGCGGGCGGCTTTCTTTCAGGAATTGAACTCGTAGGCCTGCTCGCCATGCGCTGCCAGATCAAGGCCGGTATATTCGGTTTCCTGATCGACCCGAAGCGGCAGCGCCAGCGCCACGGCGCGGGCGATCACGTAGGTAATTACAACGGTGAACAGGCCGACAATCGCCAGCGACCCCAGTTGCGCCAGGGCCGAACCTGCGCCGAAAACCGCGATCATGATGGTGCCGAACATCCCGCCCACGCCATGCACCGCGAAGACATCCAGCGTATCGTCGATTTTCAGGCGGTTCTTGATCAGCGAACAGGCCTCCTGACACAAGACACCGGCAACGCCCCCGATTACCAGCGCCTCGATCGGCCCGACAAAACCCGAGGCCGGCGTGATCGAGGCCAGACCGGCAATCGTGCCGGTGACCAGACCGATCAGCGAGGTCTTGCCGTATTTGATCTTTTCCCAGGCAGCCCATGTCAGCGAGGCAGTCGCGGCGGAAATATGCGTCACCGTCAGCGCCATCGCGGCAGTGCCGTCGGCGGCCAGTTGCGAGCCGCCGTTGAAGCCGAACCAGCCTACCCACAGCATCGCCGCTCCGATGGCGACAAATCCCGGATTATGGGGCGGTTTGGTGCGGTCGCGCCGTGGCCCCAGCACCACCGCAACCACCAGTGCCGCCAGTCCCGCGGTTTCATGCACCACGATACCGCCGGCGAAATCCTTCACGCCATTTGCCCCGAATATCCCGCCATCGGCAAGGAACCCGCCGCCCCAGACCCAATGCGCAACAGGCGCGTAGCACAGAAGCATCCAGAGCCCCGAAAACGCCATCACGAAGCCAAAGCCGATGCGTTCGACATAAGCGCCGATGATCAGCGCCGGGGTGATGATGGCGAATGTCATCTGGAAGGCAAAAAACAGCACTTCCGGCAGGCTGCCATGCAGGCTGTCGGCATCGACGCCGAGCAGACCCACCTTGGCCAGGCCGCCCCACAGCCCGCTTTCGGCGGGCCCGAAGGCGATGGAATAGCCGGCAAGCAGCCAAAGCACGCTCATCAGGCAGGCCACCGCGAAGGTCTGGGTGAAGACCGACAGGATGTTTCGCGCCCGCACCAGCCCGCCGTAAAACAGCGCAAGGCCGGGCAAGGTCATGAACAAAACCAGGGCTGTCGCCACCAGTATCCAGGCTGTATCGGCACCGTTCATTTCGTTCTCCGCAGGTTGAATCCGGGTCTGCGGATGTCAGACAACCTCGCGGGTGAAAAGTAAAAGGACGCCCGTACAAGCAGCGTCGATTTGCCGGAAAATCGAAGGATTCGCAGGAAATTTGGGCAGAATGCTGAAAAAAACGGCAGAATGGCAAGACAGACCTTGCCGGAAAAACCGGCACAACCGGCTTAATCTGCCTGCAAAGCCGCCGCCAGCAGGCCAAGCGCATGCGCAGTCGAGGCCAAACGCACATTCGCGCGGCCTGTCGCACCGAATTCGATCGTTTCGCGGGCCGTTGCGCCGCCTTTGGCGGCAAGTGCGAAACAGACCCGGCCTTCGGGTTTGAATTCCGATCCGCCCGGCCCGGCAATGCCGGTGACCGAGACCGCGATATCCGCGCCTGACCCGGCCAGCGCCCCTTCGGCCATTTCGGCTGCGCATTCCTCGGATACCGCGCCGAAGCGTTCAAGCGTCTCGGGCCGCACCCCCAAAAGCCGCATCTTGGCGGCATTGGAATAGGTGACATAGCCGCAGTCGAACACATCCGACGATCCGGCGATATCGGTCAGCGCCGCGGCAACCATGCCGCCGGTGCAGCTTTCGGCGGTGGCGATCCGCTTGCCTTGCGCACGCGCCAGATCGAGTATCCTGGTCGCCTTGCTCACACCAGCACCAGATGTGCCAGCACCGCCGCCGCACTGACCACCAGCGCCGCCAGGATTCCGGCGATCACATCGTCCAGCATCACCCCAAGCGCGTCGTGCCGCCGGTCGGCCCAGCCCACGGGTCCGGGCTTCCAGATATCGAACAGGCGGAACATCACGAAGGCGCCGATCCAGCCGGGATAGGGAAAGATCGCGAGGTCGGTGCCGATCCACCAGAGGCCGAACGACAGCGGCCAGAGCGCGATCCACTGGCCGGCCACCTCGTCGATCACGATCTCGCCGGGATCGTGATCCGCCTTGCCGCTGGTCGCCGCCGCCGTGGCCCACCAGCCGATCAGGAAGATCGCGATGGTGGCAATGGCAAAGCCCGGAAAACCGGTGAAGCGGTGCAGCGCGTAGGCAAAGGGCAGCGCGGCGAGCGAGCCGAACGTGCCGGGCGCGAAGGGTACGCGCCCGACCCAGAAGAAGGTGGCGATCAGGCGGCTCATGATTTCACCAGCGTTGCGGTGGCCTGTGCCGCGATGCCCTCGCCGCGCCCGGTGAAGCCGAGTTTTTCCGTGGTCGTGGCCTTGACAGATATGTGATCACAAGGAATGCCGATGATCGCCGACAGGCGTTCGCGCATCGCTTGTGCATGTGGGCCAATCTTTGGCGTCTCGCAAATTATCGTGCAATCGACATGAGTTATGGTGAAACCTTCATCCTCCGCCAGGCGGCCGGCATGGGCCAGGAAAATATCCGACGCGGCGCCGCGCCATTGCGGATCGCTGGGCGGGAAATGCCGGCCGATATCGCCCTTGGCCAAAGCCCCGTAGATCGCGTCGGTGATCGCGTGCATCGCGACGTCGGCATCCGAATGGCCTTTCAGCGCGCGCTCGTGCGGGATGGCAATGCCGCACAGAATGACCGCATTGCCCGGTTCAAAGGCGTGAACGTCAAAGCCGTTGCCGGTGCGGATATCCATCGGACCCTTCAGAATTCGCGCCGCACGAGCCAGATCGCCGGGCGCGGTGATTTTCAGATTATCGGTGTCACCGGCGACAATGGCAACCGAAAGTCCCGCTGCTCGCGCCACCTCGACATCATCCGCCGCGCCTCCCTTATGGGCGCGGTGCGCGGCCAGTATCGCGGCAAAATGAAAGCCTTGCGGGGTTTGCGCCCGATAAAGCCCGTCGCGCGGGACGGCGAGGGCAACCAAACCGTCGGCACCCCGCCACAGGGCATCGCCCAGCGGAATGGCCGGGGCTGCGCCCTGATGCTTGGCCAGCGCGGCCAGAACCGCGTCGATCACGCCCGGGCGCAGGCAGGGGCGGGCAACATCGTGGATCAGCACCTGTTCGGGCGCGAAAGGCTCAAGCGCTGCAAGACCGTTCAGCACCGATTGCGCCCGTTCCGCGCCACCGGCCACCAGCAGGATGCGCGGATCATCCGCAAATGCCGCCGCATGGGGGAAATCGTCGGGATGCAGCACCAGCGCGATCTGCCCGATGCCCGGATGGCCGCGAAACACGTCAAGCGTCCAGTCGGCCACCCGCCGCCCGACCAATGCCTGCCATTGCTTGGGCAGCCCACCCCCGGCACGGGTGCCGCGCCCGGCGGCGACGATGATGGCGGCTGTTGCCATGATGATCCTGCCCTAATAGATGTCCCGCAGGCGTTCTAGGGCCGGTGCGGGCGCGGCACAACCGGGCGCGCATTGATTTGCGCCCGAAATCGGCCTAGCTTTCGGGCATATCGCACAAGGATTAGGCAAATGACCATCAAATTGGCGGATATCACCCTCGATCCGCCCGTTTTTCTTGCGCCGCTGGCCGGGATCACCGATCTGCCGTTCCGGACGCTGGTGTCCGGGTTCGGTGCAGGGCTTGTCGTGTCAGAGATGGTGGCCAGTCAGGAAATGGTGCAGGCGCGCCCCTCGGCCCGGGCGCGGGCGGAACTGGGCTTTGATGCCGCCAATACCGCGGTGCAGATCGCCGGGCGCGAGGCGAAATGGATGGCCGAGGCGGCGCGGATATGTGCCGGCAATGGCGCGAAGATCATCGACATCAACATGGGATGCCCGGCCCGCAAGGTCACCAACGGCTATTCCGGCTCGGCCCTGATGCGCGATCCCGATCACGCGCTTTCACTGATCGAGGCGGTGGTGGCGGCGGTCGATCTGCCGGTCACCTTGAAAACCCGGCTCGGCTGGGACGGTGACAGCCTGAACGCCGCCGAAATCGCACGCCGCGCCGAAGCGGCGGGCGTGCAGATGCTGACCATCCACGGCCGCACGCGGTGCCAGTTCTACAAGGGCCGGGCGGATTGGCGCCGGATCGGCGAGGTGGTCGATGCCGTCACTATCCCGGTGGTGGCGAATGGCGACATTACCGATGCGGCCAGTGCGCAGGCCGCCAAGGATCAGTCCGGGGCGGCGGGGGTGATGGTCGGGCGGGGTGCGCGCGGCCGGCCCTGGCTGCTGGCCGAGATTGCGGCAGGGCCGGGGGTTGCGATCCGCCCGGAAGGCGCGGCGCTGGCGGATGTGATCACACAGCATTATCAGGCAATGATCGCCTTTTACGGTGCCGATCTGGGCCTGAAGGTCGCGCGCAAGCATCTGGGCTGGTACATGGACGATCTTGCGCCCACGCCCGAGACCCGCCGCGCGGTTTTGACCAGCCGCCAACCGGGCGAGGTCTGCCGCCTGATGCGGCATCTCTGCCTGCAAGCGCAGGAGCGCGAGGCGGCATGAGCCGCGATGCCGATCAGATCTGGCAGGCGCTGCCGGTGCCGGCCTTTCTGGTTAATGCGGAAAATCTTATAGCAGCCCTGAACCCCGCCGCCGAAACCTTCCTGAACCTGCCGCAAAAGGCGGTGGCAGGGCTGGGACTGGATGACAGGCTGGGCTTTGACATTGACCTGAAAGGCGATCTCGATCGCGCCCGCGACGGTCAGGCAGTGCTGTTTCACCGCGACGTGATGGTGACACGTCCGGGCGATGGCGCACTGAACTGCGATGTGCAGATTGCACCGCTGGGCGATGGGTCGGGCATCATGCTGGTACTGTTGCAGCCGCGTCGCATTGTGGGACAATTGGGCAAGGCGTTGCAGGCCAGATCGGCAGCGAAAACCGCCATCGGCATGGCGGACATGCTGGCGCATGAGATCAAGAACCCGCTGGCCGGGATTGCCGGGGCGGCGCAATTGCTGGCGATGGGCCTGAAACGCGAGGATCAGGAGATGACCGACCTGATCGTGCAGGAAACCCGCCGCATCGTCGATTTGCTGAAACAGGTGGAGCAATTCGGCGATCTGCGCAAACCCGCGCTGAAGCCTTTGAATATCCACGATATACTCGAACGCGCCCGGATCACGGCGACGCTGGGTGCCGCTTCGGCCATGACCTTCGCCGATGATTACGACCCTTCGTTGCCCCAGATTCTGGGAGACGGCGACCAGTTGCAGCAGGTGTTCCTGAACCTGTTCGCCAATGCCGCCGAGGCTGCCGGACCGGGTGGCGGGCAGATCACCATCCGCACCTGTTTCGAGCCCGGCCTGCGCCTTGGCGATGCCAGCGGCGGCCATGCCGTGCCGTTGCAGGTGGAGGTGATCGATGACGGGCCGGGGATTGCCGAAGGGCTGCTCGATTCGGTGTTCGATCCTTTCGTCAGCACCCGCGAGAACGGCACCGGGCTGGGCCTGGCGCTGGTCTCCAAGATCGTCTCGGACCATAACGGCTCGATCACCGTCACGTCGCGGCCCGGGCGCACGATTTTCCGTATCTCTCTGCCGCTTGCCCCCCGCCTGAAGGAGCTGAACTGATGGATGGCACTGTTCTTGTTGCCGATGACGACCGCACGATCCGCACGGTTCTGACGCAAGCCTTCACCCGGGCGGGCTGCAAGGTGCATGCGACTGCCTCGCTGGTCACGCTGATGCGCTGGGTCGAGGAGGGGCGCGGCGACCTGGTGATTTCCGATGTCATCATGCCCGATGGCAACGGCCTGGAAACATTGCCGAAAATCACCAGATTGCGGCCCGATCTTCCGGTGATCGTGATTTCGGCGCAGAACACCATCATGACCGCGATCAAGGCCGAACAGGCCGAGGCCTACGATTACCTGCCCAAACCCTTCGATCTGCCGGACCTGATGAAACGCTCGGCCCGTGCGCTGGAGCGCAAGCAACAGGCGCGGCGCGGCGTGGATCAATCAGGCGGCGAGGATCTGCCGCTGGTCGGGCGAACGGCGGTGATGCAAGAATTGTACCGGGTGGTGGCACGGGTGCTGAACACCGATCTGCCGGTGCTGATATCCGGTGAAAGCGGCACCGGCAAGTCATTGATTGCACGGGTCATTCACGATTTCTCGGATCGCCGCTCGCTGCCTTTCGTGGTGGTCGGGGCGGCTGATCTGGCCGAGATCGACGCCGTGCATGCGGCATTGAGCCGAGCGGGTGGCGGCACCATCCTGTTCGATGAAATCGGCGACATGGCTGCGGCCGCGCAGGCGCGATTGGTGCGCAATCTGGATGCGCTGGCGGATCGCGCACCGCGGCTGATGGCAACAACACAGGTCAATCTGGCCGGGGCGGTGGAGCGCGGCGAGTTTCGCAGCGATCTTTTCTATCGGTCAAGCGCTGTGTCGCTTGAGGTGCCGCCGCTCAGGATGCGGGTGGACGATATTGCGCTTCTGGCCGAACATTTCCTGTCCCGGCTGGACCGCGAGGCCGGCAAGACCAAGGGGATCAGCGCCGGAGCGCTGGATCAGTTGCGCAAGCATTCCTGGCCGGGCAATGTGCGGCAACTGGAAAACACCCTGCGCCGTCTGGTGGTGACATGTCCCGAGGACGAGATTTCCAGGGCCGATGTGCAGGCGGCGCTTGGACCGCCGGGCGAGGGGGTGAAGCCGACCGGGCCGCAGGCAAAGGAAAAGCTGTCGGATTCGATTGCCACGCATCTGCGGCGGTATTTCGATCTGCATGGCAGCAGCCTGCCACCGGCGGGGTTATATCCGCGAATCCTGAAGGAAATGGAAATCCCGCTGCTGGAGATCGCACTGGACGCCACCGGCGGCAATCAGGCGAAATGTGCCGAATTGCTGGGCATCAATCGCAATACGCTGCGAAAAAAACTCACCGATCTGGATATATCCGTGGCACGGCGGCGCAAATTGATGTAAGAAGGCCACAGTTATTGTGACTTTCGTGCGGGTTTCGATGTCTGAGCGATCAGGTCGTGACATTATTGCAGCGTATTTCGCGGGATCGAACCGCATCTGGTCCAGAATCCGGAGGATTTCGTGAAGACGCCGGCGATCTCATCCACCTGGGACGTTCTGAACGAATTTCGCAAGAAACGCGAGGTGCGCGGCCTCGGCGTGATCAGCCTGTTCGTGCTCGGCCCGCTGCTGGCGCTTCTGACCTTCACCGCATTGGGATTTTTCGAGGAAGGTGCCGCCTTTGTCAGCCTGCGGGCCGTGATGCTGGCGGATCTGGTCTATGTGCTGGTGGTGGCGGCGCTGGTCCTGCAGCGCATCGCGCGCATGATCGCGGCGCGGCGGGCGAAATCCGCCGGTTCGCGGCTGCATCTGCGGCTGACCGGCGTGTTCGCCATCATGGCGCTGATCCCGACGATCCTGGTGGCGGTCTTTGCCACTTTCACGCTGAATTTCGGGCTGGAGGGCTGGTTTTCCGACCGGGTGCGCCAGGTTGTCGGCTCGTCACTGGAAGCGGCACAGGCCTATGAGGCGGAACACCAGAGCGCGCTGGTGCATGACGTGCAGGTGCTGGCGGAGTTTCTGAACCGCAACAAGCGCCTGTCGCCCCTGCTGACCGAAGGCGATCTGCGGGTGCTGCTGAGCCAGGGGCAGACGGAAATCCAGCGCGGCCTGCGCGAGGCCTACATCATCGACGGTGCGGCCGGTCTGGTGGCGCGCGGCGAGCGATCCTATCTGTTCGATTTTGAAAATCCCGGCCAGATCCTGATCGAAGCCGCCGCCGGGGGTGAAGTTCAGGTTATAAAGGATTGGCAGAACAACGAATTTCGCGCCTTGGTCAAGCTGGCGGCCTTCGCGGATCGCTACCTTTATGTCTCGCGCAATGTCGATGGCGCGATTTTCAGCCTGCTGGACGAAACCAAGGAAACCATCGCGCTTTATCAGCAACTGGAAAACGAACGCGGGCGGTTGCTGTTTGAATTCGGCCTGATCTATCTCGGCTTTGCGGTGATCGTGATCCTTGCCTCGATCTGGCTGGGCCTGTGGTTTGCCGAACGACTGGCACAGCCGGTGGGCCGGCTGGCGGGCGCGGTGCAGCGCGTCGGCGCGGGTGATTTCGAGGTACGGGTGCGCGAGGAAGAAGGCGATGACGAGATCGCGATGCTGGGCCGCGTGTTCAACCAGATGACCCGCCAGTTGAAGGCGCAGCGCGACACGCTGATCGACAGCAACGCCCAGACCGAACGCCGCCGCCGGCTGTTTGATTCAGTGCTGACAGGCGTGACCACGGGGGTGATCGGACTTGGCTCCAAGGGGCAGATCGATCTGGTCAATTCCGCCGCCGTCCGGATGCTGGGGCTTGATCCCGAACGCGATATCGGGCGGCCCCTGAAACAGGCGGTGCCGGAATTTTCCGATCTGTTCAAGGAGGTTACCGAAGGCCACGGCGAGGTGGCGCAGGAAGAGGTGCAGCTTACCCGCGCCGGATCGGGCGAAAACCTGCTGGTGCGCATCGCCACGCGGCACAACGAAAGCGGCGCGCTGGAAGGCTTCGTGGTGACCTCCGATGATGTAACCGCGCTGGTCTCGGCGCAGCGTATGGCGGCCTGGGGCGACGTGGCGCGCCGTATCGCGCACGAGATCAAGAACCCGCTGACGCCGATCCAGTTGTCGGCGGAACGCCTGAAACGCAAGTTCGCGCGCATCGAAGGCGTCGATACCGATGCGGTCGAGCAATATACCGATGTGATCATCCGACAGACCCAGGACCTCAGGCGCATCGTTGACGAGTTTTCCAAATTCGCCCGCATGCCGGAACCCGAGCGCCGCCAGGTCGATCTGGTGCGCATCATCCGCGATGCGGTGGTGTTGCAGGAGGCAGGCCTTGCCGCTATCCGCATCGGACTGGACTGCAAATTCGATGAAATCTGGGGCCATTTCGACGCCACGATGATCTCGCAGGCGCTGATAAACCTTGTCAAGAACGCCGGGGAAGCGATTGAATCCATGTTGGAAAATGGCCCACCGGCGGGCTACCAGCCGGAAATCCGGGTGGCGGTGGCGCATGGCGGTGACCGCTGTGAAATCCGCATTTCCGACAATGGTATCGGCCTGCCGGAAAACCGCGCACGGCTGTTCGAGCCTTACGTGACCAACCGCGACAAGGGCACCGGCCTTGGCCTGTCGATCGTCAAGAAGATCATCGAGGAACATGGCGGCACGCTGGACCTGACCGATGCCGAGCCGTTCGAGAATTGTGATCACAAAGGTGCGCTGGCGAAGATCGTGCTGCCGGGCACCGGCCTGACCAAGCCGAAAGACAACAAGAAAAAGGTGGCCTGAACGCCGCCAGTGAGGATGAGTAATGGGTGACATACTGGTTGTTGACGACGAAAAGGATATCCGCGAGCTGATCTCGGATATCCTGGAGGACGAGGGCTTCACCACGCGGCTGGCGGGCGACAGCGATGCCTGCATTGCCGCGATCAATGCCGAACCGCCAGACCTGATGATCCTGGATATCTGGCTGAAGGACAGCCGGATGGATGGCATCGACATCCTGAAAGCCACCAAGCGCGACAATCCCGATATCCCGGTGGTGATCATTTCCGGCCACGGCAACATTGAAATCGCGGTCGCCGCGGTGAAGCAGGGGGCTTACGATTTCATCGAGAAGCCGTTCAACATTGACCAGTTGCTGGTGGTGATCCACCGCGCGATGGAGGCCTCGCGCCTGCGCCGGGAAAATGCCAGCCTGCGCAATTCCGATGTCACCTCGGCCGTCATGGTCGGATCAAGTTCCGCCTTCAAGACCTTGAAATCGCAACTGGACAAGGTAACGAAAACCAACGGCCGGATCATGCTGACCGGCCCCGCCGGTTCCGGCAAGGAGGTTGCCGCGCGCTATATCCACACCCATTCGGACCGCGCCAAAGGCCCGTTCGTTTCGGTCAACTGCGCCTCGATCGAACCAGAGCGCATGGAGGAAGTGCTGTTTGGCCGCGAAACGCTGGAACGCGGCCACGAGCCGGGCCTCCTGGAACAGGCGCATGGCGGCATCCTGTTTTTCGATGAAGTCAGCGACATGCCGATCGGCACGCAATCGAAAATCCTGCGGGTGCTGGTGGATCAGCAGTTCCAGCGCGTCGGCGGGGCCGACAAGGTGCGGGTGGACATGCGGGTGATCTCGTCCACCAACAAGGATCTGAAGGCCGAGATAGCCGAGGGCCGCTTCCGCGAGGAATTGTATCACCGCCTGAACGTGGTGCCGATCTCGGTGCCGGCGCTGGAAAACCGACGCGAGGACATCCCGGAACTGGCGCGCCATTTCATCGAGCAATTGAACAAGACGCAAGGCCTGCCGGCGCGGCGTCTGACCGACGAGGCCGAGGCTTTGTTGCAGACCATGCACTGGCCGGGCAATGTGCGCCAGTTGAAGAACGTGATCGAACGGGTACTGATCCTCGGCCCCAGCGCCGGGCGGATCGAGGCCCGCGAACTGCCCGACAGCGACAATGGCAAGCGCGACTCGGGTGGCTTCAGCCTGTCCAGCAACCTTGCAACGCTGCCCCTGCGCGAGGCGCGGGAATTGTTCGAGCGCGAATACCTGATGACCCAGATCAACCGCTTCGGCGGCAATATCAGCCGCACCGCCAGTTTCGTCGGCATGGAGCGTTCGGCGCTGCATCGCAAGCTGAAATCGCTGAATGTCGTCACCTCGTCGAAATCCGGGGCACGGGTGGCCGAGATCGACGAGGATGACGACTGATCCGCCCGCCAATTCGCCGATGATCAATTGACCTTGCCGCGGCTCTTTGACAAACATTGCGGCGGAGCCTTTGGGAGAACCTGATGAAGGTCATCATCTGCGGTGCGGGCCAGGTCGGCTGGCAGATCGCGCGGCACCTTTCCTCGGAAAAGAACGACGTGACGGTGGTGGACAACAATCCCGAACTGGTGCGCCGGGCCACCGATTCGCTGGATGTGAGCGGCATTACCGGTTTCGCCTCCTACCCGGACGTGCTGGACCGGGCAGGTGCGCGCGATGCCGACATGATCATCGCCGCGACCCATTCCGACGAGGTGAACATGGTCACCTGCCAGGTGGCGCATTCGGTCTTTGCGGTGCCGCGCAAGATCGCGCGGCTGCGGGCGCAAAGCTATCTGGACGCGATCTATTCCGATCTCTACCGGCGTGATCACATGCCGATCGACGTGGTGATCAGTCCCGAAAAAGAAGTGGCCGAGGCGGCCCTGCAACGCCTGCTGGCGCCGGCCACCTTCGATACCGAATTGTTCCTCGATGGCATGGCGCAACTGATCGGGGTTACGCTGGATGACACCTGCGCGGTGCTGAACACGCCGCTGCGCCAGCTGACGGAATTGTTCTCGACCCTGCGCGCGGTGGTGGTGGCGGTGCGCCGCGAGGGGACCTTGTTCGCGCCCGAGGCCGGCGATCAGCTTTTTGCCGGCGATCAGGTCTATATATTCACCCATACCGAGGATCTGGGCCGCACCCTGGAAATCTTCGGCAAGAGCGTGAAGAAACGCGAGCGCGTGATCATCATCGGCGGCGGCAATGTCGGGCTGGCGGTGGCACGGCGGCTGGAGGAGCGGGTGGACCGCATCCGCGCCAAGATCATCGAACGCGATCGCGCCGTGGCGGAACGCGCCGCAGATGCGCTGGAACGCACCATCGTGCTGCATGGCGACGGGCTGGACCTGGAGATGCTGGCCGAGGCGAATATCGACAAGGCCGATGCGCTGATGGCGCTGACCGATGACGACAAGACCAATCTACTGGTCGCCACCCGTGCCAAGGCGGCGGGCTGTCCGATGGTGGTGAGCCTGATCAACGATCCGACGCTGACCTCGCTGATGCAGCCTTTGCATATCGACGCCTTCATCAATCCGCGGGTGACCACCGTGTCGTCGATCCTGCGCCATATCCGGCATGGCCGGGTGCGGGCGGTCTATTCCATCGGCGATGCCGAGGCCGAGGTGATCGAGGCGCAGGTGATGGCGCCGTCGCCGATCGCCGATCAGCGCATCCGCGATATCCCGTTTCCCGAGGGCGTGCTGGTCGGCGCGATCAAGAAGGGCAACGAGGTGATCCGCCCCGTCGCCTCGACAAGGATCGAGGAAGGCGACGTGATCGCGCTGTTCTGCATGGCCCAGGACGTGCCCGAGGTTGAACGCCTGTTGCAGGTCAGCATCGACTTTTTCTGAGGGCGCGCGATGAACATGATCCTGCGCCTGCCGTTTCTGGTGATCCTGATGGGGATCGCGTCGCTGGCGATGCTGGTGCCGATGGCGCTGGCGGTGCGGCTGGACGATTTCTTCACGGTGCGGGTATTCCTGGATTGCGCCGGGCTGTTCTTGCTGCTGACCGGGCTGATCGCGCTGGCGACGGTGAATTTCCGCCCCGAAAATACCGCACGCAGCCATCTGATCGCGCTGTTCGTGGCCTTTGCCGGTCTGCCGGTGATGCTGGCGGTGCCGTTGTTGTATCTGGTGCCGGATGCCGGGTTCTTCCGGCTTTATTTCGAGATGGTCTCGTGCCTGACCACCACCGGGGCCACCATATTCGACGATCCCGCCCGCCTGAGCGAACCGGTGCATCTGTGGCGCGCGCTGGTCGGCTGGCTGGGGGGATTGCTGATCCTGGTGGCGGCGATCTCGATCTTCGCGCCGCTCAACCTGGGCGGCTTCGAGATCTATGCCAGCCGCGCCGAAAACGACGTTTCCGGGGGAATGACCCGCATTCGTGCCGCCGATGCCGCCGAGCGGCTGGTGGCGTTCGGCTTCAGGATCACGCCGATTTACCTCGGGTTGACGGTTCTGCTGGCTTTCGGGCTGCTGGTATCGGGCGAGCGCGCCTTCAACGCGGTGATCCTGGCGATGGCGACGTTGTCGACCAGCGGCATCACCGCCGGCACCGGCATGGAAACCTCCGGGGCCGGCACGCCCGGCGAATTGCTGGTGCTGCTGCTGCTGATCCTGACCGTCTCGCGGCTGGTCTTCACCGCCGAGCGGCGTTCGCTGACGCTTGCGATGCTGTTCGGGGACAAGGAATTCCGCCTGATGCTGGTTTTCATCACGGTTCTGCCGGGCTTGCTGTTCCTGCGGCACTGGTACGGCGCACTTGAGGTCAACGAACAGGAGGACGCCCTGGCGGCCTTGCAGGCGCTCTGGGGCAGCGTGTTTACCACCTTGTCGTTTCTGACCACGACCGGCTTTGTCAGCGCCCATTGGGATACCGCGCAACACTGGTCGGGGCTTGGCACGCCGGGTCTGATCCTGCTGGTGCTGGCGGTGATGGGCGGCGGCGTGGCGACCACGGCGGGCGGTGTGAAGCTGTTGCGCATCTATGCGCTTTACAAGCACGGCATGCGCGAGATGCAGAAGCTGGCGCTGCCGTCCTCGGTTGGCGGGGCAGGGCGGGCGGCACGCCATATCCGCCGCGAAGGCGCCTATGTCGCCTGGCTGTTCTTCATGCTGTTCGCGGTGGCCAGCGCCTTGATCATGCTGGCGCTGTCACTGGCCGGCCTCGATTTCTCCGAAAGCCTGGTCTACGCGGTGGCGGCCCTGTCAACCACGGGACCGCTGGTGCCGGTGGTCCTGCACGAGACCAGCGGCTACGCCGATCTGAACGAGGCGGCGCGCGCGATCCTGTGCCTGGCGATGATCGTCGGGCGGATGGAAACGCTGGCAATTATTGCCCTGATGAACCCGGAATTCTGGCGGCGTTGACGAAAGTGACGGAAAAGGCACAGTATTTCTGCGGTTTCGACTGGAAAAACGTGGCGTTCGGCTCCATATTCGGCACGAACAACAACAATAACGTCCCGCTCATGCCGGGGCGCGATAAAACTGAAGGCTGAAAACAATGGCTGCCGACAAGCAAAATTTGCAGGATGCATTTCTGAACAACGTGCGGAAGTCGAAGATCTCCGTCACCATTTTCCTGATCAACGGTGTGAAGCTGCAGGGTGTGATAACCTGGTTTGACTCGTTCTGCGTGCTGTTGCGCCGCGATGGCCAGTCGCAACTGGTCTATAAAAGCGCGATTTCAACGATCATGCCGTCCCAACCGATCAGCCTGTATGAAGGCGACGACGCCAATTGATGTGTGATCGCCGGCGGCGGTATGCGTAGCCTCGTACTGCACCCTGACATTCCCAAACGCGACACGCGGCGCTTGCCGGCCAATGCGCTGGATGAAGCGGTGGCGCTGGCTGCGGCGCTGGAGCTTGAGGTTGTCGCCGCGCAGGTAGTGCGCCTGCCGAAGGCCCATGCGGGATTGCTGTTCGGTTCGGGCAAGATCGACGAGATGGCGCAACTGATCGAGGATCAGGAAATCGGCCTCGTGCTGATCGACGGCCCGGTCACGCCGGTGCAGCAGCGCAATCTGGAACGGCGCTGGAAGGTCAAGGTGCTGGACCGCACCGGCCTGATCCTGGAGATTTTCGGCAGCCGGGCGGCCACCCGCGAAGGTGTGTTGCAGGTCGACCTGGCGGCGCTGGCCTATCAGCGCTCGCGCCTGGTGCGCAGCTGGACCCATCTTGAACGCCAGCGCGGCGGCCTGTCATTCGTCGGCGGTGCCGGTGAAACCCAGATCGAGGCGGACCGCCGCGCCATCGACGATGCCATCGTGCGCCTGAAGCGGCAATTGGCCAAGGTGGTGAAGACGCGCGGGTTACACCGCGCGGCGCGCAAGAAGGTGCCCTATCCGATCGTGGCGCTGGTGGGCTATACCAATGCCGGCAAATCGACCATCTTCAACCGCCTGACCGGGGCCGGGGTGATGGCCGAGGACATGCTGTTCGCCACGCTCGATCCCACCATGCGGGCGGTGCGCCTGCCATCGGGGCGCGATGTGATCCTGTCGGATACGGTCGGGTTCATCTCGGATCTGCCGACGCAGCTTGTGGCGGCGTTTCGTGCCACGCTGGAGGAAGTGCTGGATGCCGATCTGATCTGCCATATCCGCGACATCACCCATCCCGAGACCGAGGAACAGGCCAGCGATGTGCGCGACATCCTGCACGATCTCGGCATCTCGAAATCCGCCGAGGACGGCCTGATCGAGGTCTGGAACAAGATCGACCGGGCGGATGCGGAAACGCGGCTGGCGCTGAACAATATCGCGGACCGGGACCCGAGGATTTTTGCAACCTCCGCGATCACCGGCGACGGCATGGCGGCCCTGCTGGACGGTATCGACGCGGCTCTGGCGGAACCCGTCACCGAGGCCGATCTGCATATCGGCTTTTCCGACGGGCGCAAACGCGCCTGGCTGTTTGAACAGGGCGTGGTGACATCCGAACACCAGGGCGATGACGGCTTTGACGTGCAGGTCCGCTGGACCGCCAGCCAGGCCGAACGCTACCGGCGGCTCGGCTGATTGGGCCGGTGGAATGCGCAGGCCTTGCCCCGAAGCGGGACAGAAGGCAGAATGGGCGAAATCGAGTCGTCCGCTTGTGAACCTTGACAGAATGTCACGCGCCACCCACCTGTTGACTCGACCAAACGAAGACGCCCGAAAGCTGCCAGATCAAGGGGCCGGGCGATCTTGCTGACCAAGGAACAAGCATGACTGACACGAGCAGCACCACCTATCCTGTCCTTCCCCTGCGCGAGATTGTGGTTTTCCCGCATATGATCGTGCCGCTTTTTGTCGGCCGCGAGAAATCGGTGCGCGCGCTGGAAGAGGTGATGGGCGAGGACAAGGAAATCCTTCTGTCCTCGCAGATAGATCCCAGCATCGACGATCCCACGCCCGACGGCATTTACCGGGTCGGTGTTCTGGCCAGCGTGCTGCAATTGCTGAAACTGCCCGACGGCACCGTCAAGGTGCTGGTCGAAGGCCGCGAGCGCGTGCGCATCCTGGACTATCTCGACAACGAGGAATTCTTCGAGGCCCGGATCGAGCGGCTGGAAGAAGTGACGGGCGATCCGATGGCGGTCAAGGCGCTCAGCCGTTCGGTCGCCAAGGATTTCGAGCGCTATGCCAAGCTGAACAACAACATCCCCGAAGAGGCCGTGACCTCGATCGCGGAAACCAACGACGCGGCGAAACTGGCCGATACGGTGGCCGGGCACCTGAGCGTTTCGGTCGAGGAAAAGCAAGGCCTGCTGGAAATGCTCGACCTGTCGGAACGGCTGGAACATATCTTCGGCATGATGGAAGGCGAAATGTCCGTCCTGAAGGTCGAAAAGAAGATCAAGTCCCGCGTCAAGACCCAGATGGAGCGCACCCAGCGCGAATATTATCTGAACGAGCAGATGAAGGCCATTCAGAAGGAACTGGGCGAAGGCAATGAAGGCCAGGACGAGATCCGCGATTACGAAACCCGCATCGCTGAGACCAAATTGTCCAAGGAAGCCCGCGACAAGGCGGAAGGCGAATTGAAGAAGCTGAAGTCGATGTCGCCGATGTCGGCGGAATCGACCGTCGTGCGCAATTACCTGGACTGGATCCTGTCGGTGCCGTGGGGCAAGAAATCCCGCGTCAAGAAAGACCTGAACAAGGCGCAGGAGGTTCTGGACAACGATCATTACGGGCTGGAAAAGGTCAAGGAACGGATCGTCGAATATCTGGCGGTGCAACAGCGCAGCCAGAAGCTGAAAGGCCCGATCCTGTGCCTGGTCGGCCCGCCGGGCGTGGGCAAGACCAGCCTCGGCAAATCGGTGGCACGCGCCACCGGGCGCGAATTCATCCGCATCTCGCTTGGCGGCGTGCGCGATGAAAGCGAGATCAGGGGCCATCGGCGGACCTATATCGGCTCCATGCCGGGCAAGATCATCCAGTCGATGAAGAAGGCGAAAACCACCAATCCGCTGATCCTGCTGGACGAGATCGACAAGATGGGCCACGATTTCCGGGGCGACCCGGCCAGCGCCATGCTGGAAGTACTGGACCCCGAACAGAACTCGACCTTCACGGACCATTATCTTGAGGTGGAATACGACCTGTCGAACGTGTTGTTCCTGACCACGGCCAATACCTACAACATGCCGGGGCCGCTGCTGGACCGGATGGAGATCATCAGCCTGGCCGGTTATACCGAGGACGAAAAGCGCGAGATCGCCAAGCAATACCTGCTGCCCAAGCAGTTGAAGGGCCACGGGCTTCGCAAGGGCGAGTTCAAGCTGGAAGAACCGGCGCTGAACGAGATCATCCGCACTTATACCCGCGAGGCGGGCGTGCGGAACCTGGAACGCGAGATTGCCAAGCTGTGCCGCAAGGCGGTTACGGAAATCGTGCGCGGCAAGTCGAAGACCGTCGTGGTAACCACTGATAACCTTGAAGATTATCTGGGCGTCAAGCGGTTCAAATACGGCCTGGCGGAAAAGGAAGACGTGGTTGGCGTGGTGACCGGGCTGGCCTGGACCTCCGTTGGCGGCGATCTGTTGTCGATCGAGGCGCTGAAACTGCCCGGCAAGGGGCGGATGAAGACCACCGGCAAGCTGGGCGATGTGATGAAGGAATCCATTGATGCGGCCAGCTCCTATGTCCGCTCGATTTCCACCTCGATCGGCGTGAAGCCGACCAAGTTTGAAACCATCGACATTCACGTCCATGTACCCGAAGGGGCAACCCCCAAGGACGGGCCGAGCGCGGGGATCGCGATGGTCACGTCGATCGTTTCGGTGCTGACGGGCATCGCGGTGCGCAAGGATATTGCCATGACCGGCGAAGTGACGCTGCGCGGCAATGTGCTGCCCATCGGCGGGTTGAAGGAAAAACTGCTGGCGGCCCTCAGGGGTGGTATCAAGACGGTGCTGATCCCGGCGGATAACCAGAAGGACCTGGCCGAGATTCCCGACAACGTGAAAAAGGGCATGGAGATCATCCCGGTTTCCGATGTGGCGACGGTGCTGAAACATGCGCTGGTGCGCGAGCCCGAGGCCATCGAATGGGATGAGGCCGCCGAGGAGGCCGCCGCCGCGATCCTGAACGAGCGCCGGGCGGAAAAGGCAACCGTTGCACATTGATGAACAAGGGCGCGCCCGCAACCCGGAAACGGAAGGCGGGCGGGTCTGAATGACTTTACGCTGACTAAACCTGTGTCATTGCTTTGAAAGGCAGATCAAGATGGTAGCTGATCCCGAACAGGCCGCAAAACCGGACACGGATATCGTTCGCAAGAAGGATATCGTGGAGCATCTGACAGCGACAACATCGCTGGATGGCAAGCAATCCCGGCTGGCGGCAAATGCCATGCTGAGCTATCTGCGCCAGTCGCTGGATGCAGGAGTCCGGATGGACCTGGCACCGCTTGGCCGGATCAATCGCCGCGTGCAAAAGGCCGGAACGCCTGACGAAAAGGTGGTTTACCGCCTGATCCCGGCGAAAGACAGGCCAGCTGGCAAGGCCAAGGGCAAGCGCGGCAAGTCGCCCGCTTCCGACCCCGATTCCGACGAGGAATGATCCTGCCCGCGCGGTAAGCCTCGCCACCCGGCAAAACGCACTTGCAACCCGGGCCTGCTTTGGCTATCCGGTCGCCGATGGGTGATTAGCTCAGTGGTAGAGCGCTTCGTTCACATCGAAGATGTCAGCGGTTCAAATCCGTTATCACCCACCATTTTCCCTGCTGCCGGAGGCATGACGCGATGCCGTCCTATCCCCCGATCTACCTGTTGCGCCACGGCCAGACCGACTGGAACGCGGCGCGGCGCGTGCAGGGCCAGCGCGAATCGGATCTGAGCGATCTTGGCCGCAATCAGGCCGCGCGGCAGGGTGAAATCCTGCGCGCGGCGGGTTTCAGCGTGCCGCCCTGGCAGCTTTACGCAAGCCCATTGCGGCGCACCCGCCAGACGGCGGCGCTGGCGCTCGGGCCATTGGCGGACAGGGTGGTTTTCGATGACCGGCTGAAGGAAATCGGCATGGGCCGCTGGGAGGGGATGCTTTATTCCGAAGTCGCCGCCACCTGGCCGGATTATTTCGCCAGCCTTGGCAATCCTTTCGCGCAATGTACCGGTGCGCTGGATGGCGAGGGCTACACCGCGGTGCATGCGCGTGCCGCGGCCTTTCTGGCGGATTTGACCGCGCCATCGGTGATCGTGGCGCATGGCATCGTCAACGCCGTGCTGCGCGGCGTGTTGTTGGGGCTGGACCAGACCGGCATGGCCGCACTTCAGGCGGAACAGGGCGTGGTGCTGGATATCCGCGATGGCGTGGAAACGGTACTGCGCTGAAACCTAGATTCGGCTTGCACAGACGGGCCGACCCCGGCTATGAGCAAACCCGGTCCCCAAGGGTCGTTAGCTCAGTTGGTAGAGCGCTTCGTTTACACCGAAGATGTCGGCGGTTCGAGCCCGTCACGACCCACCATTTTCCGCCTTTGCGCACAAAGACATCCAAAGCCGCAATTGATATTTCAAGCGTGTTGACTTTTTGTTCTTCTTTCCGCGATATTTGGTGACAAGCAAACCACGAGGCACAACATGCGCGGAAATCTGACGTCCCTTGAACTCTGCGCAGGTGCTGGCGGACAGGCGCTGGGGGTTGAAAGGGCCGGGTTTGGCCATGAAGCGCTGGTTGAATTGGATGACTGGTGCCGCAAGACGCTGATACTCAATCGCCCGTCGTGGAACGTGGTTGAAGGTGTAGAGGCGGATTTGACCAAATTCGATGCGCGCCCCTTTGCAGGTGTCGATCTGGTGGCTGGTGGTGTTCCCTGTCCGCCTTTTTCGAAGGCGGGCAAACAGCTTGGTTCCGCTGATGAACGTGATCTTTTTCCGCAAGCATTGCGCGTGGTGGACGAGGTGCGCCCCAAGGCCGTCATGCTGGAAAACGTCCGGGGGTTCATGGATGCCGTGTTCCATGATTATCGTCAGAAGTTGAAGGCCCAGTTCAGGAAACTGGGCTATACCTTTGCTGACTGGCATTTGTACAACGCCAGCGACTTCGGGGTTTCGCAGCTTAGGCCACGCGTGGTGATCGTTGCGGTGCGCGAAGAATTTGCTGACAAGTTCGATTGGCCAAAGGGCGGCAACATGCAGCCCCCGACTGTCGGTGAATTGCTACATGATCTGATGGCCGCCCGCGGCTGGAGCGGAGCGGATGACTGGCGCAGGCTGGCGGATGAGATTGCACCAACCATCGTGGGTGGCTCAAAGAAGCACGGCGGGCCGGATCTGGGCCCGACCCGCGCGCGGGCGGCTTGGGCGACGCTTTCGGTGAACGGCAAATCCCTTGCCGACGAAGCGCCCGAACCTGACTTTCAGGGAATGCCGCGTCTGACGGTGCGGATGGTTGCGCGCCTTCAGGGTTTTCCCGATAATTGGCAATTTGCCGGGCGGAAAACCGCGTCCTATCGGCAGGTGGGTAATGCCTTTCCGCCGCCGGTTGCCAACGCCGTTGCCGCAAGCATCAAAACCGCGATCACCGCGCGCCGCCTTTATGCCGTCGCCTGATGGAGGCGTGGTTAACTTTGGCGCGTCGCGGATTTCATGCCGAATGTCTGGCGGGACCAATTACCGAAACCGCAGGCGTTCCGTCCATCGCGGATGTATCAAACAAAGCCAGCCGGGAAATCGCAACGGCCCTTGTGGCTAAGGTCGGCACCAGTCAAATCCACAGGCAAAAGCAAGCCGGCCAGACCGCCGGGGCAATGTTCGAAACCGCCTGCCAGTCGTTCATTGCGGCCTGCCTGGAGCAGCTTGCCCACCTTCGCCCCGGTGCGTTCACGGTTGAGAAGGGGCAGGCAATTTCGCAGTTTGATCAATATGCGCATCTGGATGCATTGCGCGCACTGGCTGATGCCAGCCGCGAGTTGAAAACCCATCTGGGCAACGACTATCTGATCAAGCCGGATGTGGTGGTTGTGCGGGCACCCGAACCTGATGCGATCATCAACGCCAATATCGTTTTGGTGGATCACGCCGTTGCCCGCAATACCGCACTTCGCGCCGCCAATGGTGCGCGCGCCACTTTGCATGCCTCAATAAGCTGCAAGCTTACCATACGCTCGGACCGGGTGCAGAACACACGTTCCGAAGCCTTGAATCTGGTCAGAAACCGCAAGGGCAGGCTGCCCCATATTGTCGCCATCACGGCCGAGCCGCTACCCTCGCGCATTGCCGCCATCGCGCTGGGGACCGGCGATATGGATTGCGTCTACCACTTTGCCCTGCCGGAACTGGTTGCGACGTTGCAAGAACAGGAACGCGAGACACTGGAACTTGTCGAAACCATGATCGACGGGCAAAGACTGCGCGATATTGCGGATCTTCCGCTTGATCTGGTGGTCTAGAGCGTGTCGCGTCCCTTCGGATTCAAGCATTCACTGAAGCCGGGGCGAGGCAGCGTTTTCGAAGTACAACGCGTTCGTCCCGGCTTCGGTGAATTCGATAAGACGCGACATGCTCTATAACAGGGTCATTCAACCGATTTGCCCTGACCGCCTGCGCCGTCCGCCCCTGGCCGCCACCAGCGCCACCGCCGCCAGCACGATGCCGCCGCCCAGCATTTCCGCGCCGCTCATCGCTTCGCCGACAAATACCCAGACCCAGACCGGCCCAAGCACGCTTTCGATCAGCACCAGCAGGGACACCTCGGCGGCCGGCACGAAGGGCGTGCCCCAGGTCACCAGCGCGATGCCAAGGCCGATGGTGAAGGCCCCCATGAACAGCGCCAGCGCGATATCGCGGGGCAGGGCACCCAGACCGCTGCCGACCAGCGGCAGGCAGACCAGCGCCAGCAGACCGGCGATCACCCCGCCGAGAAACGTTCCCCCCAGCACATCCGCCTTGCCCGAGCGGCGTGCCAGCACCAGCATCAGCGCGAACATGAACGCCGAAAACAGCGCCGTCAGATTGCCGATGCTGCGCCCGGTGGTGATCCCGTCGCCGATCATCAGCCCCACCCCCAAAGCCGCCGCCGCCATCGCCGCCCATGTCGCGGCACGCGGACGCTCGCCGATCCAGGCCCAGCCGATCAGCGCCGCGAGGAACGGCGATGCGGTCAGGATGAACAGCGTCGAGGCGACCGAGGTGGCCAGCATGGCGAAGATATAGGTGGCGAAGGCCAGCGCCAGCGCCGCCCCCATCGCCAGGTCGTTTCGGTCAAGGCTGGCCAGAAACGCCAGCGGCGTGGTGCGGCGTTTCAGACAGGCCACCAGCGCCACCATCAGCGACAGGCTGATCGAGCGGTAGAACAGAATCTGCAATCCATCGGCCTGTTCGATCAGCCGCATCACCAGGCCGACGAAGCTCATGCAGGTGCCGCCGGTCAGGATCAGCAGGCTTGCCTTGCGTTTCTGCATATGTCCTGCCCCAAGAAGATCGGCCCAAGGCAGGTAATTCGCCGCCTAGCGCGCTGTCCAGCGCTATTTCCTGCCTGCGGGCACCGGAAGCGCTTGACGCCTCTGCGGCACATCCCTAAAACCCCCCTCACGCCGCCCGCTTGGGTGGTTCGTGTCGGTAGGCGGTTGTAGCTCAGTTGGTTAGAGTACCGGCCTGTCACGCCGGGGGTCGCGGGTTCGAGCCCCGTCAACCGCGCCATCGACACGAGGTGAACAAGTCAAGGGCGGTTGTAGCTCAGTTGGTTAGAGTACCGGCCTGTCACGCCGGGGGTCGCGGGTTCGAGCCCCGTCAACCGCGCCACTTGATCCTGATGAAAGTCCAGCCAAAAATCGGGCGGGTTCGTGCCTCAGGTGCCGCGATACGGCTCCACATATTGCAGCGCCATGTCCCAAGGGAAGAAAATCCAGGTATCCTGGCTGACCTCGGTGATGAAGGTATCGACCATGCCGCGGCCCTTCGGCTTGGCATAGACGGTGGCGAAATGTGCCTTGGGGAAATGCTGGCGCACCAGTTCCAGCGTCTTGCCGCTATCCACCAGATCGTCGACGATCAGCACCCCTTCGCCGTCGCCCAGCAACGCCTTGTCGGGGGATTTCAGCACGCTGGCCTCGACCTGGGTCTGGTCGTTGTAGGATTTCACGGAAATCGTATCGACGGTGCGGATATCCAGTTCGCGCGCCACGATCATCGCCGGGGCCATGCCGCCGCGCGTGATCGCCACCACCGCCCGCCATGTGCCGTTATCGGGGCCATGCCCGTCCAGCCGCCAAGCCAGGGCGCGGCTGTCGCGGTGCATCTGGTCCCAGCTGACGTGAAACCCTTTTTCATGCGGTAGTTGATCAGCCATCTTTGCGTCCCGTCACAAGGTCAATATCCGGTGCATCGACCGCCTTCATGCCAACCGCGTGATATCCGGCATCGACATGGTGCAATTCGCCGGTGACACCCGAGCCGAGGTCGCTCAACAGGTAGAGCGCCGATTTCCCGACATCCTCGATCGTCACGTTGCGCCTGAGCGGCGAGTTCAATTCGTTCCACTTCATGATATAGCGGAAATCGCCAATGCCGCTAGCCGCCAGCGTCTTGACCGGCCCCGCCGAGATGGCGTTGACGCGGATGCCGTCCTTGCCCAGATCCTCGGCCATGTAGCGAACCGATGCCTCCAGCGCCGCCTTGGCGACCCCCATCACATTGTAATGCGGCATCACCTTTTCCGCGCCGTAATAGGTGAGTGTCAGCATCGAGCCGCCATTATGCATCAGCTTTTCCGCCCGCTGCGCCACGGCGGTGAAGGAATAGACGGAAATATCCATCGACATCAGGAAATTGTCGCGGCTGGTATCGACGTAACGGCCGCGCAATTCGTTCTTGTCGGAAAATCCGATGGCATGGACCAGGAAATCGAGGCCACCCCATTCCCGGTCCAGCGTTGCGAACAACTTGTCGACCGAGTCCATGTCAGTGACATCGCATTCCAGCACATGTTTGACGCCGAGGCTGTCCGCCAGCGGGCGCACCCGTTTGCCCAAAGCCTCGCCCTGATAGGAAAACGCCATCTCGGCGCCGGCCGCAGCGCAGGCTTTTGCGATCCCCCAGGCCATTGATCTTTCGTTTGCGACACCCATGATCAGGCCACGCTTACCGCTCATCAATCCGGCTGCCATTCCCTGTCCCCTTCATTCCCGTTTCCAAAGCATTAGGCCAAAGCCGCTTTGCCATCAAGCCTGCGTCGGCGGCAGATTTTCGTCTGGTGGATTTTGGCGGCGGCGCTAGACTTGGGCCGGGATCAGACAGGAGCCAGGCACCATGACCGACCGCAGCGGAAAATTTGCCGGAGACGATCCTTTCGCCATCGCCCGCGCCTGGCTGGCCGAGGCGGAAATGGCCGAGCCGAACGATCCGAACGCGATAGCGCTGGCCACCGTGGATGCGGCGGGAATGCCGAATGTGCGCATGGTGCTGCTGAAGGAGATCGAATCCGAGGGGTTCGTTTTTTATACCAATTACGACAGCGCCAAGGGCGTGGAAATTGCCGCCTCCGGCACCGCGGCCTTCGTCATGCACTGGAAATCCCTGCGCCGCCAGATCCGCGTGCGTGGCCACGTCAGCCGCGAAGACGGGCCGCAGGCGGATGCCTATTTCGCCTCGCGCTCGCTGCCCAGTCGGCTGGGGGCCTGGGCCTCGCAGCAATCGCGGCCGCTGAAATCGCGCGCCGCGTTGATGGCGGTGGTGGCGAAGATCACGGCCACCAAGGGCCCGATGCCGCCGCGCCCGCCATTCTGGGGCGGTTTTCGCATCACCCCGGTCGAGATCGAGTTCTGGGCCGACGGCGATTTTCGCCTGCATGACCGGTTCCGTTGGACCCGCGGCGCAGTCGGCGAAGAATGGCAGATCGCACGGCTTAATCCCTGACCGTGCGGTCGGAGATAGCAAGGAATTGTTATAAAACGGATTTTCCCGGCGATTCCGAAAATAATTCTGCTTGGCGCGTCGTCACGCTGGAAACGTGGTTAATTTGGTGCTACGCTTGAGCTTACCTAGGGTCAACTTGAGGGTAACAAGCAGGGGTGGAAAACAGGGGCACCGTATGGGGCCAGGTCAAATGGTTTGATACCGTCAAGGGCTTTGGTTTCATCGTCGCCGAACAGCAGGATACGGACATCCTTCTGCATGCAAACGTCTTACGCAGCTTCGGCCGGAACTCGGTCGCGGCAGGGTCGAGGATTTACGTGCATGTACAGATGACCGATCGCGGCATTCAGGCGACCGAAATACTGAAGATCGAGCCGCCCGACACAAATGTCGGGCTTCTCTCTTTGCAGGAGGTTCTCGGCGTGCAGATCGAGGGCGAACCGGATCGCGAGCTGCTGCCTGCACGGGTCAAATGGTTTGACCGCGGCAAGGGGTTCGGCTTCGTGAACGCATTCGGGCAGCCCGAGGATATTTTCGTGCATATGGAAGTGCTGCATGCCTGCGGGCTGGCGGAATTGCAGCCGGGCGAGGCGGTGTGCATCCGTATCGCGCAAGGCCCGCGCGGCAAGCTTGCCTGGGACGTACGGGTCTGGGATTTCGCATTGGACGAGGCGGTTGAATGATCGCTGCCGCACGGGTGTTGGCGTTTCTGCTGCTGGCCTTGCCGCAGATTGCCCAGGCTGGCGAATGCCGGGCGGACCGGGTGGACCTGAAAGGCGACTGGGGCCGGGCGGGGTTCACGGTGGAACTGGCCGACACGCCCGCCGCGCGCTCGGACGGGTTGATGCACCGCGAAAGCCTGCCGCCGTTTTCCGGCATGCTGTTTGTCTATGATTATCCGCAGCGGGCGCGCTTCTGGATGAAGAACACGCTGATCCCCCTCGACATGCTGTTTCTGGGCAGCGACGGCACGATCCGCCATATCCACGAAAACGCGCAGCCGCATTCCGAAACCATCATCGATGGTGGCAGCGATATCGTAGCCGTGCTGGAGATCAATGGCGGCATGGCGGCCCGTCTGCGCATTGCCGTGGGCGATGTGCTGCGCCACCCCGCTTTCGGAGCGGCGGCGGCCTGGCCTTGCGACTGACGGCGATTGCCTCTTTTCAAAATTCCCCACCACCTGTAGACAGCCCGGATGTTCGGGGCGTGGCGCAGCCTGGTAGCGCGACGGTTTTGGGTACCGTAGGTCGTAGGTTCGAATCCTATCGCCCCGACCATCCTTCCAGACTTTTCGATGATCCGGCCTGGGCACGAATCGTTGTCCGTTTTGGCGCTGTCTCCGCGCGGATCGCCACCCGTGGCAAAGGTTCGGTGCAATCCTCTGAAATCGGACGGTAATCAACTTCCGGCAAGGTTCCAGGCCGGATATTCTGGCAGTTTTGCGTGGCAGGCTGGCGGATGCGGTTCGGGATATGTTGCAGGCCTTCACGAATTGTGGACGAATCGTGCCAACACCCCGCCCCGGGCCGGATCGCAGCGCAGATCGGTGCCCGGAACCACTTCGGATAGCGGCTGAAACCAGCTTGCGAAAACCTTGATTTCCGGTGAATTTTCGCCTTCCCCCACCAGCGTGCCAGGCCGGTCTGGCGGGCCGTCCGGGGTGATGGCGGGCATGCAGGTGGCCAGGCCGGGGCGGACCTGCATCTGGTAGGCGCTGACGCGTCAACTACAAAATGTGACGAAAACGTGAATAATTCCGTTGACCGGACCTGCCTGCATACGTCAGGTTGTAGCCACTGGCAGGGAAGCCACCACATCTAGTATCAGCAACATCGAGAGCCGCGCTTGGGCAGCTTGCAGACGTGTCGCGAAAACCGGAGCGGTAGCGCCTGTTTGACCAATGACCAGGGGGGCACGGCGGATCAACCGTTTGGCCCGATCAGACTTAAATGGGGCAGACATGAAGATTGACCGCAGATTCACGCGTGCCGAGGCCGACGCCTACGAGGCGATCGAGTTCGCAACCACCACCTCGGAGATTCGCAATCCCGATGGTCGGCTGGTGTTCTCGCTGGAAAATATCGAGGTGCCCGCGAACTGGTCGCAGGTGGCCTCGGACGTGATCGCGCAGAAATATTTCCGCAAGGCCGGCGTGCCGGCGGCGCTGAAGAAGGTTGCGGAAAAGGATGTTCCGGAATTCCTGTGGCGTTCGGTGCCGGACGAAAAGGCGCTGGAAAAACTGCCCGAGGATCAGCGCCTGGTTGGCGAGACAAGTGCCCGCCAGGTATTCGACCGTCTGGCCGGGGCCTGGGCCTATTGGGGCTGGAAGGGCGGCAATTTCTCGTCCGAAGCCGATGCCCGCGCCTATTTCGACGAAATGCGCTACATGCTGGCGGCGCAGATGGCGGCCCCCAATTCGCCGCAATGGTTCAATACCGGCCTGCATTGGGCCTATGGCATCGACGGGCCGGGGCAGGGGCATTATTATGTCGATCATGTCAGCGGCAAGCTGACCCGCTCGGCCTCGGCTTATGAACATCCCCAGCCACATGCCTGCTTCATCCAGTCGGTGAAGGACGATCTGGTCAGCGATGGCGGCATCATGGATCTGTGGGTGCGCGAGGCGCGGCTGTTCAAATACGGCTCGGGCACCGGCACCAATTTCTCGTCGCTGAGGGGCGAGAACGAACCCCTGGGCGGGGGCGGCAAATCCTCGGGCCTGATGAGTTTCCTGAAGATCGGCGACCGCGCGGCAGGTGCGATCAAGTCGGGCGGCACCACGCGGCGCGCCGCCAAGATGGTGATCTGCGACATGGATCACCCCGATATCGAGAATTTCATCAACTGGAAGGTCAAGGAAGAACAGAAGGTCGCGGCCCTCGTTGCCGGCTCGAAAATGCACGAGCAGAAGCTGAACGAGATTTTCGGCGCGATCCGCGACTGGGACGGCAAGGCCGAGGACGCGTTTGATCCCAATGCCAATGCCAGCCTGAAAGCGGCCATCAGATCTGCGAAAAAGAACGCGATTCCGGAAACTTACGTCCACCGGGTGCTGCAATATGCACGCCAGGGCTACGAGTCCATCGAATTCCCGACCTATGACACCGATTGGGACAGCGAGGCCTATCTGACGGTTTCGGGGCAGAACTCGAACAATTCGGTGCGAGTGACGGATGCCTTTTTGCAGGCGGTGCGCGACGATGCCGATTGGGACTTGCGCCGCCGCACCGATGGCAAGGTGGCCAGGACGGTCAAGGCCAGCAAGCTGTGGGACGATATCGGACACGCCGCCTGGGCCTGCGCCGATCCCGGCATGCAGTTCCACGACACTATCAATGCCTGGCATACCTGCCCGAAGGACGGCGAAATCCGCGCCTCCAATCCCTGCTCGGAGTACATGTTCCTGGACGATACCGCCTGCAATCTGGCGTCGATGAACCTGCTGACCTTCTATCGCGACGGCACGTTCCTGTCGGAAGATTACATGCATGCGACGCGGCTCTGGACGCTGACGCTGGAAATCTCGGTGCTGATGGCGCAGTTTCCGTCGCGCGAGATTGCATCGCTCAGCTATCGCTACCGCACGCTGGGCCTTGGCTATGCCAATATCGGCGGCCTGCTGATGAATATGGGCCTTGGCTATGACAGCGACGAGGGCCGCGCGATGTGCGGCGCGCTGACGGCGCTGATGACCGGGGTGGCCTATGCCACATCGGCCGAGATCGCCCGCGAGATCGGTGCCTTCCCGGGCTACGAGAAGAACGCCGAGGACATGCTGCGGGTGATCCGCAACCACCGCCGCGCCGCGCATGGCGAAACCAGCGGCTACGAGGAACTGGCGGTTCTGCCGGTGGCGCTGGATGGCGGCAATTGCCCGGATCAGGATCTGGTCGGGCTGGCGCGTGCAAGCTGGGACGAAGCGCTGCGCCTTGGTGAAAAGCACGGCTATCGCAATGCCCAGGTCAGCGTGATCGCGCCCACCGGCACGATCGGGCTGGTGATGGATTGCGACACGACCGGGATCGAACCGGATTTCGCGCTGGTCAAGTTCAAGAAACTGGCGGGCGGCGGCTATTTCAAGATCATCAACCGCTCGGTGCCGGCGGCGCTGGAGAAGCTTGGCTACAAATCCTCGCAGGTGGAAGAAATCATCGCCTATGCGGTGGGCCACGGCACCCTTGGCAATGCGCCGGGGATCAACCACACGGCGCTGATCGGGCAGGGCTTCGGCCCCGGCGAGATCGACAAGATCGAGGCGGCGCTGCCGTCGGCCTTCGATATCCGCTTCGTGTTCAACCAGTGGACGCTGGGCGAGGATTTCTGCCGCGGCACGCTGGGCATCCCGGCCAAGGAACTGAACAATCCCGGTCTCGACCTGCTGCGCCATCTCGGCTATAGCCGCCAGCAGATCGAGGCGGTCAACAACCATGTCTGCGGAACGATGACGCTGGAAGGCGCGCCGCATCTGAAGGACGAGCACCTGTCGGTATTCGACTGCGCCAATGCCTGCGGCAAGATCGGCAAGCGGTTCCTGTCGGTCAACAGCCACATTCACATGATGGCGGCGGCGCAATCCTTCATTTCGGGCGCGATCTCGAAAACCATCAACATGCCGAACGATGCGCTGATTGATGATTGCAAGGCGGCCTATGAATTGTCCTGGTCGCTGGGGGTGAAGGCGAATGCGCTGTACCGCGACGGCTCGAAACTGTCGCAGCCCTTGTCGTCGTCACTGATCGAGGATGACGAGGATTTGGAAGAGGTTCTGACCTCATCCGCACCGATGGGCGAGAAGGCACAGGCGCTGGCGGAAAAGATCGTGGAAAAGATCGTGGTCCGCGAGATTGTCCGCTCGCAGCGCAAGAAACTGCCGGAACGGCGCAAGGGCTATACCCAGAAGGCGATTGTCGGTGGCCACAAGGTCTATCTGCGCACCGGCGAATATGAAGATGGTGCCATCGGCGAGATTTTCATCGACATGCACAAGGAAGGGGCCGGGTTCCGCGCGATGATGAACAATTTCGCCATCGCGGTATCGGTCGGGCTGCAATATGGCGTGCCGCTGGATGAATTTGTCGAGGCGTTTACCTTCACCCGGTTTGAACCCGCCGGCATGGTACAGGGCAATGACAGCGTGAAGAACGCCACCTCGATCCTGGATTACATCTTCCGCGAACTGGCGATTTCCTATCTCGACCGCACGGATCTGGCACATGTGAAGCCCGAAGGCGAAACCTTCGACGATCTCGGCCGCGGCGACGAGGAAGGAAAGCCGAATTTCGGCGAAGTCACGATGAGTGCCGCGAACAAGTCGCTGGACATGATCAGGCAGGTGTCATCCTCGGGCTACCTCAGGAAACGGCTGCCGCAGGAACTGGTGGTGCTGCAGGGCGGCATGGACAATGTCTTCGGCACCTCGCATTCCGACCCGGTGGGCGCGCTGGCGACGCTGGTGCCGGAAACCCGGCCGATCGGCAAGATGGATGCCCGCACCAAGGCGCGGCTGCAGGGCTTCGAGGGCGACAGTTGCGGCGAATGCGGCAATTACACGTTGGTGCGCAATGGCACCTGTTTGAAATGCAACACCTGCGGGGCAACATCGGGGTGCAGTTAGGAGATGACCAGGGCCGCCGCTCCAAGCGCGGCGGTCCCGGGATAGGGGGCGGGTGCGCTCGTCCCTAAGCGTTCAGGCCGCAGGCAACAAACCGAGCGGTGTTAACTATGAGCCTGAAACGTGAAACTGGGCGGGGGAAACCCCGCCCGTTTTTCTGTGCGGAGGCGGTGGGCCGGATGCAATCACACTCCGAATCAAACCACCCGGATACCGGTCAGGCCGGAAATTCCCCGTTTGTAGGTGTCGATTCCGCCGCCACTACATATTGCGATACGGCTAAGGATTCAATTACGAGGTGAGTCTTTTGCGTCACGCAATCTGCCACAATTCTGCCTTTTTTCGCCTTATTGTCCCAAATCCGGGCCAAATCTGTTGAAAATGTGGCGAAACTTGGGCATCAAGATCGCAACAAGCTCGGAAAGAGCACCGCTCGAGGCAGTAAGAAACCAATGATCAGTCTGCGCAAATGCGTGGTCCTTGTGGCCTGTACGCTTGCCAACTTCGCCCTCTATCCCGTTGGAATGGCTCAGGGTTTGTCGATTCCCTGTGCCGAACGCGGAGCCTCCTACCGGGTTCTGAACGGCGGTATCGGGGTGATGGAAGTCGCGGTGAAGCCGCATGATCTTCTGTCCTGGCGCGCATTGAGCGGCAAGGGCCAGTTGATGATCGATATCGGCGCGGGCTATCGCCCGGCCCCGACGCCGGGAACCTTTTCAACCCATGCGGGTCTTGTTTCGGTACGTATCAAGGTTGATGGCGCTGCCAGCGCCGCCACCGCGGTTTCCTGCGTGGCCGGCAGCGCCAAGGACGCGCCGAACGGCGTTTCCGCCGAAATTGCCGCCGACAGCCAGACCTTCGCTACCTCGACCGGCGTCGGACTGAACGCGCAGAACCGCTTCAAGTCGGGCGGCACGATCGTGTCCAAGAACCTGATGTTCATGTCCACCTCCGGCATGGTGAGCGATCGCTTCCTGCCGCCGGAATGGAATGCCTGGGCGACGCTTGAGGGGCGGTCCTATTCCGGGGTGCTGGATGGCCATTCGTTCGATCTGGTCGGCGGGGTGGACCGGCTGGTATCGCCGGACCTGCTGGTCGGGGTCCTGGGCGGCTTCGGGCGCACCTTCGTGACCGATGCCGGCACCCCGGAAACCGTGACCTCGCCGATGCTGGGCGCGTATTTCGGGCGCAACTGGAACGATGCGCTGATCCTGGACGGCTTTGTCGCCTTTGCCGCGCCGCGCTACGGCATCAGCGGTGCCACGTTCAGTTCGCGGCGGCTGTCAGGCGGGATGACACTGACCGGCAGGGTGCGCCACGATACCGTGACGGTAGAGCCGTTCCTGTTCGCGCGGGCCTATCACGAATGGCAGCCGACCTATACCACCGGCCTTGGCGCGGTTGTGGCAGCGAACGAGGCGATCAATGTCTCGGCCTCGCTCGGCGTCAGGGTCTCGATGACCGGAACCGCCGAGGCACCGAACCGCCTGGTGCCCTATGTCAGCGCGGCGGCGGATATGCGGCGGGCCAGTTCGACGCTGGGCGGGGTGGATCTGGTCTCGGCCCCGCGGATCGGCCTTGGCCTGCGCGGCGATATCGCGGGCGGACAGATGAGCCTTGATTTCGATTTCGGCAAGACCCGTTCCGACACCTATGACCGGGGCATGAAATTCGGGTATGAAATGAAGTTTTAGCGCATTTCGGGCAAGAGCCGAAATGCAGAAATGACGCCGGAGCGTCCACCTGGGGGATGTCCCCGCCCGCGGCAGTTTTCGGGAATCTTCTGCCGCCGGCGGGGACATTCATTTCTTGATCTGTCCCACCCCGCGCGCGATGGCGGCAACGCCGGTGCGGGCAATTTCGATCAGGCCAAGCGGGCGCATCAGATCGACGAAGGCGTCGATCTTGTCGGGCGCGCCGGTGATCTCGAACACGAAACTTTCCAGCGTGGTATCCACCACCGAGGCGCGGAAAATCTCGGCCAGGCGCATCGCCTCGACCCGGTCATTGCCCTTGCCGGCCACTTTCAGCATCGCCAGTTCGCGCTCCACCGACGGGCCTTCGACCGTCAGGTCATGCACGTCGTGCACCGGTACGATCCGCGCAAGCTGCGCCTTGATCTGCTCGATCACCGCCGGGGTGCCGGTGGTGACGATGGTGATGCGCGACAGATGCCCGGAATGATCCACCTCGGCCACGGTCAGGCTTTCGATATTGTAGCCGCGGCCGGAAAACAGCCCGATCACGCGCGCCAGAACACCGGCTTCGTTATCCACCAGCACGGCGATGGTGTGGGTTTCATAGACGTCGCCACCGGTATTGCGCAGATTATACGCGCTTTTGCCGGACGAGCCTTTCTTCAATCTCAGAGCGTTCATCGTCGTCTCCTTACACCAGCACCGCGCCGCCGGCGTCAATTGCGCCCTCGGTCGAGGCTTCGCCCAGCAACATGAAATTATGCGGCTTGCCCGACGGGATCATCGGGAAGCAGTTTTCGTGTTTCTCGACCAGGCAATCCATGATCACCGGCCCGTCATGGGCGATCATCTCGTTGATCGCGTCGTCAAGGTTCTTGGGATCGTCGCAATAGATGCCCTTGGCCCCGAACGCCTCGGCCAGTTTCACGAAATCGGGCAGGCTTTCCGACCATGAATGCGAATAGCGCTCGCCATGCAGCAATTGCTGCCACTGGCGCACCATGCCCAAGCGTTCGTTGTTCAGGATGAACTGCTTGACCGGCAGGTTGAACTGCGTCGCGGTGCCCATTTCCTGCATGTTCATCAGGAAACTGGCATCGCCCGCGACATTGATCACCAGCGATTTCGGATGCGCCACCTGCACCCCGATCGAGGCAGGCAGGCCATAGCCCATCGTGCCCAGCCCGCCCGATGTCATCAGGCGGTTGGGGTCCTCGAAACCGAGATATTGCGCCGCCCACATCTGGTGCTGCCCGACCTCGGTGGTGATGTAGCGGTCATGTCCCCTGGTCAGCGCCTCAAGCCGTTGCAGCGCATATTGCGGCTTGATGATCTTGTCGGAGTTTTTGTAGGAAAGACAATTGACTGCGCGGTTTTCTTCAATCACCTTCCACCACTTTTTCAGGGCTTCGGAATTGGTCTTGCGGCCGCGCGATTTCCAGATTTTCAGCAGGTCTTCCAGCACATGGCCGACATCGCCGAGGATCGGGATATCGACATGGATCACCTTGTTGATCGACGAGGCGTCAATGTCGATATGCGCTTTTTTCGATTTCGGCGAAAAGGCATCGATCCGCCCGGTGATCCGGTCGTCAAACCGCGCGCCGATGGCGATCATCAGGTCGCAATCGTGCATCGCGAGGTTGGCTTCATACATGCCGTGCATGCCCAGCATCCCCAGCCAGTTCTGCCCCGACGCGGGATAGGCCCCGAGGCCCATCAGGGTCGAGGTGATGGGAAAGCCGGTGGCGTTGACCAGTTCGCGCAGCAGGATCGAGGCACCCGGCCCGGAATTGATCACCCCGCCGCCGGTATAGAAGATCGGGCGTTCGGCCTTTTCCATCGCCGCCACCAGGGCGGTGATCGCCTCGATATCGCCCTTGACCTTCGGCTGGTAATGCGACGGTTTCATCTTGTTGGGCGCGATATAGGTGCCGGTGGCAAACTGCACGTCCTTGGGGATATCCACCAGCACCGGGCCGGGCCGGCCGGCCATCGCGACATGCATCGCCTGATGGATGGTTTCCGCCAGCTTGTCGGTATCCTTGACCAGCCAGTTATGCTTGGTGCAGGGGCGGGTGATGCCCACAGTGTCAGCCTCCTGAAAGGCGTCGTTGCCGATCATGAAGGTCGGAACCTGGCCCGACAGCACCACGATCGGGATCGAATCCATCAGCGCGTCGGTGATGCCGGTAACCGCGTTGGTGGCGCCGGGGCCGGAGGTGACGAGCACAACGCCCGGTTTGCCGGTCGAACGGGCATACCCCTCGGCCGCATGCACCGCGCCCTGTTCGTGCCGCACCAGGATGTGACGAATATCGTTTTGCTGAAAGACCTCGTCATAAATCGGTAGCACCGCCCCGCCGGGATAGCCGAATACAACGTCCACGCCCTGATCCTTCAGCGCCTGAACCACCATTTTCGCTCCGGTCATCTGACGTGTCATATGTTTGCTCCGTTCATGACGTCATCTTTTCTTTCGAGCATAAAAAAACCCCCGGTCAGACGGGGGCGCATGGGGTACCGTTCAGGGTGTCCGTTACCGGCCCATGCGCCAAGTTCCTACCAGAAGTACAATCATGCGGATCACGGGGTTTACTCCGATTTTCGTGCGCGGAACATTATGGCCGGGCGGCGGACCCGTCAACCGCGATTTTTCACAATGATGCCGAATGTGGCCGGAACGCTTTGCAAAAGTTGCGCGTTATGTGCCGGCGCGGGGCCGCGCCAGCGGAAAGGAACGCCATCAGGCGGTTGACGCGGCGTAGATACTGTCGACCGATGCTTGCAGCACCTGGTTG